>CBFHOS010000002.1:0-298955 GCA_965657645.1 Puniceispirillaceae bacterium (SeqCode) | reverse complement strand
AAGAAAATCCTCGCTACGCTCCCACGGGGATTCCTGCTTTGGCAGAAACAACAACCCGCGCTCGGCCAGTACCAACCGAACCAAACGTGCCGATGCAAATAGGGGATGATGATGGAGAACGCGCATGAATTTCCAGATAAAATCCTGATAAGACCGATATGATACAGGCCCAGCGCGCCTCGGTCAAAGGCTTCGGCATAAAGCCGGTGCTTGCGGGCCTTAAAACGGCGCTACGGCTAGGGCTGTGGAAGGCAGATCACCCAATGCACCCGGCGTTAATTCATAGAATTGCAGGCGTTCCTGTTCGATGAAACCGGGCCATTGCAGATTATAAGGCGCGGCGGGAACAAACCCAAATTTTGGATAATATTCAACTTCGCCCGACACCAGAACCAGATCCCAGCGGCCATCTTCGCGGGCCCGTTTTAGCCCTTCGGTAACCAGCGAGCTACCATAGCCAAGACCACGCGATGAGGGTTGAACCGCAAGCGGCCCCAATAGCAAAATAGGTTTGTCACCAAGGCGCACTTGCCAAAAGCGGAGTGAGCCGACCATTTCGCCGCGATCTTTCATCATCAGGCATAACTCAGGCACAGGCTCACCCGGCCGCAACATCCATACAGAACGCTCGAACCGTTTGGCCCCGAATGCCGCCGCCATCAACCGATCAACGGCTGGCAAGTCTTCATGATTTTGAATGGATATCTGCATCATTGCTATGCATTACCCAATTCAAAACCATCTGACAAGCATTGCCGGTTTGCTAGGCTGTTTGGTCGGCGCTCAATGGTGCATTGGCATCAACCGGGACCTCTAGCATCGAGACGATTTCGCTTGGCACCACCTGCCAGAATTTACCAACAGCCGTATCCCATTCATTGAGCAAGCGCAGAGCCAATGCAGACTCAGTCGTCTTGGCATGCTCTTCGATGAGGGCCTTTAGTTCGGCTTCCCAATGGGCATTACCGATGCGGTATAATTCCAAGCTGTCTGGGTTAACCCGATCAGCAAAAGTCCCCGCTTCGTCATACACAAAGGCCATGCCGCCGGTCATACCAGCGCCAAAGTTGTTACCAACCTCGCCGAGGATAACCACGCGTCCACCAGTCATATACTCACAAGCATTCGTGCCGGCACCCTCGACAACCGCAGTTGCACCAGAGTTACGAACACACAAACGCTCGCCCGCCTTGCCCGCGGCAAATAGCTTGCCAGAGGTGGCACCATACAGGACCGTATTGCCGATAATGGTGTTTTCACTCGCAACAAAATCCACCATCGCCGATGGGCGCACAACGATCATTCCGCCGGACAATCCCTTGCCGACATAATCATTCGCGTCACCAATCACATCGAGGCGCAATCCTTGGGTCGCAAACGCGCCCATTGACTGGCCAGCGGAACCACGCAGACGAACGGCAATATGCCCCTCGGCCAAACCGGTCATGCCAAAGCGACGTACAATATGTGACGATAGCCGTGTGCCGATGGCACGCTGGGTATTCTCGACATTGTAGGATAGCTGCATCTTCGCACCAGTTTCCAACGAGTTGCTGGCATCAGTTACCATCAACGCATCCAATGTATCTGGAACTTCGGTACGTGGCCGCTCACGCGGGCTAATGGCGCTAGGCTTGGTGTCTGCCCGAACGAGGATCGGGTTAAGATCCAGATCATCAAGGGCGGCATCACCGCGGCTAACCTGTGTCAGCAGATCAGTTCTACCAATGACCTCTTCCAGACTATTAAAGCCAAGGCCAGCTAGGATCTCGCGAACTTCTTCGGCTAGATGGGTGAATAGCTGGACAACTTTTTCCGGCGTGCCTTCAAACTTTGCCCGCAGATCGTCACGCTGGGTACATACACCGACAGGGCAGGTGTTCGAGTGACATTGGCGAACCATAATACAGCCCATGGCAATCAATGAAGATGTACCAATGCCATATTCATCCGCGCCAAGCATCGCCGCCATGACCACGTCACGGCCCGTTTTCAAGCCGCCATCGGTCCGCAACACAACCTTGTCACGAAGGTCATTCATCGAGAGAACCTGATGAACCTCAGACAGGCCCATCTCCCACGGCATACCCGCATATTTGATTGATGATTGTGGGCTCGCGCCAGTACCACCACCGTGACCAGATACCAAAATCGTATCGGCTTTGGCCTTGGCCACACCAGCGGCAATCGTACCAATACCGGTCGACGCTACCAATTTAACGCACACTTTGGCCTCTGGATTGATCTGCTTCAGATCATAGATAAGCTGGGCCAGATCCTCGATTGAATAGATATCGTGATGCGGCGGCGGTGAAATAAGCGTTACCCCCGGTGTTGAGTGGCGAAGGCGGGCAATCAGGCTATCAACCTTAATACCCGGCAGCTGGCCACCCTCACCCGGCTTTGCACCTTGGGCCACCTTGATCTCGATCTCTTTACAATTATTCAGATATTCCGCGGTAACACCAAACCGGCCAGAGGCGATCTGTTTAATCGCGCTTGACGGATTGTCGCCATTCTCGCGCAGATGGAACCGTGCTGGATCCTCGCCGCCCTCACCAGAGTCAGACTTCGCGCCAATGCGGTTCATCGCAATCGACAGGGTTTCATGCGCTTCTGGGCTAAGAGCACCAAGCGAGATACCCGGCGAGACCAACCGCTTGCGGATGTTTGTGATTGATTCCACGCTATCAATATCAATCGCTGTGCTGGTCTGTTTGAACGCCAACAGATCGCGCAAGTTAACCGGGCCTTGCTCTGATACCATGGATGAATATTTCTTCCAGCTATCATAGGATCCGGTGTCACATGCATGCTGCATGGCGTGGATTAGCTGGCCATCAAAGGCATGACGCTCGCCTGATTTGCGGAAGCGGAAAAATCCACCAACCGGCAAATACACATCCTCATTCGCATAGGCATCACGGTGCATTGCTCTGATCCGTGACTCGATACCGATTAGACCAAGACCAGACACGCGCGAGCTCATCGGTGGGAAATATTGTGCCACCAGCGAGCGTGATAGCCCGAGTGACTCAAAATTATAACCACCACGATATGACGCGATAACCGAAATGCCCATCTTTGACATGATCTTTAGCAAGCCGTCTTCTACCGACTTGCGGTAATTCGCAACCGCATCAACCAAACCAAGCTTTGGCAACAGGCCAGCTTCATGGCGTTCGGCGATGGCTTCCTCGGCAATATAGGCATTTACCGTGGTTGCACCGACACCGATTAGCACGGCGAAATGATGCACATCGAGACATTCACCACTGGCCACATTGACCGATGCAAATGTCCGTAATTGCTGGCGCACAAGATGCGAATGCACCGCGCCAGTCGCCAAAATCATCGGGATAGGAATACGTGTTTCCGACACATTGCGATCGCTAAGCATGACATGCTCACAACCAGAACGAACAGCTTCCTCAGCCTCGGCCGCGATCCGCTCCATTGCGCGGGTGAAATTATCATCATCACCCTCAACATCGAACGTACAATCAATCATTACGGCCTTGTCACCGAGATACGTCAATAGCGCATCCCATTCCGGCACTGTCAGCACTGGTGAATGTAGCAACAAATGATCGCACTGCTCCGGTGCTTCATCCAGAACATTGCCAAGATTGCCAAGGCGCGTCCGTAGGGTCATCACATGGCGTTCGCGCAAACTATCGATCGGCGGGTTTGTCACCTGCGAGAAATTCTGCCGGAAGAAATGATGCAAACCACGATAGCGGTTAGAGAGAACCGCCAGCGGTGTATCATCACCCATCGACCCGATCGCCTCTTTACCAGTCTGGGCCATTGGTTGCAGAACGAGTTCCATATCTTCCATCGTCCAACCAGCCATCATCTGGCGGCGGCGGGCTTCCATCACTGGCACCCGCGCTGGGCTCTTGCCGGTGGTTTTGGCGAGCAATTCTTCCATTTGCTGGGCGCGGCCAACCCAATCACCCCATTCACGGCGTGAGGTCATTTCGGCCTTTAGCTCGTCATCCTTGAGCAGAACACCTTTGGCCAAATCAATACCGATCATCTGGCCCGGGCCAAGGGCGCCGCGCTCGATGATCTTTTCATCTGGAACCACAACCATGCCTGTTTCCGAACCGGCAATAACAAGGCCGTCCTTGGTCACGACATAACGCATCGGACGCAGACCATTACGATCAAGACCGGCAATCACCCAGTTATTCGCATAGGCAGCAATCGCGGCAGGGCCGTCCCACGGCTCCATGACCGAATTACAATAGGCATAGAGCTTGGCCAGATCGCTATCACCGCTAACGTCAACGGCCTCTGGGATCATCATTGTCTTGACCATCGGCAAATCGCGGCCCGCATGGCCGATCAATTCAAACACCGCATCCAATGCGGCCGAGTCAGAGCTACCCTTGGCAATAACTGGCTTTAGATCCTCAATCGAGTCACCAAACACATCACTTGCCATCCGGTCCTCATGGCAGGTCATCCAATTCTGGTTGCCGCGAATGGTGTTGATCTCACCATTATGGGCCAACACACGAAACGGCTGGGCTAGTTTCCATGTTGGCATGGTGTTGGTTGAATAGCGCTGGTGGTAAATCGCAAAGGATGACACAAAGCGCTCATCAAGCAGATCCGGGAAAAAGGCTGTAACCTGCTCGGCAAGGAACATGCCTTTATAAATGATCGAACGGCTAGAGAGTGAACAGACATAGAAATCAGAAATCTGCTCGGCAGTCACTGCCCGCTCAATCCGGCGGCGCACAACATAGAGATGACGCTCGGCCTCGGCCTCATCCATATCGGCTGGCATCGAGAACATGATCTGTTCAATTTCAGGGCGCGTTGCATTGGCCTTGTCACCAAGCGCATCGATATCCACTGGCACCTGGCGCCATCCATAGATGAAATGACCGTCGGCCAGAATTTCCCGCTCAACAATACAACGACAACGCTCCTGCGCGTCTAGATCAGTGCGCGGCAGAAACACCATGCCAACCGCTAGACGGCCACCATTATCATCATGGCCAGTGCGGGCAATATGCTCGATAAAGAAGTCACGCGGAATCTCGATATGAATACCAGCACCGTCACCGGTCTTGCCATCGGCATCAACCGCACCGCGGTGCCAAATGGCCTGCAATGCCTCAATCGCCGATACAACAACCGCCCGATTTGCCTTGCCATCACGCGCCGCAACAAAACCAACACCACACGCATCATGCTCCATCTCAGGGGCGTAAACACCGGCATCACCAAGCAAAGCTTCGTTCTTTGCACGGCGGGCTAGGTAAGCTTTTTCGTCGAATGTTTCTCTATTTGTCATCACATCTATCCTCAAATAAGTTCGGATTAAGCGCTGTTTGTTTACGCGCTGGCGGCGGCCGGAGCCTGCGCCATTATCCACTGATCAATCTGGGTGGCGGCATCGCGTCCGTCTCTAACGCCCCACACCACTAGCGACGCACCGCGAACAATATCGCCAGCCGCAAACACGCCCGGAAGCGACGTCATCATGCTGCGCCAATCGATCGAGATCGTTCCCCATTTTGACACTTCAAGTTCAGGCGCGCCAAACATTGTCGGAATATCTTCAGGGTCAAAACCAAGCGCCTTGATCACCATATCGGCTGGCAGATCATGCGATGAACCATCGATGATTTGCGGCACTTGGCGGCCGGTCGCATCAGGCTGGCCAAGGTGAATTTTCTGTGCCTGTACAGCGGTCACATGATCATCACCCAAGAACGCCTGCGGTGCAGACAGCCATTTGAACGCAACGCCCTCTTCTTCGGCATTCTGTACTTCACGCTGGGACCCCGGCATATTGGCGCGGTCACGGCGGTATAGACAGCTCACTGATTTGGCCTTTTGGCGAATGGCGGTGCGCACACAATCCATCGCGGTGTCACCACCACCAATAACCACCACATCTTTGCCCTCGGCATTTAGCGCGCCGCCATCATAGGCAGGCACATCATCACCAAGGCTCTTGCGGTTGCTTGCTGTGAGGTAATCGAGCGCTGGCACAATACCGTCCAGCCCACTACCCGGTGCCGCAATATCACGCGCTTTGTAAACACCAGTCGCAATCAATACGGCGTCATGCGTGGCGCGCAATTCGTCAAACGTGATATCGGTGCCAATCGCACAATTGAGGCGGAAGGTAACGCCGCCCTCAACCAATAGCTTGTGCCGACGCTCAACCACATATTTCTCCAGCTTAAAGCCGGGGATTCCATAGATCAGCAATCCACCAACACGGTCATACCGGTCATAAACTGTCACCTGATAACCACGCTGGCGTAGCATTTCGGCGGCGGCGAGACCGGCCGGTCCAGCCCCGATGATGCCAACTGATTGCGCCAATTCATGCTTTGGCGCGGCGGGCTTTACCCAGCCATTATCAAAGGCGGTTTCGGTGATATGCTTTTCAACAGCGCCAATCGTGACCGATTCAAAGCCTTTTTCGATCACACAGCTACCTTCACAAAGCCGGTCCTGCGGACAAATCCGTCCACAAATCTCTGGCATATTATTGGTCTGTGACGATAGCCGATACGCCTCTTCCATCCGGCCTTCAGCGGTTAGCATCAGCCAATCCGGGATGTTATTATGCAGAGGGCAATTGGTTTGACAGAATGGCACACCACACTGCGAACAACGCGAGGCTTGGGTTTCCGCATCCGCTTCGTTGAAATCATCATAGATTTCACCAAAATCCGTAACCCGGTTATCGGCAGCACGCTTTTCCGGCATGACTTTCTTAGTGTCGATAAACTGCAGCATCTTTGACGACATTGCCATACTCCTTGATCTGGTTAATCTGGTTAATCTGGTTGATCTAACTGGCTTTAATTAGCCGTGGCGGCGCATTATGGTGCGCGCCTCAATGAAAGGTAATAAATGCTACCCTATTATTGCGATCCATGCAAGCCAAGAGGGTGTTTTGCAGTATTTCGCAAGCCTGAATCTGATAAATAAGTCCGATATGGTACTAATTAAACGATGAGAGAGAAAACCCTACCCTTCAACATTATCTGTATTATTGCCACGGATATCTGTATTGATAACAGGTGATTAGACCATATGTTGCCAGAGGCGAGCCGCATTCATGCCATTATATCTATTAATTCTTGTCGCCGTGATCCAAGGCTTGACCGAGTTTTTGCCGGTATCATCATCCGGTCATCTGGTTCTTATTCCGGTGATTACTGACCAGCCCTATCAGGGGCGTGCGATCGATGTTGCGGCGCATGTTGGCACCTTGCTGGCGGTTGTTTTCTATCTGCGCCGTGATCTGGCCGCGATGACCCATAGCCTATTCACCTTTGGCAAAACCGATCCGCACTCATTCCGCTTAATCTGGCTCTTGGCGATCGCCACCATACCGGTTGTCATTGCCGGATTCATAGTCAATGAATTTGACCCGAAATGGCTGTTAAACCTACATTTATTGGCAATTGCTAATCTGATCTTTGCATTGGCTTTATGGCTGGCGGATCGCAGAGATCATCAATTAGACAAGATCGCCGAGATGCGCTGGGTGGCGGCTTTATTTATCGGCATCGCGCAGATATTTGCATTGATTCCGGGGGCATCACGCTCTGGCGTTACCATGACCGCAGCGCGTTTTCTTGGATTCGACCGAACCAGCGCCGCCCGATTCTCTCTGTTATTATCAATCCCAGCCATTGCTGGAGCGGGGCTATTAAAAACCCTCGACATTATCGAAACAGGTGACGGCGCCCTTGGCGGTGACGCATTGATCGTGGCGATATTGTCATGCGGCTTTGCCTTGCTCGCCATCCGGTTGATGATGGCATGGCTAGCCCGCGCGAATTTCACGATTTTCGTCGGCTACCGCATCGCCTTGGCAATCGCCATCCTTGCGGCCCTACAGATCGGCCTTATCTAGTCCGAAATTTATATAAATGGGCTTAGCGCGAAAATTGTCCACCCGGGCGAAAGCGCCCCAGATAACTTGGCAGGATTGTCTCGACCGGTGTTGCAACAATACCCAGATCCGATAATCCGGCGGCATCTTGGCTGACGACATTATCCATCGCCAATAGCCGCACCTGATCCACAGTCACCGGCGGATTTGGCAATAGGCCAGCGAACACAGCGCCAAAAGACATAACACTAAGCGGGACCGGCACCAAAGCGCGTTTGCGCTTGATGTTGGCCAACGTCATTTCCATTAGCCGGCGGAAACTAAGAACATCGGGACCGCCAAGTTCAAACACACGGCCGCCGAGCTTTTTCTTGGCTGGGCACGGGACCAAGCTCGCCACCACTGCCTCGGCCACATCACCGACATAAACAGGTTGCATCAACATGCGACCGCCGCCCGGCAAAGGCAGGGCCGGTGCCAGCACAGCCATACCAGCAAACCGGTTAAAGAAATTATCACGTGGGCCAAAAATAATTGACGGGCGCAGGATCACGGCATCACCAAAGGCCGCCAGCAGATTAGCCTCGCCCTCACCCTTGGAGCGTGCATAATGACTGTTAGATCCAGCATCAGCGCCAATTGCCGAGAGA
The DNA here is from genome assembly GCA_965657645.1 of Puniceispirillaceae bacterium (SeqCode). Classification (GTDB taxonomy): domain Bacteria; phylum Pseudomonadota; class Alphaproteobacteria; order Puniceispirillales; family Puniceispirillaceae; genus CBFHOS01. The sequence continues at coordinate 290,420 of CBFHOS010000002.1, read as the reverse complement.
TGCACCACCGCGTCCAGCTTGTGCTTGGCCGCCAGCGCACCAATGCGGCCGGGCAGTTCAGCCTGCAATGCACTAAATTTCTGTTTGCCAGTTTCGGCCAGAATACCAACCAGATTGACCACGGCATCGGCAGGCGCAATCACAGATTCCAGTGTTTCGTCATCCAGCGCATTACCGGCAACAACGCTAATCTGGCCCACGCGGCCCATCGGCTTGAGGTATTTTGCCCGCTCTGCATTCCGGCAGAGCGCAATCACCCGCATACCGTCACGCGCCAATAACTCAATGATCGCCCGTCCTAGGAAACCTGATCCACCAATAACCGCAACTGTCTTTTGCATTAGTCCCAATCCTTTTGCATTCATGCCTGCTCGGCGCCTTGGTTTGCGATCCAAACCGCGCTCAAAATGACAAGCCCCTTTAATAGCGGCAAGCCCCCTAATTCGTCTAGTGGGAATAGACGCGCTAGATCACCGCATAGCGCCCTGCTCTTTCACATTCCAGTGGTTGACAAGCAGAGCGTTGTGGCTATTCTCTCGCTCGCACACCCCCAAAGCAATCCTACGCTTTGATAAAGTGCCCAGGTGGCGGAATTGGTAGACGCGCTGGCTTCAGGTGCCAGTGGCCGCAAGGTCGTGGAAGTTCGAGTCTTCTCCTGGGCACCATTTACCATTTTTTTAATCAATTAAATCAGCTATTTATGATCGTAAGCGATCCACGGTAAAATCGGACGTGGATCACTTTTTGTCTTACCAATCCAACCCCACATCTCACCCGACATTCGATCGGGGTTACTGGGGCTGTTTGTGAAATCTGGATCGAATTTGATCGACGGGGTGGGGCGTGTGTTGGCGGGGCTTGCGGCTCGGACCAACGGCGGTGATGAATGAGTAGAAATAGTGAAGGATGGTTTTGTTGAGTTTAATGCAGATTGGAGATCCTGAAGGCTTAGCTTGGCTCGAGTGGCAGCGCGGTGCCTGCCTTGATCTGTTCCATCACGATCTTGCTCTCCACATGACTGATGGCTGGCTGTGTTAACAATCCGTCATGGACCAGTCTGTTGAGCGCGGCAAGATTGCGGCAGAACACCTGCAAAAGATAATCGGCGCTTCCCGTCAGGCTCCAGATATTCACGATTTCAGATCTGTTGGCGAGATAGCGATGTAGATTGTCCGCGGAATCACGTGAGTGATGGTTGAGAGATATCTCGATCATTGCCTGGATTTCCAGCCCCAGAGCAGCTTGCGACAGGCGCGCCCGATAACTCTCGATTACACCTTCTGTCTCCAGCCTGACACGCCGCCGCCCCGCCTGCGAGATCGACATGCCGCTGGCCTCGGCCAAATCGGCGTTTGTGGCATTACCCTGTATTTGCAGCCTCTTCAAAAGGCGGCGATCAAATTCGTCAATCATATCTCAATTGATGCACAAATTTCACATTATTGGAAGTTAAATAAGCATATTTTGCGCAAAAATTTTGCTTTATGCACGCTATGATTAAAGCACAAACAATTCCAGAGGAGTAAGGCCATGGGCCCCTTTCCACATGACGCCCCCCATGCCGTGATTTGCGACGAGAACCCTGCCGGCACAGACGGCTTTGAATTTGTCGAGTTTGCGCATCCCGACCCGGATGTGCTTCGTGACCTTTTCTCGCGCATGGGCTACACCCACGTGGCGACGCACCGTGAAAAAGCCATCGAGGTATGGCAGCAGGGCGACATCACCTATCTGGTCAATGCCGACCCGGCCAGCCACGCGGCGGAGTTTGCTGAGGCGCATGGACCCTGCGCGGCTTCGATGGGGTGGCGCGTAATCGACGCGAAGCACGCCTTCGATCACGCAGTCGCGAAAGGGGCAATTCCTTATGACGGCAACGGCAAGGTCATGGATGTCCCAGCGATCCACGGCATCGGCGGCTCGCTTATCTATTTCATCGACCAGTATCGCGACAACAGCCCCTACAATGCCGAGTTTAGCTGGATTCACAAAGCTTACCCTGGCGGGGTCGGCTTTCATTATCTGGATCATCTGACCCACAACGTCTTCCGCGGCAACATGGATGTCTGGTTCCGTTTCTATAGTGACCTGTTCAATTTCCGAGAGATCCGCTTTTTCGACATTCAAGGCAAGTTCACCGGCCTCTATTCACGCGCGCTAACCTCGCCCTGCGGACGCATCCGCATACCCATCAACGAAGACCGCGGCGAGACTGGGCAGATTGTCGCCTATCTCGAGAAATATCGTGGCGAGGGAATTCAGCATATCGCTGTCGGGGCGCATGATATCTATGACAGTGTAGACGAGATCGCAGCGCGTGGGATCGGCTTCATGAAGCCACCGCCAGACACATATTATGATCTCAGCCATCGCCGGGTCATCAATCATCAAGAACCGCTAGAGAAGCTGAAAAGCCATGGCATCCTAATCGACGGCGAAGGCGTGGTGGATGGCGGCGAGACAAAAATCCTGCTGCAGATCTTCTCCCGAACGGTGATTGGCCCAATCTTCTTTGAATTCATCCAGCGAAAGGGTGATGACGGTTTCGGCGAGGGTAATTTCAAAGCACTTTTCGAGAGCATAGAGGCACAGCAAATCGCCGATGGGGAGTTAGAGTTTGCAGACTAGCGCTTTCACACTAGCAATTAGACAGCAATAAAATGGCCCTGCTATTTTCCACTACTGACTGCTTTTTCTATCAAATCTAGGATAATTCTGCACACAGCTTCTCCGGGCTACCATTTTCTTATTTTATCGACATGCATCAAACGCTTTACGCGCTTGCTTTGCGTAGCTGTAGCGCTAGATAATGTGAATAGATCCGCACCTGTGCAAGATTGCCGCCCATGAACCAGAGGCCTTGCTGGGCTGTTGGCTTCCACATGTTACGAAGCTCGCCTTCCCATGGCCCCGGATCACCGCGATAACCAGATCCATATCCCCAGCAACGGCCAATCTTATCGGCTGTTTCCTGATTAATGAGACGCGTGACCCATGCCTCCATAGAGCCAAAGCCAGTCGCGTAAATAACCGCATCGGCAGATAGCTGGCTACTATCACTTAGCACCACATGACGCGGTTCCAAACGGTCCACACCAACACCGCTCTTGACCGCGATTTTGCCGTCCACCACCTGCTGTGACCCACCAACATCGATGTAATAGCCAGACGCAGAGCGCCGGTATTTGCCAACAATGCCCGTGCCATCCTCGGCGAAATCAACCACAAAGCCTGTTGTGCGCAATTGATCATAAAAGCCTGACCACTCGTCCTGGACCTGATCAAACAGCGCCCGCGCCTTGTCTTCCAGACGCCGCATCGGGTTAGACAGGCTAAGGAAATCGGCTCTCTCCAGACTGATCTGGCCCGAGCGCGAATAGGTCGCGCCAAGAATATCCTCGACATAGACTTTGTGCGGCACCACATGGGTTGAACTGCGCTGGATCAAAGTGGGACGGGCGCCATGTTTCACAAGATCAACCGCGATGTCATGGGCGCTATTGGTCGCCCCAACGATGGTGACATGCTTGCCCTTATATGCGGCGCCGCTGACATAGGCGCTTGAATGCATTTGTTCGCCGCCGAAATCTTTGGCGCCATCAAATTGGGGAACATGCGCAAATCCGGATGTGCCAACCGCAAAAACAATATGCGGCACGGTTAACTCTTCTCTCGCCCCAGCCCGCTCTAGCCGGATTAGCCAGCTCTGTACCGTTTCATCAAACTGGGCACCGGTGAGGCGGCAATCTACTGCAACATTGAGATCGAGGCTCTTGGCATAATCCTCCAGCCAATCGCCCATCATATTCTTTGGCGTATAGACCGGCCAGTCATCGGGAAATGGTTTGAACGGCAGGTGATTGACCCATGAGGGATCATGCAAAACCAGCGAATCATAACGATGACGCCAATTATCACCGATGCGCTTATTCTGTTCGACAATGAGATAGGGCACACCTTGATCCGCCAAGCGCGCACCTAGTGCCAAGCCGCTTTGCCCGCCGCCAATTATCAATATTTGCGGGGCATCGCCAGCGGCTGATTGCGGCGTCCCCATATCCTCTAGCGAGGTGAATAGCCGCGTGCATTTGCCATCTGAAATGGCAATTAACCCACGGCACGCACCATGCGGTCCGTCAAATTCAAAGATAAATTCATCGGCAGAAATCTGTTCAATATCGGTGCGCAGGGTAAAGGGTTTTTCAGGGATCGCGGCGTGTAATGCTGGAGCGCCTTCATGGGTGCGCAAATCCCAACCAAATGCGAGATAATCCCGCCATATCGCACCCCCGGCAAATAGCGATTCGCCATCCGCTTTGCCACCACCACTGGAAAAAACATCAAGCCAGCGTTTGACTTCACTTACACTAGGCACCGACCCGCTAACCCTTTTTTGCGACGACCCGGCGCACAGCGTCAGCAATGGCAAGATGGTCCAACCCAAATTTGTTCATCAGATAAGGCGTAGTGCCGCCCTCACAGAAACGGTCTTTGACACCAACCCGCTCAAACGGCAAGCCAACACCGCCCTCAACCAGCGTTTCTGCAACGGCCGATCCCAGACCACCGATGATCGAGTGATTTTCCGCTGTGACGATCGCCCCTGTGGTGGCCGCACGTTCTAACACAAGCTCACTATCCAGCGGCTTGATCGAGGCCATATCAACAACACTAGCAGATACGCCCTCACCGGCAAGATGATCCGCCGCGGTAAGTGCCTGCGATACGCACAGGCCAGCCGAGATGATCGTGACATCGGTGCCATTGCGGCGAACCACGCCCTTGCCAATCTTTAGGCTCTGCGGCGTGAATGCCTCGGGTGCCTTTTCCGGACGCTTCATCCGCAAATAAGCCGGCCCATCCCATTCTAATGCCAGCTTGACCATAGCGGCATGATATTCTGGACCCGATGGCTCAAAGATCGCCATATTTGGCACAGCCCGCATGATCGCAACATCCTCAATCGCCTGATGCGATACACCAAGCAATGTTGCAACACCCGGCAGAAACCCAACAATTTTCACCGGCAAATTAGGATAAGCCGTCTGCAAGGTGATCTGGTCGAGCACGCGCTTGGTGATAAAGGCACAAAAACTGTGACAGAACGGTATCTCGCCCGAACGCGCCATGCCGCCCGCCATGCCGATCATATTGGCCTCGGCAATCCCAGTATTATGAAACCGATCCGGCAATTCATCGCGAAACCGGTCTGTCTCGGTCGGCGTCACCAAATCGGCACAAAGCGCAACAATCCGTTCATCCGTCTTTGCGGCATCGAGCAAGGCGTCACCATAGGAACGCGGCACCGGCGTAAATGACCGGTTGATGAAATCGGCCGCTTCTAATTGGGTGAGTGTCTGGCTCATAGCTGTGCCTCCAATTCGGCGCGGGCACTATTGGCGACTTCTTCGGGGAAGCGCAATTGGTGGAACATCAACCCCTCTAACGAAGCAACGCCCTTGCCCATAAGGGTGTTTGCCTTGATGAAACTAGGTTTGCCCTTGGTTTCGCGGGCATTGTTATAGGCCGCCAGCAACGCGCCCATATCATTACCGTCAACCTCCTGACAGGCAAAACCAAAGCTCTCCATCTTGTCCAACAACGGCTCCAGCGACATTACCAAATCCATCGGGCCTTCTGATTGCACAAAATTGTAATCGACGATCAGGCATAGATTATCCAGTCCAGCGGCTCCAGCGAACATCGCCGCCTCCCAGATCTGGCCTTCCTGCATCTCACCATCACCGAGAATCGCATAGAAACGGCTCGCGCGGCCCTGTCGTTTTGCCGCCAGCGCACATCCAATTGCCACTGACAGGCCTTGGCCCAGAGAGCCACAAGTCGCCTCGACAAACGGGCCCATGCGCTCGGATGAATTGATTTCCAATTCCGATCCGTCGGTCACATAGCTGGACAAGCGTTCTGCATCGAAAAACCCCTTCTCGCCCAGCGCCGCATAAAAAATCGCCGTGTTATGCGCTGTTGTTAGGAAAATCCGGTCACGGTCACGCCATGTCGGATTAGTCGGATCCATTGTCGCCTCGGCAAAATAGAGCGAGGTAAAAATATCTGCCGCGCCAAGCCCTTGCTGGACATAACCCTGACCCGATGGCGCAACCATATTGACAACATGAAGTCGCAATTTAGTCGCCATATGCTCTAGCGCGGCAATATTGTGATCTTTTTGCATAGCATGACCTGTACTGTAAAAAGGAACCGCCCCCAGACGATAGTTTAAGCGGTGAGATAACGGTAATTTAAGCGGTGGATCAGACGGTAAATTCGATATCAAGCTCGAGTTTGTCGCCCGGATAGATTAGTGTCGCCGAATAGACAAGATTGCCTTTGTCGCAGAAAAAGTCGCGAAGTACGCGGAACACTGGTGCGTTGATCGGCACGCCCAATGCTTCGGCAATTTCAACATCAGCATAGGAAATAGTGACACGCTGGCGGGCCGACTGGACATCGATATTCAAATCCTTGAGCACGGTAACGACGATATCATTCTCAAAGCGATCCGGCGCTTTTAGATACACCCGATCTTCCAGCAAAATATCCACCTGACAGAATGGCTCGCCAGACTGTGTGTGCGTCCGCTTCATTTGACGAAAGGCGGTGCCATCCACATCAACAAGCGCGGCTGGCTCGCCATCACCGACGATTGACACTTCAAGCTGTGCCACCATCGATTGAAGCTGCGAAAGCTCGGCCTTCATGTTCAATTTCTGGCGCACAGGGATTTCAACGTCGCGAACAAATGTGCCTTTGCCCGCATAGCGCTCTATCAAGCCCTCATCTTGCAATGCACCCATGGCTTGGCGAATGGTCATGCGGGCCACACCAAATTTTTCGGTGAGCTCACTAAGCGCCGGCAACCTCTCACCAGCGCGCAATCGCCCAGACATGATTTGGTTCCGCAACAAGGACGCCACCTCGACATGAAGAGGCACAGACTCTCGTTTCATTTCTGTCAAGTTCATGGCGGCCTCTGAAAAATAGCGTTTGACTCGGTTTACATTAATAATTAATGGTATGGATGTCTAGTACTTTCGATCATTAGAAGACCAGATTTACTATTTAACTGCCGCGCATGCGTCTTGAGTTGGGCTCTAGCGGATATATTTGGGAGGAACAAATGAAACGAATAATCAAACAGCTAGCCGGCGTAAGCATTGCCGCAATGGCTGTATTTAGCATGGGAACAGTTGCCCAGGCCGCTTACCCGGAAAAGCCAATTACCTTGGTGGTCTCTTTTGCCGCCGGTGGTAATGCCGACGTTATGGCCCGCATTCAGGCCGAGGCTATGAGCAAGGAACTCGGCGTTCCTGTTAATGTTGTGAACCGTCCAGGCGGCGCCCATGTTCCAGCCACTATGTCAGTGGTTGAGGCACCTGCCGATGGCTACACATTGTTCAACTGGTCACCGCCGAGCTTTATGGTAGTGCCGCTGACGCGTGCCACTCCTTATGATCCCCTGAAGGATTTCGTACCGCTATTTGCTGGCATTTCTGCCTCGAACGCACTCTATGTGCGCAGCGACAGCCCTTACACAACCTTTGAAGAGTTCATCGAAGGCGCGAAGGGCAAAAAGCTAAAGATGGGCGTTAACAATCTTGGTGCCCCGCCGAACCTTTCTGCCGTCCAGTTGGCTGACCAGTTTGGCCTGGAATTCACTACTATCGCGCTAAAAACAGTGCCTGCATCGCTAAACGGTCTTGTTGCCGGTGAGGTTGATGTCGCTGTTGGTCAGGTTGCCTCGAAGAACGCGTTTGGCGACAAGATCCGTCCATTGATCATCCTTGATAACAACCGCAAGGATTTCTATGCAAAAGACCTGCCGGGCGTTCGCACTGTTGGCGAAGCTGTGCCGGGCAAAGAAGCTGGCGCTTGGGTTCATGGTGGCTTTGCCGTTAAAGCAGGCACGCCTGACGATGTGGTTAAGACACTCCTAAATGCAGCCAAAGCCTCTATGGACAATGATGCATTCCGCACATCTATTCCGTCTGCCATCAGCTGGTATTGGGTGCATGGTGTCGAGGACACCACGGCGCTTATTCAGTCTGGCAAGGATCTATATTCACCGATCCTTGATGGCCTTGGCTTGTTGCACAAATAAGCCTTAACTTTATCGATATCCCGGCATAATGCAGCCGGGATGTCGTTTTCTTTATCTATTTAGTTTCACTGTAGCCCTTGTTTAAGCACCTGATTGAGTCTGGAAATGATTTCACAACGCATTGCAAACCTTGTCTTTGTCGCCGTCTTGATGGTGACATTTGCCTATATGGCTTGGCTTGCCAGTGGGTTTGAGACGCCGGCTCTGGGCGGTGCGACATTGCCAACACATTTCTTTCCCCTTGCCCTCATTTCTTTCATTGCTGTTTGCGCTGTCATTTATGCCTTTGAATATTTGCTGGCGGGTGGATCTGGCGGTGATCAGGGCGAGACGGTCTATAAAGACTGGATACAAGCGCGGCGCGGCCTGTTCACGATGGTCGCGACCTGTGCCAGCTTTTTTATCTGGCGCGAATTTGGCTTCATTGCCGCCGGCATTATTGCGGCACCATGGGTTGCTCTGGCTATGGGTACCCGCAAATTGTGGCAATTCGCCATCATTATAATTGGGTCGGTGTTAACCTATTTGGTGTTCACCTATGGCCTCGACACCCATTTCCAATAGGCGGTGCCCATGTTTGATGCAATAGCCTTTAATCTTGCCGTAGATTTATTATTCCAGCCCTTAACGCTGGTGATGCTAGTGGTTGGCGTCACCATCGGTATCGTTATTGGCGTTTTGCCAGGCCTTGGGCCGCCAGTTGCGCTATCGCTGGCGCTTCCCTTTACGTTTGAAATGCCGTTCGTTCCATCGATTGTGCTGTTGCTAGCAATTTATTCGGCCTCCATTTATGGCGGCTCTATTAGTGCTATTGTGGCGCGAATACCGGGCACCGGTGCCGCCGTGGCAACGGCCCAAGATGGCAATGCAATGTTCCGTTCAGGGCGCGGCGGCGAGGCCCTTGGCCTATCACTCACCGGATCGGTGCTAGGCGGCCTGTTTAGCGCCGTTATCTTAGCCATTTTCGCCCCCCTTCTAGCCAAGCTAGCGGCGCAATTCGGCCCGCGGGAATATCTTGCAGTCTGCGTTTTTGGCCTGTCGGTTGTTGTGCGCGTTGCCGGTGCTAGCCTGTGGAAGGGCTTGACCATGGCCGGCGTTGGATTGTGGTTGACAACATGGGGCATTGACCCGCTTAGCGGCGGCGAGCGCTATACTTTTGGTAGCTACCAATTCTATAGCGGCATCAAGCTGATTCCATTCCTGATCGGTATTTTTGCAGTGTCGGAAGTGTTTATTGGCGCCGAACGGGCAATGACCCGCATTGATTTCAATGCCAGCAGTCTAAAGATCGTTATTCCGGGTTGGCGGCGCATCAAGGAATTGCGCGGCACGTTGGCACGGTCTTCGGTGATCGGAACAATCATCGGCATTATCCCCGGCGAAGGCGCGGCGGTCGCGGCCTATTATTCCTACGCCGAAGAAAAGCGACGCTCCGACAAGCCAGAGGAATTTGGCAAAGGCTCGCCGCTTGGCGTGCTTGCGCCGGAAACCGCGAATAACGCAACGGTTGGTGGTGCGTTATTGCCGACTATGACATTGGGCGTTCCTGGAACACCCGCGGCGGCAATCCTATTGGGTGCTTTTGCAATCAACAATCTAACACCGGGCCCGATGCTATTCGAAGAGCGCGGCGACATCATGTACGCCATCTATATCGGCCTGTTCGTGATCAACATCGTGTTGATGCTGGTTGGCTATTTTGCCATCCGCTTTGCCGCCCAGATCATCCGCGTACCACAGAACATCGTACTACCCCTCGTATTGCTATTGAGCGTTGCCGGTATCTATTCCACCTTTGCCAGCCTGTTCGCGGTTGGTGTGATGCTGGCGGCCGGGGTGTTTGGCTATATCATCCGTAAATTGGGATTCAGTGTGGCTCCGCTCGTGATCGGCTTTGTGCTTGGTGCCATTTTTGAAGATGGGTTCCGCCAATCGATCACCACATCACAGGGCAGCGTTCTTGAATTCTTCAACACGCCGATTGGCTTGGTGATCTATGGCCTATTGTTCCTGACATTGTTTGGCGAGCCTATCTGGAGACGCCTTCGCCGCACCATCAAAGGAGAGAGCGCATGAGTAAGCAACCCAACATCATCATCATCTATCCTGACCAGATGCGCGCTGACGCGATGGGATGTAGCGGCAATAAAGTGGTGAAGACGCCAAACATTGACCGTCTGGCGCAAGAGGGTGTGCATTTTACCGAGGCCTATACAAGCTATCCGGTCTGTTGTCCGTTCCGTGCTAGTGTTCTTACCGGCAAATACGCGCAAGGCCACGGCATGGTGCAAAACCATTTTCCCCTTCGCGGCGACCAGACATTCCTTGCCGAAATGCTAGGCGATGCCGGATACCAAACCGGTTATATTGGCAAATGGCATCTTGAAGGCGGGCCAAAGCCGGGATTTGTGCCAAAGGAACGGCGCTTCGGCTTTGACCATTTCGTTGGATTTAACCGCGGTCACGAATATCTGAAATCCGTCTATTTTGATGATGCTGGCACGCCCCACCTGTCGAAACGCTACGAGCCTGACTACCAGACTGACCAGTTGATCGACTTCATCGACGATGCCGCCAACAATGATAGCGGCAAGCCATTCTTTGGCTATGTGAGCTATGGTCCGCCGCATTTCCCGAACAATATGCCAGAGCATTGGCGCTCTATGTATGATCCGGCAGATATGGATCTGCGCGCGGGCGTTCCGGACATGGAAAAGCAACGCCTGACACAGGAATTTCGGACAAATGTTCTGTGTAATGGCGCCACCAAGGCGGCCCATCACAGCCATGCCGCCTATGATAAGAAACCCGCTGGCGAGCCCGAAACAGAGGCTGAAATCCGCCAGTTCATGGCCGAATATTACGGTATGATCAGCAATATTGACTGGAATGTCGGGCGCCTAATGAACCATCTCGACAAGCTTGGCATTGCCGACAATACGATGGTGATCTTCTGGAGCGACCATGGCGACATGCTCGGCCAGCACGGGTCTTTCTGTGGAATCAAGAACCAGGCATATCGCGCCGCCATGCAAGTGCCGTTCATCATTCGCTATCCTGACCGGTTGGCGGGTGGACGCAAGAGCGAAGCAATGGTTGATGTTGGCGTCGATCTGATGGCGACCTTGTGCGAAATGCTGGACATCACCATGCCAGATGACACCCACTCACAAAGCTATCTTGCCGCGCTGGACGGCACTAGCGACACTCATCGTGATACCATCTGGTACCAGCTATTCCGCCAGAATGATGGCAATGTTGGTGAATACACGCCCTATGCCCAGCGCGGCATCCGCACGCGTGACTGGCTATATGTCCGCACCAAGGATTTGCGCACAGATCTATATGATCTGAACAGTGACCCGCTGGAACAGACTAATCTTGTCGACGACCCGCAACATGCCGCGATGATGGATGAATTTGACCAGCGCATCACAGCGCATATGCAGGCAACGGGCGATGATTGGGATATGGCGGCTAACTTCCCGCCGCCAGACTGGGTGACCCATGCCGAAGCCAAACAACAGCTAGAAACCGAACTTCTTCCCCGCGCTATTATCGTGCCTTAAGGATCTACCTCATTATGTCACCAAAATATGATTTTACCACCGGCACTGGCCCTACTTTCGAGACGGTAAATCCGGCAAAACCAGAGCAAATCGTTGGGCGCTATAGCTGGGCCGATGAGGCAGATATTCCGGGCATAGTTGCGCGTGCCAACGCCGCCCAAGCCGAATGGGCAAAATTGCCGGGCCTTGAACGCGGCGCACGTCTAGACGCGTTCTTGGATGCGGTGGTGGCGAATGCCGACCGTATCGCCGAATCCATTGTCGCAGAGCAAGGCAAGATCCTAGCCGAGGCCAAAGGCGAGACGATGAAAGGTGCCACCGAAGGCCGTTTCATGGTTGGCGAAGCCGCCCGTATGGGGGCCACACCAATTGCGACTGGCCGACCTAATTTCTCCAATCAAATCTTGCGCCGCCCCCGTGGTACGATCTTCTGTATATCGCCGTGGAATTTTCCAGCAATGACACCGTTGCGCAAAATGTGTCCAGCCCTTGCCTTTGGCAATGCGGTGATTTTCAAACCAAGCCAATTCACCCCAGCGGCGAATTACATCCTATGTGAGATCGCGCAAGAGTTCTTCCCCGAAGGTCTGGTGCAAATGGCGATGATTGGCGGGCGGCAGGCAAGCGCATTGATCGCCGAGGAACATATCCAAGGCGTAAGCTTTACCGGATCCGTTACAACTGGACGCCTTGTTGGCGCGGCGGCGGCGCAAAATCTTATTCCGGCCCAGCTAGAGCTTGGCGGTAAAAATGCGGCCATTTTGAATGATTGCCACGATCTTGATAATGCCGTCACCCAGATTTACGGGGCGGCATTCCAAACCGGTGGCCAGCGTTGTACCAGCATTAGCCGCGTTCTTATCCAGCGTGATCTTGCCAAAGAGGCGAAAGCGTTATTTGTCGAAAAAGCCAATGCCGCCATTTTGGGTGACCCGATGGATCCAGCCACCAATATGGGGCCACTATGCAACCGCCAGCATTGGCAGGAGGTCACCGCGACCACGGCCACAGCGATCGCCGAAGGGGCCGTTGCCTTGGCCGGCGGCCATGCCCCAGATGGTGCCGGTGATGAAGGCGGCTATTACTATCGTCCAACCATTTTAGGCGACGTGGCACATGATAGCACCGCTGGACAGGTAGAGATTTTTGGCCCCGTCCTGAGCCTGTTGGAATATGACGATTTCGACGAGGCAATGCAGATCTTGAATGGCACTGAATTTGGCCTGACCTCTGCGCTGTTCTCGAACCAGAACAGCCTCGTCCAGCGTTTTCTTGCCGAAAGCCAGAACGGTATGATGCACGTGAATCACGGCACCGTACCCGACAATAATATGCCCTTTGGCGGGATCAAAAATTCAGGCGTCGGTGCCTATTCCGTTGGCCCCACAGCAATCAATTTCTACACCAGTGAGCATGCCGCCTATGTGGCTTATTGAGACCGATAGCATGACTTTTTTACAACAACATGAGATCAGACAAGGCCAACGCCATGAATTTTAAACATGACGTAAAGCTGGCTTCGGTCGAGCTGTATCCATTGAACGCCCATGGCGGTGTCAGCCCAAATATGGCGCTTGGCCAGATGCATGTGCGGCCAGCGTTATTGGTCAAGCTTGTGGCTGATGATGGTTGCTTTGGCTGGGGCGAAATCTGGGCGAACTTTCCACCGCGCGCCAATATTCACAAGGCGCATTTGGTGGAGGATGTTGTTGCCACTCATCTCACCGGTTTTAGGTTTGCCGCGCCGGCAGAACTAACCGCCCATCTGCGCCAACGCCTATCGGTTTATTTTCTTCATATTGGTCAGGACAAAGTCTTCGAGCATATCCTTGCTGGCCTCGACACTGCGGCGTGGGATTTGTGCCTTCGCCATGCTGGCCAGAGCTTTGCCAGCTTTATGAATGTGAACGCTTCTGCCCAATGCTATGCCAGTTCAGTGAACCAGCCTGACCTCGTCAAGCGGATGACTGATCACGCTGTGATGGGACAGTCAGAGTTCAAATTAAAGATCGGTTTTGATGCCGATAGCGATGTAGCATTCGTCGCCGAGGCCGCGCGCCAGATGGGTGACGGGGCACGGTTAATGATCGATGCCAACCAATGTTGGGATCCGCAAGACGCCCTAGCGATTCTAAAGCGCCTTGAGGATTATGAGCTTTTATTTGCCGAGGAACCAATCCGCGCCGATCTTGCCCCCCAAATTTGGCACGACCTAGCCAGCCAAACACGCATACCACTTGCCGCAGGTGAGAACCTCTACGGCATCCCGCAATTCCTTGGCATGGCCAATGCCGGTGTTAGCGTCTTGCAGCCCGATGTCGCAAAATGGGGCGGAGTCACGGGGGCGCTCGATCTAGCCGCCGCCTTGCCAGATGGATGCACGCTATGGCCGCATTTCATGGGATCTGGTGTTGGCCAGCAAGCCGGCCTCGCGATCAGTGCCTTTATTGGTGACAGTTCGAAATGCGAAATGGATGTGAACGAAAATCCGTTGCGCACAGATTTGTGCGTTTCAGCCACCTCAATCACCGGCGGCAAAGTCGCATTATCGAGCGAACCCGGCCTATTAACACCGCCTCAGGACACTGCCCTTACCCAGTTCGCCTGCTCTTGACCAAAACCAGCTAACAACCACAAGGACACCGCCATGTTACTATCCAATGGCCCAGTTATTCATCCTGCACCTTTTGACGATATCAGCTTTGATCTTTGCACCCGCCGCAAGGATGTAGTGATGATGAGTGCCGATCTCAGCAAATATTGCCAGATCATTCGTGTGAAAAAAGAGCTTCCGGGCCAACATCTTGATGTCGGGATGGCGGAACAGAATTTGATCTCAGTTGCAGCGGGTGTTGCCAAGGCTGGCTTTGTGCCAGTTGCAACCACCTTTGCCTGTTACGCAACACGCCGCGCCTATGACCAGATGATGATCTGTATGGGAACTGGGCCGCTTACCAGTATTGTTCTTGGATTTACCCCGGGCATTGCCAATCCGGCCCGCATCCATCATCAGGCGGCAGAGGATCTTGGCATGGTCCGCGCCATTCCTGACACCACTGTCATTGATCCAATGGATGTGACCGAATTTGAACAGGCGATGGAAGTCGCAGTTGACACGCCGGGCCTTGTTTATATGCGCGCCCATCGCGGTGACACGCCGCGGCTTCTTGATCCAGACAAATACCGGTTTGAACTTGGCAAGACATACCAGCTTGTTGATGGTGGCGGCATTGGCATTATCGCCACCGGCCATGCCACGCAATGGGCATTAGAAGCCAGCGCCATCCTGACGGAAAAGGGCATCAAGCACTCTCTCTTGCATGTGCCCACCCTAAAGCCGGTCAATGAAACGGAAGTCGCCGATTATTGTTTCGCGCATAATACCGTTGTGACCGTAGAGAACCATCAGATTGTCACTGGCCTTGGCAGTCTTGTTAGTGAAATTGTATCGGATATTGGCGGCGGACCGAAAATCACCCGCATCGGTGTTCCGAACCAATGGGCCCCCGGCGGCACGCTTGGGCATATCCGGCGCGAGCTTGGCCTAGACGCCGAGACACTCGCAACCCGCATTGAAGGAGCTGCATAATGAACCAGATCTCGAATAGCCGCATCACTGCGCTGGAACTAATGGCGGCAAAAATTCGGCGCAATGTGTTGGATATCTGCATGCAGCGCGGCGGTTATGCCGGTCAGGGCGTGGCCTTGGCCGATATTGCAGCCTGCCTGTATTTTGATGAAATGCGCGGCGATGATACGGGGTGGTTCCATGACCGTTTTGTCCTGTCAAACGGGCATGACGCGATTATGACCTATGGCGCCCTTGCCGAGCATGGGTCCTATGACATGGAGGATTTGCGTACCTATAACGCCGATGGCACCAAAATCGACCAAAGCCCGATTGAAGGGCAGTTAGGCTTTGAAATCACCGCCGGATCACTTGGTCAAGGACCATCACAAGCCGCTGGCATCGCCTGGGGCGAGCGCATGAAAGGCAATGACAAACGGATCTATTGTCTGTTTTCCGATGGTGAATTACAGGAAGGCAATGTCTGGGAAGCGGCCATGTTCGCGGCGCACCAAAAGCTATCAAACCTCGTCTATATCATCGACAATAACGATTTGCAGGCAACCTCGCGGACACAGGATGTTCTAGCGGTGGAGCCCGTACCAGAAAAGTTTGCCGCCTTTGGATGCGCTGTACGCCGAGTGGATGGCAATAATATTACCGACATTATAGACGCGTTTGCCGAAGCCAAAACAGTCAAGGACCGTCCGTTTGTTATGGTATGTGACACGCGCATATTTGCCGGTACAGATTGTCTGCAAGCGGTATTACCAGCCGCGCATTATGTCGCCAAGCATCAGGCCGATTGGGACGCCGGTCTAGCCGAGATGAACCAGAAAATCGCCCAGCTTGAGGCGCAATTAGAAGGATCATAATGACAATAAATCATAATTTCTCTGGGAACCATAATTTCTCTGGCAAGACGGCGATTGTGACTGGGGCGGGGCGCGGTATTGGCCGTTCAATCGCCCTTGCCTTTGCCCATGCCGGGGCGGATGTGGTGATTTGCGCACGGTCTGGTGAGGCAATTGCGGCGGTAAAAGCAGAGATAGAGGCCATGGGGCGGCGCTGCATTGCCGAGGCGCTTGATGTTGCCGATGCTATTGCCGTGACAGCCTTTTGCGAAATGATCAAACAATCCGTCTCTAGCGTCGATATTCTGGTGAATAATGCTGGTGCCTATCTCGATCAGGGCAAATTGGCAGAGTCAGACCCCGAGGCATGGTGGAAGACAATCGAGGTAAATATTCGCGGCCCCTATCTATTTACCCGGCATTTGCTAGCGGCCATGCCGAGCGGTGCGAGCATCATTAATCTATCGTCCGGCAAAGGCTTTAGCCCCGGACAGAATAGCGCCGCCTATCATGTCTCAAAGGCAGGGTTGAACATGATGAGTGAAGGCCTCGCAAATGAGGTGTGGGACCGCGGGATCGCTGTGAACACGCTGGTTCCAGGCCCAACAGCCACAACGACATTGAGCCGCCAAGACCCCAATTCAGGTGTCACCACAAAGGATATTCTGGACAAATTCACCAATGAACCACCTGCCGGATTACCCGCGTGGGAGCGGGTGAAACACCCCGATGAGGTAGCCGAATTAGCGCTCTTGATAGCCTCTTACGGGATTGGCGGCCCAACCGGCCAAGTCTTCTCGCTGGCACGCCGGCCGCTATAATGGCATGCTGACCGCTCTAATGGCACGGTGCATAACGGCCTTGGGCATGCGCTGTGCGTAACAAACTGATTGGATTTGTTGTTTATTTTTGATACTAGGGTGGTAACAGACACAGTGCCAGCCTTGCAGGGGCTAGCCAGCCTTCCCTAGGCGAGAAAGTGACCAGCATGGCGACCACGCTTTACCACGATGATTTACCCGATGGCCTTAGCTTTGGCACTTCGGTTGCGATTGACACTGAAACGATGGGTCTAAACCCGCATCGCGACAGGCTCTGTCTGGTCCAGCTATCATCTGGTGACGGCAATGCGCATCTGGTGAAAATTGGTGTTGATGCCAAGCCAAGCCCAAATCTTACCGCGCTTTTGCAAGATGCCAGCGTTACCAAGCTGTTCCATTTTGCGCGCTTTGATATTGCCGTATTGAACCACAATATTGCCGAAATCAAAGGGCCTGTTTACTGTACAAAGATCGCGTCAAAACTCTGCCGGACCTATACTGATCGGCATGGTCTAAAGGATCTCTGCCGCGAGTTATTGCAGATCGAGATTTCCAAAGCACAGCAATCATCTGACTGGGGCGCCGATGAATTAACCCCACAGCAATGTGACTATGCCGCTGGTGATGTTTTGTACCTGCACCAGCTGCGCACCAAATTAGACATGATGCTAGCCCGCGAGAACCGCAGTGCCGAAGCCGCCGCCTGTTTCGACTTTTTGGCAACACGGACAAAGCTGGATCTCACCGGCTTTGCCGAGTTGGATATTTTCCATCACTAAACGCAATCTCAAGAGCATCACGCAAAGCAAGACGACCACACTTACCAAATGACCGAGGGCAGGCCCCAAAATGCCAGACAATGATCAGCAGACAAAGACCCGCCTCGCCAAATTCGCCCCTAAAAATGCGCAATCAAAGGCTGAGGCAAAACCCGCATGGTTCGCCCGCCCAAGCTTTGTGTTTATTGGCCTCGGCTTGGTCGCCACCATCGCCATCATAAGCTGGCTTGGCCTGTTTCGCTCTGGCGATGACATCCGCCTCGATATCAAAGAGATCGCCGTTAATGATGATGGCAATGTGGAGTTAACCGGTGTGCGCTATCGCGGCCGCCTTGAATCAGGCGATAATTTTGAAATCATCGCCGACCGCGCGAATGAAGATAAAGACGGGTCCGGCCAGATATCTTTGGATCAGCCAACCGCATCGATGCATTTTGACGATGGGTCCACCACCAGTGCAACGGCCAATAGTGGTATCTTTAACCAAACAACCAGTCAGGTCGATTTGTCCGGATCGGTAATCCTCACCGATTACAACCGTAACATCACCCTGCAAACCGAATTGCTATATGCTGATTTCAGCACCGGTGACATGCGCAGTGAGGCCCCGGTGGAGGTGCGCGACCCATCGAGCATCATCACCTCAAACGCAATGGACAGCACCCAGAACGGCCAGCGCATCCGCTTTATTGGTGATGCTAGAATGATTCTGAACAACATTGTCGCCTTTGAATAGACACAAGACTCTAAATAGACGAAAGATTATCGCCGCACCATGCGGCACAAACAGGATAAGTTAGTAAGCCAATCATCGGGCATCGCAATAGGTAAGGTAAAAAAATGCGACATGTAGCACTCTTTAAATCATTCCGAACAGCGATGATAATGGCCCCCGTTTTTGTCGCTATTCTGGCTGGCCCTAACGCCGCCATTGCCCAGCAATCAGAGCCCCTAACCATCGAGGCTAGCGAGCTATTGGAATGGGATCAGAACGCCGGCATCTACATTGCCAAGGGCGGTGCGATTGCCAAACAGGGACGCACCGAACTGGCGGCTGAAGAATTAGTTGCGACCTATGATCCAAAGGCCGCAAAGCGCCGTATCGACAAGGTCGTTGCCACCGGCAATGTTGATTACAAAAGCGCAGACACCCTCGCCCAAGGTGAAAAACTTACATATGATATCAAAGGGTTAATTTACGTCGTCGAGGGCAAGAACGCGGTGGTAAGTGGCGCTACAGGAACGATGACGGCGACCCGTGACATCAATTACAACGCCGCCGACCCCGCCAATAAAACGATCGTTGCCCGCGGTTCAGCGGTCTATGTGGACGCGGATAAACGCACCATTTCTGGCGAGCGTGTGGTTGGCATTATTGGCGCTGATGGCGCCCTTAAAACAATCAATGCCGATGACAATGTGAAGGTCGTTACCAGCGATGGCAAGATCGCAACAGGCGACAGCGTGACCTATGATTATGCGACATCAAAGGCAGTGCTAACTGGCAATGTCGAAGTCAAGGATGGACCGAACGTAATGCGCGGCGCGCGCGCAGAGGTTGACTTTGACACCGGAATTAGTCGAATATTATCAGATGGTTCTGGATCGCGCGTCAGCGGAGTCCTCAGCCAATAGGCTTTGCCGCCATAATGAACAATTAAACGCCTTGATGAGGGCAACGTAATAATGACCGAAAATTATGACGGTAACCGGCCCTTTCCCCCCTCGGCCAATCAACCAACCACACCCGCGCCAACTGCCAGTACGCCAACTACCAGTGCGCCTACTATGGGTGCGCCTACTATGGGTGCGCCAACGGCTATTGGCGGCGAGCTAAATTTTGGGCCATCAGCACCAAAACTGGTTGCCGAGACGCGTGGACTTGTGGCGAGCGGCATCGGCAAGAGCTTTGACCAAAGGCGGGTGGTGCGCAATGTATCGCTGAAACTGCGCCGCGGTGAGGCCGTTGGTCTGCTTGGACCAAACGGCGCTGGTAAAACCACTACATTTCATATTCTGGCCGGTCTATTGCCGGCAGATGAGGGCAATGTCCAGATTGATGGCAATGATATCACCGGCCTGCCGGTATTCCAGCGCGCCCGTCTTGGCATTGGCTATTTGCCTCAGGAATCCAGTATTTTCAGGGGGTTGACCGTAGAGCAAAACATCCGCGCTGTGCTGGAAACGCAAGAAGGCACCGAGGATGATCGGGACGGCTTGCTAGAGGATTTAATGGCAGAATTTGCCATTACCCACCTGCGCAAAACACCATCAGTCAATTTATCGGGTGGTGAGCGCCGCCGTCTTGAAATTGCCCGCGCATTGGCCGCGCGGCCGACATTCCTGTTGCTTGATGAACCGCTTGCCGGCATCGATCCGATCGCATTGGGAGAGATCCGCGACCTGATCAGCCAGCTAAAAGGCCACGGCCTCGGCGTCCTGATCACCGATCACAATGTCCGTGAGACCCTAGATGTCGTTGACCGCACCTATATCATCCATGATGGTTCGGTGTTGATGGAAGGCACCCCGCAAGAGGTTGTCGAGCATCGCGGCGTTCGCCAAGTCTATCTGGGTGAACGATTCTCGATATAATCTGCATATTTCACCGCAGCGCCCGCCCTTTTCACCAAAAGCCACACCCGCTATCCTAGCAATAGGGTCAGTTTGCGCCCGCTTGCCATTAACGGCTTGACACTCACGGGCCGCGCTCATAATGTCCGCGCCGCCGGTCAAATTGCATCGTATTTACTTACACTCCGGCTGGATAATGAGTGGTTCTCACTCGGGGATACAATATGTCATTGCAAGAAATGATGTCACTTGGTCATGTGGCATGTCGGTATAATGCAACTAGCAAAAAGCAGCTGTTGCAACATCTAGCCGATATGGCCGCCGCCAATTGTAGCGTCCCATCACGGGCAATTCTTGACGCCATCATGAAGCGCGAAAAGCTTGGCAATACCGGCATTGGTCGGGGCATTGCCATTCCGCATGCGCTGATCGAGGGGCTGGAAGAGGATATTGTCCTATTGGCAACGCTAGACAAATCGCTTTGCTTTGACGCTAGTGATCGCCGCGATGTCGATATTATCTGTATGGTGCTTGGCCCAATGGGTGCAAGCAGCAGCCATTTGACCACGGTTGGTCTAGCCGCGCGTTTGTTAGGAATGAATGCCGACGATATCCGTCAGGCGATCTCGGCTGAGGAACTATTGGCCAGCGTTCGCCTAGCACAGCAAAACAGCGCCGCTGCCTAAGACAATCCATACAAATATTAAGAGATTAGGGTGATTTGGTGGAGCTAAGCGGGATCGAACCGCTGACCTCTACAATGCCATTGTAGCGCTCTCCCAGCTGAGCTATAGCCCCGTTTGGATATCTATGCCGCATGCGGCCCTATCCGTCCAAATCGGTACCTCCCGACACAATGCGCCGGAAAGTTTCGATGTTGTATAGCAGCGACGCTCCGCCGCGCAAGCAAAAATTGGGACTTTTAGCAAAAAAGCTATCGACGCCGGTAACAGCGGGCTTTTATCTAATCTTCGTCACCTGTGGAGATGTTGCTGAGCAGTTCGTCATCCGGTGAAATATTATCCTGGATCAGGCCGCCAGCCTCTTCATCGACTTCGCCATCATCAAAATCAACATCTTCGAAATCTTCATCCTCAACACCGGCGCTAATATCGCTGATAGTCTCATCAACACTCTCGTCAGCGCTATCATCTAGGCTGTCATCCAGAGTATCGTCGAAATTGCCGTCGAGGCTCTCGTCAATAGCGTCGTTGGCCGCCGCGGTCGCGACTGCCGCATCCGGCGTTGATACCGCCGCTGCCTTTGCCGGGGCCTTTGCCCCACGTCCTTTACGAGCCTTGATCAAATTCTCAGCGTCAAATTCGGTGCCGCAGCCAGGGCATAGAATGGGGGTCCGATTAAAATCATAAAACCGCATATCGCAACTAGCGCAGGACCGTTTCAATCCCAAATCAACCTTCGCCATAAACAAAATCCTTATGCAATGTTTATTTCAGTTCGCTGTATATTCACGGATTTGATACAAATTTTTGGCGCTGTCAAAGCAAAATATCGCCTAACCCCAAAAATTTTCAAAAAGATCACCAAATAATAGGGCTATCCACCCAAAAAGTTAGAAAATTTGACCATTAGATAACCCCTGCTAGATAACCGGTGCCCGCCCACGGCAATTGCGCTGTGCGGGGGGAAGCTGGTAGGGATGATAAGGTTATGATTAGGGAAAAAGCGTCAGGGAAAGATACAAGGACAGACAACAGGAAAGACGATAGGAAAGACGATAGGAAAGACAATAGGCCAATGACCGTGAAACCCCGCGATACTTGCTAAATACCGCCATTACGTCTATTCAATCGCGTGTCCAATACCCATTGCCAGACCGAACACCACCAATCGGAACAATCGATAGAGTAGCCGCTGATTATGAATTCCTCAGACCACACCGATACTAGCCTCACCTCTCATGCCCCCGACACGACAAGTGGTGACGGGCTGACTGGCAATTTTGATGTGCCCGGGGATAAATCGATCTCGCACCGCTCACTCATTTTTGGCGGCTTGGCTATCGGCACGACCCGCGTTACCGGATTGCTAGAGGGCGCCGATGTGATGGCGACGGCCAATGCGATGCGGGCTCTTGGGGTTGATATCGAACAGCATAGCGACGGTAGCTGGGTCATTACCGGCGTTGGCCTGCATGGGCTAATGTCACCAACTGCGCCGCTTGATCTCGGCAATTCAGGCACAGGCGCGCGTCTATTGATGGGCGTTGTTGCCGGTCAGGACATCACCGCAACCTTTACCGGCGATGCCTCGCTTAGTGTGCGCCCGATGGCCCGCATTACCGATCCCCTGTCTATTATGGGCGCCAAGATTGCCAGCCGTGACGGCGGCTTGTTGCCGGTTACCATTACCGGCACACCGACGCCCTTTGCCGCTAATCACACCAGCAAGGTGGCCTCGGCCCAGATTAAATCTGCGGTGTTGCTTGCTGGCCTTAATGCCAGAGGGACGACAATCGTAACGGAACCGCATGCATCGCGCGATCATACCGAGATGATGTTGCGGCATTTCGGCGTCAAGGTCACCCAGACCCTGCGCGAAGATGGTGCTCATATTGTCGAGATGGAGGGCGAGGCCACGATGACCGCCGCCGATATCGCGGTACCACGCGACCCGTCATCAGCGGCCTTTCCGATGGTTGCGGCATTGATTACACCAAATAGCGATATAACCCTCAACGCCATTGGCATGAACAAGTTACGCACCGGCTTGATCACCACGCTTATCGAGATGGGCGGCGATATCACAATCGATAACGAGCGCATTGAGGGCGGCGAGAGCGTTGCCGATATTCGGGTTCGCCATAGCCAGCTTACCGGCATCACCGTTCCCGCCGAGCGCGCCGCCTCGATGATTGATGAATTCCCGATCCTATCGGTTGCCGCCACAATGGCCAGCGGTACGACAAAGATGCTAGGCGTTGCCGAATTGCGGGTAAAGGAAACCGACCGTATCAAGGTAATGGCGGATGGCTTGATTGCCGCTGGTGCAACTGTTTCCTATGATGATGACACCATGAGCGTTACCGGATCACCAATTAAAGGCGGCGTCACCATCGCCTCTCAGCATGATCACCGAATCGCAATGTCATTTCTGACTTTGGGTCTTGTTGCGCAAAATCCGATCACCGTATCGGGATGTGACACCATCACCACCAGCTTCCCCGGCTTCGCCGACAAGATGAACAAAGCCGGCGCGATGATTGTCTCAGAAACGAACCAAGCATAAGGGGATTGCGGTGATTATTGCGCTCGATGGATCAGCCGCAAGTGGCAAGGGAACGCTAGCAAAACGGCTGGCCGCGCATTTTGATCTGGCACATTTAGACACAGGATCGCTCTATCGGGCGCTTGGCCTGCAATTGCTAGATAGCCAGATGGACCCCGAAAATATCGATATAGATCAGGCAATTAGCCAGTCCCTGACATTAGATCCAGCGCTCGGCAACGACCCTCGCATTCGCAATGATGCGGTTGCGATGATGGCCTCCAAGGTGGCGGCGATCCCCGAGGTTAGAACCAATCTTCTGGCGTTCCAGCGTCAATTTGCGGCGCACCCACCAACTGGATCGGGGGCCATTCTAGACGGCCGCGATATCGGCAGTGTTGTCCTGCCCGATGCGCCGATAAAATTCTTTGTGGATGCTAATTTAGAGGTGCGTGCAGAGCGCCGAACCAAAGAGTTGCGCGATGCGGGGCAATCGGCTATGTTCCGCGACGTTCTGAGAGAAATGCAGGCAAGAGACGACCGTGATCGCAACCGCGATGTGGCCCCTCTAAAAGCAAGTCCAAACGCCAAGATCATCGATACGACCTTTATGGACGCCGATGCTGTTATGGCCGAAGCCCTTGCCCATATTGCCAGCACTACCTCATAGCATCGTTGAAGCCGGGCCACTGAACAGCGCGGTTTCATAACATAAACCTAGTGACGCTGGCACAATCAACTGATCGCCACAAAAACCCGAAGGGGGTTAGCTGTTACCACAGCATGACCGTTGTTCAGACCATTCGGCCCTCACGCCAGCTGAGGCAAATCAATTCCAATCGGACCGACCCTTTGGAATAGTAGGCGACATACGGAGACTTGTTTGACATCTGTTGAAAATACTGCGGCTGGTGCTGCAATGGAAAACTTTGCCGATCTACTCGCTGAGAGTTTTGGTGAAAACACAAATATCGAGGGCAGTGTTGTCCGCGGTTTCGTTATTGGTATCGAGGGTGACGCTGTCATCATTGATGTTGGTTTGAAATCTGAAGGCCGCGTTCCAATGAAGGAACTTGCCGCCCCTGGTCAAGACCCGAACGTAAATATCGGTGACGAGATCGAAGTTTATGTTGAGCGCATGGAAGACCGTAATGGTCAGGCCGTCCTCAGCCGTGACAAAGCCCGCCGCGAAGAAGCATGGGGCTTGCTCGAAGCATCATTCGAAAAGCAAGAGCGTGTTACTGGCATCATCTTTGGCAAAGTCAAAGGTGGCTTTACTGTTGATCTGTCTGGCGCGACTGCGTTTCTACCGGGTAGCCAGGTTGATATCCGCCCTGTGCGTGACATCGGCCCATTGATGAATACACCACAGCCATTCCAAATCCTGAAAATCGACCGCCGCCGTGGCAACATCGTTGTCTCACGCCGGGCTGTTCTGGAAGAGTCCAGAGCCGAAGCACGGTCAGAGCTGGTTTCTAACCTGCAAGAAGGTCAGGTCCTTCAGGGTGTCGTTAAGAACATCACAGATTACGGCGCGTTCGTTGATCTGGGCGGTGTTGACGGCCTCCTACACGTGACCGACATCGCATGGCAGCGTATCAGCCATCCGTCAGAAGCCTTGCAGATTGGTGAAACAGTCGAAGTTCAGGTCATCCGCTTTAATGCCGAAACCCAGCGTATTTCGCTTGGTATGAAGCAGCTATTGTCTGATCCTTGGGAGTCGGTTGAGGGTAAATTCCCAATCGGTTCGAAGATGGAAGGCCGCGTTACCAACATTACCGATTATGGCGCATTCGTTGAGCTAGAAGCCGGTATCGAAGGTCTTGTTCACGTCTCTGAGATGAGCTGGACAAAGAAGAACGTGCATCCTGGCAAGATCGTATCTACCAGCCAGCAGGTTGAAGTAATGGTTCTTGACGTTGATTTGTCAAAGCGCCGCATTTCACTTGGTCTTAAGCAGTGTGCTGGCAATCCTTGGGAAGAGTTCAGCTCAGCCAACCCAGTTGGCACTGAGATCGAAGGCGAGATCCGCAACATCACCGAATTCGGTCTGTTTGTTGGTCTTACCGAAGAGATCGACGGCTTGGTTCACCTCTCAGACATCAGCTGGGAAGTCACTGGCGAAGCCGCATTGGAAGGCTTCACCAAAGGCGACATGGTCAAAGCGAAGGTTCTCGATATCGATGTCGATAAAGAGCGCATCTCACTTGGCATCAAGCAGTTGAGCGAAGATCCATTTGCCGGTCAGGCCGATAATTATCGCAAAGGCGAAGTTGTGACATGTATTGTTACCGCCGTTACCGATAACGGTCTTGACGTTAGCATTGGTGATGCGATGACTGGCTTTATCCGCCGGACTGACCTTAGCCGTGAGCGCGGTGAACAGCGTGCCGATCGTTTCGCAGTAGGCGAAAAGGTTGATGCGGTTGTAACCAACGTCGACAAAAAGACCCGCAAGCTGTCACTGTCTATCAAGGCACGCGAATCTGCCGAAGAGAAGCAGGCAATGGCTGATTACGGTTCATCCGATAGCGGTGCTAGCCTTGGTGATATCCTTGGTGCGGCGCTTGCCAAACGCGGATCTGACGACGACGCAAAATAAGCTCCGGCTTACCCTACCTATTCAAACAGCGCCTCTGGTTAACACGGGGGCGCTGTTTTTCTTTATATGCCCCGTAACAGTGATAAATAGCCGTTTGGGGTAAAAAGTGATCCGCTTTGGCAATTCCATCACCATTTAAGTTGACCCGCACACCATGAGCATGCATCCTAAGTTTATATTTATTAGGTAGTTAACCAACGGAGTGGGTTCGTTGACACGTTCAGAATTAATCGCAAAATTAGCCGCTAAGAATCCATCATTGTATCATCGGGACCTCGAGCGTCTGGTGGCGACAATTCTAGATGAAATTGGCAACGCTCTGGAACGCGGAAACCGTGTTGAGCTTCGTGGCTTTGGTGCGTTTTCAGTGCGTTACAGAAAAGCACGCCAAGGACGCAACCCTAGAACTGGCTCAAGCGTTCAAGTTTCTGAAAAAAAGGTACCTTTTTTCAAAATGGGAAAAGGAATGCGGGAACGCTTAAACCGCTAAATCGGAACATTATATGCGCTATTTAGGCCGTTTATTATGGCTTCTATTCACCATCTTCATTGTGGTGACTGCGATGATTTTCGCGACTTCAAACAACGACAATTTAACCGTACATATGTGGCCGTTCAGCCAATCGGTCACCGCGCCTGTATGGCTATTTATTCTGGGTGGTAGTGGCGCTGGGGCTGTTTTTGGCGGTGTTTTGGTCTGGACATCCTTTATTGCGATTCGCACCCGCAATTGGCGGTTACGGTCAAAAATCGCCAAATTAGAGAAACAAGCCACTGAAACTGAGCGAAAACTGGCCGAGGCCAATGCCCAGCAGACGAATACGCAAAACACCCAAACCGGCCCCTTTATCGAAGGGCCAAACGCGTCATAGCGCGTTTTTCAACTAACAGGGTTGCAACATGGCAGATGTGAAAATTTGTGGGATCAGAACACCGGCCGATTTTGACACTTGCCGTGATGCGGGCGCGGCCTTTATTGGCATGGTGTTTTACCCGAAGTCACCGCGGCATCTTGATGATCTAACAGCGCAGACCCTAGCCGATCACGCCGATCGCTATGGTGATGATGCGCCGTTGCGCGTTGCCCTAACGGTTAATATGGATGACATGCAGATGGACCGGGTGGTTGCGGTTGCCCGCCCGCACTTGATCCAATTGCACGGCGATGAGACACCAGAGCGCGCCAAGGCCATCATCGCCCGCTATCGTTTGCCAATTATCAAGGCCATAAGGGTGGCGACCGCCGCCGATCTTGATTGCTGTGCCGATTGGAACGGCATTGCCGAATGGTTGTTATTTGACGCCAAGGGTGATCCGGGTGGATTGCCCGGTGGAACCGGCCACAGTTTTGACTGGCGGTTGCTGGATGGACAGGCTGGATCGCAAAAATGGATGCTTGCCGGCGGGTTGGACGTGGACAATGTTGCCAGAGCCATTGCCACCACCGGCGCCAAGGTCATTGATATATCTTCCGGCGTTGAATCAGCACCGGGGCAAAAAGACCCAGAACGCATCAGGGCCTTTGTATCAGCGGCCCAAATAGGGTAGAACAAGCAATCGTTAAAGAGGCCTGATGCCCCTATCGCTAGAATTTTGCCGAGACGTCACAAATTAATCGAGATTGATATGAGCAACGCAACTGTAAATTCCTTTTCAACTCAGCCTGATGAAGCCGGCCGCTTTGGCATTCATGGGGGCCGTTTTGTTGCCGAAACCTTGATGCCACTCATTTTGAAGGTCGAAGAGGCATATTACGCATCGCGTAATGACACCGATTTCCAGCGCGATCTTGCCTATTATCAAACGCATTATATTGGCCGTCCAAGCCCGCTTTATTTCGCCGAGCGCCTAACCAAACATTTCGGCGGGGCAAAGCTGTATCTAAAGCGCGATGAGCTAAACCATACTGGCGCCCATAAGATCAATAATGTGATCGGTCAGGCTTTGCTGGCAAAGCGGATGGGCAAGCGCAAGATCATTGCCGAAACAGGCGCTGGCCAGCATGGTGTGGCAACGGCAACTGCCTGTGCTTTGTTTGACATGGAATGCGAAGTATTCATGGGTGAGGAAGACGTTCGCCGTCAAAAGCCCAATGTTGACCGCATGCGTTTGCTGGGTGCAAAAATCCACCCTGTCACGTCTGGCACCGGCACACTAAAAGACGCGATGAACGAGGCTTTGCGCTATTGGGTTACCAATGCCGAGACACATTTCTATATCATTGGCACCGCGGCCGGTCCGCACCCCTACCCAGAAATGGTCCGCGATTTCCAATCAGTTATTGGCCGCGAAGCCAGAGAGCAAATCCAGCAAGCAGAAGGCCGCTTGCCTGACAAGATCGTTGCCTGTATCGGTGGTGGCTCGAACGCGCTTGGCCTGTTTTATCCGTTTTTGGATGATGAAGATGTTGAAATTTATGGCGTTGAGGCCGCTGGCAAGGGCGTTCCGTCCGGCCTGCATGCCGCCTCACTAACCGGTGGTACGCCGGGCATTCTTCACGGTAACCGGACCTATCTTTTGCAAAATGACGATGGCCAGATCATTGACGCCCATTCGATTTCTGCGGGTCTTGATTATCCGGGTATCGGGCCTGAACATTCATGGCTCCATGACATGGGCCGGGTGAATTATGTGAGTGCGACCGATGACGAGGCGCTTGTTGCGTTCCAGCTTTGCGCCCAGCAAGAAGGCATTATTCCGGCATTGGAACCATCGCACGCATTGGCCTATGTCAGCACAATGATTGGTGAGATGGATAAGGACCAGATCGTTATCTTGAATATGTGTGGTCGCGGCGACAAGGATCTTGGTGCCGTGTTGCCTATTCTTGAAGAACTAGGTCGCTTGCCGTCCTAACCCAAACCTACAAATGCTCAACGCATCTAAATGAGTGAGAAAATTCATGACTGGTAGAATTGAAACCGCATTTGCCGCCGCCAAAGCCGCGAACAGGGGAACGCTTGGGGTATTTATCACCGCGGGCGACCCTGATCTAGCGACATCAGAGGCGCTGATGGACAGCCTTGTTGATGCTGGCGCTGACTTTATCGAGCTTGGCATGCCTTTTTCCGATCCGATGGCTGATGGCCCTGCTATTCAGGCATCGTCATTGCGGGCGCTAAAGGCTGGCATGAACATGGTTAAGACTTTGGACATGGTGCGCCGCTTTCGGGCCAAACATCCAAACAAGCCCGTTATCCTGATGGGCTATTACAACCCGATCTATATCTATGGTGTTGATCGTTTCCTGAGCGACGCGGTGAGTGCGGGCGTTGATGGGTTGATCATCGTTGATCTGCCACCAGAAGAAGATGGTGAGCTATGCCTCCCTGCAAAAGAAGCTGGCTTGCGCTTTATCCGTCTGGTCACCCCGACAAGTGATGATGTGCGCCTGCCAACTGTTCTGGCCGAGGCTAGCGGTTTTGTTTATTATGTATCAGTGACCGGCATTACCGGCACAGCCAGTGCGGCTGGGACAAGCATATCTGCCGCCTATGATCGCATCTCGGCAAAGACCGATTTGCCAATCGTTACGGGCTTTGGTATCCGCACCCCAGCCCAAGCGGCCGAGGCCGCGAATTTGAGTGACGGTGCCGTGGTTGGATCAGCCGTTATTGACATCATTGCCAGTAATTTGTCACAAGATGGAACAGGTAATGATGAAATCGTCCAAAAAGTGGCCACATTTGTGCGCCAGCTTAGCGACGAAATTGCCCGCTAGGAGGCTAGTGCTATGAACTGGATTACCAATTCTGTTTTGCCAAAGATTAAGGCATGGGTTCAATCTGAGGATGTTCCGGATAATCTCTGGATTAAATGTAAATCCTGCGGCCAGATGATTTTCCATCGCGAGTTTGAAGAGGCGCATAATTGCTGTGCGACCTGTGGCAATCACGCGCCGTTAAGTCCGCAAGCCCGTTTTGCAATGACTTTCGACCAAGGCCGCTATGATCTTGTGTCACTGGCGAGCATTAATGAGGATCCCCTCAAATTCAAAGATTCGCGCAAATATGTTGACCGGCTAAAGGACACACGTTCACGCACCGGCCTGCAGGATGCAATCGCAGTTGCCAGTGGTAAAATTGGCGGTCATCCCGCTGTTATGGCGGCATTTGATTTCCGGTTTATGGGTGGATCAATGGGCCGGATGGTTGGCAATGGTATCCTTGCGGCGGCCGAAGAAGCGGTGAAACGCAAGGCAGCCTTGATCACTGTGCCATCAACGGGCGGTGCGCGAATGCAGGAAGGCGTATTGTCGCTGATGCAATTGCCGCGCACGATCCTTGCCGTCGATAAGGTTCGCGATGCCAACCTGCCGCATATTGTGTTGCTGGCCCATCCGACCACTGGTGGTGTCACCGCGTCCTTTGCGATGTTGGGTGATCTGCAATTAGCTGAGCCGGGGGCAATCATCGGTTTTGCTGGCCGCCGCGTCATCGAGGAAACCGTGCGTGAAAAGTTGCCAGAGAATTTCCAAACAGCGGAATATCTTCAAGAACATGGCATGGTTGACGCCGTTGTGAACCGTGTTGAGCAGCCAGCTTATCTTGGCCGTATTCTAGGATTCCTCATGGGAAACAAGGACGCGACTAGAGCCGCCTGATGTCGGATGTTAAATCCAACCAGATGGCTGATAGCGCCAGAGCCGCTATCGCACTCGACCGGCTGGCCGCCCTTCACCCAAAGCTCATTGACCTAGGGCTTGACCGCACCTTTGATTTGCTGGCACGTCTTGGCAATCCGCATGACAATTTGCCGCCGACCATTCATGTGTCCGGCACCAATGGCAAAGGTTCGACCATTGCGCTCATGCGGGCGATGGCGGAACATGCTGGCCTCACCGTCCATGTATATTCCTCGCCCCATCTATGCCGTTTTAACGAGCGTATTCGTCTTGCCGGAAACCTAATCTCGGACCGCGAATTGGCCGATCTGTTAGAGGAAGTCGAAACGCGCAATGATGGCCAGCCAGTGACTTTCTTTGAAGTCACAACGGCGGCCGCGATGCTCGCCTTTTCGCGTGTGCCAGCCGATTTACTATTGCTGGAGACCGGACTTGGCGGGGAACTGGATTCGACCAACGTTCTATCGCATCCAACCGCCACAATCATTACCCCTATCGCCCGTGATCACGAACATTTTCTGGGCAGTGACATCACCGGCATCGCCGCGGCAAAGGCTGGCATTATGCGGGCTGGTGTGCCGTGCTTTAGCGCCGCGCAAGATCCGATTGCCGCCGCCGAGCTTGCCAGATATGCCGCCGCCATTGGCACGAGCATTCGCATTGCGGGCACCGATTTCACCCTCAAAGCCGCCAATCCGGTGAATGAGAATGCAGGCGTTCTTGACCTTGGCGACCAGCAAATAGACCTACCGCCGATCGCGCTTAGAGGACGGCACCAGATTGACAATGCCACGCTTGCTATGGCCGCATTACATCATGTGATTGCTGATATTCGTTCTGACATCAATGCATCGACCCTTGCCGCGGGATTGGCCAATGCGACATGGCCGGGCCGCGTGCAACGCCTCACGCATGGCCGCCTTGTCGATCTTAATCAGGGGCAAGACATATGGCTTGATGGGGCGCATAACGCCCATGGCGCGGCGGCATTATCGATTGCCCTTGCCGATATAAATGCGGATCAATGGGTGGTGATATGCGGGGCGTTAAACACCCGCGATCCGGCGGAATTTCTGACCCCAATCGGCGCGCGCGCGCATTCGTTTCATTGCCTGACCATTCCCGATCAAGAGGCCAGCCTCACCGGTGAGACAATGGCCAAGGCGGCCGATGATCTGGGACTGAAATCCACAGCGCATGCCGACATAGAGGCGGCGATCGCGCATATAAACAACGATGCGGCCCTCGCCACATTGCCAGTCGTTATTTGTGGCTCGCTCTATTTGGCGGGGCATATATTGCTGGCAAACGAAACGCCGCCCCAATAAGGACGGCGTTTGCTATTCGTTTGATTAATCTTTATTAGGCAATGGCCTCTATTAGGCAATGGCTTGGGCAATCCAGCTTTCCAACTGTGACTTTGGCAAGGCGCCAATTTTCTCTGCCACAACTTCACCATTCTTAAAGATCAATAATGTTGGGATACCGCGCACATTGTACTGCTGCGGAGTCTGTGGGTTCTCGTCAATGTTCAATTTGACGATAGAGATGGCATCACCATGAACCTCGGACAGCTCTTCTAGCGCCGGACCAATCGCTTTACACGGTCCGCACCATTCAGCCCAAAAATCCACCAGAACCGGCTTGTCTGATTGCAAAACATCTGCCGAAAAATCGCCGTCTGTTGTCTTACTTGTTGCCATGACACTATCACTCCTTTTAGGAACAGTTATCCGGCGGCAAGATGCAGCCAGAACGTCCGTCTATATCGGGTTTGAATTTATGGAGTGCATAGAGTTGCGTCAAGAACAGAGGTGCATTTTATCCGCCTTTATTGATCACGCCGCCCTCATGCCGCCCTCACGCCGCCCCGTGCCGACCGGCCCGAAAGCGCTCTAGGGACGCGTTACGCTCATCATTGCTGATTTCCTGAACACTTGTGGACTCGCTCCATACCAGCCAGCTAGTGATCGTCTTGCCGGGATAGATATCACCAAGCAAAGCGGCATAGAGCGCCATTTGCAGGCAATAGTTGGCTGGCGGCGGTCCATCAGGGCGCGTGCCAGTTTTAAAATCAGCCATGAGAATATCGGTCTCACCAACATGGAAGCGGTCGATCTGACCGGCAACACCAACCCCCTCAACCATGCCGTTAATCGACACCTCAGCCAGCGCATCAGGCCCAAATAACCGCGCAAGCCGCGTGTCGGCTATCACCCGCATCACATCGTCAATGATCGCATTCGCCTCATTTCCCGCAATCTCGCTTTGATTGGCCAGCATTCGTGCGGCAATAGTGCGGCGTTGATCCTCTGGCAAGGTGGGGAGGATTTCAAACAGCCGGTGGGCAAATTTACCGCGTTCCAACGCCGCGTTGCGTCCGATTGGATTGCTGGCGATAGATTGCGGCACAAAGTCAGATCCCGGCTGTGACGGTCTAAATGGGCGGCTATTCTCGGCATCATGCGGGGCTGGCTTAAACAGCCAATCCACAGCATCAATGCTCGATGTTGCAAACTCCAGATCCGGCGCCCCGCCACTATCAGGCTCATCGCTCACCGCTTCATTACTATTCTTCACCAGCCTTAACACACCATCATCACCGGTTTGAACATCCGGCATAGTCTCCATCGCATCGCGGATTAAATTATAGTTACATTCCGTGTCGAAACGCGCCGCAGATTTCCACCCACCAATTACCAAACCTTCACACGCCCGTGTCAGCGCCACATATAACAGCCGGTTCGCCTCCATCTGGCGCAATGCTTTACCATGGGCCTTGGCTTCCTCTAAAAACTCGGTCGCTAGCCCTGATCCGGGATTGAAATAGATGATGCCGCTCTTCGGATCATCAACAAGCCGGTCCGTTTTCTTCCGGCTCTCTAACATATCGGGCAATATCACCACCGGCGCCTCTAGCCCCTTTGCACCATGGATGGTCATCACCCGCACTTCGTCGGCGTCACCATTATCCAGATCGCGCTTAACCTCGCCGCCAACGCCGCGCATCGCCAAGACAAATTCAGTCAGCGACATATGCGCCGCGTTTTGTGCAAGGGTCAGAAAATGATCAAGCGATTCCGCGACACCCGCACCAAGACGCGCATGGAGTGCGGCGCGGCCCCCATTCATCAACACATGACTATAGAAATCAAAGACCGACATGGACCCCGATAAATGACGCCAGCGCTCTAGCTTGTCCGCCATCTGCCCCAGATCAGAATCACCGCCAGCATGCGTCATTAACCGGCTATAGAGAGTCTTGGCACCGCGGTCATGGGCAAGCGCAAACAACTGGTCTTCATCCATGCCAAATAACGGCGATTTCAACAGCACCGCCAATTGCAGATCATCTTCGGGCAATAGCATCACATCACCCAGCGCCAGCAGATCCTGAATTTCGATCTGCTCCTCTAGCTTCATTCTATCGGCCCCCGCAATCGGGATAGCCTCATCCTGTAATGCCGACAATACCTGTTCAAAATAGCGGTCACGTTTCGATAGCAAGATCAACACATCACCGGCGCGCATTAGATTGCCCTTTGAGAGCATCCGCGTACCAATCCATGATTTCACAGTTGCCGCCAATTCCCGCGCCGATTGCGCGCCCGCATCATGCCACGCGGCGATCTCTGGCGGGGTAAAGCCGGGCGCATCCTCACGCGTCTCATTGCTCTGGATAACTGGCCATAGCTCTACAAAGCCGCCAGCCTGTTGCCGTGCCACCTGATGCGGGGTGAAATCCTCAATGCCGAGCTGATCTGGAATAACGGCATTCACCAGATCAAGAACCGGTGCGCTAGAGCGGAAGGAAACCGATAACGACAATTCCCTAAAATCAATCAAACGCTCTTTTGCCTGTTCGGCTAGCGAACGCCGGTTGGCACTCATCACCGCCGGATCGGCACCTTGGAAGGAATAGATTGATTGCTTGAAATCACCAACAGCAAAGATCGTGCGCTGTAATTCGCCCTGCCCAGTTATCGCCTGTTCTGAATTTTGATTTTCAAAAAACTCTTCACTCAACCGGCGGAGCAACGCCCATTGTGCGGGGCTGGTATCTTGCGCCTCGTCAATCAACAGGTGCGAAATGCCGTTATCCAGCTTCCACGCCACCCATTGCGCCGCCTCACTACGCGCCATCAGATTATTTGTCACAACAATCAGATCATCATAATCGAGCAAACCACGCGCCATTTTCAACGCCTGATATTGCTTTTGATAGGCCGCGCCATAGCGATAGATCGCCTCGGTCAATTCGCGGCAACGCTGGGCCGCCAGTTTAGATAACCACGGCGTCAACAAATTCTGGATATGTTGCTGGATCGGAACGACAGTCGGCAATTCAGCGCGGATGTCTTTGTTGGATAGGCTCCGCTCGGCATACGGCTTGCCATTGGTGAACAGGCAATCGATCAGCATATCGATGCGCCGCGCTCGTCCCTCATCGTCCAAGGCAAGCCATACATCCATCTTTACCGAACGCTTGATATGGTTTTTCTTACCCGATGCACCCAGAACCGCGGCAACCGCGCGCAATCCCTCATCATCAATATCAGCGATAAGGGTGCCAAGCTCCGCCGCCATATCACTAGGCGTTCCGGCGCCCAACTCTTCTTCAAAATACGCCGATAGACGGGGTAGCAGATCAGGCGCATTCAACCCTTTGGCCCGGCCGACAAAGCTGTTTAGAACATCATCCAAATCATCTTCACTCGATTGCTCGGCCAAGGTTAGCACCGCCGTGGTCAGGGCCAAATCACCACTACGCAGGACCAGATCACGCGCCATTGCCCGCAGCCGGAATTGTTCCGCATCATCCGCCAACGCCGCATTGGGCGCGACCCCCGCCTCGATCGGAAAGCGCCGCAATATGGACTGGCAAAAGGAATGCACCGTTTCAACACGCGGCCCATTATCATTATCCAACGTCTGGGCAAATAACCGGCGGGCGCGGGCGATCATATCTTGGCTAGGCGTCACAATCCCCATAGAGCCAAGATCAGCAGTCAAATCAGCAGTCGGCATAATCGCCCAATTGGCAAGGCGTACGGCAATTCTGTTCCGCATTTCGGCGGCGGCGGCACGGGTATAGGTTACGCATAGAATCCCATCCGCCGCAGCCCCAGCGAGCAATAGCCGCAAAACCCGATCCGTCAAAAGCTTGGTTTTACCGGTGCCCGCATTGGCCGAAACAAATACCGAGGCAAGCGGATCCGAGGCGCGTTCCTGTGCGGCGCTAGCGGCGACTACCGGATTGTTCATATCAGGCTGATCACTCATCACCACCGCCCTCAACACTCCATTCCTTGACCCGCGCCAGATGCTCGTAATCGGAAAATTTGGGTTTGTATTTGCGATCCGGCTGGCTCGGATATCCGGTGTCAGGATCGTCAAACTGCGCCACCAATTTCTCTAGGGCGCCGCGTGTATCGCTCGGTTCCCACTCCTCTGGCCGCACGTCATTTATCTTCGACACCGCGCCTTGCTTGCCGGTCAATTGCCAATATTGCATGGCGCCAATGTCACCGGCTGGGGCGTCCTTGAAACCACCCTCCGCCGCAATCAACGACTCGATCAATAATTGTGTGCGGCGCCCATTCGCGACTTGTTTCGCGGTCGGCACACCACCGGTTTTATAATCGATCACGGTGATGTCGTTATCATCTCCAAAATCGAGCCTGTCGGCTCTGGCACTAAACACAACATCACCGGCAGGACCGGCAACACTAACCGCGCCCTTAATCTCTACAAGGCTTCGTTTGACAATCTCGCGGCGGCGTTGTTCTTCTTCAATGAACCAACTAGCGACGGCCTCAAAGCGCGGCCACCAGAAAAATTCAACACTCGGCATATGCCATTGCGGCGCGAATATCTTGCGGCCCTGTGCAATCAATTCTTCTAGCGCATTCGCGGGCAAGGGACCGGCCGGAAAATCAGCAATAAACGCCGCCAGCGCATCATGCACAAGCGTCCCCCGCAGGGCCGCATCGGGCGGCGGATCCAGTTCATCCAACCGGCGTAAATTCAAAATGCGGCGCGCATAGATCGCGTAGGGGTCATCAATCCACCGGTCAATTTCGGTTGCGGAAAATTGACGTGGACGAACATTGATCGGCGGCTTTGGCACTGGCCGACCAACCGGCTTGTGAGCGTGATCAGGCTCTAGCATCTGCCGCCAAGCAAGCCGCTTGTCACCGCGATCTAACGCGCTTTCCACCTGTAGCGCCTTCATCACGGTGGTCAATCTTTGCAACCAACGGCTCGGTGTTGTTGGGGCATCATTCTCGCGCAAAGATCTGGTGATAATCACGTCCTTGCCGCAACTCGCCATGTAAATATCATGCGCGCTAAGGCCCGAACGCCAATTGCGCGCAGGCAGGCCAACCGCATCGCGCATGGTGCCATTCATCCACGGATCACTATCTTGCTGTGGCGGCCAATGCCCCTCGTTAAATCCCGCAATGATCAACCGATCGGCACTTTGCATACGGGCCTCAACCGGTCCCAATACGGATAGGCGCTGGTGCAACGGCCATCTGCCGCGAACGGTTTTAGCCGCCAGCAATTGGGCTAGAATTTGCGGGAACTCGTCTGGATCAACCGCCGTATCATGCCCATGTTCCGCCAGATCCTTCATCAACTGGCTAGCCGCCTCGCCATCAGCATGTTGCCATAGATGTAGCGCACCATCACCAGCATCATGGCCGCCCTCTTCATTCATTTGCCGTGCGGCCAGCCGTTCACCAGCCAGCGCCAGCGCCATCGACAGGCGCGCATAGGTTGGTGCAGGACTGTTCCAGACCGCGATCAGATCCGCCAGCGGGGCAATTAAATGCGCGTTCACAAATGCAATCAATTGATCGCTGTCATAGGCAGGAGCGCGGCGGTGATGGTCAGCTTTCTTCGCTTTTTCTGCGATATAATCGGCAATACCATTCAACCCAGATTGCGGGCGATACCCGCGCAGGACCGAACGTTCCAACACCCCGATCATTTGGCGAAAGGCGCTAGCCTCCATGCCCGATGCGGTGAGCGGATGCTTTAACAATGCGAGCAATGGCACCGGGGCAAAATCTTGCGCCGCCGCATTAGCCAATAGCTGGAGAAACATGCCAGCAGGCTTTGACGATAGCGGCTGGCCAGCACTATCATCGATGGTGATATCCCAGCGCTGGAGCTCTGCAATCACCCCGGCGGCGAGCGCACGATCAGGGGTAATAAGCGCGGCAGTACGCCCCGATGTTTCTAGAACCTCGCGCATCGATAGCGCAATAATACCGGCCTCACTGCGCTTATCGGGGCATTCAATAATTTCCAGCCCAACCAAAGCGTCGCGGTTTAGCTCTGGTTTATTCGCACTCAATTCCCGCCATTGCGTGGTCAGTAATGCGGGTTTGAAAACCTCACGCATAAGCATCTGGCGCCGCATCGTTTCCGGCGCGAGGACTAATTCAGGGTTCCATGGCGCCACATCATCCGGTGTCATTTCCAGATAGTCCAATAGCTGTGACAATTGGTGCTGGGGGTGGCCAGCATCATCCTTAATCGCCGACCATTCATCATCGGCCTGCTGGTCCAAGCCCGGCAAGACAACATGGCCGCGCGGCAAATGGGCGACGCAATCTATGAGATCCTTGGTCGCGGCAAATGTACCGGTCGAGCCAGCCACCACGATCAATTGGTCAGGACTGTTTTCGCGCCAGATCGCCGTTCGTGCATTGGTTAGACGGCTACGCCGATCAGCCAGATCCATCACCCCTTCATTCGCCAGAATATCCGGCCATCGATCAATGAGGATGGCAAATAGTTTGAGAATATCCTGCCAATGCAGGGCGAATTGTTCCGGTAGCAAATCGCGCAATTGCTCTGGCTTTGCACCGGCATTGTAAATCTGGTCAAGCAACTGACCGAGCGAAGTTGCAAGGGCCATAGCCTGGGCGTGGCTTGGGCGGTGTCCACCAAGCTGGAACCCCTCCAGCAATTGCGCCAGAATGAGATTGCGCCGCAATTCATTTACCGGTGGTGGCAAGGTCGCACCCAATTCAGGGGCGACAAGAATATCGGGGTCATCCTCGTCAATATCACCAATGGGAACCATCCGCGGCAATAGCATCGCCGCCCCGTTTTCACTCTCTAGGAAGGCGGCATGAAGAGCGCGGGCGGCACGGCGTGATGGCACCATGACAATCGCGCGGGCCAAATCCTCGGGTGACTTTGCCAGACGAATGATACCCTGCGCCAGTTCCGCCGCAAACGGCGCCCCAGCCGGAATGGTGAAGACCGATTTAGCGTGGATAGCAGAATGTGGAGATGCTGGGTCGGACATAGCCAAACTATAAAAGCAAATCGGATGAAAGGCGAGAGCCAGTGTAATCGGCAACCTGTTCTGGCCCGATAATGATCAGCGATAATCACCCAGCCTTGATCACCCGGTGATGATCACCCAGCCTTGATCACAATTGCGTGATGCCGTCCAGACGCGCCTGCCATTGGGGGCTTGCCTCAATCGTCATTTCGCGGCCACCATCTGGCAGAATCGCGAGTGTACAGTGAAGCGCATTGCTGGGTAGGTAACCGCCAATGCGATCCGGCCATTCAACAATCGACACGCCGTCATAAAACGCATCCTCAACGCCTAGCTCTCGGGCCTCTTCTGGCGCATCGAGCCGGTACATATCAAAATGCAAAAGCGGTGTGCCATCGGCCATTTCATAAGTCTGAACCAAGGTGAAAGTCGGGCTGGGGATATCGAGCTCATCCGGATTCTGGTCGGCGATGATCGCCCGGGCCAATTCCGACTTGCCTGCACCCAACGGACCATTGAGCGCAATCACATCGCCAGCCCGCAGAATATTGGCCAAAAAAACCCCTAGCCGCTTGGTAGCGGCTAGGGTGGGTAATGATATATTTATCACCGCCATGTGAGTGCCATCGCCATATCTTAGTAGCGGTATTGTTCGCTCTTGAACGGGCCCTGCTGTTCAACACCGATATATTCAGCCTGATCAGCACGCAATTGCGACAGCATCGCACCGACTTTGGCAAGGTGCAAAGACGCAACCTTCTCATCAAGGTGACGCGGCAAGGTGTAAACCTTGTTTTCATATTTCGCGCCGTCATTCCACAATTCCATCTGCGCCAGCACCTGATTGGTGAATGAGGCAGACATCACGAATGATGGGTGACCAGTTGCACAGCCAAGATTTACCAAACGGCCTTTTGCCAACAGGATCATCTTTTTGCCGTCAGGGAATTCGATCTCATCAACCTGCGGCTTTACCTCTGACCAAGTCATGTTGTTGAGTGACGCAACCTGAATTTCATTGTCGAAATGGCCAATGTTACACACAATGGCACGGTCCTTCATCTCACGCATGTGATCGATGGTGATAACGTCTTTATTACCAGTTGCAGTGACGAAAATATCAGCCTTAGGCGCGGCCTGTTCCATCGTTACAACTTCATAACCTTCCATTGCCGCCTGTAGCGCACAAATCGGATCGACCTCTGTTACCATCACCCGAGCGCCACCCTGACGAAGCGATGCGGCAGAGCCTTTACCAACATCACCGTAACCAGCAACAACAGCAAGCTTGCCAGCAAGCATCACATCAGTCGCACGGCGGATACCGTCAACCAGTGACTCACGGCAACCATATAGATTGTCAAATTTAGACTTGGTGACTGAATCGTTCACATTGATTGCTGGGAACGGCAATCCGCCCTGCTCGGCCAATTGATACAGACGAAGAACACCCGTTGTGGTTTCTTCAGAAACGCCTTTGATCGCGTCGCGCTGTTTGGTGAACCAACCAGGGCTAGAGGCAAGACGCTTTTCCAATTGGGCCTTTAGGTACTCTTCTTCTTCACTGGCCGGATGTGCCAACACTGTTTCACCAGCCTCGGCGCGGGCGCCAAGCAGGATATACATGGTTGCATCGCCGCCATCATCCAAAATCATATTGGCAGAACCGCCATCGGCCCAGTCAAATGTCCGGTCGACATATTCCCAATATTCCGCAAGAGTCTCGCCCTTTTTGGCAAAGACAGGGACGCCAGTTGCCGCAATAGCGGCGGCGGCCTGATCCTGTGTTGAGAAAATATTACAAGATGACCAACGCACGTCAGCGCCAAGTGCGGTCAATGTTTCAATTAAAACAGCGGTTTGCACTGTCATATGAAGACAACCAGCAACGCGGGCGCCCTTTAGTGGCTTGCTGTCGCCAAACTCGTCACGAAGCGCCATCAGACCTGGCATTTCAGTTTCGGCAATCGATAATTCCTTGCGGCCCCACTCGGCCAAGCTAATATCGGTAACAATATAGTCCTGCGACATGAAGAATATCCCATCTCAAATGTGAATTTAGGCCACGGTTTAACAGAAAACCTGCGGTTTTGAAAG
Organism: Puniceispirillaceae bacterium (SeqCode); assembly: GCA_965657645.1. Classification (GTDB taxonomy): domain Bacteria; phylum Pseudomonadota; class Alphaproteobacteria; order Puniceispirillales; family Puniceispirillaceae; genus CBFHOS01. Next base: position 249,280 of record CBFHOS010000002.1, on the reverse strand, counting down.
GCGTAAAGAATGCGCCTGTCATACCAGCAAAGCGCGGCCGTTATTTAACCGCGCAACTCGCGATGCTCTAGCTTTACCGGATGCCCGTTTTCACGCAACCATTCGGCAATCACTTCACCAGCCCATACAGACCGGTGGCGGCCACCAGTGCACCCAAAAGCGATCGTAACCAACGGCCGCCCTTCATGCGACATGCGATCCAACATCGTGCCAAGGATGATCTTTTGGGCGTCCATGACTTTAACCGCGGCCTTGTCTGCGCGAAGGAAACTATCAATCTCTGGATCTTGGCCCGTTTTACCGCGTAATTGATCAACCCAATGCGGATTATCCGCAAAGCGCATATCAATCACCAGATCTGCCCCTTCGGGAAGACCGTGCCGATATGAAAAACTCATAACATGGGCCGGCACCGGCGTTGCCTCGATGAATTGCAACCCTTCTAGCAATTGCCGCCGCATATCGGCTGGCTTTGACCCGCTAGTATCAAGGCGCAAATTGGCCAACGGTTCAATCGCGTCCATCCGGTCAACATCCGCCGCGATTGCCTCATCCAGCGATAGCTCATCACCAAGCGGATGCTGGCGCCTTGTTGCGTTAAAACGGCGGCGCAAATCATCTATGCCAGCGCTAACGAAGACCATTTTGAAACCATCGCCAAAACGGTTGCGCAAATTCTTGACCAAGGTTTGCACACTCGCCGCCTCAAAACCGGTGGTGCGAGCATCAAGACCGATTGCCAGCCGCCGTCCGGCCGCCTCGACCTCTAGCGCGACTAGCTGATCAACCAAGGCTAAGGCCAGATTATCAACCGCAGTAATACCGCAATCTTCCAAGATTTTGAGTGCTGTCGACAAACCAGCACCAGACGCGCCCGTTACCAGAATCAATCTGATATCGTGGCCGCTACTAGTGGTGCTGTTATCGCTTTTCATGGCCCAATCATATCAGGCTGCGCCCAAAAAGGGTGGATTTTTTCTACCTCAAGCGGCATCGCCTGATAATGGCAAGCGCATAACAAAACAGGCGCCTTTCTCATTGCGGGCGATCAAATCACCTTGATGACCCCGCATGATCTGGCGGGCGATAGACAGGCCAAGCCCGGAATGCTCGCCAAACGCCTCTGATGATGGGCGTTCAGAATAAAACCGGTTGAACACCGCATCGATCCGGCCCGGCGGTATGCCCGGCCCATTATCGGCAACCAACACCAGCGCACAATTAGCCTCACGGTCAATCTGGATGGTAAAGGTGATGTCACTATTCTGTGGGGCAAAGGAGATTGCATTGGCCAGCAAATTGTCGAGCACCTGAACAATTCGACCATCACGCACTTTTACCGGCACCGGCTCTGCGTTTTCCGCAGGAACAAGCACAAGGTTATGGGTCTCACAGCTTTGTGCACGTGCATCAACAAAACTCGACACAAGTTCACCAAGATCAAGTTGCCGCCCCTCTTCATTCGCCAGTTCATTATCAACGCGGCTGGATTGAGAAATGTCAGAAATCAGCCGGTCGAGTCGGGCGACATCATTCAAAATCACATTCATCAATTTTTGTTGCTGAACCGGATCACTAACGCGGCTGATGGTTTCTGCCGCGCTGCGCAATGACGATAGCGGGTTTTTCAATTCATGCGCCACATCGGCGGCAAATCCAGCCGTCGCCGCCATCCGCGTTTGCAACTCGTCGGTGAGATCAATAAAGGATTCCGATAGTCGACCAATCTCGTCCTTGCGCTTTGGCAAGCGCGCAATGCGGGCCGACAAATCACGGCTCTGGCGCAGGTTTTCCGCCTCGGATGCAAGATGGGTAATGGGCGCGGTGATCGACCGTGCGAGATAAATACTAAGGCCAATCGTTACCAATAGAACCACGCCAAATAGCTGGATAAAGGCAATATTAACCTCGGCAATCTCGTCCTCGATCTTGCCCCCGCCAATCGATACCAGCAAAGCCCCGCGGACCAGACGCAAATCTTGGATCGGCACGGCAACAGTTAAAACCAGACGCCCGCGCCGGTCCTTGCGCAATTGACGTGCCGCCTCACCGCCCAGCGCCAATAGAACCTCTTCATAATTCACCGCGCGTTGCTTTGGCCTCTCGCGATATAGCGGCAGATCATCCGAGCCACTGAGCATCGCCACGGCGCGGCTCATCATAAATTGGAATTTGCTGTCTGTGCGTGACCGCCAGCCATGCCGATCAGACCGGTCAATATTGGCCATCGCACCAAGCCGCCCACGGCGCGCCGTATCGGCCAGCATCGAGCCATCAGGCTGGAACACCCGGGCGCGCAATGCAGAGCCATAACCAACCAATGGCAATAGGTGGTTCATTGTTTCGGGCGACAGACGGCGTTGGTTGAAATCGCCCTCACGCTCTGCCTCGGACAATGCAAGCGAACGCGCGAGGGTAAAGCCCTGACGTTCCAATGCGGTAAATTCGGCCTGAATTAACGTGGTGCGATATTGGTCAATTGAAAACAGGCCAATCAAAAACATCGCCAGCGGCACCAGCATGATGGCCATGATGCGCGCGCTTAGACGGCTCATCCTGAAATGTAGCCGCGCCAACAGGTTTGACAGCTTGGCTGTCCGAAATGGTTTGGCCCGAAATAATCTGGCCCGAAATAGCTTAGACAGCCATTCGCCACCCTTCTTCAAAACGCTCTGCTTTGGCTCCGGTAGGTCTTTGATAACATCACTCCTATGGCCTAATGGCGGCCAGTGGCAAGATCACTATAGGATCACTGTACAATCACTGTACAATCACGGATCAGCCGGTCCGGTATTTATAGCCAATACCATACAGCGTTTCGATATTATCAAATTCACCGTCATGCGCACGGATTTTACGCCGCAGTCGCTTTATGTGGCTATCGATCGTGCGGTCATCGAGGAAAATAGATTCGCCATACGCCGCATCCATCAATTGATCGCGGTTTTTCACCATGCCGGGGCGCGAGGCCAATGCTTGTAGGATCAAAAATTCGGTGACAGTCAGCTTTACCTCAACACCTTTCCAGCTGCATAAATGCCGGTCAGGATCCATTAGCAATTCACCGTGGCGCAAGATATTGGCACTGTTCGGCTGCATTCCATCATCCGATGCACGGCGCAACACTGCGCGGATCCGGGCTAGCAACAAACGCTGGGAAAACGGTTTGGTAATATAGTCATCAGCGCCCATACCAAGGCCCAGCGCCTCGTCAAGTTCGTCATCTTTACTGGTGAGAAAGATCACTGGCAATTGAGAGGTCTTGCGGATTTTCTGTAATAATTCGATACCGTCCATGCGGGGCATTTTAATATCCAGCACGCCAAGATCGGCCGGCCGTGTTGCAAGGCCGCGCAACGCCGCCTCACCATCATTATAGCAATCAACCTCAAACCCTTCGGATTCGAGCGTCAACGCCACTGAGGTTAAAATATTCTGGTCATCATCCACCAAAGCAATGCGGTTCGCCATGACACCCCCCTATCATCCTGCGATTGTACATCATCATCACCGCCACTGGCTTTGAAAAAATTTAACGGGTCTGACGAGATTAAACTGGCGGGTAAAAAGGGCGGATATAGGGCATTAACAAGAATTTTTGCCCCAAAGCTGCCGCAATGCCGACTTTTGGACTAATGCTTTGGTATCACGCTGGCTTAATGGGCCTCCGCCCAACTATCGGCTATGCCCGCCTCGGCAACCAATGGCACCGCAAGCTTTAATATAGGATCGCCAGCCCGCTCCATCACATCGGTGATGATCGCCACCGCCTTGTCAGCCTCGGCCTCTGGTGCCTCGAAAATCAATTCATCATGCACCTGCAATAGCATATCAGCCTTAACCCCAGCCGCGCTCAACGCCGCAGGCAAACGAACCATCGCCCGTTTGATGATATCCGCGGCCGAGCCTTGGATCGGGGCGTTAATGGCTTGGCGTTCGGCAAAGCCGCGCATCGCCGGATTATTGCCTTTGATACCATTTATATGAATGCGGCGGCCAAACATGGTTTCAACAAAGCCGTCTTCACGGGCCTCGTTTTTGATCCGCTCCATATAGGATTTAATGCCGGGGAAATTATCAAAATAGGCGGCGATATAGTCACGGGCCTCGCCTTGACGGATACCCAATTGACGGGCCAATCCAAAGCCGGAAATGCCGTAAATAATGCCAAAATTAATGGCTTTGGCGCGGCGTCTAGTTTCGCTATCCATCTGATCCAGCGGCACACCAAACACCTCTGATGCGGTGCGGGCGTGAATATCGACACCATCATTAAAGGCTTCGATCATCGTGATTTCACCGGCCACATGCGCCACCAGACGCAATTCGATCTGGCTATAATCGGCGGAGATTAATTTATGCCCCGGTGCCGCGACAAAAGCGGTTCTGATTTGCCGCCCTTCGGCTGTACGGATCGGAATATTTTGCACATTCGGATCTGATGATGACAATCGACCGGTCGAGGCCCCCACCATGGAGAACGATGTATGAACGCGGCCACTCTCGGCGTTGATATCCTCAACCAGCGCATCGGCATAGGTTGATTTCAACTTTGCCAATTGCCGCCATTCCAAAACCCGCGCCGCGATATCAACACCGCTCGCGGCCAGATCTTCAAGAATATCCGCCGATGTTGAATAGGCCCCTGTTTTGGCTTTTTTACCGCCTTCCAGACCCATCTTATCAAACAGAACTTCACCAAGCTGTTTCGGTGAGGCAATGTTGAAATCAACGCCTGCAAGACCCAGAATCTCGCTCTGTAGCGCATCCATCCTTGTGGCAAAATCATTCGACATTCTGGCCAGAATTGTCCGGTCAACGGTAATGCCGAAATTCTCCATCTGTGCCAAAATCGGGATAAGCGGGCGTTCAAGCCGTTCATAAACCGAGGCGACACCTTCAACCGACAAACGCGGCTTTAGCAACTGCCATAGGCGCAACGTAACATCGGCATCCTCTGCCGCGTAATTTAACGCCGCGTCAGGGGCAATCGCGCCAAAGGATACTTGTTTGGCCCCTTTGCCGCAGACATCTTCATATTTAATCGTTTGATAATCGAGCCAATGCCCCGCCAGATAATCCATCGAATGGCGTTCAACACGGCCACCATCAAGAACATAGGACATGCACATCGTGTCATCGACCGGCGCCAGCGCAATCCCGCCATTGCGCGCACGCAATAGAATATGGCTATCATATTTCAGATTATGGCCGATCTTTAACACCGCTGGGTTTTCAAATAACGGCTTGATCAACGTCATTGCCTGATCAAACGGAATTTGCGGATAGGTAACAGTCTCCTCGCCAGAAAAATCGAGGCCGCCTTGGCTGGCTTTGCCATCACCATTTGAAACCGGTGCGCCGCCGCCATGACGCAATGGCACATAACAGGCCTTGCCCGGCGCCAATGCCATAGAGATACCGACAAGGTCGGCCGCCTCTGCGTTCAATCCGGTGGTTTCAGTATCAACCGCCAGATAGCCTTGCTTTTCCGCCGCCGCCAAAAACGCAGACAGCGCATCGACGTCACTTATCAACTCATAGGAAATTTCACCGGGCGCCACTGGCTTTGCCGGGGCCGCGCTATCCCCATCAGCCTCCGGATTAGGCGAGCCGCCCATCGAGCGCACCGCCGGAGTGGCACCGCCGCCTGATTTCTCGATCGTATCAGCCGCACCAATACGTACAAGCAACCGCTGGAAATTCTGTTCCGCCAGAAAGCTGGTCAGCTTTTCCATATCGCGCTTTGGTGTGTGTAATTCATCAATCCCAAGCGGCATTGGCGCATCATCGCGCAAGGATACAAGATCCCGCGATATCCGCGCCTGTTCAGCAAAGTTCAGCAAATTCTCGCGGCGTTTTGGCTGTTTAATCTCGTCGGCCTTGGCCAATAGATTATCAAGATTGTCATATGTATTGATCAATTCGGCGGCAGTCTTGATGCCAATCCCCGGCACCCCCGGCACGTTATCGGTGCTATCACCGGCCAGCGATTGCACATCGATCACCCGATTAGGCATCACGCCAAATTTCTCGACAACCTCATCCGCGCCAATGCGGCGGTTTTTCATCGGGTCGAGCATGGTCACATCACCGCGCACCAGCTGCATCAAATCCTTGTCAGAGGACACAATAATAGTCGCCAGATCATTAGCCTCAGCCACCGCCGCATAGGTCGCGATCAAATCATCGGCCTCAAAACCGGCGGCCTCTACTTGCGGCAAGCTAAGTGCCTCAGTCGCCTCTCGCACCAACGCAAATTGCGGCTTTAGATCGTCCGGCGGCTCCGACCGGTTGGCTTTATATTCGGGATAAATGTCAGAACGAAAAGTCTTGCGCGATGTATCAAAAACCACGGCAATGCGTTCTGGCTGGACATCATCAACCAGCTTCATCAGCATCGATGTAAAGCCATAGACCGCATTGACCGGCGTACCATCGCGCCGTGTCATCGGGGGCAATGCGTGAAACGCCCGGAAAATATATCCGGACCCATCGACTAGCAATAGCCTGCCTTTTTCGCTCATCACATTTCACTTTCTATCGCCAGCCAGAGTCTAGCCGGAGTCTAGCTGGATTCTGGCCGGATTCTGGCCTGATTAGTGCCTATCTGCTTCTCGTTATGCAGTCCTGCATGCGGTGCGGTGCAGCCCTGTCGCGGGACCTAGTCTTCTTCGGCCTCAATCTTGACATAGACGCGCGAGCAATAAGGGCATGTCACTTCGTCATCTGTGCCAAGGTTAAGGAACACCTGTGGGTGGCCAAGCGCACCCCCACCGCCGTTACATGATACGTTCTTATCGGTGGTTGGAATTGGCGTTGTTGTAGCAGCAGCGCTGTTCATTCTATCGTCCTCAAAATGCAGGCCCCGCCGCCGCGCTGTTCATCTAAACATGCACTCATCTAAACATACACGAGGCATCGGGCAGGTTACTATGCTGGTGTCTTTATCAATGACAAAGCCCGATGACTTGATTCAGTGATCGGTATAAATGATCGGTATCAATGATCGGGCACCAGCGAAATTCAGATCTAAATCTATCCCAAATCTATCCCCATGCGGACAGGGATGCAATTGCGATAACGCCAATCGCGCGATAAAAGCATTCCCATTAACCAAAACCACAGATTAGTCTCGCTTTGTCGCCGCTAGGGCTTTATCTTTGGCGCCGAGCAAGGAAGTTTCATGACACCGCACGATAAAACACAAAATAAATCCAGCCCACAAAGCGACGTTACCTTTATGCACCAGCCGGACAATGGCATCGCCATTAGCGCGCGCGGTCTATCAAAGACCTATGCCGGGTCAAAGAACCAGGCTCCGCATCCGGCATTAAAGGCGATTGATCTTGATATTCCGGTTGGCAAGATTTTTGGATTGCTGGGGCCGAATGGCGCTGGCAAATCGACCTTTATCAACATCATGGCGGGCACAGTTGTAAAAACCGCTGGCAGCCTGACCGTGTGGAACACCGACATTGATGCCAACCCGCGCCAAGCCCGCGCGAATATCGGGATCGTACCGCAGGAATTAAATGTCGACGCCTATTTCACCCCGCGCCAGACGGTGGAGATGACCGCCGGATTATTCGGTGTACCGCGCCATGAACGCCGCACCGATGCCATCTTGGAAATGGTTGGCCTAACCGATCAGGCCGATTTATATGCTCGCCGCCTTTCGGGCGGCATGCGGCGGCGGCTTTTGGTGGCCAAGGCGATGGTCCATAGCCCGCCTATTCTGGTACTCGACGAGCCCACCGCCGGCGTCGATGTCGCGCTTCGGCAAAAGCTCTGGGACAATATCATGATGCTGAATGAAAGCGGCGTGACGATCGTGCTAACCACGCATTATCTTGAAGAGGCCGAGACGCTCTGTGATCATGTTGCAATCATCAATCAAGGCACGCTGATCACCTCAAAGCCAAAGTCCGAATTGATGGCCGGTGCCAGCCGCAAAGAATTGCACATGACCATCGCCAATAACACCGGCACCGCCAAAAACACCGGCACTGGCCTACCTGAGGCATTAAAAAACCTTGGCGCAAAATGGGAAAATGGCAAGCTATCGGTGCTCTATGACCCAAAGCAAATCAACGCCGCCACAATCATAACCACCGTAACCAAGGCCGGTATGGAAGTGGAAGAAGTCAGCACCATCGAGCCCGATTTAGAGGATGTTTTCCTAGAATTGACCAATACCGACACGCCCCCCACCTAAACGGCCCGAAACCAAAGCGCCAGCGCCGCCAGCCCCGCATTGCCAGCAAGCTTATGATTGGTCTCGCGGGTTAAACAGCAGGCTACAGCCCGTTTGGACAAGTCTAACCGCTATTGCATTACTATTGTATTTGTCCGGCGAAATGGGCTATACATCGCCCAGACGCACTCGTAGCTCAGCTGGATAGAGCGCTGCCCTCCGAAGGCAGAGGTCAGAGGTTCGAATCCTCTCGAGTGCGCCATTTTTCTTGCCTTCCCCCGTCCGCTACAACGCTGAGTGGTCTTCTGTTTCGCACATGGCGTTTAGCATGTGGCGTTTCATCGCTTGTCGCTGGTCGTAAAAGGCGGGGTTGTGATAGAGATTATCCAGCTCGTCGGGGTCGTCCTTCAAATTATATAACTCGCCATCACGGGCCAGCGCGCTGGTCGGGGGGCCGTGCCATATAATCAACTTCCAGTCAGCATGGCGTATCATCGTGGTCATCAAGGCCGGGTCACCGGGAAATCCTGAATCGCGAAATTCGGTTATCGCAAACGGCCTTGCTTGATATTCCGTGCCGCGCATTGCCGGCATGAGCGAGGTGCCCTGACCAGAGGTGGAGCGCGCACAAGAGGCGGCGTCAAGCAATGTGGCAGGCAGGTCAATCCATTGGACCAGATCATCAAAGGCGCTATTGGCCGGCACATGTTGCGGCCATTTAATGATCAACGGCACGCGCACCAAATCATCATAGAGCTGCGGGCCTTTGAGAAGCTGTTGATGATTGCCAAGCATCTCGCCATGGTCAGAGGTAAACACAACCATCGTATTATCGCCGAGACCCGCCGCCTCAAGGGCTGATAGAATGCGGCCAACTTCATAATCGATCAGCGCTATCATCGCCCAATATTGTGCCCGTATTTCCTTTATTTCTTCACGGGTGTAATCCTGAAATCCGGGCGCGGTGCCGCCATAGCTTTTGGTAGAATAATCGCGATGGGGCGCCGGTTTTTGATCTAATTCATTTTCTGTGGTCTTTGGTTCTGGAATGGCATCGGCATCTATTTGGTCCCGAAATTCCTTTGGCGCTCCAAATGAATGATGCGGATCAAAAAAGTTTGCCATCAGGAAGAACGGCTGATCGGTGCGATCTGTTGCAATAAAATCGATCGCGCGCTCGGCTACCCAATGCGAATAATGGGCCTCTTTGGGAACATGATCAATTGGTGTTCCTGTGCGGGCGCGGTTTGAATATTCGGTATTTTCATTGGCACCTTTATCCGGGAATATGTCTTGATAAATGGTCGGATGGTTTGCCCGCAACCACCGGTGATAATCATTTTCCAACGCGCGGTGATTGGGCCCATGCGCCCATTCAAAAACCCTATATCCATCATCGCGGCGTGGCTCTGTACGCCATGTATCGCACGGCGCGAGATGTTGTTTGCCGATCATCCCGCAATCATAACCGGCATCGGCAAGGGTGCGTGTGAACATTTTCTGATGCGCGGGCAATGGTACACCATTGGCATAAAGCCCGTGATTTGATGGATATTTGCCGGTGAATAAAGAGGCGCGTGATGGGCTACAGACCGGGTTTTGCACATAACAATTGCGCCATAATGCACCCTGCTCCGCCAACCGATCAAGGTTTGGTGTCACGGCCCAGCCTGCCCCCGTGCAGCCAAGGCTATCACCGCGTTGTTGGTCCGTGCAGATGAACAATATGTTTGGACGATTAGCCATCAGAACAACGCAATCCGAGGCTCTGTCCGATCCTCTAGTGCCACACGCGCATCGATCATGATATCGACCATATCGGTTAATGTATCTCTATGGTCCGGATTCTGTGCCAGATCGTCGGCTTCATCTGGATCGGTGTCACGGTCATATAGGCTATAGCAATCGGCAATGCCCGCCGCATGGTTCATAATCAATTTATAGCGCCCATAGGTTAAGGCGCTTTGATGGGCCAATTTGGGATGCCGCAACCGCGCAAAGGCCCAGCCGCGCATATTACCGGACAAAACTGAGACGCCTTGTTGGCGCGGGGGCGGCTTTACCTGTCCCAATTCATATAATGTCGGCGCGATATCTATGGTCGAGACGATATCTGAATAATCCTGTACAGGACGGTTTGTTCCATAGATGGCCAATGGTACATGCAGCGATCTATCTTGCATGTGATGTGCCTCTGGGCTGGCTTTCGTGCCCCGCGCGGCTGTCATTAGGATGATGTTATTGGGGATGCTAGCAAACTCTTTCATTAGCTTGCCAACCAATTCATCGGCCTGTTTTAACGCCTGCGGATCAATGCACTCGGATACCTCACTGCCACCATTATCGCGGGGTGCGCCCATATCATCGCCAGTGACAAGCCCCGCCACCCCGAAAAAGGGTTGATCACCTGTGTGACTGGAAAGCCTGTGCGCAATTTGCGCGCCAACCCAGCTATGGAAACATAGCTCATCTGGCAGGGCACGCAGGGCGGCACGCACAGGCGGCGGAATATCAGTATTGTCGGCATTCGGTTGTTCTGGAAAAATCTCTTGATAGTGCGCCGGCGCACGCTCGCTCAACCAGTCTAGATAGGCGTTTTGCCGAGATCGGTGTAACGGTCCATGCGCCCATGAAAGATGGTCATATTCATGCGGTCTAAATTGTTCTGTGGTCCAATGCGATGTTCTAGCAAGCTGACGGCGGCCGACCAGCCAAGTCGCGTAACCGGCTTTGGAGAATTGTTCGGGCAAGGTGACTTCATGCGGCGGCAACGCAATGTTATCGCTCCACACCCCGTGCGCCGCCATATCAAGGCCGGTGAACAGGCTAGCCCGGGCTGGCCCGCTCTGTGGTGAAGGCGCATAGCAATTGCGGTAGGTTAGGCTATTTTGCAGGAGCTTGGTTATATGAGGCAAATTATCAGCATGCTTGTTGATATCTTCCGCACTCAATGCATCAAACATCAGCAAAATAATATTGGGCTTGCTCATTTCAAGTACTGCCAATCCGCTCCATCTAAATCACATTTATTATTAACGCATTCGAAGGCCTTTGGCATCAAATCTATGAATGTCTCCCGCGCTCGGCGTCACAAAAACAGTCTCACCGTCACCGACAATTTTTTTGCCCTGCACACGCACTGTTAATGGTTGCTTGATGCCTTTGATTGCAACGCGGATAAAGGCGTCACTGCCTAAATGTTCAGACGAGACAACCTTACCCTCCCATGTGCCAGTTTTGGGGGAGATTTTCAAATGCTCCGGGCGAATACCCAATGTCTTTGCGTCATATTTTTTGGCCTCGGCACCCTCGATGATGTTGATCATCGGCGAGCCAATAAATTTTGCAACAAACAGATTATGAGGCGTTTCGTAAAGTTCCAATGGACTGCCAACCTGTTCAATAACGCCGGCATTAAGCACAACAATTTTATCCGCCATAGTCATCGCTTCGACCTGATCATGGGTGACATAAATCATCGTGGTTTTCAGCCGCTTGTGAAGCTCGGTAATTTCTTGCCGCATGCCAACACGCAAGGCCGCATCAAGATTGGACAGAGGTTCATCAAACAAAAATGCTTCTGGCTCACGGACAATCGCACGGCCAATTGCGACGCGCTGGCGTTGTCCACCTGATAGTTGCTTGGGACGACGGTGCAGGTAATCAGACAGGTTCAATACTTTCGCCGCATTATCAATGCGCCGTGCCTGTTCCTCTTGCGATATCCCAGCCATACGCAAAGGAAACGCGATATTCTGAGCCACTGTTAAATGTGGATAGAGCGCATAAGATTGGAAAACCATCGCAACACCACGTTTGCCCGGGGCCAAATCAGTGGCGTCCTCACCGTTAATTTCGAGCGTGCCATCGGTAACATCCTCAAGGCCAGCAATGAGGCGCAACAATGTCGATTTACCGCAACCAGACGGCCCAACAAAGACAACAAACTCGCCGTCCTGTATGTCCAAATCTAATGGTAGAATGACCTTCACATCACCAAAATCTTTTCTAACGCCTTTGAGCTTAATCTGCCCCATTTAGCGGCTCCCTTCTTTATGTTGGCCTCGTGCTTGGTGCAGAGGTGGTGACATCATTGCATGCGCACCATGCACACAAGCGGGAACAAACCCCTGTGTTTTTAGGCCGCTTTCTGAACGCCATTTTAGAATGTCATCTATCATGCGTGAGCGGGTTTCTTTATAGGCAGCATCGTCCCACAAATTAGTCAATTCATCGGGATCACTGGCCAAGTCAAATAGCTGGCCCTCATCACTGTCGATGAAATGTACGATCTTCATTTTTTCATCAATGAGCATGGTCATCAGCCGTGTACCGGTCAGCAATGCGTCATTGGAATGTTCGGCAAAAACTTTGGTCCGCTTTGGTGCTGTTGTATCTTTAAAATACGGGCAGAGGCTCTCGGCCTCCATCCATGCGGGAACTGGAACAGATGCCCATTCAAGAATGGTCGGCCCCAAATCAAACAACGCGACATTATCCGTAATGCGCCTGCCTTCTGGTATGCCAACGCCTGCGACAATGGCTGGCACCTGCATCGTTGATTGATACATATTCCATTTCTGGCTATGGCCATGATCGCCGAGCGCATCGCCATGATCAGAGGTGAAAATGATAATGCTGTTATCCAGATCACCGCGGGCTTCCAACGCATCTAAGATCTCACCAACTTGGGTATCGATCATCGTCACATTGGCATAATAATGGGCCCGCTGGCGCCGTATTTGTTCAGGGGTAGGATTGGCCAGATGAACAACGCCATCGGCATCTTCCTGCAACATGAAATCACGCAACCCCTGCAAGGCTTCGGGCTGTGCCTCTGGATCGGCTGGGATTACTTCGGGCAAATCACGCCCGTCATACATTTTTAAATATTCTTCTGTCGGGTCATATGGCGGATGCGGCCCCGGCAGGCCTATTTGCAAGAAATAGGGTCCGTCACCCGAATAGCGCTCTAGCCACCATTTTGCCATTTGCCCGGTAAAGACATCTGGGTGCATTTTTTCATCATGTTCCCACACCCATGCCCCTAGCTTTTCACCGTAATCATCTTTGCGTCTTTGGGTAACGCGTGACGGCTTTTCTAATCCGGCTAGGAAATAGGCCTTGTCCCAATTATCGAGATAAAACGGCAGGTTCGGATGATCACGGTCTTTGTTTTCCGTGACATGACGTTCGTGGAAACCAAACGCGCCCTCTATTGGCATAGTGTGCATTTTACCAATATTGACGGTCCGGTAATTCGCCTCAGCCAAGTCTTTGACCCAGCAATATTGCCACGGCTCGTCATTGCGAAACACCCCATTGGTATGGGGGTAGGTTCCCGAGAATAACGACGCACGCGACGGGGCGCATGACGGGGACGTAATATACATATTCTCAAATACGGTGCCCCGTGCGGCAAGCCGATCAAGATTTGGCGTTATCATATGATCCGCACCAAGCGCGGCGATCGTATCAAAGCGCTGTTGGTCAGTGATGATAAAGATAATATTAGGACGAGAGGTCATAGCTTATCCCTTCACCGCACCTGATAGCGATTGCACAATATATCTATTGGCAATCGCCATCAGCGGGAGGATTGGCAAGGTTAATGCGATACTTGCCACGGCAATAGACGCCCAATCAACGCTGTCATATGAGATGAAATTCATCACCGCCACAGGAGCTGTAGCCGTATCAGACCGCGTTATAATCAGGGCATAAAAGAAATCATTCCACGCAACGAGGAATGCAAGGATTGCCGCCGCAACCGCGCCTGGGCGGGCCGCTGGCAAGGCAATCAACAAAAAGGCTTTTAACAGGCTCGCATCGTCCATGATGGCGGCCTCAATCAATTCATCCGGCACTTGGGCAAATGAATTCCACATTGACCATGTGACCAAAGGCAAGGTTAGCGTCATATAGGCAAAGACCAGACCAATATAAGTGTCGATCAGACCCGAATTTACATAGAGCAGGAATAGCGGAATAACAAAGCCAATAGGCGGTGCCATACGCAACAGCAACAATACCCAAGAGGCCACGAATTTCCCTGATAGGCGCGCCTTTGCTAGGGCAAAACCAGCGGGCACACCAACCAGCATCGCAAAGGCGGTCGATAGGCCCGCCGTCATGAATGAATTCCACAACGCGCCGGGGAAATTAGAGCGGGTAATCTTAAAGAAATTACTCAAAGTCAGCTCTAGCGGCGACTCCCAAATAGGTTCAAAAATCGCCATCGGAGTCCGCAATGAGAGGATTATCACCCACAGCGTTGGGATCATCGCAAATATCAACAATATCACCATCATCAATATTCCGAAGCTACGCTTGACGCGAAATTCTGGGCTAGTGTCAATCATGTCGTAACTCTCTGATTTAGTTTGGCGACATAGTAACTGATAAGTGCGGCCATCAAAAACAGCATCACAGCAATAGCAGCACCATAGGCGACATTCTCATTTCCGAATGTTTGAATATAAGCGTAATAATTCGTCGCTTGTGATGACCGCCCCGGCCCGCCTTTTGTCATCACAAAAATCATTGGAAAATGCTTTAACGAGTCAATGAAGCGGAACAATGTCACCATCAACAAGGCCGGCACTAACAACGGTAATGTAATAAAGATAAACGTCTTGATCCGCGTGGCACCATCAATCGCGGCGGCCTCTTCGAGGTCAGGTGAAATGCCCTGTAACGCGGCCATGATGATGAGCATCGCGAATGGGAAATTCGTCCATGTATCAGCAACCACGATGGCAAAGATCGCCCCGTTCTGGCTGGTCAAGAACGCTGGGATAGTAACATCAAATAGAGCAAAAAATGCGTTTATGGGTGACAAGGTCGGCGTAAATAACGACAACCAGATCAGCGCAACAGCCACATGCGGCACCGCATAGGGCAACAGAAACAGCACCCGTCCAACACGCCATTTACCCGTAATTTTTTGCAAACCTACGGCGATGGCCGTGCCAATAATAACCTGCGCGGCCACGCCAAAAAACGACAATGCGGCCATCACATAAATAGAATTCATCAAACGCCTATCCGACAGCATCTTGGCAAAATTCTTAAAACCAAAATCCCAATTTGTGCCACGGATAAGGTGGTAATCACTAAACGCGAGTCCAAACATGCCTGCCAAGGGCACAAAGGCAAAGATGCCAACCGCCAAGAGCGCCGGTATCATCATCCTGCGATAGCCGCGCTGCAATTCGTATGTAGCGCCTCTGCGGGTTTTGGCTTGGTAAGTCATGAAAAAGAACTCCGGAGAAAGAGCTTGGCAAGTAAGGCCCTGCCAAGCTCTGATTTATAGATACTATTATTGACCGAGAATGTCGCGCATATCTGCTTCAGCCTGTTCAAGGGCCTCTTCAGCTGTCATCAGACCATTGATCGCCGCATTCACGCTTTCACCAATTGCAAGACCTAGAGTTGGCCATTCTGGGATCAACGGACGATAGTGACCAATCGCCAGATCCAGAGCCGCAACACGTGTCTTTAGGAAGTCTGGGTGAATTGCCGCATATTTCGCAACAACATCTGGGTTTTCTGCCACTGATGAAGTTGTGAAATCTGGGAATGATTCAGACATCGCAATTTTTGCAACGGTTTCAGCGCTAACAGCCCATTCAATAAACTTGGCTGATGCTTCTGCGTTCTTTGCACTTGCAGGGATACCCATGCCATGCACACCGATCGCTGGTGAACGTCCGGCAGGGCCGCCAGGTGGCAAGGCAATTCCGGTTACGTCAGCATACTTGCTTTTTGCTGGGTCGACGATCTGGCTAATAATGCCTGTACCTTCGACGGCAAATGCAATCTGGCCATTTTTAGCGGCCGCATTCACTTCCGCAAAGTTGAAGTTACCTGCACCTGCAGGGCCGTAGTCATTGATCAGCTTTGTATAGACTTTTAGGGCCTGTACATTCTCAGGAGAATTGATCGCAGGCGTTAGATCACCATTGACGTAATCCTTGAAGAAGCTACCGCCATAGGCACGCATGACCATCGGGAAGATGAACATGTTAAAGCCCTGACCAGGGACAGCACGCAGAGCGATAGCCGCTTGGTCATCGGTTTTAATCTTGGCGGCAACATCGAGCATTTCTTCCCATGTTTGCGGCACACCTGCACCCGCTTTTTTGAGCAGATCTTCACGATAGCTCATCAAGCCAACACCGGCAAAGAACGGCAATGCCCACTGATCGCCATTAACGTCATATGCACCAAGAGGGCCCGCCAAAATGTCAGATGTTGTGTCTTTTGAAACAAGATCCGTCATCGGCTGCAACCAACCAGCTTTAATCCAACGCTGTACCTGAATGACCGGTGTATGAACAACGTCGATATCACCCGTGCCACCGGTAAATGACAAAGTGATGCGGTTTTCAAACACATCCTGTCCGATAACGTCAATATTGGCTTTGATGCCCGTCTGAGCTTCAAAATCGCCTGCTAGTTTTGCAAGACCATTTGTATACGGCATGCCGAACATCACGACATTTAGTTCCGTAGCTTGCACGGCCGAAAATGGCGCGGCCAGTGCAAGGCTTGCGGCTAATGCCGCTATTCGAAGATGTTTCATAGGTTCCTCCTTGTTATTAAGTCTTGCCTGCACTCATCCTCCGAGCATTGGCAAGGCGTGGTGTTTTGGCTGCAAGCGATTTACAGCACTCTCTTCGAAAACCAGTTGTGATAATTCGGCGCGCGCATTCATCAGCGCCGTTTCATAAGTAGTGACAGGGGCATGCGGCTTTGTGGCCGGTTCAGCGAGGGCCAACAGATGAAGAAATTTTTGATCCGGATCTTGGATGACAGTGGCAAAACGACGAATGCCAACATGGTTGCCCTCCAGATCAGCGGCAAAAAATTGGTCACGCATGTGATCTAGGGTCGCCTTGACCGCTTTTTTCGCCAATACAGGGGGCTGGCGGCCCGGGATACGCAATGTGTCATAAAAACCATCGGTGAAAAACTTGGCTTCAATCTCGTCCCACGACAACCGGCTAAGATATAGCTGGGACAGAACGTCGAGTTCATAGAGCGAACGACGAAAACCAACTTGCGCCCGGATAACCACACCAGCATCGGGGTAATCTGTCTTGGAATGCCATAATAATTCATGGCCCGCTATGACAACAATCTCGGCAGAAACGCCCAATTCCTCGGACAATTTGCGCATTGTCTGATCAAGTTTTGCCAGATATTGCTCGGACATCGGCACGTTACGCTCGAGACGAAAGTTGCGAACGATAAATTTTTCACTCGTGCGAAAGAGATAACCCCAATCCGACAAGGATCTGATGATTCGGCTCAATGTCGCCGGCGATAAATTACAATCGCGGGCAATATCAATTTGCTTTATCGGCCCCGGCCCAGCGGCCATGACGTACTCTAGCACTTGCAATGTTCGTTCAGTCGGCTTCATGAAATCTCATATTTGAAAGCAGTTATTTCATATTTGAAATCTTGTAAAAATGCTGAACCAGTTTTAAATCTTTGTCAAGCGCATAAGATTTTCACGATAAAACAAGCCGATTAGCCAAGCCACCAGCGCCCAGCCCACGAAGGAACCAGCGGACGAATCAGTGCACGATTCGGGGAACGATTCGGGGAACGGCGGGGCAGACGGCGGGGCGAACGATCCGGTAAACGATTTAGATCATCAGGTAGAGCCGCCGCGTAATGCGGTATCAGCGTGCATGGTTTAGGTGTCTAATCCGGCCTCGTGCAGGATGAAATCGCCTAGGGCGGTGACGCCTGTGTCTTTGCGCATTGAGCCAAAAATATAGGGGCGGCCATTGCGCGCGGTGGCGGTGTCTGTGCGCATGATATCCAGATCCACGCCGACATGCGGTGCCAGCTCGATTTTATTCACCACCAGCATATCCGACTTCGTCAATGCCGGCCCTTTCTTGCGCGGGATATCGCCGCCCATGCACACATCAATCACATAGATCGTTAAATCGGCCAGTTCGGGGCTGAATGTCGCCGCCAGATTATCGCCGCCAGATTCGATCAGAACAACATCAAGATCCGGTATATCGGCCCGCAAATCATCGATCGCCGCCAGATTAACCGACGCATCCTCACGGATAGCCGTATGCGGACACCCGCCCGTCTCGACCCCGCGAATACGCTCCATCGGCAAGGCCTGAACCCGCATCAGATATTCCGCATCCTCGCGCGTGTAGATATCATTGGTGATCACCGCCATAGAAATGCGCGGTGCCAGATAACGACATAACGCCTCGGTCATGCTGGTCTTGCCAGCGCCAACGGGTCCGCCAATGCCAACCCGCAACGGCCCATTACGGCGTGCGTTCTGATGAATATTTGTCATGTCCGATAGATCCTTGGCTCTTGGGTTTCATGGGCGATCGCGGCGTGATCAGCCAACACCGCATAGCCACCAACATCATCCAGCGATGCGCGCGCCGCCTCATCGGCAATAGCGGCGGCAACCGGCATTAGATTGGTTAGAATAATCTGTCCATCGGACTGGCCAATTGGAACCGTGCGGACCGCAACCGAGATTAGATTGGCGACAAAACTCTGGGTAAAAAATGTAAGGCTGAGTGACAGATCACAGCCCAGTCGCCGCGCCGCAATACCAGCCGCAACCGGATAAGCAAGCGGCGGCAATTCGCCAAGATCAATCTTGTAAACCTGCGCAGCGATGCGGGTGAAATTGGCCCCAAGCTCCAGCGTTTCCTGCGCCCGTTCTGCCCCGGATGATAGCGCAATCGCCAGCTCGTTTATCGCGGTAATCTCACGCTCGAGGTCACTGCCGCCAGCCGCCTTATGGGCCTGCGCCATAAAGATCGCATCATTGCGGCCACTACCACCGATGAGGATAGTTTCAATCCAGCCCTGTGCGGTGTCGGCGTCTTTCACATCAAAAGCATGGATCGCCGCCTCTAGGCCGTTGGAATAAGAGAACGCCCCGATCGGTAGCGCCGGTGAGAATAACGCCGCCAAAATCTGCGTTTGATGAATATTATTCTTTGCGGGAAGTTCGGTTATCTCGGCCATGATTAATGCGAATGCCCGTGCGTGCGGCCAACCCCATAGGCACCGCCCTCAGGATTAAACGGGGCCTCGCTCTTTACCAGATCGGCCCCCAGCCGGATCAGCAAATCTTCAAGAACATGATCACGGCGGATGATCAAATGATCGGGCTTGATTTCGCACGGTGTGTGCCGGTTGCCAATATGCCACGCAATGCGCGACAGGGCCTCATGGCGAATTTCCAGCACCGGTTCCGCCGCCGCCTCGATAATAATCTGGCGGCCATCATCCAGCACAAGCGCATCCCCCGCATCAAGCGAAACAGTCTCCGCAAGATCGACCATAAAGCCAGTGCCACAATCCGTCGCCAAGCGTTTGCGCCGCAAAAACCGTGCGTCAAAATCCAGCGTGATCACCATGTCACCATCGCGCCTTTTGGCATCATGGTGAATGTGATTGGCATATAACAGCGCAGGGCTGGTCGCTTGATCCATTGTTTGCCTCCTATGCTCGCTCTGGGGTGAATTCCTAATAGAGGAAATAACGCTGGGCCATTGGCAACTCTTTTGCCGGCTCACAAGTTAGCAACACATCATCAGCGCGCACTTCATAGGTTTCCGGATTCACCTCGATCTTCGGGCAATAGCTATTATGCACCATATCGGCCTTTGAAATGTCGCGGGTATGGCTAACCGCAAGGGTCGATTTGGCAAGGCCTAGCTGGGATTTAATCCCAGCCGACTGCGCCGCATCACTAACAAAGGTCACCGCTGAATGCTCGACAGACCGTCCTAGGCTGGCAAACATCGGGCGGGTATAGACCGGTTGCGGTGTCGGGATTGATGCGTTTGGATCGCCCATCTGGGCCACGGCAATACTGCCGCCCAGTAACACCATCTCCGGCTTTACGCCAAAGAATGACGGTTTCCACAGCACCAGATCAGCCCGCTTGCCAACCGCGATTGACCCGATATGCCCAGAGATACCATGCGCGATTGCCGGGTTAATCGTGTATTTCGCAATATAGCGTTTGACCCGCATATTATCATTCTCGCCAGTTTCCTCTGGCAGGCGGCCGCGCTGGACTTTCATCTTATGCGCGGTCTGCCATGTGCGGATAATCACCTCACCAACACGGCCCATTGCCTGGCTATCCGATGCAATGATCGAGAACGCGCCCATATCATGCAGGATATCCTCAGCCGCAATGGTTTCGCGCCGGATACGGCTCTCGGCAAAGGCCACATCTTCGGGAATGGATTTATCGAGATGGTGGCATACCATCAACATATCGAGATGCTCTTCCAGCGTATTGACCGTATAGGGACGGGTCGGGTTGGTTGATGACGGGATCACAAATGGCTCGCCGCAAATCTTGATAATATCTGGCGCGTGACCACCGCCCGCACCCTCTGTATGGAACGCATGAATAACGCGTTCTTTCATTGCGCTGACAGTGTTTTCAACAAACCCGCTTTCGTTAAGCGTATCGGTATGGATCATCACCTGCACATCCATCGCATCGGCAACCGATAGGCAATTATCAATCGCCGCCGGTGTGGTTCCCCAATCCTCGTGCAATTTTAACGCGCATGCGCCGCCAATAACCTGTTCCTCTAGCGCCGCCGGAATCGATGCATTTCCTTTGCCCGCAAAAGCAAGATTCATCGCCAACCCATCGGCCGCCTGTAACATCCGGCCAATATGCCAGCTACCCGGCGTGCAGGTCGTCGCCAATGTGCCATGCGCGGGGCCAGTGCCGCCGCCCAGCATTGTCGTAAGCCCCGAATGAAGCGCGTCATCAATCTGCTGTGGGCAAATGAAATGAATATGGCTGTCAAAACCACCAGCGGTAAGAATATGGCCCTCGGCGGCAATCGCCTCGGTTCCCGGGCCAATAATGATATCAACGCCGGGCTGGGTGTCGGGATTACCGGCTTTGCCAATGGCGCAAATCTGGCCGTCTTTCAAACCGACATCCGCTTTATAAATACCCGAAACGTCGATGATCAGAGCGTTGGTGATAACAGTATCAACGGCGCCATCGGCCCGTGTTACCTGCGACTGGCCCATGCCATCACGAATGACCTTGCCGCCGCCAAACTTGACCTCTTCACCATAGCTGGTGAGATCATGCTCGACCTCGACAATCAAATCAGTATCGGCCAGACGCACACGGTCGCCGGTTGTTGGTCCATACATATCGGCATAGATGCCTCTGGATATTTTGGCAGCCATTTATAGATCTCCCATAATCTGTGCGTTAAAGCCAAAGACACGCCGCGCACCCGCAATCGGGATTAGCTGGACATCGCGGGTCTGGCCCGGCTCGAAACGAACCGCCGTTCCCGCGGCTATATCAAGGCGCATACCGCGTGCATTATCACGGTCAAAATCGAGCGCCGCATTGGTTTCAGCAAAGTGATAATGGCTGCCGATTTGCACGGGCCTGTCACCAGTATTCGCAACCGTAATGGTAATGGCCTCGCGCCCCTCATTCAGGGTGATATCACCATCCGCTACAATAATTTCTCCGGGGATCATGGAACTTCCTCTCGTCATATCTCTTAATTTAGCGGATCGGGTGATGCACGGTGACCAGCTTGGTACCGTCTGGGAATGTTGCTTCGACCTGCACATCGTGGATCATCTCGGCAATGCCCGGCATGCAATCACCAACACCAACAACATGCGCGCCAGCTTCCATTAGGTCGGCAACAGAACGGCCATCGCGCGCGCCCTCAACAACAAAGTCGGTGATTAGCGCGATCGCTTCGGGATAGTTCAATTTGACGCCACGTTCGAGGCGGCCCCTTGCAACCATCGCCGCAACACTGACCAGCAGCTTGTCTTTTTCACGCGGTGTTAATTTCATCGTCTAACTCTCCTTGTGACCTATTGGTGGCCTAATTCTATCCTTGGCCACGGGTCTAGTAATTCCAAACACGGGGGTTTGCGATCCCTCGAAACTGTTCGATAAACTGGGCGAGCGACTTTTTCAGCCGCGCCGTATCATTGCAAAGACTGCGGATAACCAACTTGCCATCCCACGCGGAAACCACATGCCTGATATCGGCATGCTGGCCAAGAAACGCCCGCGCTGCACTCGCCTTGGCTTCGGCATCTGGCCCGACATACAGCGTTGTCGCAAAACACACACTACCGTTCGCGCTCGCCGGATGGTCCAGCTTTTCGGCAATCTGCCCATCGAGACGAAGGGCCTCGGCATGGATTAATTGTCCCGCACGGCGGATCCGCCATTGGTCAATCACTCTGCCCTCACGGACAATTTCCTGCATCGCAGTGCGCCCGAAAACCATAATCTCGCTTGCTAGAAAACTGGTATTCTCACCCATCTCAACATTCAGGCTCCGGTGAAACCCAGCGCCATCAAACAAGATCGTTTCTTGCGGTAACCAATGCAGGCTGGCATTGCCGGTTAACATCATATCAACCCGCATGGCGGCGTTTGCCGGACCCAGCGCCCGATAAACGCGCTCTGCGGTTTGTGTTGAAATTGTCAGATGCGTTTCGCCTTGTGCGCCTAGCTTGATCGAGAAATCATCGCCGCCAGTAAGCCCACCAGCGGTATTGACCAACACCGCCTCACGCGTTGCCGCATAGGTTTTCGGCATAAAAATCTTGGCTGAACCAGATTGGAAAAACCGCTCTAGCTTGCCGTCAACAACCGCAAAATCAATCGCACCGCGGGCGCGTTGCATGACCGGCTGTTCAATCTTGGCAAGCTGTTGCACCTTTACACACCTACTGACGCTCTTAGTTTCGATTTGTCTATATTAGACTTTTTGCTTTCATAAACAACCTTGCCACGTGTCACGGCGTAAATATGATCGGCAAGCCCAAAGGCGAAATCGAAATATTGTTCAACAAGCACGATCGCCATCGTTTGCTGGTCCCGCAGATAGGAAATTACCTCGCCAATTTGGGTGATGATATTTGGCTGGATACCCTCGGTCGGCTCGTCCAATAGCAATAGCTTTGGCTTCATGATCAATGCTCGGGCGATCGCCAATTGCTGTTGCTGGCCGCCCGATAGATCACCGCCGCGGCGATGTAACATAGTCTTTAGAACCGGGAATAATGTATAGATTTCATCCGGCACAAAGCGTTCATGTAATCCGGTTTGCTTAATTTGATTATAAAGACGCTGCTAGGCCGAGATGGATCTAGCCGGGACTAGCTGGGACTAGCTAGGATCCATTTCCTTGGCGCATTGAATGTAATAATGACGGGTCGGGCAATTGATCTGGTCGACCGCATGTTTGCGCAACAGATCAGCCTTGATCTTTGGCAATTCTGGGTCATTTCGATCGGTCGCGATCAACCGGTCAATCAATTGCAATCCCCACTGATAGTCACCCTTGGCGGCGGCCTCTGCGACGGCTTTCTGCACCGCGTCACGGCCACCCGCAAGATCAATCATCCGTTGTGCCTCATCTTCGGGCGCCAATGTGCCAAGCGATGTTGGGTTGCCATCAAACCAACCCATCGTGCCCACAAAATAGGCGCGCACTGAAAAATCGACACGGCCATAATATTCACGCAGATGCGGCTTTGCTGCCAATTCTTCTGGCAATTTTACCGAATGCGCCAATTCGTCAATGGTCTTGCCCGCATCCATGCCATTGCGTGTTTCGTCAATCACATGGCGAATGGCATCACGATAATCGGTCAGCACCTCTTTAATCTGCGCCGCGCCAAAAACCGCCTTGGTGTGACCAGGTGCCAACACCTCTGGCTCGAACGCCATTAGCTGGTCCAGCGAGTCCGCCCATGTATCATAATCGCGGTAAGCCGTGCCCCGAATGGCGTAAAGGTTCGGGAATGCGCGGTAGAAATTATCACCAGAGAACAGGATTTTCTTTTCTGGATACCACACCACCATATGGTCAGGGGTTTCACCCGGCGCCATTACCAATTCAAGGTCGATGCCATATTTTGAAAAACTCTCGCCCTCTTCACCAATCCGGCGCGTTGGCGGAATATTACCCGCACCCATGCCTTGCAATGGACGAGCGCCCGGCCCGACACCAATACCAATAATCTCGTCCGGATAAGAAAGGCCGATGCCAAACTGGCGCTTGGTGCGAACCTGCATTGCCTTTACCGGCTGTGGGTGCGCCGAGGCCACGAACAATGAATCATCCGAATATTTGGTGCTTGCCAAAACTTCTGGCGTTCCGCCCTCGGCAAAGATTGTCGCGCCCGAAACGTGGTCGCGGTGCGAGTGAGTATAAATAATAGTCTTGATAGGAAGATCAGAAATCTCACGGAAACCAGCCAGAATATTAGTCGCCGCCGCGGTTGTCTCTGATGTATCAATGATAATGATCCCATCATCACCGATGATCATATAGACATTCGACGCCGCAAATCCAAAACCCATATAGACATTGTCAGCAAGCTGAACCACTTCCTTTTGGAAATATTCAGGATGGGCCTTTAGTTCGTTATGCATGTGATGATCTCCTCACGGTTTTAACCGACGAATGGGCGTTACATCGTGCGCACGCACTCTAGTCGGCTATCTGGGGCCATTTATCTCTCTATTCAGCAATGGTATTTCAGCAATGGCAATCCCTAAATTTTTCGATTAGCGCCATCGCTTTACATCACCAAGAGCTACATCACCACTATCAGTTTGGGATCCCGAAATCAATAAAAAGCATGAAATAGGCCTATCTACGCACAATAAATTTGTTTTGGGATCCCATTTGTGTATCATTGCGGTGATTGTGGCTGGTTATTTTCAATGCTAAATTGCCTGCCTCATACCGTTTTCATGGGTGGCAGACAATGGATCGAAAAAATATCATCTTTATCATGTGCGACCAGCTCCGGTTTGATTATCTGGGCTGTGCCGGACATCCGACCATCAAGACACCTAATATTGATGCGCTTGCGGCGCGCGGTGTGATGTTCAGCAACACCACCTGCCAATCGCCAATTTGCGGGCCGTCGCGCATGAGCACCTATACCGGGCGCTATGTGTCATCACATGGGGCGGCATCGAATTTCACCCCTCTGCGTATTGGCGAAAAGAATATCGGCGACCATCTAAATCCACTTGGCGTGCGCACAACACTTGTTGGTAAATCCCATGTCATTCCCGATAAAGAGGGGCTAGCGCGCCTTGGCATCGACATCACCAGTGATGTTGGCACAAAGATAGCACAGGGTGGGTTTGAACCGTTCGAGCGCGATGATGGCGTACATCCAGACACCATGGTGTCACCTAATTTGCCATATAACGAATATCTGAAATCCAAAGGCTATACCGAGGATGACAACCCGTGGCATTGGGCGGCCAATTCCGTTGATACACCGGACGGGGTTCGCTCTGGCTTTTTCAATGACAGCGTTGATTTGCCAGCGCGGGTGACCGATGAGGATTCTGAGACACCTTATATGACCCGCCGCGCGATGGATTTTCTCGCCCAGGATGATGGCAAAACACCATGGCTTTTGCACTTGTCATATATAAAGCCGCATTGGCCTTATGTCGCGCCCGCGCCGTATCATGATATGTATTCCAAAGACGATGTGATCGCCGCGGTTAAATCCGAGGATGAGTTGGTTGATACAAACCCATTGGCCAAGCATTTCATGGAGCGGGTTGCCGGCACGACCTTTAGCGATGAGGAAACCAGACTAAAGGTCATTCAGGCCTATATGGGTCTGATTACCCAGATCGATGACCAGCTCGGCATCCTGTTTGATTTCATGCGCGAGCGTGACCTGCTTGATAATACGATGGTCGTCTTCACCTCTGATCATGGCGATTATCTTGGTGATCACTGGATGGGCGACAAGGATTATTTCCACAACCCATCGGTAAAGGTCCCGCTTATCATAGCTGATCCTAGCGCGTCTGCGGATGCCACGCGGGGCACGGTGGATCATTCACTGGTCGAGCTGATCGATTTGCTGCCTACATTCATCGACTATTATGATGGCACTATCCCGACCCATATTCTCGATGGGCTGTCATTGATGCCAAGACTGCGCGGTGAGAGCTGTGAATGGCGTGATTACACCATTAGTGAATATGATTATTCCTGTCAGGTGTTCCGCCCCAAAACAGGACGCATGCCTCTTGATTGCCGGTCATACATGATCGCCACATCCGAGTGGAAATATGTCTATGCGCCGGGCTTTCCACCGGCCCTATTTGATTTGACCAATGATCCGGACGAGCTAAACGACCTTGGCAGCAGTGCCGAGCATGAAGCCATCCGCCAGAGTATGTTCGCCAAGCTTGGTGAATGGTCATTGCACTATCGCCAGCGCGAAACATGGTCAGAAGAACGCAATCTGGAAATGACCGGCATGGAAGAAAAGCTGGGCGTGCTTATTGGCTATAAAGACGAGGCCGACGCTGTTGGCAAAGATCCAAAAATCCTGCCAAAGAGAAACCCGCTCAATTGACATAAGTCACCGCTATAGATTTAGGTCCACGGAAACAAAATAGGTTTATGCCTGATTAGGATGTTGAATAGGCAACCAGATCAGCAACGGTCAGGCTGCTATCCTGTTTTTCGAACATCTGGATATATTCAATCATCGTGTGGGAATGCTCGCGCATCATGCCCTCGGCCCGCACCGCGTCACCTTGTTTGATCGCTTCAAAGATAACCTTATGCTGGGCGTTACCAATACGCAGGCGAAATACACCGCGGTCAAAATGTTCAGGCGTGTCATCAACCGTGCGGTCAAACACCATAGAGCCCGCCGACAACATCGGCAGATGGCTGATCTTCTCGCATGTATGAGCAACATAGCCATTGCCACAGCCACCAAGAATGGACGTGTGGAATAATTTATTCGCGGCAAGACCTTGGCGCACCATCGTGTCACTCAAATGACCAAGGCGGGCAAGATCAGACACCGTTTCATCAATGATCTCGATGGCCTCTGTCATCTGTGGCAAATAGTCGTCACGATCGGCGTTTTGGGCCATTAACCGTGCGGCCAGGCTTTCCAAATGGCCACGCACTTCGACCGCTTGGATGATGTCTTCAACCGTCGGGCTTTGCACCAGATAGCCGCGCCCCTCACCCCTTCGGATGATGCCTTCATGCTCTAGCAAACGCAGGGCAAGCCGGATTGGTGTACGCGAGACTTTATAGGCCTCACAGAGCTGGGCTTCAGACAGGCGTTCGCCCTCGTCATAGTTACCCAGAATGATATCTTGGCGAATACGTGTCGCCAATTGTGTGTCAATCGATTCCATACCCCTATTGACGTATATTGGGATCCCAAAGTCAACATTCAGTGCATATATGGCGTGAAATTCAATGTTAATGCTTGATTCTGGATCCCAATCATGGAAACATCCTTGCATGAAGTTAAGAAAACCGCAGTGTTTTTGGTGCTGTCGCTTTATTTAGGATCCCAAAATAAAGTAGCGCATTATCACTGCACTAAAACACTGCATTAAAACACTGCATTAAAACACTGTGCCCCGCACTGGAAATAAACACTGGAAATACACACTGGAAATAGGCACCCCAACGAAGCGAATACCGTCACGGTGCATTAGGGGCGAAAAACGTTAACCACCTGCCGGTCACCCTATGTATCGGTCTGGCCTAACACAACGGAAAGAGGATCCATTCGATGATAATTGTCCCAACCAATAAATCCGTCGAAACGCTTAAAGGCCTTCATTTGTATCATGGTGACATATCCAATTGCTCCATGCGTGTGCGCATGACGCTAATCGAAAAAGATTTGGAGTGGGTCAGCAATCACATCAATCTGAAGAAAAAAGAAAACATTAATGATGATTATTTTGGGATTAACCCCAAAGGCCTCGTGCCAACATTGATTCATGATGGCGTTGTGCATGTCGAATCTAACGACATCATCGATTATCTTGACCAGACATTCCCAGAGCCGACATTGCGCTCGACTAGCGATGAGGCCGGCATGCTGGAATGGCTAAGCCTTGCCGCATCAATCCATGTGCCAGCGATCAAGCCATATGTTTACGCAAATAAAATGGCGCCAAAACTAGTCAAGACCGCCGAGGAAGAAGCAAAATATAAGGCCCTTCAGACCAATGATGAACTCAAGGAATTTCACGCCAAGCACGCCCAGAAAGGTGGCTTCAGCGCGGAAGATATTGCCAATTCAGAGCGGATATTAGCCGAGTGTTTCGCCAAGCTAGAAAAAACGCTGGAAGGCCGCACATGGATTATGGGCGACCAATATACATTGGCTGATATCTCTTGGATTCCGGTACATTTCGTCCTGATTGGATGCGGCTATGACTTTACCCCATATGCAAATATTACACGGTGGGCCGAGGCCTTCCAATCACGACCAAGCTTTCAACAGGGCGTCCTGAAATGGTGTCCAAATTTTGCCGATGTCTAGTCAATGTCTAGCAGGCTAACACTTAACCAAACTACCATCCCTCACGAGGCCATTATGACTTGTGAGGCAAATTCTTTCTTTGAGGATAAATAAAATGCAAACACTTCAGTCCTACATCGGTGGAGAATGGGTCAATGCCAAAGACGGCGGCACATTTGACGTACTCAACCCGCTCGATGACAGTCTCTATGCCAAAGCCGCCTCTGGAACTGGCGATGATATTCGCGCGGCTGTAGCCGCCGCCAAAGCCGCCTTCCCAGCCTATAAAGAGACTAGCCCGACCGAGCGTGAGCGTTGGTTGCTAAAGATTGCTGAGATTATGGAGCGCCGCAAAGATGAGCTGGTGAATTGCCTGATTGACGAGATTGGCTCTCCTTTCCAAAAGGCGATGTTTGAATTTACCAAAGGCCTGACGATGATCCGCGCGGCGGCTGGCATGTGCCGGAATGTTCGCGGCGAGACAATCCCGTCTGATGCTCCCGGCAAATTCTCTATGTCAATTCGTGAACCATTGGGCGTTGTTGCGGTGATTACCCCGTTTAACGTACCGCTGATCAAGACAACCCGTCTTGTTGCCAATGCGTTGGCGCTCGGCAATACAGTTGTGCATCTGCCGTCTGAAATGGCCCCGCATCTAACTGTGCTATTTGCCGAGATTGTTGCCGAAGCTGGCTTCCCCGCTGGTAGCTATAATGTTGTTACCGGTCTTGGTCATGAAATTGGCGACGATCTAACCAGCCATAAGGATGTTGATTTTGTGACATTCACCGGCTCGTCAGTGGTTGGCCAGCATATCAACGAGATTTGCGCCAAGAACAAAACCCCGAACACTTTGGAATTGGGCGGCAAAAGCCCGACTATCGTTCTGGCCGATGCCAATCTTGATGAGGTTATGCCACTGGCGGCGCGGTCGATCTTTATGTTCGCCGGTCAGGCCTGTATCGGATCAAGCCGGTTTTACGTTGAGCGCCCGATTTATGACGAGTTTGTAAAGCGGTTTTCAATGATCTCTTCAAAGGTTGGCATGGGCGATCTTCGTGATCCAAACACGGTTATCGCGCCGATTATTTCAGAACGCCAGCGTACCCGTATCAAAGACCATATCGCCGATGCAGTTGCCAAAGGCGCCACCGTTGCGGCGGGCGGCGAGTGGGAAGGCAACCGGTGCCAGCCTACTTTGCTAATCGACGTTACCGAAGACATGACCGTCTGCAAGACCGAGACTTTTGGTCCAGTGACCTCAATCTATCCGATTGATAGTTATGAAGAGGGTTTGGAAAAGGCCAATGACACAGAATATGGCCTGTCATCGGCAATCTTTACCAAAGACATTAACAAGGCGTTCCATTTTGCCCGAAATATTGGCGCTGGCATGTGCCACATCAATGGCCCAACAATCCATGATGAGGCGCATGTTCCATTTGGCGGCAACGGCGAGAGCGGTGTCGGCAGAGAAGGCACCGACGCAGATATGGAAGCAATGACAGAATTGAAATGGGTAACAGTACAGCTATGACATTCACATTATATCACCACGGATCATCAGTTTGTGCCGCCAAGGTACGATTTGCGATGGAAGAAAAAGGTATCGAATGGGATGGCGTCTATATCGACATTCTAAAGGGCGAGCAATTCACCCCCGAATACCAAAAGCTAAACCCTAAATCTGTTGTGCCAACTTTGGTGCATGGCGATTTGGTTATCCCGGACAGCACGGTCATCGTTGAGTATCTTGACCATATTTCCCCGGACAATAGCGTACATCCAACAGACCCGTGGGAACGTAGCCAAGTGCGGCAATGGACCAAGGCGGTTGATGAGGATCTTCATCCGGCATGCGGCGCGGTTACATTCGTTTGTTCACACCGCCATACGGTTCTTAAAAATCTAGGGCCAGAAGGCACCGAGAAATTCCTCGCCTCGACCCCGCCTCTATCGGTTACCTCGGATTGGAAAAGCATGAAAGATGGCTTTATCCGTTACGGCTTTGAAGCCCCGGGTGCCGAAGAAAAGATCAGGCTATACGACACTTACCTGAAAAAAATGGAAACCGCGCTTAGTGGCGGTGATGATTGGCTGGTGGCGAACAAGTTCACAATTGCCGATATTTCCCTCACGCCTTACGTCAATCGTCTAGCGATGATGTCTATGCGCGGCCTATGGGAAAATGGACGCCTGCCTAATGTTGAAAAATGGTTTGCCCGCATTGAGGCCCGTCCAAACTTCAAAAAATGTTTGATCGATTGGGTACCAGAAGATCTGACAAATGACCTTCGCGAAAACGGCGCCAAGAGCTGGCCGGAAGTCGCAAGAATTCTCGAAATCAAAATCTAAAGGAGCTAGATACAGATGGGACGTTTACAAGGAAAAACCGCAGTAGTAACAGGCGCCGCACAAGGCATCGGTGCCCTCATGGCAAAGGCATTGGCTGATGAAGGCGCGAATGTTCTGCTAACGGACGTGCAGGATACATCACAAGCTGTCGATGCAATTAACAAAGCTGGCGGCAATGCCAAGGGCCTCAAAGTCGACATCACTTCAAACGAAGATCTGGCGGCAATGGTTGAGACCGCCAAGTCTGAGTTTGGTAGCCTCGATATCATGGTCAATAACGCCGCTGTGTTTGCGACAATCACGCCAAAGCCGTTCTTTGAAATCGATGATGACGAGTTCGACTTGATCATGCGGGTAAATACCAGAGGTATTCACCAAGTTATGCGTGCGATCACACCAACAATGATCCAGGCTGGCGGCGGCAAGGTCATCAACATCTCGTCAGGCACCTTTTATTATGGCGCCCCGGGCCTATCACATTACACCGCATCAAAGGGCGCTGTGATTGCCCTGACACGTTGCCATGCGCGCGAATTGGGTGAGAAGAACATTCAGGTTAATTCAATCGCACCGGGCCTTACTGAATCTGAGGGTGTGAAATCAAATAGTGGTTTTGACATGGGCCGCGCCCCGACAATTGCGACTCGGTCAATCAAGCGTGAAATGTTGCCGGAAGATTTGCTCGGTACGCTGATCTATCTTGCATCACCTGATAGCAATTTTGTCACAGGTCAAACACTGAATGTCGATGGCGGTAAGATTAACGTCTGACGGCAAACCTGTCTAACTACCTATAATAACAAAAAATAACACCTTTTGATCGGGGTGTTATTTTTTTTGACATAACGTCGATCATCCGTATCAACTTGGTCAATTGGACTTGAATTAGCAAAATTTATCCAATACCGTTTTTAGCCGTTGTCGTGGGTAAATCACCACTCACCAACGCGTCACTTACGGAGGAAGAAATGAAAAAAATACTATTAGGAGCAGCCGCTATTTGCTCTACAGTACTAGCGCCAAGCTTGGCTATAGCACAGACTGAAATTCAGTTTTGGCATGCCTTCACTGGCCGTCTAGGCGATTTGGTCGCCGAACAAATCTCAACCTTTAATGCCAGTCAAAGCGACTATAAGGTGGTTGGGTCTCACAAAGGAAACTACTCTGAGACACTCAACGCTGGTATTGCCGCATTCCGTGCGAAAGAACAGCCGAATATCCTAATGGTATTCGAAGTTGGTACAGCCACAATGATGGGCGCTAAAGGCGCTATCAAACCTGTCTACGAGGTCATGAGTGACGCGGGCGCAACCTTTGATCAGGATGCGTTCATTGGTTCAGTCAAAGGCTATTACACATCAACTGACGGCCAGATGCTGTCACTTCCTTTCAACTCGTCAACACCTGTTCTATGGGTGAATAAAGACGCGCTGAAGGCAGCTGGCATTGATCCAGAAATTGATCTTTCAACATGGAACAAAGTTGGCGACGTTCTGGACAAGCTAAAAGCATCTGGAAACGATTGCCCACTGACAACCGCATGGCAGAGCTGGATCCATCTGGAGAACCTCTCGGCTTACCACAACACCCCATTTGCAACCCGCGACAACGGTTTTGCTGGCCTCGATACAAAGCTAGCATTCAATTCACCGCTGCAGGTTACGCATATTCAGGCAATGGGTGATTGGGCCAAAGAAGGCAAGTTCATCTATGCGGGTCGCCGCAACGAAGGCGGTGCTAACTTCCGCGCTGGTGAGTGTGCACTCTTCACCGAGAGCTCAGCTGGTTATGCTGGCATCAAGAAAGAAGCTCAGTTTGAGTTTGCTGTTCGCCCGCTCCCTTATTGGGAAGGTGTAAGCGGCGCTCCACAGAACACCATCATTGGCGGTGCCTCTTTGTGGGTAATGTCAGGTCATGACGATGCCGAGTATAAAGCAACAGCAGCGTTCTTGAACTTCCTGTCTACACCTGAGATTCAGGCAAAATGGCACCAGGACACTGGTTACCTGCCGATCACAACAGCTGCTGGTGAAAAGACCAAAGCTGATGGTTTCTATGCCGCTAACCCGGGTACCGACATTGCGGTTATCCAGATGACTGCCAAGCAGCCAACTGCAAATTCAAAAGGTTTGCGTCTTGGTTCGTTTGACCAGATCCGTGGTATCATTGACGAAGAGCTAGAGGCCGTATGGTCAGGCAGCAAGTCAGCTCAGCAAGCACTTGATAGTGCTGTGGAGCGTGGCAATCCATTGCTTCGCCGCTTTGAATCAGCTAACCGTTAATAGCTAACAACCTAAAATTTACTGGAGGGGTTCGCCCCTCCAGTTCTTTTGCCAGACAGGACATTTTCCATGGAAAAACGGGTTCGCTTCAAAGGGTGGCTACTTCCACTTTGCCTTGTTCTTCCCCAGCTCATAATTTCTGGCGTTTTCTTTTTCTACCCGGCCGGTCAAGCCATTTGGCAGTCATTATTCATTCCAGATCCATTCGGGCTTTCATCCCGTTTTGTCGGTCTTGGTAATTTTGAATTTCTATTTTCAGACAAATATTACCTGACCTCTTTTCTAACCACCGCGATATTTTCAACCCTCGTAACCGTGGTTGCTATGGTTCCCGCGCTATTTCTAGCGGTGATGGCGAACCGGTTGATCCGCGGTGCCACGACTTATCGCACATTGCTAATCTGGCCCTACGCCGTCGCCCCTGCGATCGCCGGTGTCCTATGGCTGTTTATGTTCAATACAAGGGTTGGCATTATCTCGTGGTATCTCGGCCAACTGGGTTATGATTGGAACCATGTTCTAAATGGCGGCGAGGCAATGGGGCTGGTTGTTGTTGCCT
Source organism: Puniceispirillaceae bacterium (SeqCode) (assembly GCA_965657645.1). Lineage (GTDB taxonomy): Bacteria > Pseudomonadota > Alphaproteobacteria > Puniceispirillales > Puniceispirillaceae > CBFHOS01. The sequence goes on along the minus strand of CBFHOS010000002.1, from coordinate 215,493 downwards.
CCGCATGGGGCCGCATTAGCTATAATTTCCTGTTCTTCTTTGCCGCGCTACAGGCGGTTCCGCGCTCTGTGATCGAGGCTGCGGCAATTGATGGCGCGCGGTTCTGGCGCAGGTTCTACACCATCGTTTTACCGCTATTATCGCCAACAACCTTCTTCTTACTGGTGGTGAATATCGTCTATTCGTTCTTTGAAACTTTTGGCGTCATTCACACAATCACCAGTGGTGGGCCACAACAAACAACGACCATTTTGGTTTACAAAGTATTCTCTGATGGCTTTGTCGGACAGGATCTTGGCTCGTCAGCCGCCCAGTCAGTTGTGTTGTTATTCGTCGTTGGCGCCCTGACCGTGGTCCAGTTCAAATTCATCGAAAAGAAGGTGCATTACTAATGGCTACGCATCGCGAAATGGAGATCGAGCCGGCACCGGGCATGGTCGAAAAAAAGGGCGGGTCGCTCTGGTTCACGCATGTGTTGATGATCTTTGGCATCCTTGTGGTGTTCTTTCCCATCTGGCTCGCCTTTGTTGCATCGACCGTAACCCAGCCTGACATTGTCAGACCGCCAATGCCGTTAATGCCGGGCGGCCATTTCATTGAGAATTACACCCGCGCGCTATTTTCGGGGGTCAATGTTCCGGTCGCAACAATGCTACTCAACTCGCTGATCATGGCGGTGGGCATTGCCGTTGGAAAGATTATTATTTCACTGCTATCGGCCTTTGCCATTGTCTATTTCAAATTCCCCGGCCAGAAGACATTTTTCTGGATGATCTTCCTCACTCTGATGCTACCGATTGAAGTGCGGATTGTGCCCACCTATGAAGTGGTCGCTGGCTTTGGCATGCTTAACAGCTATTCCGGACTGATTTTCCCGTTGATTGCGTCGGCCACTGCAACCTTCCTGTTTCGCCAATTCTTTATGACTATTCCTGATGAGTTGGCCGAGGCGGCGCGTGTTGATGGCGCCCGTCCAATGCGGTTTTTCGTTGATATCATTCTGCCGATGAGCCGTACAAATATCGCGGCGCTATTCGTGATTTTGTTTATCTATGGCTGGAACCAGTATCTCTGGCCACTCCTCATAACCACCGAACCGGACATGAACACCGTCGTCATGGGGATCAAACAGATGTTCCCGTCTGGCGATGACACGGCAGATTGGCCGGTGATCATGGCGACATCAATTCTGGCCATGATCCCGCCAGTTATTGTCGTTGTTTCCATGCAAAAACTGTTCATCAGCGGATTAGTAGATAGCGAGAAGTAAATGGCAAATCTAAGCATCAAAAATGTCGAAAAACGCTTTGGTAAAACTGAGGTCATTCATGGCGTCAGCGTGGATGTTGAGGATGGTGAATTTATCGTCATCGTTGGTCCGTCAGGTTGTGGTAAATCAACCTTGTTGCGGATGGTGGCTGGCCTAGAGACCATCAGCGCGGGCCAGATTGATATTGGCGGCGAGCGCGTGAATGAAAAGGAACCAATGGATCGTGACATCGCGATGGTGTTCCAGAATTACGCCCTTTATCCGCATATGTCTGTGCGCAAGAACATGGCTTATGGATTAAAAATCGCCAAGGTGCCGCAGGCAGATATCGAACGTAAAGTTGCCGAGGCCGCGCGCCTGCTCCAGCTAGAACCATATCTTGATCGCAAGCCCAAAGAGCTATCGGGCGGACAACGCCAGCGCGTCGCCATGGGCCGCGCCATTGTACGACAGCCAGCGATATTCCTATTTGATGAGCCACTATCTAATCTGGACGCTAAATTGCGCGTGCAGATGCGTCTTGAGATCAAACAATTGCAAGCAAATCTCGGCATAACCTCGCTCTATGTTACGCATGATCAGGTTGAGGCGATGACCATGGCTGATCGCATGATCGTAATGAATGCGGGCATTGCCGAACAGATTGGCACGCCGCTGGATGTTTATGAAAAGCCGCAAACCCTATTCACTGCCCAATTCATCGGTAGTCCGGCAATGAACATCGTTGATGGCGAGGTCAAGGCTGGTGCTATTTATATTGGTGGACAGAAGCTGGGCCCAGTCAAAGCCCCCGATGGCCCTATTCCCGATGGCCCTATAAAAGTCGGCATCCGGCCCGAGCATATTGTTCGCGGCGCCGGTGATGAATTGACGATGAACGTCTATCAGAGCGAGCCATTAGGGGCGAATACGTTGCTTCATGGCAAATTGAATGGCGAGCCATTTACCGCCAGCGTACAAGGCGTGCATCGTCTATCTAAACCCGGTGAGGAATTGCGCCTAACAGTCGCGCCATCAAACATGCATTTGTTCGACGCCAAGACCGGCAAGCGCGTCAATTAAGCCGATCAATATCTACTAAGCGCCTAATTGAGGCGTAGGCCACTATCGGCGTCGAAATAGGATGCCTTTTTCATATTGAAGGTGAATTCCATCGGCGTGCCCGGGCGGGCCATGCTCTCGGCTTGCAACCGTGCGGTTACTTCGATGCCGCCTAACGTCATCAAGACATACGTATCCGCACCTGCTGGCTCGACAACATTGACCGCGCATTCATTCACCTGCAACCCGTCACTATCGAGAATTTTTGCATCGCCAATATCCTCTGGACGAAGGCCGAGAAAGACCTTTTCTGGCAATGCACTGACCGACTCATCATGCAAAACAAGCGGTGCAACCCCCTCACGCTCGATGGTCAATTTGGTGCCCTTACCGTTTTTCTTTGCCGTCGCCGGAATGAGATTCATCGCGGGCGAACCCATGAAATCAGCAACAAACATGTTTGCCGGCCGTGTGTAAATCTCGCTAGGCGTGCCCATTTGCTGGACCTCGCCGCCCTTCATCACAATGATCTTTGTCGCCAGCGTCATCGCCTCAATCTGGTCATGCGTCACATAAACCATCGAGGCATTCAAATTTTGATGCAGCTTTTTGATTTCTGTGCGCATCTCAACCCGCAGTTTTGCATCGAGATTAGACAGCGGCTCATCGAACAGGAATAGCTTTGGATCACGCACCAGCGCACGGCCCATGGCGACACGCTGGCGTTGGCCGCCAGATAGTTGCGCTGGGCGGCGGTGCAATAAAGACTCGATCTGCAATTGCTGGGCGACCGCGGCTAGCTTTTCTTCTTGCACGGATTTCTCCACGCCGCGCACCTTCATGCCAAAGGTTATATTCTTTGCCACCGACATTGTTGGATAGAGCGCATAAGATTGAAACACCATCGCGATATCACGGTCTTTCGGGCTGACATGTGTCATGTCTTTACCGCCGATACTAATGGCGCCATCGGTGATTGGCTCGAGGCCCGCAATACAATTCAGCAAGGTGGATTTGCCACAGCCAGACGGGCCAACCAGAACCAGAAAATCGCCCTCGTCAATCGACGCGCTAATATTCTTTAGGATCTGTGTTGAGCCATAATTCTTATCAAGGTTTTTGATTTCCATTACCGGAGACATAGCTATCAGCCTTTCACTGAACCAGCGGTCAAACCGCGGATAAAATATTTACCGGCGACAACATAAACTAACAAAGTCGGCAGGGCAGCAATGATAGCCGCAGCCATATCGACATTGTATTCTTTAACGCCAGTGGTTGAATTCACAATATTATTAAGAGCGACAGTCACTGGCTGGGTGCCAGCCTGTGAGAACGAAACACCAAACAAAAAATCATTCCAAATTTGGGTAAATTGCCAGATCACCGTGACCACGATAATGGGCAGGGATAAGGGCAAGAATATCGAAAAGAAAATGCGCAAAAACGAAGCGCCATCAACCTTTGCAGCCTTTACCAATTCAATAGGAATAGTGACATAGTAATTGCGGAAAAACAGGGTGGTGAAGCCAATACCGTAGATCACATGGACAAAGATCAGACCACCAATCGAACCAGCCAATTCCATGATACCCAGCACCCGCGCCATCGGTAACAAGACCACTTGGAACGGGATGAAACAGCCGAATAACAGCAAGGCAAAAATCAAATTGGATCCGCGAAAACGCCATTGTGCGACAACATATCCGTTTAATGCGCCAATCAGCGTTGAAATCACCAAGGCCGGCACCGCCATCAATACCGAATTCCAGAAATACGGCCGCAAGCCTTCGCATTGGATGCCGGTACATGCCGTTGACCATGCGACGCTCCACGCGCCAAAGGTGACCTCTCGCGGTAGGGCGACCAGAGAACCTGTCCGAATTTCCTCTAGGCTCTTTAGCGATGTGGTCACCATGACAAATAGCGGCATCAGGTAATAGAGCGCGAACAACCCCAAGATCAGATATAAAAGCCAGCGAAGACCAACCCGAATAAAGGTCGCACGCCCAGAGTTGCCCGCCGGAATAGTCGGGCTTGCATTATCATGCAGGGGGTTGTTTTGGGTGGCAATATCAGTCATTGCGCGCCCTCAATTCTGAATAGAGATAGGGAACAATGATCGCAAAGACGATCGCCATCATCACCATGGCAGAGCTCGCCGCCTGGCCGATATTCCCGCGTGAGAACGCCATCGTATACATATAGGTGGCCGGCAAATCCGTGGCATAGCCGGGACCGCCGCCCGTTAGCGCAATAACAAGGTCAAAGCTCTTGATCGACAAATGCGACAGAACAATGAATGCCGATAGAAAGATCGAGACCATCGATGGAATAATGATCGAGGTATAAATCCGCCATGTCGGAATGCCGTCGACCTGTGCCGCCTTGATAATTTCATCATCTACAGAGCGAAGCCCCGCGAGGAACAGCGCCATCACAAAGCCGGATGCCTGCCATACCGCAGCAATGATGACCGTGTAGATCGCCATGTCAGGGTTCATCAACCAGTCAAAGGTGAAGGTCTCCCACCCCCAATTGCGCACCGTTGCCTCTAGCCCAAGGCCCGGATTTAAGATCCATTTCCACGCGGTACCGGTCACAATCAGCGACAGGGCCATCGGATAAAGAAAGATTGTGCGGATGACGCCTTCTGTGCGGATTTTTTGATCCAGCAGAATGGCAAGGATGAGCCCTAGAACAATTGAAATGCCAATGAACAGAACGCCGTAAATGAAAAGGTTGGAAACCGCCATATCCCAGCGCGGTGACACAAACAGGCGGTCATATTGGTACAGCCCGACAATGTCATATTTCGGCAATAGCTTTGACTTGGTCAATGACACCCATGCGGTCCACCCAATAAAGCCGTAGACAAAAACCAAACTCACCAACAGTGACGGCGCGAGTACGATTTTTGGCAATTGCCGTTCCAACCATTCCGTCATTTTAAAATCCCCAAAAGAAAGTCTCCGCCCATCCAGAAAAGATGGACGGAGATTATTTTATAGGCTGTTAGCCACGGCCTCTGAAAGCATTTTAACGGCGTCTGCAGAAGACATATCCGAGTTAAAATGCGCCGTTACAACGTCAGTGATCGCACCGGCCTGGGCACCACGAAGGGCCATGCCATGCGCGTATGACGGTAGCAACGATCCACCAGAATTGCTGGTTGCCATATCTTGTGCAGAGGTATGGGCACAAGGGTCAAAATCATCAAGAGCAACGTCAACACGAGCTGGGATTGAACCCTTATTCATGTTGAAGACCTTCTGAAAATTCTTACCAACGATCAACTCAGCCAACAACATTTGTCCATCTTGCTTTTCGGCGCCATCGACGCTGAACATGGCAAAGCTGTCAACATTGTACAAAAAGCCTTCGCCCGGTGTTGATGTGCAGAGGAAGTCAATGCCCGGACGCTTGCCCGCGGCGAGGAATTCACCTTTTGCCCAGTCACCCATGATCTGGAAAGCGGCTTCGCCATTCATCACCATTGCAGTTGCAAGGTTCCAGTCACGACCAGAGAAGTTGCTATCAACATAGCCACGCATTTTGCGCATCTGGTCAAAGACAGCAACCATTGTGCTTGACTTTAGCGTTGCTGGATCAAGGTCGATAAATGCCTTGCGGAAGAAATCTGGACCGCCAATACCAAGAGCGACCGCCTCAAATACAGTTGCGTCCTGCCATGCCTGACCACCATGTGCCAGCGGGGTAATACCAGCTGCTAACAGCTTGTCAGCCGCGGCGTTAAACTCGTCCCAAGTCGCTGGCATGCCAATGCCGTTATTCGCCAGAACCGAAGCATTCGCCCAGATCCAGTCGATACGGTGTACGTTCACCGGCGCGGCACACCATGTACCCTCACATTTCATGTGACCGGCAATTGACGCAGGCAGAACATCTGCCCAGCCATGCTTTTTAGCAACAGCAGAAATATCAGCAAGAACGCCTTCTTCATACCATTCCTGAATAGCCGGTCCTTTTAGCTGGACGGCGGTTGGTGCGTTGCCTGATAGAACCCGTGCACGAAGCGCGGTCATCGCGGCGTCACCGCCACCACCCGCTACAGGCATATCAGTCCACGTGCCGCCACGTGATGAGAATTCCTGTTGCAATACGGCAACGGATTTGGCTTCACCGCCAGATGTCCACCAGTGAAGTACTTCTGCCGTAGGCTCAGCTTTTGCTGCACCAGTGGCCATCATTGTTACTGCAGCTGCTGCTGCAATCATCAAATTGCGTTTCATCTTATCCTCCCAGAACGAAACAATATGCCTATGACTGTGTTTAGGAATGACGGCATTGACAATCGCCTAATGCCTCTGAAAACATAGTTAAGGACAAAAAATCACTCTGAATATTACACAATGTTACCTAGAGATGAGTTTTGTTACACGATGTTACTAAGTTATGCGTAACTGAATGGCGCTGGCATGTGAAACCATCTAGTGCATATCAATTGTGGAGAGAATTATGTCTGTCCCAAAGATTTTAGTGGTCGATGACGATGAAGAGCTGTGCCAAATGTTGGCCAAGTTTCTGGCTGGCCATGGCTTTATTGTCCTAACCGCAGCCAGTGGTGCCGAGATCAAAAAGCACATAGAACGCGGCCGGATTGATCTGATCCTATTGGACGTCATGCTGGGCGGTGAGAATGGTATTGATCTGTGCAAATCCATCCGCAAAGAACAGGATGTGCCGGTGATATTTGTAACGGCGCAATCGGCCGACCACCAACGCATGGCCGGTTATGAGGTTGGCGCCGATGATTATATCGCCAAGCCGTTTACCCTCGAATTGCTATTGGCACGGATCAAAGCTGTGCTCCGCCGGGTTCATCGTTCATCATCGCTTAATTACCGCCGCAACACAGCGATCTATAAATTTGGCGGCTGGGTCTTTCATGGCAAGAGTGACGAGATATATAACCCAAGCGGTGTTCAAGTGGCCCTGTCCCAGCGCGAAACCCGATTGTTAAAAGTGTTTCTGGCAAACCCGCATATCGCCCTGACCCGTGATGAAATTCTAACCGCAATGGATGTGATCAAAGACGGTAGCCCCGAAACCGATAGCTCTGGCCGCGCGCTTGATGTGTTGATAGGGCGGTTGCGGAGCAAGATCGAATCGTCACCAAAATCACCTGATATTATCAAGACAGAACGCGGCGTTGGCTATGTGTTCGCGCTCGATGTCGAACAGATCAAAGACTGATGCGGGTATTTTCCAGCCTCAGATCAAGGGCCACATTATGGGTGGTTAGCGCCCTCCTCTCCGGCATTGTATCGGCGTCACTCTGGTTCGGATCATTGGCGGCATGGGAGCGCCATTTGCAAGCGTCCTACATTGCTGGTCTGGGATTGTTTGAAACTGTGAGAGGCGCCGCACCGGCGGACCCACTGCTTGATATAACCATCCTATCTGGGCTGGATGCCAATCTGGCCAGCGCGGGGCTGTTTTCAAAATTACCCGACATTAACAAAGGCAATTATGTCACCCAGCTATCATTAAGCGCCGCCCCCAATATCAGCGGGCCAACGCATAAATTATCAATTGCGGTGATGTCGCCTGATCTGCAATATCCCGTAGCCAAACTGGAATCCGCCGCCAATCATAGCGCCGGTGCGATGCTGGCTAGCCTGACCAAGCTTTTAGCCAGCTATTGCTCGAACCCGATTGTTTTCGTCCAGCACGAAGCCGGTCCGTGGCACCGCATTGACGGTAACGCAATTTGGGGCTGTGACGCCGCGCCGATGGATATGCGGGTGCCGGCCATTCTGTTGGCTCTTGTCTCATTTAGCATCATTTTGACCTTTGTAATGGGGACTAGCGCCGCCTTTGAAAACTTTGCCGCCGCGCTCGGTAACCGTGGTGTGTTGCGTGCGCCCGACAATTATCCTGTTGCCGGTCCGAACGAATTGCGGTCAATGATTGACGCGATCAATTTCTATCAAGAGACCCAGCGCCAATCGATTAGCAAGCGGGCCATGTTTCTATCCGGCGTTAGCCACGACCTTGGCACACCAGCAACGCGGCTACGGTTTCGCACCCAGAACCTGCCCGATGGCGAATTGCGCGACAAGATGAATGCCGACATCGACCAGATGACCAGCATGATCGCCTCGGTTCTGGCCTATACCCAATCAGAAGTTAATCTGGAAACACCGCGCTTGGTGTCGTTGGTATCGATGGTGCAATCGATTGTGGATGATTTCACCGATGACAATAAACCTGTGCAATTTACCGGATATGAAACGCCCCAGATTGTCGCGCAGACAATCCTGTTCAACCGCCCAAAGGCATCTGGCGGGAAAAAAGCCAACCAGCAACAACACGAAGTTGTCATTCATGCACGGCCTTTGGCGCTGCAACGTGCCCTTATTAATATCATAGAGAACGCCCTTAAATATGGGCGCAAGGCGTCGGTATCGATCGAGGCCACATCCCAGACCGCCAAAATTCACGTCGACGATTATGGTGACAGCGTAGATATTGACGCCCTTCGCGCCCTCACCGCGCCATTCAAACGAGGGGATAACGCCGAAAATGTCCAAGGATTTGGCATCGGCCTTGCGATTGCGGTAACTGTTCTTGAACAGCATGGTGGCACGATCGAATTCAATGTGTGGTCAGAGGGCACAAGGGTAACGCTAACGCTCCCGCGCTAGGCCCTATAATGCGACCTAATGGCACCCCTTGTTGACTTGGAGGGGTCATTATTTTGTGCCATGCTATTTTCGATTTTGTGCCAACCCTTGTTCCTGAGCCCTTGTTTCAAAGGGCAAACTTTATCAGCCGAATGTTCAGTGTAGGAAAGTTTTCAATGACATCAGCAAACTACAAGCCCGGTCGCCATTTTCTTCAAATTCCGGGGCCAACCAATGTGCCGGATCGTATTTTGCGGGCGATGGACCATCCTACCATTGATCATCGTGGGCCAGATTTTGCTAATTTAGGTAAGCGTTGTCTGGACGGTATGAAAACGATTTTCAAAACCGAGTCCGAGGTGATCATCTATCCCGCTTCTGGAACGGGTGCATGGGAAGCGGCTTTGGTAAATTTGCTGAGCGCTGGCGATAAAGTGCTGATGGTCGAAACCGGTCATTTTGCTACCCTGTGGCAAAATATGGCCGAGCGCCTTGGTGTGGTTACCGAATTCATGGCAACCAATTGGCGTCATGGTGTTGACCCACAGGCATTAGAGGAACGGTTGCGCCAAGACACAAGTGGCGAGATCAAAGCGGTTTGTGTTGTGCATAATGAAACCTCAACCGGTTCACGCTCTCGCATTGGTGATGTGCGCGCCGCGATGGATGCCGCCGGGCATAATGCCTATTTGATGGTGGATACAATTTCATCCCTTGCATCGATTGATTTTCGGCATGATGAATGGGGCGTTGATGTCACCGTCTCGGGTTCACAAAAGGGCCTGATGCTACCGCCGGGCCTATCATTTAATGCTTTATCCGCGCGGGCCATTGCCGACTCCAAAAATGCTGGCCAGAACCGGTCGTACTGGGATTGGCACGACCAGCTCGCCGCGAACAAATCCGGCGCCTTTCCCTTCACCCCCGCGACCAACCTTCTTTACGGCCTAGCTGAGGCTATCGACATGCTGCATGAAGAGGGTTTGGACAACGTCTTTGCCCGTCATGATCGCCATGCTGAGGCCACACGCCGTGCGGTCCAATCTTGGGGATTAGAGGTCTTGTGCGAAAACCCGCTAGATTATTCCAGCTCGCTAACCGCAGTGATGTTACCTGACGGTCATGATGCCGACGCCTTTCGGGCGACCATCCTTAAACATTTTGACATGTCGCTCGGCAATGGGCTGTCGCGTCTTGCTGGCAAGGTCTTCCGGATTGGTCATCTTGGTGATTTCAATGATCTGATGTTGATGGGTACATTGTCCGGCATTGAAATGGGATTACGCCTTTGCGATATCCCGCATCAAAGCGGCGGTGTGACTTCTGCTATGGCATATCTCGCTGAAACCGCGTAAACATTCGGTAAATATAATTAAGAGAGCCGAGATTGTTATGACCAACCATTTGTATGATGGCGTCTTTGCCCCACATGCGACTAGCGAAAAAGCCTATTTGATCACCGCGGCAAAGACTTATAGCTATGCCGAATTTACCACCCTTACCAACCGCCTTGCCAATCGGCTCGTTGCCGCTGGTGTTGGTGCTGGTGACAGGGTTGCGGTCCAGGCTGATAAATCCGTCACACAATTGGCTCTCTATGCGGCGACTGTTAAGGTGGGCGGCATTTATCTGCCCCTAAACACTGCCTATACCGCGCATGAATTGGAATATTTCCTTGGCGATGCAAAGCCAGCCGTTGCCGTTGTTAGCAATGAGGCGGCCCCGTCAATAACGCCGATTACCGATGGCATTAATGCTGCGCTATTTACCCTGCAAGGCGATGAGACCGGCACCATGACGGATGGTCTTGATGCGGCGGGTGATGATTTTGACGCGGTCGCGCGTGATCCCGATGATCTGGGCGCAATCCTGTACACATCTGGCACCACAGGCCGGTCAAAGGGCGCCAAGCTCAGCCACCGTAACCTGTTATCAAATGCAACGATATTGATGCAGACATGGCATTTCACCGGCGACGATGTTCTGCTTCATATGCTGCCGATTTATCATACGCATGGTTTGTTTGTGGCGTGTAATTTGATGACGATGGCGGGCGGAACAATGATCTTCCTGCCGAAATTCAATCTTGAAGCCGCTATCACCCATTTGCCGCAATCAACCGCGATGATGGGTGTTCCAACATTCTATACGCGCTTGCTCGACAGCCCTGAATTTACCGCCGAACTAACCGAACATATGCGTTTGTTCATCTCTGGATCAGCGCCGCTATTGGCTGAAACGCATGAGCAATTTAGCGCCCGCACCGGCCAAGCCATTCTTGAACGCTATGGCATGACCGAAACCAATATGAACACATCGAACCCGTATTATGGTGAACGGCGCGCTGGCACTGTCGGCAAACCATTGACCGGCGTCGATATCCGTATCACCAACCCGGAAACCGGCGAAGCGCTTGGTGATGGTGAAATTGGTGTGATCGAATTAAAAGGTGACAACGTCTTTAGCGGCTATTGGGAAATGCCGGAAAAGACCGCCGAGAGCTTTACCAAAGACGGCTATTTCATCACTGGCGACATGGCCCAGCGGTCAAAGGATGGCTATATCAGCATCGTTGGCCGTGACAAGGATATGATCATTTCTGGTGGTTTGAATATCTATCCGATTGAGATCGAAGGCCTGATTGATGAAGTCGACGGCGTTATTGAGAGCGCCGTAATAGGCGTGCCGCACAAGGATTTTGGTGAGGCTGTGGTAGCGGTAATCGCGACCCAAGATGCCGGTTTGACAGCGGAGAAAATCACCGCGCATATCGGTGACAAGCTGGCTCGGTTCAAACAGCCAAAGCAGATTTTCTTTGTTGAAACATTGCCGCGCAACACCATGGGCAAAGTGCAAAAGGCCACCCTTCGCAAAACCCATGAAGGGCTTTTCGTCTAGGCTAGAACCCCATTATTTTGTGTCACCCTGCAATCGTTTTTCGCGTTGCAGAATGAACAGTGATGACAGCACGATAACCAGACTGCCAAAAATGACCGTGCCTGTGAGCATTTCGCCGAAAAACAGAATGCCGCAACCAATGCCCATTGGTATAGACAGATAACGTAGCGGGGCCAGAACACTTGCCGGTGCAAGCTTATGGCTAAAGGCGATGAAGAATTGTTGGAAACTCGCGATAACACCGAGGATGACCAACATCCAGATGCTCTGTGATGACAGATCAAAATCCGCCCTAAAGGGTGACAACGCGTCATTGGTAAAGATCGTCAGACCAAAGAACACCAAGGCGCCAATACCATTATACAAAATCGCGGTCGTAATCGGACTATCATGGTGACCAAGACGGCGCAGGCTAATCACCATGATCGCGCCGAAAACTGGCGAGGCAAGACCGAACATTGTGCCCGTTACCGCCCACCCCTCACCGCCCGGCTGGATCAAAATAACCGCCCCACCAAAGCCGATTAGAACCGCACTCCAGCGCCGCCAACCCACCTTTTCGCCCAGCAAAAACGGCGCTAGGAAGGTGACAAAAAGGGTGATTGTCTGGAACAGGGTCGTGACCTTTGCCAATTCCAACGTGTCCAGCGCCGCATAAAAACAGCTAAGGCTAATCAATCCGGCCATGGTGCGAAGCGCCAAAATACCGGGTCTGGAAACGCTAAAGACATCACGCCCGCGTTGCCATAGCCCGCCGATCACGAGCAACGGCAAACATAGCGCATAACGGAAAAATAGGATGGTGAGCGTTGACACGTCGCCCGGCATCATCTTGACCAGAACCGACATAATCACCATCAGGAAAATCTCGCCGACCGCAACCAGAGCGCCGAGCGATACCCTGTTCATTGGTGCATTTGGCGTTACATTCATGATCGTTCCATCCATCCCAAACCGGCCTCGACCGGTCCAGATGGCCTGTATTCCGCGCCCAATGGACGGTCCCAACCAAGCGCCTCGATCGCCGCAAAGACCGCTTTATAATCGACCTTGCCATGATCTGGCGCGCCGCGATCGGGCACCGCGGCAAATTGAATATGACCGATGATCGGCACTAAATCATGCAAACGCGCGATCACATCACCCTCACTGCGGCCAACATGATAGCAATCAAACATCAATTTCAAATGCGGCGTGGCAATTTGCTGGATGATGGCGTGCGCCTGATCCGTCGTTTGCAGAAAATATCCCGGAGCGTCATGCTGGTTTAGCGGTTCGATTAACAGCATGGTATTTTGCGCCGCCGCCCGCGATGCGGCAAAGTGCAAATTCTCGATAAAGATGTCATGCGCGGCATTCGCATCCGTTCCCATAGGCGGCGCACCAGCCATAATATGCACCGCCGCCGCGTCGATCTCTCTGGCGTAATCCAGCGCCTCTATGATGGCGTCTTGTGCCGCGCCTTGGCGTAGCGGCAGAGCGGCCAAACCATTATCGCCGTTCTGATCACCGCGCCGCGTATTTAACCCCAGCATAGACAGGCCCGTTTCATCCAAAGCCGCCCTGACAAGGGCCGGATCTATGTCAAACGGCCAGTGGCATTCTACCGCGTCAAAGCCAGCTCGCTTTGCCGCGCGGATAGCATCGGGGAGTGCCAGTTCTTTCCACAAAAACCCAAGATTGGCCGAAAAGCGCATCATTGCGTACCGCCGCCATAGCGGCTAGATGCGTTGCGTTCCCGCACATTGCCAATGCCAAATCTCATATAGGGGCGCTTTCAAAGAATAATGACCTCAAGAGCGTTAAACTCTAATGAAGAAAAATCCGGACCGCAATCTGGCAGGGTGTCAGACTGGAAATTAATCAGACCAACCACCCTTTCCGCACCCCACTTTATCCGTCAAATACATGACACGATAACATCGAGAAATATTAGCAAATCGGCCGCACTGCTGATACGTTTATAGCCATGATTTATGGGGAGAACGTCATATGCGGATCGCAGTAACAGGGGGCATTTCCGGCATTGGCCTTGAGACGGTAAAAAAATTCATCGCCGATGGCCATGAGCTGGTTGTTTTCGATATCTCAAAGCCCGCCCTAGACGTTGACTATATTCCGCTAAACCTTGCAAGCCAGAGCATGATTGCCGAGGCGATCGCGGCAAGTAGCGGCCAATTTGATGCGCTATGCCATATTGCGGGCATCCCCCCACGCGATGATAATGCGGTTGCCTGTCTGCAAATCAATGCGATTGGCGCCTTTGCCTTTATCAATGCATTTATCCCAAAGCTGGCGGATGGTGCGCCGGTTATTGCGGTGGCTTCACGCGCTGGCATGGGGTTTGAAAATAATACGGCCCAGCTGGATACGCTAATTGCCTGTGAGATGGATGATATCGCGGCATGGTGTGAGACCAATGATATTGACGCGACCACTGCCTATCGCTTGTCGAAACAGGCGATGATCTATTGGTCCCAGCAACAAGTAGCCGCGCATATTGGCAAGCACCGTTTTGTGACGGTTAGCCCAGCCGCGGTAGACACCGGCATTCTGGATGATTTTATCACGGCATTTGGCCCTGTGGTTGCGGCCAATTTGGCGCGGGTCGGACGACCGGGCAGCCCGGAGGAAATTGCCAATGTGATCGCTTTCCTCGCATCGGCGGAATCACGCTGGATCAATGGTATTGATATTGTAATTGATGGCGGCATGGGTGCGCTAAACCTGACGCTATAAATAAGAGCCCAAGATAATTAGAGAGATTGGATTAATTTATGTCTGCCAAGAAAAATATATTGTGGATCATGACCGACCAACTGCGCTGGGATTATTTATCCTGCACTGGTCATCCCCATTTACACACTCCCAATATAGATGCCTTGGCAGAGCGCGGTGTGCGCTTTAGCAATGTCTATGTGCAATCACCGATTTGCGGCCCCTCGCGGATGAGTTCCTATACCGGTCGTTATTGCCGCTCGCATGGCGCGACATGGAACGGATTTCCCCTGCGCGTTGACGAGCCAACCCTAGCCAATCACCTGCGTGACATTGGCGTGTTACCGGCCATCGTTGGCAAAACCCACATGAAGCCTGACCTCGCCGGTATGAAGCGGTTGGGCATCGATCCAGATTCTGAAATCGGCGTCAATATTGCCCAATGTGGCTTTGAGCCGTTTGAGCGCGATGATGGCATGCACCCGTGGGGTCCGTTTGATCCAGAGGCGCGTTACAATGATTATCTGGAATCACATGGTCTGACTGGCGATAGCCCGTGGGAGCGTTATGCCAATACCGTTGTTGATACGGATGGCACATTGAAATCTGGCTGGTTCCTAGAAAACTCTCACCTGCCTGCGAACATTGCCGAGGAGCATTCCGAGACGCCTTATATGACCCGCCGCGCCATTGATTTTATGGAACAGGCCGGTGATCAACCGTGGATGTGTCACCTGTCATTCATCAAGCCGCATTGGCCTTATGTTGTGCCCGCGCCGTATAACGATATGTACGGCCCGGATGATGTGTTGCCAGCAGTGCGCAGTGAAAAGGAACGCGAAAACCCGCATCCGGTCTTTGGTGCCTATATGGACAGCCGGGTATGTAGCACTTTTGCCCGTGAAGAAGTGCGCCAGCGCGTGATCCCGCCTTATATGGGTCTGGTCAAACAGATCGATGACCAGATGGGCGTGCTATTTAGCTGGATGGAAGAGCAAGGCTTGATGGATAACACGATGATTGTGTTTACCTCGGACCATGGCGATTATCTGGGCGATCACTGGATGGGTGAAAAGGATCTGTTCCATGATCAATCGGTAAAGGTGCCGTTGATTGTTTATGATCCGCGTCCAGAGGCCGACGCCACCCGCGGTACGGTGCGTGACGAATTGATCGAGGCTATCGACATGGCCCCGACATTCCTCTCCTATTTTGGTGGATCCACTTTGCCACATATTCTTGAGGGCAAAAACATAGAGCCGCTATTGCATGATCCGGCAACGCCTGCTGATTGGCGGCGCTATGCGATTTCCGAATATGATTACGCCACCCGCGAGGCCCGCGAAATCTTGGGCGTGCCGCAACAGGATGCGCGTTTGATCATGGTGCGTGATGAACGCTGGAAATTTATTCACGCCGAGGGTTTCCGCCCGATGCTGTTTGATTTGCAGGAAGATCCTGACGAGCTAACCGACCTTGGTGATAGCGGTGATGCCCTGCATGTTGAAACCCGCGCAAGAATGGAAGCGGCCTTGGCTAAATGGACACGCCAACACCATAACCGGTTTACCGTGCCACCTGAGCAGCTTGCCTATATGCAAACCATCGAGCCAACCGGCGTAATCATCGGTTTCTGGGATGAACAGGAATATGAAGACACTTTTGGCGAACCGTTTGTAGCGGGCACCGCGATCAACCAAACCGAGGCAAAACGCCGGATGGATGCTCTGCGCCAAGCCAATAAAGAGACATCAAGCTAGGGGATTGGGGGCAACGTTATGGCCGAAATTATTCCGCTACAGGATGCTGTTAGCCGTCACATGCGTGATGGGCTGTGCGTGGCCTTTGAGGGTTTCACCCATCTCATTCCGCATGCCGCCGCGCATGAGGTTATTCGCCAATCGGTCAAGGATCTTACAATCATTCGGATGACACCCGATCTGATTTACGACCAATTGATCGGCATGGGCCTCGTTAAGGAAATGATATTTTCCTATGCTGGCAATCCCGGTGTCGGGCTATTGCGGCGGTTGCGGGACTCGGTCGAGAATGGCTGGCCTCACAAGATTGCCCTCACCGAACATTCGCACGCGGCCCTTGCCAATGCCTATGAGGCTGGCGCGGCGAATTTACCCTTTGCCATGTTGCGCGGCTATGTCGGGGCGGAATTACCGCGGGTTAATGACCAGATCAAATCGATCACCTGCCCCTTTACCGGTGAAATTCTGGCCGCCATTCCGGCGATCCGCCCTGACGTTACCTTTATCCACGCCCAACGCGCCGACAAAAAAGGCAATGTTCTTATCGAGGGGATTTTAGGTGTACAGAAAGAGGCCGTGCTCGCGGCAAAGGTGGCGATTGTGACGGTTGAAGAAATCGTCGATGAATTTGAGGCTGGCTCGAATGCCACGATCCTGCCGCGTTGGGTGATCGATGCCGTTTGTGTCGTTCCGGGCGGTGCGCACCCGTCCTATGCCAGTGGCTATTACGCCCGCGACAATGCCGCCTATATCGAATGGGATACCATTGCCGCTGACCGTGACCGGTTTACAAGCTGGATGGAAGCGCATGTCCTATCCGCCTCACCAGATGATTTTGCCCGGCGCGTGGCGCATTTGGCGAACCCGACAAACAAGCAAGCGAGATAGATCATGGGCGATTATACTGCTGATGAAATGATGACTGTTGCGGCATCGCGGGCGCTTGATTCCAGCGATGTTTGTTTTGTTGGTATTGGCCCACCATCGGCGGCATGCAACATCGCGCGGTTAACCCACGCCCCCGACATAACCTTGATTTATGAATCTGGCACAATTGGCACTGCACCGTCGGTATTACCGCTATCCATTGGCGATGGTGAATTATGCGACACCGCGATGACAACGGTGGCTGTGCCAGAAATGTTCCGCTATTGGCTACAGGGTGGGCATGTCACTATCGGCTTTTTGGGCGCGGCACAGATCGATAAGTTCGGCAATATCAACACCACCATTGTTGGTGATTATGACAATCCCAAAACCCGTCTGCCCGGCGGTGGCGGTGCGCCCGAGATTGCTAGCCAATCACAAAAAATCTATATCACGATGAAGCAATCATTGCGGGGTATGGTCGAGAAAATCGATTTCTTCACCAGCTTTGGCCATGGTGATGGTTATGATCACCGCGAACGCATGGGCCTATCGACCCAAGGCCCGGCATTGCTGATCACCGATTTGGCGTTGTGGGAACCTGACCCTGTTACCAAGGAATTCACCGTGACCCATCTGCATCCCGGAATTAGCCGCCAAGACGTTCAGGATAATTGTGGGTGGCCGGTGAAATTTGCCGATGATCTGGCGCAGACCAAGCCGCCAACGGATGAAGAATTGAGCGTTCTTCGCGACCTCAAAGCCCGCACCGCCGCCGCCCACAGTAGGTAAATCCCGTTATTTAGGCGGGCGGTCATAGACCAGCCGAAAGCCCTGATGCGTGGTCGAGCTATCGGGAGAATTAGCCGTACGCGCGGCAATCCGGTAGCGGAAACAATAGCTGATATGACAGAGGTAAGAGCCGCCCTTCACCACCTTAAAGCCTGTTTTGCCCTGATGCGCGGCGCGGATGTCTTTGCGCAATGACTTCACCTTAAAGGCCTGTGCGGTCCATTCCCAAACATTGCCAGCCATGTTGTAAAGACCATAGCCGTTTGGCGCGAATGACTTTGCCGGTGCGATGCCAAAATAACCATCGCCCTCGGTATTATGATCGGGGAAAGTGCCCTGCCAGATATTGCATGGGAAAAAGCCGGTTTCATCTGGTGCCTGATCGCCCCATGGGAACATCACATCACCCAGACCACCCCGCGCCGCATGTTCCCATTCAGCCTCGCTAGGCAAACGGCCACCGGCCCATTCGGCAAAGGCCATCGCATCATTCCACGAAATATGAACAACCGGATCATCTGGGCGGATCGGTGTGTTTTGCTCTGGCCCACTAAGACATCGCCAATTGGCGCCCTCGACCATACGCCACCACGGCGCCGCCGCAACGGATTTATCAAGATAGCTATCGGGTGGCAAAAAGCCCTTAAACACAAAGGAATCACCCAGCCGTTCCGCCTCGGTCTGATAGCCGGTTGCGGCCACAAATTGGGCAAAGCG
Organism: Puniceispirillaceae bacterium (SeqCode); assembly: GCA_965657645.1. GTDB lineage: Bacteria > Pseudomonadota > Alphaproteobacteria > Puniceispirillales > Puniceispirillaceae > CBFHOS01. The sequence goes on along the minus strand of CBFHOS010000002.1, from coordinate 196,780 downwards.
TTTATTGGTGACGGTGGTGGTATCGATGAAAAACGGTTTTAGCCGGACTGTGCGTGATGGCCCTTCCTCATCGGCTAGGACTTGCGGGTTATCCGTACCCAGTAACGATCTACCGCCCGGAATTTCGACAATCTCGTGACCAACATCATCGGCGACGCCCGCTAGGGCGATCACATCTGCCTGATTATTCTGGTTCTGTTCGCCCGCCATAGCCGCGCCATTATCGCGCGATGGTGAACAGCAACCGCCGTCTGATTTGTCTTTGCCAGTCACTATATCTACCCCTAATCGGCGGCTAGGGTAGCATCCGATCCAGCACCACAGCAACATGATCTGCGGTGCGGCCAGTGCCATCTGCAATCTGACACCGACAAGAGGTACCATCGGCAACGATCTGGGTATCCTTATCGGCCCCTCTAACGGCAGGTAGCAGATTAGCCTCGGCCATTTTCATAGATATATCATAGGTGTCGGCGCCATAACCAAAGGCGCCAGCCATCCCACAACAAGAGGTCTCGATCGTCTCGACCTCAAAGCCACCAATCTCGGCCAACACGGCTTCCACTGGCTTTACCACATCAAATGCCTTTTGGTGACAATGGCCATGAAGCATGATTTTGCCATTCGCTTTTTGAACCGGCAAAGACGGCTTTTCTTCGGCTAAAAACTCTTCAAAGGTCAGCACCTTGCTCGCCACCATTCTGGCCTCGTCACTATCCAGCAATGCCGGAATTTCATCACGCAGAGCCAATGTGCAAGACGGCTCTAGCCCGACCACCGCGATACCCTCACGCGCAAATGGATATAAGGCGGCAATCAAACGGCCTGCCTCGGCGCGGGCACGGCCCGTATCACCTGAAGACAGATAAGTGCGGCCACAGCATAAAGGCCGCCCCGATGCTGGTCCCGATGCTGGTCCCGATGCTGGTCCCGATGGTGGTAGCGGCGCAAACACATCATAGCCAGCCGCCGCCAGAACGCGCGATGCGGCGCGCAGGTTTTCCGGCTCAAAATAACGATTGAAAGTATCGCCAAAGAGGATCACCGGCTGGCCTGAACCAGTTGGATTTGCCGCGATATCACCGGCCCCAAACGGATTGGTGCTCCATCGTGGCAAGGCACGTTTAGCGGTAAAGCCCGTGATTTTTGAAATCACCGGCGCGACTATTGGAATATGCCGCCATAGCGATTGCAGAATATTGGCGAGCGGTGCGATCCGCGATGCAAACGGCGCATAGGCAGGTAGGCTAGCGATCAACCGATCATGCAACGACATGCCTTTGGCGGCGGTGCGCAGGGCCGTGACCTCTACCTTCATCCGCGCCATATCAACGCCGGTTGGACATTCACGCTTACAGGCCTTGCACGACACGCAGAGCTTTAGCGTATCCGCCATTTCATCGCTTATCATCGCCTCGGCGCCAAGCTGGCCAGACAGCGCCAGACGAAGTGAATTGGCCCGCCCACGGGTGCTGTCCTTTTCGTCTCCAGTGGCCCTGAAGGATGGACACATCACCCCACCAGAGGTTTTGCGGCAGGCCCCATTATTGTTGCACATTTCAACCGCGCCCTGCATGCCCCCAGCATTGCCGGGCCAGTCCGACCAGTTCAATTGGGTTGGGAAATCATCAACATGATAGCCCGGCGCATAGCGAAATAGCGTGCGATCATCCATCTTTGGCGCATCGGTAATCTTGCCCGGATTGAACATGTTATTCGGGTCAAACAACCCTTTCACCTTGGTGAATAATTGCGGCAACACCGGACCAAACATGGTGTTGTTAAATTCTGAACGGACGATGCCGTCACCATGCTCGCCAGAATGCGAACCGCCAAATTTACGCACCAGCGCAAAAGCATCCTCGGCAATTGAACGCATGATCGCGGCATCATCACCCTTACGCATATCTAGCACCGGCCGCACATGCAAACAGCCAACCGACGCATGCGCATACCACGTTCCCTTGACCCCATGCGCGGTGAAAATAGTGGTGAGCTGATCGGTATATTCAGCCAGATCCTTTAGCTCTACCGCGCAATCCTCCAGAAATGAAACCGGCTTGGCGGCGCTTTTCATGCTCATCATAATATTGAGGCCAGATTTGCGCATTTCGGCGACCCGTGCCTGCATGCCAGGATCAATCGCGTCAATCACCCCACCACAATAATCATCACCCTTGTCCCAGCCAAAGCCAAGATCAGCCATCATCTCGTGCAATCTGGCGAGGCGGCGATGGTTTTCCGCCATGTCATCCTCGGCAAATTCCACCACCAGCAAGGCGGCCGGATTACCGCGCACGCTTTCCTCGACAATCGGCTTGAATATTGCGATCGAACGCGCCAATGCCAGCATGGTATCGTCAATCAATTCAACCGCGACAGGGTCCAGCGTGACCAGATGCTGGGCCGCATCCATCGCTTTATAGAATGTTGGGAAATGGCAAATGCCCATTAACTTTTGGGCAGGCAATGGTGCTAGCTCAAGCTCAATCGCGGTTGAATAGGCCAGCGTCCCCTCGGAGCCAACCAGCAAATGCGATAAATTAATGCCATCACCAGCTTTGCCGCCCGGTCGCGCCGCCATTGCATCCGGCATGAGCGCGTCGATATTATAGCCGCCCACCCGCCGTAACACTTTTGGGAAACCGTCGGTGATATCGCCAGCATGGTCCTGACCCATGGCGATTAGTTCTGGCAGTATTTTACCAAGATAACCGTCCGGCATGCCCGCGCCCGATGGCTCAAGCTGGCCGAAATGTGACTTGCTTCCATCGGCCATAATGGCATCGATTGCCCGCACATTATCACGCATCATGCCATAGCGGATCGACCGCCCACCACAGCTATTATTACCCGCCATACCGCCAATGGTGGCGCGGCTGGCGGTTGAAACATCCACTGGAAACCATAGCCCATGCGGCTTTAGCTGGCGGTTCAGCGCATCTAGAACGATACCCGGCTCGACAACACAGCGCCGCGCCTCTACGTCTAGATGCAAGATCCGGTTCAGATATTTTGAATTATCAATGACAATGGCCTGATTGACCGTCTGCCCGCATTGCGAGGTGCCACCGCCACGCGGCAAAATCGCGTGACCATTCTCTCTGGCAAATTCCAGAACGGCCTCTACATCCTCAACGGATTCTGGCACCACCACTGCATCCGGCATCATCTGATAGATAGACGCATCCGTTGCATAACGCCCGCGCGAGAATTGATCGGCGAGAATCTTTCCCTGAATTCGACTCTGTAACTTGGCAAAATTCAGGGGCGACATTTCGTTAGGCATGATGTGCATCTTCCATGACGGTAACGGGGCAAACTCTTGCCTTAAAAGTTACGCATAGTTTTGGGCTCTGTCACCTAGATGTGACATTTATGCACAATTGTCAGATGCGGTATATGGCGTGTTTGCCCTAGCCAAGCTCGGCCATTGTCGGCGGGTTACAGCCAGCCCGTCCACAATTGATCGCCGCCGCCTTGCCTGCCCGCGTTAGCATAGCGCGTACACTAGCCTCATCGATTGCCGCCAATTGACCGCGGTCATTGATATCGTTCTGGATCATCCATACCAGCATGCTCGCCATAAAGGTATCACCAGCACCCACCGTATCCACAAGCGTGCCAACCGGCGCGGCTGGCACATGGATATCTGTATCACCGCAAACGCCCTCGGCGCCATCACCGCCGCGGGTAAATACGCTTATCGCCGCACCGCTATCCGCCAGACAGGCGGCCTTGGCGGCGGCGAAATCCATACCCTCATAGAGCCACAACAAATCTTCATCGCTCAACTTGAGGATATCGGTATTTGCCACCATGCGCTTTATCCGCGCCCGATAAACGGTTTCATCCTCAACGAGAGAGGGCCGAACATTGGGATCCAGCGAGACCATTATGCCAGCACCCTTACAGGCATTGAAAAAATCTTCCCAGATTTCGGCGTCAACACCGCCGGTTAGACCACCTGATCCAATGTGAAAAATCTTTGTGCCTTGCGGCAATGCTGTATCTAGCGTGGCCCGTGTAATCTGGCGCTCGGCAGTGCCATCACGGTAAAAACCATAGGACGGAATGCCGTCTTGCAAGGATACCACCGCCAGCGAGCTAGGTTGCTCGGCCCGCGCCATCCCAAGCTTTACATTCGAGGATAGTAACCGTTCTGCCAGCAAATCACCAAGGCGGTCACTCGAGATCGGGTTCATATAGGTCACATCGACGTCTTGACGCCCCGCCGCCATCGCCACGTTAAACGGCGAACCACCGGGATGGGCAACATAGGATGGCAAGCCATCCACATCACTCGCATACACAAAATCAATCAGGTTTTCACCACCAACAGCAATCATCAACTCATCCTATAATCTATCTAGTCTCGTTTGGTCGGTTTGATGTACCGCGTCACGCAAACAAGGTCAAAACCAATCGGATCCATTCGTCTCAATAGTGATATTTTGGACGCTTGAAGCCGCATTATATCGTCACCACCGGATGACCCACCGGTTCGCTCTACAACTCCACCACTTTCCCGCTTGTCGCCGAAAGCTGTGCCGCTTGGCCCATACGCACAGCCCAAATACCATCATCCAGACCGACCTCTACATTACCCAAGCCGCGCACCACATTAAGGAATTTGGCATGCTGGTGAAAGGTTGATCCATTGTGATCGCCCGCATCCAGAATGGCCGGATCAATCGGGCATTCGATAATCTCCGGATTACACGGCTGGCGCGCACTTTTGATGATTTGTGGCAGGGGTTGTTTGTCCGGATCACCAGACCAGAGCCGCGCCGGGCCCGGCAATTTCACCTCAAGCTTGCCATCAGGGCCGATAGCATGGATCGATTCCTGAAATTCCGCGCCCTCGGCAAACATCGATAACTCCAGCAACGCACGCGTGCCATTGGCAAAATCCACAACCACATAACCGCAATCCCAGATATCTGATCGTTCGCCATCATAGACCTCATCGAGATGATTAACCTCTTGGCCCGCGCTCGCCATGATCCGCACCGGATCAGATTTCAGAATGAGCCGCATCAGGTCAAAGAAGTGGCAGCATTTTTCCACAAATGTGCCTCCCGAATTGCGGTTAAACCTGTTCCAATCGCCAACCTTGGTGAGGAACGGAAACCGATGTTCTGTAATGGTCAGCATTTTAATGCCGCCCGTGAATGTCTCGACATCGCCCAAGAACTGCTGCATTGGCGGCATATACCGATATTCCATCCCGACCCAGACCGGCGCTTTATAACGCTGGCGGAAATCCTCGATCGTGGCGAGATCATCGGGATCGGTGAAAAGCGGCTTTTCAACAAGGATAGGCACACTCAGCTTTGCGCCGATTTGTTCTAGCTGTTCGGCGTGACAGAAATTAGGGCTAACGATAACCAGACAATCCAGCGGTTGATGATCGAGCAGCGCGTCGAGACTATCAACGAACACAGCATTCGGTGCGAGCGTCGCCGCCGCCGCCGCCATCTGGGCATCCGGCTCGTAGATAACCGCGACATTGGTATCTTCGAGCAGGTTGATATTGCGCAGATGTTCTTGGCCCATCATGCCACAACCGATCATGCCGTAATGTGTCGTCATACCAAATCCTCTAAAGCTATATTATTTTAAACGGGCCACATAACGGGCGGCGTTATGATCAAACCAAGTGCGGGAAAATTCAACTTTATTATTGGTTTGTGACCAGCCGAATCGTTCCACATATCCGACCATTGTGCCGGCTGGCAGATGGAATTGATCCGCCGCCCAATCGGGCAATGCATCAATACTAACCCAATCCTCGGCGCGGGTGATCCAGATACCAAGCTGGCTTTTGTAAAACTCGTATAGAGATTGCGACACTTCCGCCGGATCAATTTTTGGTGTTACCGATCCGTCCAGCCAAATTTCCTCTAGCGCCACGGCGTCTCCATCCAGAAAACGCACGCGCCGGAACCTATGGGCAAAATCCACATGGGCCGCGCCGCCCAAGCCAAAATCTGGCAATCCATCCGGCTTTGCCAAGGTGGCCACCGATAATAGGTTCGCGCTCGGCAAACCGCCGCCAGTGGGTAATTCAAGGCGGAAAAAGGAATAGATCGATGCAGCATGCTCGCCGCGCTGGATATAATTTCCCGACCCTTGGCGCCGGACCAATAGTCCAAGTTCAACCAAACGCGCCAGTGATTTCCGCAAGGTACCAACAGCGACACCATATTCGCGCGCCATGATCTTTTCGGTGGGAAGACGCTGGCCATCGAGCAGATGACCGGCGCTAATCTGGCGCGAGATCAACTCGGCGATCTGGATATAGACCGGCAGGGCGCCATGCATCGATGCGCTATCCTGTGGCAGGTCATTATCCGTTTCAGAGTGCATTTCATTACCGTCCATCATTCAAAATTGATACACCATTGATTAATGTCGCGCTACCTGCTTTATTGAGGGTTCATATGACATGATACAGCGATGGCCACAAAGCAATGACAATAGTACCGATTACCAGTGCCGACTTGGATGCCGCCGAAGTTAGTTTCTTTTCCGCCCTTTGCGGGGATGATTTCCAGCATCTAGGCGTTCCCGATGCAGACCTTAAATCAAGCTGGGCGCATTGCTCTGAAATTGTAAAGCGATCAGAGTCCGTTGGCTTTCGCAATATCTTATGCCCATCCTCCTATCAGGTTGGTCAGGACACATTATCATTTGTCGCGGGCTGTGCCCCAATTACTGACAAGATGAATTTGCTGGCCGCGGTGCGGTGCGGCGAGATGCAGCCAATTATGCTGGCGCGTACCATTGCCACTCTGGATCATATGCTAGAGGGCCGCTTGACGATCAATATCATCAGCTCCGATTTCCCCGGTCAGAAAGAAGATAGCGCCTATCGCTATCAGCGGTCCCGCGAAGTTGTCGAGATTTTGCGCCAAGCATGGACCCAGGATGAGATTAATTATCAGGGTGAGATTTATCAGTTTGAGAATGTACCAACTGACCCAGCCAAACCATTCCAGCAAAATGGCGGGCCTTTATTGTATTTCGGTGGTTATTCCCCGGCGGCGGTAGAATTATGCGCCCAGCATTGTGACGTCTATCTGATGTGGCCCGAAACAATGGCCGATCTAGCCGAACGTATGCGCATCGTGAATGAACGCGCCGCCGCCTATAACCGCACCTTGGATTATGGTTTGCGGGTTCACATGGTGGTTCGTGATACCGAGGCCGAGGCACGTGAATATGCCCAGGAGCTGGTATCCAAGCTCGATGACGAAGCCGGCCGTGAAATCCGCGAGCGAGCGCTTGATAGTGGCTCCTTGGGTGTGTCACGCCAAGCCCGCAACCGTGACCTTGCCGATATGGAAGGCTTTATCGAAGATCATCTATGGACAGGTGTTGGCCGGGCACGTTCGGGCTGTGGTGCCGCGTTGGTTGGCTCGGCTGACCAGATTTTATCAACGCTCGAGGAATATCAGAAAATGGGCATTCGTAGCTTTATTTTCTCAGGCTATCCGCATCTCGATGAATGTGACTATATTGGCAAATTGATTTTGCCATCTTTGAAAACCTGTTCCCTACCCCACGAATATGGCCGCGTACCGGCCACTACCCCCCTTACACCACTTGGTGCCGGAGACCGAAAATAATGGAAAGAGTATCGCTAACGTCTGATCTAAGCCTGTCGCGTTTGATTTATGGAATGTGGCGCCTTGGTGATGATAGCAACACCGCACCCGCGCATGTACAGGCAAAGATCGAAGCCTGTCTGGCCCAAGGCATCACAACGATGGATCAGGCCGATATTTATGGTGGCTACGAGGCCGAAGAAATCATGGGCAAGGCGCTAAGTGCGGCACCTGCGTTAAAAGATCAAATCGAGATCGTCACCAAATGTGACATCATCGCACCTGTCGGACGCTATAGCGATACGGCGGTTAAATATTATGATACGACCCGCGCGCATATCACCAATTCGGTTGATCACAGCCTGCGCCTCATGGGAGTTGATAAAATTGACCTGTTGCTTATTCACCGGCCAGACCCGTTCATGGATCATCATGAAACCGGACGGGCGCTGGATGATGTCGTGGCCAGCGGCAAAGTGCGTACAGTCGGCGTGTCAAATTTCAAACGGCATGATTGGACCCTTTTGCAATCGGCGATGGATACCAAGCTAGTGACAAACCAGATCGAAATGTCGCTGGTGGCAAATGACGCCTTTACCAATGGTGATGTGGCCTATCTGCAAGAATTCGGCGTACCGCCAATGGCGTGGTCACCGCTGGCTGGTGGGGCCCTGTTTGCGCCGGAGAACGCGGCCCTATTAGCGGCCCTGTCACGCATTGCGAGTGAACAAAATGTCGATGCGGGCGCCGTTGCGGTGGCGTGGTTGCTTGCCCATCCGTCAAACATCATGCCGGTATTGGGAACCAATAATCTAGACCGGATTGCCGCCATTGGCTCTGCCGCTGATGTCACGATTGACCGCGAGACATGGTTTGCACTTTATGAAGCCGCAAACGGAAATGAGGTACCTTAAAGGTACCTCACCACCATATTACATTTATACAAACGTGTTCTAATTATGCTGGCTGGGGTGTGTCTCCACCAGCTTTGCGCGAGCGTATGCGGTGCCATACCATCAACACCGCGCCGATCACTATGGCACTGCCATAGATACGGTAATCACCCGATACCAGCATGACTGCCAATCCTAGGCGAGCCGCTATTTCCCAACTCGCCAATCGCATCCGGTCAAATCCAGCGAGCGCACTGGCAAGGAAGATCAGCCCAAACAACAAGCGTGCAACCACCATCAATAGCCCGATAATGTCCACAGTACCGTCATAACCCGGCAGATACGCCTTTACCCCAGTAGTATTAGTTGGGTCGAGGAACGCCGCCTCAATCAGCAGAATTTCCGGATAGAAGGCGAACACGAATGGGATCACAAACATCACGATGCCGATACGAACCGCGGCAAAGCCTGTGCGCATCGGATCCTCTTTGGTGATTGATGCCGCGGCAAAGGCCGCCAGCGCCACCGGCGGCGTAATCGCCGACGCCACCGCAAAGTAAAAGATGAACATATGCGCGGTGAAGACAGCAATTCCCAGACCCGCCAAAACAGGCCCCATCAATAGTGCGACATTGATATAGGCCGGCACAGCAGGCATGCCCATGCCCAGCAAGATCGCCAATAGCATGGTTAGCAATAGCGCAATGAACTGGAAGGTTTGTGTCCCTTCATTACCGAGGCCAAGCGTGTTCAACCAGCCAAGAACATCAAGCGAGATGAACACAGGCAATCCAGTGAATTTCAAACAGAAATCAATGATCGAAACCGCTAGGAACATCAGGTAAAGCGTAGAAATCAAAATGCCAGCATTGGAAATAGCATCGAGTAGCTTTTTCGGACGGGCACGCATTTCAGGGTCAACAAATAACAGACCCATCAACAGCACCACCGCCCACCAGCCAGCACTACCAGCGTCACCAGCGGAATTCTGTACGATAGACAGGACCCACGGCATGTTTGCCACCTGACAGCCAGTCTCGTTAAAGACCCGATCCAGCCCCAATATCCAGCCGCCAATGCCGCAGCCCACAGTTTCCTTTGAGGTCAATAGCAACGCCAAGATCAGCAAGATCGGACCGAAAATCATAATCAGATTGAGCTTGTCCTGCCGATCAAGATGCATGTCCTCGGTTAGCTCGCCGATGGCTTCGATATTTTGCTTTCGGGCCTGATACACTACGGTCAAGAACAGGCAGAAGAAGTAGAACAGCGCCGGAATGGCCGCCGCGACAATGATCTTTGAATAGGGAACACCGGTCAGGGCCGCCAAAACAAAGGCCGCAACGCCCATCACTGGCGGCATAATCGAACCACCTGACGAGGCCGCCGCCTCCATGCCACCCGCAAAGACCTTTGAAAAGCCGCGCTTTACCATCATCGGAATGGTCAACACGCCGGTCGATAACACATTGACGATAGGTCCACCGGAAATAGTGCCGAACAAGGCCGATGACACAATCGCCGCATGCGCCGGACCACCGGCCAATTTGCGGGTCCAGCGAAACGCCACTTTGATCAGCGAGCGTCCGCCGGCAGAGGCACCAAATAACGAGCCCAGAATAAGATAAGGGAAAATAGTGTTCATGATGATATCCATGAACCGGCCCAAGATACCACTGGCATTATTGACCAGAATATCATGCACTTTTGGACGACCATCACTCAACATTCGAGGTTCACCCGCAAGCTTTGTCATCAAATATTTATTGATATCGTCGGCGCCATAAACATACCAAACCAAAACACTAAGGATGGTGTAACCCGCAACCACAATCGCAACGATAACCAGCGGCAAGCCCCAGACTTTAATGTTGTAGCCAAGGAATACAACAATCGCCAAACCCATGATCAGCACGAGCCAACCACCGGTAGTGCTCACACATTGTGGATCCTCAACCGTTGTCGGGGCGGGTAATCCGTACATCGACGCGGTCTCTTTGGCATCTTCAAGACTACGGGCGATGAGGCGTGCACGCTCACCGGTAAATTGATCAATCAGACAAACAGACTCGATCTCGACCAAGTAGGTCAAAGAGATAACAAACGCCGCCACCACGAGCGCGACATCCATAAACAAGCCAAACAAACGCCGACCCGTTGAGGCCTGCGCCCATGCATTGAAAAACGAATGTTTGAGCGCGACAATTACCATCATCAGCGCCAGAACGCCCGGGAAGAACCACTCACGCGGGAACTTGCGCAGCGCAAACCAATCATATCCGGTGATTGCTATCAGCCCGTCATCGAACCCCGGAATGCCGGGAATGGAATTCAACAATCCGATGATAACCAAGGCCACGGACAACCAGTATAATAGAGGTCCGTTTGCGGTGACGTCGGCTTCTGGAGACTTGGTAATTGGGCTTTTTGACATTTTACTTCACTCACAAAAAAATATCGGGCCACCCAAAATCGGTGGCCCGAATTTGTCAATTTCATCGATATGCTCTGCGTATAATCATCGCTAGAAACATGACGTCAAAATTTATGGACGGGCACAATCAGGGACGGTGTAACCGGCCTCTTCCCATGCACGCACCGCACCAGGATGGTACTTAAGCGGCATTGCACCACACATACCAGTAGTTGCTGTATCGGCGATCTCACCCAGCGCAACGTTCGGCAAGAATGGTGTCTTTGCCTTTATTGCATCGAGATTATCGAGCATCGCTTTGGTCAGCTGATAGGCAAGCTCTTCATCCATTGATTTACGGACGACTTCACCACCAACAGTTGCGACACCGCGGAAACGATCATCCTCAGACACAACTTTGACGCCTTCGGCCTGCGTTGCTTCAGATAGCGGAATATTCACTGTTCCAGAACCCGGTGCCTTCATATATTTCTTTGCTGCATCGCTCTCGAACTTGTCTTTTGGCATTGACCACATGGTAATACCACCAGCCGCAACAGCCGCTGTATGACGTCCATCGGGGAAACTTGATGGCAGCACGAATGCATCGGCCGAACCATCTGTCATGGTTTTAATGGCTTGGTCCCAATTGACCTGTAGGCCTTTATAGCCAGAACCATCATCAAGACCAGTTGCAATCTTCACAACACCACGCGCATTGGTAAGCGCCGCGCCACGTGGCGGGCCGTTATAAATGGTCTTGCCTTCAAGAGAGTCCCATCCCTTAACGCTTGAGCTGTTATAGGCAGACATTGTGAACACACCAAAACGATAGGTGTATAGAACCGCAAGGCGGTCCGCATAATCCGCGCCCTTTTCCTTACCCAGCGAGGCGTAAGGTCCAACACCACGGCCCAATAGGAATGGCAGAATAAACGGAGCAGCGGCAATATCAGTATTACCCTCAGCCACGTTCTGTAGTGAATTGGTCAAAGTCTGACCCGTTGCAACCTGGATATTCGCAATACCGGCCTGGGTGGCAAATTCACCAAGCGCCAACACTGTGTTACCCGGAACACCACTCGCATTAGCGGTCTCAGCCGATAGGTTCATCTGCGCTGAGGCGGTTGATGCTACCATACTTGCGGCGGCTACCAGCATGACTGGCAATGAAAATTTCTTTGACATTTTTTCTCCCTTTAGACGTCAGGCTATACGTAATTTGTTTTTATGCCCTCAGTTCTTCTTTTTCCGATAAAAAACGCTAACAACAAATTTTACACATGGCTAGAGGTAACGTAGCTGAGGAGAAAATTGTTTCCTCACGCTTGGCGTGTTGCCAATGGCGATTCATCCATTTGGCCAATCAACAACTGCGCCAGCGATGAAATCAGCTCGGCTTTTACGGTAGAAAAATCAGAATTATCCCATAAATTCAGCACCATATCGGGATCATCAACGCGGCTGTATAACTCGCCCCATGATTGGTCCTTATAGACGGATAATTGCCATTTTTCGGTGACGATCGTGCGCACACGCGCGGCCTCACTAAAGCCCATACGCGGGGAGCTATCGTTAAATTCAATCAAAAGATTTTCCCGGTGACTTGCATTACTAGTGATAGAGGGAACAAAGCTTTTTCCCTGGATTCCATGATATGGCTGTAGTCCAGCTCTATCAATAATGGTAGCTGATAGGTCAATGGTTGAGGCCATTGCCTGACTAACACGCTCTGTGCGCGAGGCTGGATCAGACCAGATCATCGGCACTTTATTGATTGAGTCACGCGGCCACAGGCCCTTTAACAGCAAATCACAATCACCCATGTAATCGCCATGATCGGCATTAAAGATGATCACGGTATTTTCATATTGGCCACTGGCCTTGAGCGCATCGATAATCGCGCCCACGGCGTCATCAACCATTGTTGTCATGCCCGCAGTTAGCGCCATTGCTTCTTTAATATGTTCCTTGGAATCCATAAATGCCGATTGTTTTACCTTTGGCATCCGGCCCGCGGCGAATTCACTTTTGGCGTAATCGAGCGGTGGCGGCGGGTTTTGATGGTCATCATAATCGACATCCACCTCAAATTGATCAGGATGATACATATCCCAATACCGGCCCGGCGGATTAAACGGATGGTGCGGGTCGGGAAATGACACAAAGGCAAAGAACGGCTTGTCGTCATCTGCATCCTTGCTGGCCTGCGCCTCTATATAGTCTATCGCCCGATCACGTATGTAAAAGGTGGGATAGCTATCCTCTGGGATTGGCGTGCGATAGGCTTGCGGACAGGTGTAATTATGCGGCAATTCATTGGCCGGATCATGCAATGCCTGCCAATCGGGATGGTGTTTGCGGAACCATTGCCGATAATGACCGCCCGCCTTGTCACCATGCGCCGTTACCATATCGACATGATCAAAGCCGTAATATGGCGTTGGGAAATCATACGGCGCATCAGCGGCGAAATTGACTGGCTGTTCTTTTTGATACTGGTCTTGATCGATTTGCCATGCCTCATCAATAGGGCGCTCGCCCAGATCTATCGGATCAACAGGGTCTATGTTGGAGAATGGTTGCAGATGGCTCTTGCCGATTGACGCGGTCTGATAGCCCGCAACCCGCAACACATCAACAAAGCTATTCGCGTTGGTCGGTAATATGCTGCCGTTAAACCTAAGCCCGTGAACCGACGGATACCGCCCTGTCATAAAGCTGGCGCGGTTTGGCATGCATACCGGCATTGCCACATAGAATTGCTCAAAACGCGTTCCCGTTGCGGCGAGACTATCGATATTCGGCGTTTTCACCACCGGATGCCCGGCACAGCCAAGCCAGTCAGAACGCTGTTGGTCAGTCATTATAAAAAGAAAATTAGGTTTTTTGCTCATCGGACAGATATTTCCACATAAAATCAGATAATTGATTCAAATCTTCGTGCGAATCGTGGGTTTTCATACCCAGATCATGCCATCTAAATATTAAGACCTGATTAAATTGACTTTGCAACAAGTGTGTCTTGGGGGTAGTGTTCTGGATGTTTATCCGAGCGTCTTATGACCTCTAATTTTTGAGGCTCCATATAGTCCGAATCGGAAAGCACTTTTTTTGTTGGGAAGCCGTTTCGGCGGTGTGATTTCGCTACGTGAAAAACCGAACAGATCAAATCCAGCGCCCCGTACAGGGCGACTTATTTGAGGGAACCAAGGCCGCGGCTACGGCGGCCGAAATACGGTTGCGTGCAAAGCGTGGCGTCGCCTTGCCAACAAAGGTTGCGCCTGACGATTTTGACCGGTTTAGAGACGATTTTCGAACCCTCGCGGTCAATCATAACATGCCGCTAGATGTTCAAAATAATGGCGGGCGTCTGCGTATCATTGCCACAGACACGGTGCCGGCAAAGCGCCCGCAACCACAGGCCCCAGCGCCACTATCAGACAATGAAATTGACGCGATCTACCGCGCCTTTGCCACAGATCAGCGCTAGATAGAGGCTGATGCATGGGTAAATCAGTGCCAGCTGGATCACCCAACTGGCACCGGTTGTTATTTAAACCAGACGTTTATGTATTCCGCCCGATTGTGCCGCTGACTTCAGCGCCCAACTCAATGGTCAATGAATTGGCCTTCAAATCACCATCGACCTCGGCCGTTGCGCCAACCGTTAGCTGTTCGGTGGACAAATTGCCATTGAACTGACCGGAGATTTCCACACGCTGGGCATTCATCCGGCCGGTAAAGACACCGCCATTATCGAGGACAACTTCGGTTGCGTTAATTTCACCGCTAAAGTTTCCGAAAATCCAAACCGGCGCATCTCCTGCGTCCAGCTTGCCTTCCATGATCATTCCACTGGTAATTGTTGTACTTGTTTCCATCATACTCACCTTATTCTGGCAGAGCGTTACTGCGCTCGCCGTTTATCTTTGTAAGAGGGGGATTGCTGCTTGCCGTCCTACGCTTCTGGCGCGGCGTCTTCAGCATTCTCCTCGGCGACCTCTTCACTGGTTTCTTCGGTCCAGTTATGTACAACGCGGCAATTCAATGCTGCACCCCGGTCCATCTGTAGTGACTGGTAATGAATTTCGCCGGCGATATGCGCGGTTGCCATGGCCCAGATACTGCCGGCCATCATCATGCCGTCATAACTGCCACCGATAACCACGAGCTCGGAATTAACCGCGCCGGTGAATTTTCCTGTCTGGCCGATCGTAACCTTTTCGGCCTGCAAATCTGCTTCGACAGCACCATCGATTTCGATCGATTTTACATTTGATATGGCGCCGACAAATTTCGCACCAGAACCAATGATTGCTTTAGTTCTATCCATTTTGCTCTCCTCTACTCGGCGTTTTCTTCGACAATAACAGCCGCGGCAGGGCGTTTGTTACGGCGGGATTTTTTGAATTTAGCGGTTACATCGGCGCCAGCTTCGACCTCGATGCCCTCTACCTTGATGGCACCTTCAAAGCGGCCAGTTGACCGGATCTGCAATTTGTCACCAACGATATCGCCGATCACCTCTCCGCAAATTTCAGTATTCTGGCTATTGATTGTGCCGTTCAGGCGGCCATTATCCGCGACAACTAGGTTCCGGCAATTGATCTCGCCGTCCAAAACACCGGCCAAAATAATGTCTCCAGCAGAGACTACCGATCCGGTGATTCGCATATCTTTGTCGATTAACGAGGCCGTCGGCGCCTCTTCATTCGACTTTCTATTATTATCAAACACATCATCCTCCTGACTCTGTTGGATCTTTTTTTTTGACCCCAGAGATGGAATTAAAAAAACTGCTCATTTTTCACGTTCATTAACAATTTTCAAAAATAGTCGTTAAAGTCTGTGAAGAGCATTATTGTACTCTCTCCAATTTATAACGACCAAAATTAAAAAACTTTTATTTATGTTTTTTTAGTATGAGCGGGCCGCCATGAGTGACGATGTAGTTGACATACGAAAGCGAATTGAAGAAATTCGAAATGAGGTCTCAACCGCGATGGCGTCGAACCGACGCACGGTTATTGGGTCTCAGCCAGCTGGCGAAGTTGCCGAATTTTCGATCCCCGGGGTGACTTCATCACCCCAGGCAGTGGCACAGAACGAAGGTGAAGTCGTTTCTGTCGATCCCGCAACGCTCCCCAGTACACATGCTGGTCTTGAGGCGGCAATGGCATTGCCATCGTTCCAACTAAAAGTACGGAACGAAAAGACCAACAAATATTTACTTATGTTAGTGGGCGCTCAACTGATCACCAATTTCTGTTTGATCGCCATTCTTTGGTTCAAATTGGGGTAGCGATGCGCTCGTTGCGTTCATTATTAAATAGGTGGATAAAACCCCGGATGCATCGCGGGAACAATCCGCGTGGCCCACTATCTGTGAATAACAAAGTCTGGTTTTTGCAAGAAAGCCGGTTCCTGTTTCTCACCCGCCGCGGGCCCATCGAGGTGGTTGTCAAACCAACCTATGTAATCAGCGCGGCGATTGTCGGTTTGGTCGGCAGTTTGGTGATCGCGGCAGGCACAATCTTTATCGGTGTTAAATCAGTAGAGGTCGTTGGCAAGGACGCAATTTCTGATGCAATGGCCAGCGCACCCGAAGAAATGGTGGCCGCGCCGATGGTCGTTGAAGAGCATTCATTGGCTCATGCCACCACAATGGAATATGGCCCTATAACAGCAAAGACGCCCGAGCCTAAGCCCGAGCCAGAGCCTAAGCCAGAGCCTGAGCCTGAGCCTGAACCAGTGCCTGTAGGCGCGGTCGCATCGATAACTGTGCCGGCGAAATCGTCCATTTCAAAAGATGAGCCCCCAGTTGCCAGACCTGTAGCACCTGTTGAGCCGATTGCGATTATTACGCCCCCCATTAAAGAGGCCTCTATTCTAGAGGCAAACGACCTGCCAACCATTCAAACCGTTATGGCGACACCATTGTCGCGGCTACCGCGTCTTGCCCAGGAAACCGCCATTCTGTCTGGTGAAACCGGCGCTGAATTTATGGCTGATCCGCTAGCAGAAGAAAGCGGAGAACCGATCGCCAATTTGGAGGAAGTGACCGAGGATTTGGATGCCGATCTGGTGGCTGCTACGGTTACCGGCATTCCAATGCCGATCGCACCGCCAGTGGATAGAGAATTGGCCCGCCTTGGCATTGCTGGCATGATCGACACTGGCGCTATGGAGCCGCTCGTCGATGTCAGTCTTCGTCCAAAGCTAACCCCGGATATTCGTCGGAAAAAGCTATTGCGTTCGATGACCAGCGAAGTTGTCAATATTCGCGAGAACTTCATCAATCTTGGCATTAACCCAAACTATCTGCCTGAGATTGAGCCGATTAGGGATATGCTGAACGCCGGTGATTTCGAAACTGTCCTGCTAATGGTTGATGATCACCGCTCATTGCTAGAGCGTCTGCCGCTATCACCGCCAATGCGTCATTATTATATATCCAGCAATTATGGATACCGAACCCATCCCGTTACCGGCAAGCGGTCGTTCCATCATGGCATCGATGTTGCCGGCACATGGCAGGAAGAGATTAACGCCTCGGCGCCCGGAACCGTTATATTTGCCGGCCGCCGTGGGTCATTTGGCAATATCGTTCACATCCGCCATGAATTTGGCGTCGAGGTGATCTACGCCCATTTGTCAAAAATCCTGATCAAGAAAAACGCCGATGTTGTCCCAGGTACAATCATTGGCAAGATGGGCAGAACTGGCCGTACAGCTGGTGCGCACCTGCATTATGAAGTACGTATCGATGGTGAATCGATTGATCCCGCCCGCTTGTTAACGCTGGGGCGAATGGTTGGCGTTGGCGGAAAAATGATGCGGGCGGCCGATTATCGGTAATTGATCAGAAACATAAAAACTTCTGACAATTGACCTAATATTTCTGACCAGAGTGTCGTTACATTAAAAGAGATGGCCCCGTCATTGCTGTGGGGCGCTAGTCAATTACCCAGTTCTAGGAATGGTTTCGTGAAACGCGTCTACAAACAAATCACCAACGATAAATTGCCGGGCACACGCTCGGTGATGCTGGCATTGGCCGGGGCATTTTGCCTTGCCGGATGTCAATTGGTGGTTGTCGAAGGACCAAAGCCTGTCACTAGCGCCGCCGTGCTAGCCGCGATGGAAGCCGAGAACACACCAGAGCCATATGTGCCGCCGGTACCTCTTGAGGGCAGTGAAATCATCACCTTCATGGACCCGACCACTGCACAGATCGGCGGTTGTCGCGCGCTAACAACCATTACAATCACCCATGATGGCAGTTTTGCCGATGGGATGGTCCGTCTCAAAAATACTGCATTGCACATGAATGCCAACATGATGGTGCCAGTGCATATTTTTGAGAATATCAATGACACTAATGGGACGCACATTTACCAAGTGAAGATGGTTCGCTGTCCCAAAGTGACCGATGCATAGGAGATCAGCATGGGTGAAGTGATAAATTTCCCGAATGGGGCGCCGGTCAAAGATGAGGCACTCGACGAATATCCGAATACCAATCCGGTAGAGGTCGCACGTCTTGAGAGCATCCGCGATAATGTCGAAGAATTGCTCAACATGGTTGCTGGTATCCGCCGTGATCCAGAGGCAGTCGCGTTGGCTGCCGGCCGGTTTGGCCTGATGCGTATGTATCAATTGCGTGGCCGCGCGGCAACTATGGCCTTTGCTGACCGCTGCATTGAAACCGCTGAAATCGCCGAAGATTTGCTAGGCCCACAGCCGCGCGCATAAACCCCCTTGCTAAATGACCTCGTCGCCTTGCAATATTATCGATGATGCATGTTCATAAGGCGAAAACACTGGTCCAAAAGGTGCAGGGGTGACTTTAAGCAAAAAGCGCATTTTTGAAATTCTAAGCCGATCCGACGGTAATGACCGCACCAGCGCCATTTGCGACCGCATGCTGTCATCGCTGATCGTCCTAAACTTGGTTGCCGTATCGCTAGAATCTGTCGAGAGCCTTGGCACAGCCTATGCGGCCCAGTTCTGGGCATTTGAAATACTATCGGTCACGGTGTTCGGAATTGAATATCTGTTGCGCATCTGGTCCGCATCGGAAAACAAGAAAAGCCCGTCCAAAACCCCTCTGAAGCGCCGCCTTCGCTATATTTTCAGCCTCACCGGCCTCATCGATCTGATCGCCATCCTGCCGAGTATTCTGCCGTTATTCATGGGGCAGATGGATCTACGCTGGCTACGGGTATTGCGCCTCGTTCGGCTACTAAAAATCTCGCATTATTCCAGCGCTCTTGAAGATCTGGCCTCGGCCATCCGCGCGGAGAAAAGCGCGTTTGGCGCGGCGCTATATCTGTTTTGTATTTCTATCTTTGTATCCAGCTCGCTTATGTATGTTGCCGAACATGCCATCCAACCGGAGCATTTCTCGTCGATACCAGCGACGATGTGGTGGTCCCTGATCACCCTGACCACGGTCGGCTATGGTGATGTGTCACCGATCACCCCGCTTGGTAAATTGGTGGGCGCCCTCACCGCGGTGATGGGTGTGTGCGTGGTTGCCTTGCTAACCGGTATCGTCGCGACCGCCTTTGCCAACCAGATCACCAAGCGGAATGACATCTTGGAAGCCGAGATTATCAATGCCCTGAGCGATGGCATCATCAGCGAAGAAGAGATGAAGAAAATCACCCAGATGCAGAAAGATCTTGGCCTCACCGAAGAGCATACGACTGCGATGATTGGGTTATTGCGCGAACGTCACCGCGGCAAATAACGAGTGGGTAAATCTAGCCATATTTAGCTAACATTTTTTCCCCTGTGTCGTTGAAGGTTTAAGGAGACCTGAGATGACTGCAGACTTACTGCCATTTATTGATTGGGAAGGCTATCCGCGCCGCATTATCGCGGCTGGCGAGCCTATTATTGCGGCTGGTGAACCGGCGGATCAACTCTATGTTCTGGAGACAGGGCACGCCAAGGTCATCGATCCCGCCATCACCTATAAAGATGGTAGCCTATTGAGCCTCCTTGAATTGCTATCTCTGGATGAATATCGCCACAGCGTTATTGCGGTTGGCGAATGCCGGGTTATCACGATCAGGCGCGACCGGTTAAAGGCGTTATGGGATCAGGATAATGATCTGGCATGGCCGCTATCTTGTTCGATTGCCGCCGACATCACCCAAACCCGCTGTGCCAAGGTTTCGGCGTAATGGGTGCGAACAATACGACATCGCTATTACATGGTGAGGTTTTGTTCCGGCAAGGTATCAAGGCCAGCCAATTTTATATGGTGCAAAGTGGCGCGATTTACGTTCTGGACAGCACCGGAACAACCGCCATCAAACAATATTTTGCCGATGAGATGTTTGGCATTCCCGAAGTCATTGCGGGGGCTAGCTGGCAAAATACCGCAGTTGCGTATGGCAAAACCACGGTCCGACTATTCAGCGCCGACATTCTATTTAGCTCATTAGCGGAAATGCCGCCCAGCCATCGGGATTTTGTCCAACATATTGCCAGTCTGGCCTAGCACGACTTTGATCAAGCAACAGCGCTTCTGGCACGATAAATGCACTTGGTAATGCAGAACAATTTTTTGACAGGAGCGCATTATGCTGAACCCAGCAACGCCATTACAAAACCAGCCAGCACCACAGGCTGATGAGACTGCTTCGCTTGCTGAAATCTTCGCTGGCAAAAGCCTAAATGCTGCGGCACCAGCCGCCATGCCGGCCGTCAAGATTGTGCATTTTGAGCGCGACCGTCAGGTCGATAGCGAAATCCTGCCTCTTAGCACCTTCACCGTCTAAGCCATCACGGCACCCACCAGACGGGCATCCACCAGACGGGTATCCAAACATAAAACCCCCCGCAAAATATTTTGCGAGGGTGTTCTATATCGAAACATCAAAATGATAGAGAGTGACTAGCCAGCCATGTTTAGGCGGGCCTGACGACGGCGTTCCGATGACGATGGAATGCCCAACATATCACGATATTTCGCGACGGTGCGGCGGGCCAGTTTAACACCCTGCTGTGACACCTGATCAGCAATGGCATCATCGCTAAGCGGCTTACCAGCAACCTCGCCAGAGACAATCGTTGCAATCATTTTGCGAACAGCGGCGGCAGCCTTGCTGTCCCCATCATCACTACTGGCGATGGATACGCTAAACAGAGATTTCATTGGAAAGCTGCCATTTGGTGTGGCCATCATCAATCCACTGGTAACGCGGCTAACGGTGCTCTCATGCATGCCAACGGCCTCGGCAACATCCTTGAGCGCGAGCGGCTTTAGCGCGACCAAACCTTCTCTTAGAAAATCTGATTGCTGACGGACGATTTCCGCGCTGATTTTCAATGTCGTTGCATTGCGCTGTTCCAAGGCACGCTGTAGCCATTTCGCTGAACCGATGCCCTGCGTGGCAAATTCCTTTGCATTTTCCTGCGCCTTGTTGCGACCTGAGCGTGCCACCTGATTGGCATATTCCTCATTGATCACCACTGATGGCAAGGTTGAACGGTTGAGATCAACGATCCAGCCGTCACTGGTATTGCGCACGATCACATCCGGCGCACCAATAAATAGGGGGGCCATTTCATAGGCTTCACCCGGCTTTGGGTTAAACTCTCTGATGGTCCGTAAACATTGGGCAATATCGCTAGTCTCACATTTTGCCCGGCGGGCCAAAACAGCAATCTCACCCTTGCCAAGCAATGTTAAATTATCCAGCACCACTTCCATGATTGGGGTTAGTTCATCCTGTTCACGCGCCTGAATACGCAGACACTCAGACAGATCACGGGCAAACACCCCTTCTGGCTCCAGCTTTTGCAGGATGGTCAACACCTCTTCAGCCTCGTCCATTGTGCATCCGCAATTGATCGATAGTTCCTCTAGCGGGCGACCAAGCCAGCCTGATGGCTCCAATGCTGTGGCCAATTCATAAGCGATAAAGCGCTGGCGTGGATCAAAAATAGATAGATCGATCTGGCGCAATACAAATTGAATAAGGCTTTCAGGGCCATTTTCGGCAAGGTTGGCGATGGCGTCAAAATCGTCACTGCCACCAGCGGCCTTGCCAGCACTGCCACCTAGATTGCCATAATCAATCGCTTCAGATCCAAATCTATTGTCGAAATCACTGTTCGCTGCGGGGTCTTCGGCTAGGCTCGCGCGTTCGTTAATGTCGTTTGTAAGATCAGCCGGGGCAAGATCAGCCGGTGCACCCGTGGTAAGGGCATCTGCATCGAGCTGGTTGGTAGCTGGCGCATTATCGGCATTATTTTCGGAATTATTTTCGGAATTATTCTCTGAATTATTCTCTGAATTATTCTCTGTATCAGCGCTGGCATTCACTTCCATGAATGGGTTGTCGAGCGCTTGCTCTTCTAAGAAATTTTTGATGTCGATGTTGGTCATCTGCAGAAGTTTAATAGCTTGCTGCAATTGCGGTGTCATAACCAGAGATTGCTTCTGTCTGACATTCAATGATGGCATTAACTGCATAAAATCCTCCGTGGTCTTCCGTCAACTTCATCTAGCTGTTTTGCGCGAACTCTTGGCTTTGGTCCTTGGCGCTGAAGAGATCATGCAAGCCAGAATCACCTTTTTCAAAATTTCTATTTGACGGTCCGCTTTGTCATTTTTCAGACAAAAATATTATTAATTTTCAGTTAATTAATAATCGCTAATATTTGAGCAAAATTGAGAGTGTCAAAGATTAGACGGATTTTTGCGGCAAAATGGACGGAAAATGTGCCGTTTTTCGTCATATTTACCGGAGTTTTTCACTTTGACGCGGCTGGTAAACATGACAAGGTTTGGCATGGCACGGCAATTGCGTTACCGGTACAATAGCGGTCCAGAGAGGTTATATCGTGATTACATTATTTAGAAGCAGACCAAAGAGAGGGGCACCATGCGCCCGCTGCCAAGTAATCCGCCTGTTTGTCTTTGCCGCCGTTGGCACGGTTTTGTTTGGCATGACCGCCGGCGAAAATGTGCATTATCTAAAAATGGTCACCGCAGAACGCGCCGCCGCCGCCATCTGGATTGGTGGAGGCATATTGTTCGTCATCAAGCTTACCGCGTGGCAGTTTGAGAAACGTGCGAAAAAGGCCGCCGCTATCGCGCGCGCACAAGACGCACAGCTAGCTGCTGATCCGGAAAAAACCGACCATACGTATAGCCAGTAAAGAAATTTACCGACCAGATATGACGTGACGCCCGGCTATTCACCTCGCCTGTCCAATAGGGCTCGCGCACAGTATTGGGGAAATATTCCAGGTCAATCTTGGTATCGGGGCACTCCTCACACACCAGACCTTCCAGCTCTTCGCGCGATGGCAAACGCCATTTTCCGCCCAGCTGTTCGTTCGCTTGGGTAATCGCAATGGCAATCTCTTCGTGATTCAGCCGCACAATTTCACCGTCACATGATTGGCCATTCCATGTCTGGCCCACGCTACAACGCAGCCATTCAATGCCATGCCGTAAATCAACAACTAGGTGCTCCCGCGCGATAAAGTCACGGGCCGATGCACTGGTGAATGGCATGAGCAATAGGCCAGCCAGATAGAGCGATGCCAGCATAATCCTGCCACCCTGCATTCTGGAATGCCGTATTTCTTTTCGCATCATTGGCTCCACTCCCTTGGCAAAATCATACACTGCGTTAGAGTATTAGGGAACGGGCATATTAAAACCACTAAACGGTAAATTTCATAGGTAAATTCAGCATCACTTTCTGTTTGGTATGTAATTTGCTTAGTGGGTTACAGAATAGCGCTAGCTAGAAGGTAGAGTTTTTATGGATATTGCGTCACTTATAGGCCTGCTTGGGGCCATTGGTATGATCGTAGGAGCGATGGTCTCCGGCGGTGGTATCGCTGCATTTATTGATACCGCGTCGATTTTGATCGTTTTCGGCGGCACGTTCTTTGCGGTGATGTACACCACGCCGATGGGCACGTTTCTGGGTAGCTTTGGCGTTATGGCCAAGGCATTCCTGCCACCTGTCAAAAAGCAAGACAGCATGATCGAGCGCATGGTCGAGCTTGCTGGTATCGCCCGTAAGGACGGTATGATGGCACTGGAAGGTCAGGAAGTTCCCGACAAGTTCTTTGAAAAAGGCCTGCAAATGCTGGTTGATGGCGCTGATGAAGCGAAATTAACCGCCCAGCTAAAGCAAGAAATCAAATCCATGAAAGCGCGCCACGAAGCTAATCAGGGCGTAATTAAAGCATGGGTCGACCTAGCCCCGGCGATGGGCATGATCGGTACATTGGTTGGTCTTGTTCTTATGCTTGGTAACATGGCCGATCCAAAGGCTATTGGCCCGGCGATGGCGGTGGCGCTTTTGACGACTTTGTATGGTGCGTTTATTGCCAACATCCTGTTTGCACCGATGGTGACCAAGCTTGAGGGCTATACTGCCTATGAGACTATCTATCGCGAGATGATTGTTGAAGGTCTTCGTAATATTGCCCGCGGCGAGTCACCGCGTAATATTCAGGATCATATGCTGTCTAATCTTCCCCCTAAATTGCAGGAAAAGCTAGCCGCCGCATAGGTGGTTAGCAGACCGCAATAGCAGGAGAGACCTTATGGCTGAAGCAATCCAAGAACCAGAAGTAGTCATCGAAGAGGAAGAGGAGGAATGTCCTAAATGTCCGCCTGTGGGTGCGCCTGCATGGATGGCAACCTTTGCCGATATGGCTACTCTGTTGATGGCCTTCTTCGTTCTCATTCTGTCTTTTGCTGAATTTAACGTACCCAAATTTAAACAGATTTCGGGCTCTCTGAAAAACGCCTTTGGTGTCCAGCAAGTCGTGCCAATCGTGGAACAGCCAAAGGGCACAACAATCCTATCATTGAATTTTAGCCCTTCTCCATCGCCTTCAATTAGCGAAGAGTTGACCCAGCAAACCACCGACACAACAAAGCCGGATGTTGAAGTTAAACAGCGCGAGAAGGATCAAGACGGTGGCCCAAGCACCGCCGCCGAGGACATTGTCAAAGCGTTGGAAGACGCGATTGCCCGTGGTGAAATTGAAGTTGAAACCCTTGGCGAGAAAGTATTGGTGAATTTTACCGCGACTGACGCCGAGGAAGAAGATCTGCCTGCCCTATTGAAACAAACATTGAACGCCATTGAACAGGCGAAAAACGCCAGCGGCAAAGCCGATCAGGAAGTCTTGTTTGGTGGGTTAGAGGCAAAGATGGACCAGCTATTAACAGCGGCCACAGAAGCCATCGAACAACAGCAAAGCGCATCAATAGCCGAAGCCCAAGAAAAGGCCGAGCAAGAAGAGTCAAATGAACGCGCCAAGATTGCCGAAGACGAGTTCAAGGTCGCCCTGCGTGAGGAAATCGGTGAAGGCCTAGTCGCCGTTGATCGTCAAGAGGACAAGGTTATCATCACTGTTGGATCTGGCGGCGCTTTCCGCTCTGGTTCAGCCGAGTTGACCCCTGCCGCCCAAACTATCATGGAACAAATCGCTGGGCTTAACGCCGATGGCGACGGCATGGTCACTGTGTCAGGTCATACGGATAATGTGCCGCTAATCTTTGGCTCGCAATTCCGCGACAATTGGGACCTAGCGGCGGCGCGTTCGGCGAGTGTTGTCCAGGCCTTTGAAAATACGGGCAAGATCCCAGCCGGACGTATGGAAGCGGTGAGCTTTGGCGAGACCAAGCCGGTCGAGACCAACAATACCGCGAACGGCCGCGCTCTGAACCGCCGGATCGAGATCGAAATCAACTACTAATAACGGTAATCTATACCGCCGAATTGAGGGTCATCTAGCCACGCTGGATGGCCCTTTCTACGTCTGGTGTGACCCAACATGATAGGGCGTTGCTGATACGTCTGTGGCGCGTCTTTGGTGCGTCTTTGTTGCATCTGTGGTGCATCTCTGTGGTGCATCTGTAATGCATCTCTGTGATGCATCTCTGTGATAGGGCGTCTGTGATAGGGGCGCTGATATCGGGCGGCCTCATAGGGCCATACTGGTGCGCTATCAAGACGGCGGACCTTTGGCTCGATCTCCCACGGCCCCGCCATACGCCCCACCCATCCATGCAAACCTTGCCGCGGTGCACCACAAATAACCGGCGCAACAACCGGCGCTACAGGGGGTGCAACAGGGGCGCAATCCAAAAAGGCTAGCCCTAGTGGCTAGCCTTGGAATGATATGAGGAGATTTATTAAGCGGCTGACGGCGCGGCGCCTGCACTACGGCGGCGGCGTTTTTTAGGGCGGGCCTCTTCCATTTCGGGAGGGCCAACCAGATCAGGATTAAACGTACATTTAGGATCAAATTTCCGACAAGTTTGCTGGACTTCGAGCATATCACGGGCCGCAATCACCATCCACATCTGGCGGTCACGAAATAGCCCAAAGCTACGTTTGAGCGTTATTTGTGCACGGCGGAAATAAAGGCCGAGCAACACGATTGCCATGACAAATAGCATCCAATGAACGGTTAGGGTTGTGCCATAAATCAACACGACAGCGATCAACGCTTCCCATAATTTGTTCTGGATTAGCCATGCTGGTGAAAACAATACCGCAAGCAATGATGGCTCGGTGTCAACAATTGAACAGCGGCGCTGGATGTCACGAAGCACCTCAAAAATATGATATTCTTCTGGTGCACCGACATTCGCTTCTTTGAAAGCCTTGGTGGCTTCCTCGATCATGTCAGGCTTTGTGTATTCCATCACACAGCCAAGCATGCCGCGTGCGATCACGTTAAAGATGATGCCCTTGCGATAAATTGTCAGCATCACCCCGACTTCGGTATCACACTCAAATAACGTATCGAGAAAGGATTCTAGATCAAGGTCCAAAAGCCGGCCATCAATGCCAACGATGACATCGTCTTTTTGCAGTCGCAGGGTTCTTGCCCGACAGACATTCTTTACGTCTTTAATCGTGAACAAGCCGATCCGAACGTCCGGTGCAGACGCCGCGCTGGCGCTGGCATTTCCTGCCTCGCCTGTCTCATTAGCATTAACGCTCTCAGTCGTGTTTTCGCCATCCAAAATGGCATCGCCGGGATTGCTGGCCTCTGCATTAGATGCATCACCATAATCACCGGCGTTAGGACCAGGCATCAACCCGTCAACAGCCGCCGGCGGCATTGCCACCTTGTCTTGCTGCATCTGTTCAGTTTCGGCCATTGTCCAATCCCTTGTAGATAATCAAGCGTGCTCTAGTCATATTAGTAATCACGCTTGATAGTATCAATGTAGTTTATATTATTCCGTTTGGGTCCGCTTCTCTGCGGCATTACCCCTTATGGATAGCTTACACGATTATCTTTCTCGTCGAATTTGCGGATAATTTCCTTATTCTGGGCGGCAAGATCATTCATGTTCTTGATGATCATGCGTTGGTTAGCGGCTACCCGCTCGCCATCTTTAGTCTGGCTAATGGTTGCCATCATATCAGCTCTGGACGCGGCGCTGGCTTCTTCCATTGCGGCGATATCCCGGCCAACTCTGGTTGCCATGCTCTGCATTTCGGCGGCAATTCCGTCGGCGATATTGGCGGCAAGCTGTTTGTTTGTTACCGAAATATCAACCGCGGCCTGCTTCATCGCATTAACCGACTGCTCGCTACTGCGCAATGTTACCTGCTTTAGGCCATCGAGCTGGGCGATAAGTTCTTTATTCTGTTCAACCAGCTTTTCCTGTGTTGAAAGCGCGTCTTTCAAATTCTGCAACGAGCCATTTACCGATTCAACATTCTCGGCAAATACCACGAGTGCCTCACGGCTAGTCGTTGTCATCGTTGTTAGATCAGACATGGTACGGAAATATATCATCGCCGCAAAAACCAGCGCGACCACGGCCGCAACCATTGAACTTGCGAAAATGATTACCGTATAACGATGGACCGCTTTCATACCGCTCTCCAGCTTTTTGTTGTCGCGTTTAATCTTGTTAAATTCAGAGGTCACATCAGTTGCCGCGTCGGCTGCGTCTAGCGCAATTTTGATGCTTTCCTGCACCGCATTATACTCGGTACTCATATTTATCTCCCGTTTCGTCCGGTCACCGACCGGCTTTGTTCCGGTGGGAATTTCTGCTGGTAGTAAGCACATTTCATGCCAGTTGCCTGTACAACCGAGCGTGAAGGTAAAAATTGACCCTTAAATCCGAATTTTCTGCACCCATAAGGTCTGGATTTGTCGTGGGTAATGAAATGATGCACGCAGGCAAAACAATTCACCTGCAAATCTGCTGTTTTACGCATTAACCGTCACCCCGCATGTGATAGATTAAATCGGCGATGATAAAGCGCGCGCCGCCCAGTAAATTGGCGCCCCCTGCCACAAATAACAGGATGTATTCCCAACTTGCGACCCCATCAGCCTGGCGTTGCAGCCCTTCAAAAATAAAGGCTAGTCCCACGCCGTAGAAACACACGGTGCTGATCATCTCGCCAAGGCTTCTATGTCCCCTGTTTTTACGCGCCATTTGCGGCCTCCTTCTCGGCTTTACCATTCTCGTCAAAGCGCATTTCTGGCGGCAAGGTGACTTCTGGCTCTTCCAGAGACTCGCCGCGATCTAGCCTAAACACATAGGCCAAAATAACCGCTACCGAATTGTACAATTCTTCGGAGATTTCCGCACCAAGATTGCTGGTAAAGAACAGCGCACGAGCCAGAAGCGGAATTTGCAATACCCGCACTTTCGCCTCGTCGGCGCGTTCCATAATCTGTTTCGCCATAGCGCCCTTGCCCATCGCAACAACGCGCGGTGCACCGGCCTCACCAGCCTCATATTTAAGGGCAACCGCAAAATGGGTCGGGTTGGTGATGACCACTGATGCGCTAGACACCTCGTCCAAAGCCTCACGCTGGCGGGCAGATTCTTGTGATTGCTGGATCTGCATCCGGCGGATTTTGGCTTTAACTTCGGGCGAACCGTCTGTCTGTTTGAACTCGTCCTTCACTTCTTTCAACGTCATTTTCAGCGATTCAACATGGGTATGGCGCTGCCATAGATAATCGATCATCGCGATGGCAAATAGCGCCACCAACAAGGCCGCAATCAATAGCGGGAAAATGTCGCCAAGCTTGCTAACCGCGCCGCCGATTGTGCCCGCTTGCAGATAAATGATTTGTGGCAATTGCGAATAAATAACCACCGCGCCAATGCCGAATAGCAACACCACTTTCAAAATGGATTTGCCGAGCTCGACCAAGCCCTTAACCGAAAAGATCCGTTTCAGGCCAGCAATAGGGTCAATGCGATTGGCTTTGAAATGGAGGGCCTTGGGCGCAAAATTAATGCCGCCGACAAAGGCCTGGGTGAGCAACGCCACGATCATCATCGGCACCCCGATAATGATTGTCGCCAGAACAACCAGATAAAATGCGTAATTGATCTTCGCCAAGCCAAAGCCACTAAGGGCATCGACACGGCTGATATTGAATAGACCAGACCACATCTGGAGCCCGGTTGGGATGATTTGCCCAGCACCCAATAACAGCAATAGCCCCATCGCCACGCCTGAAAATACGAACATCTCTTTGGACGAGAGCACCTTGCCATCTTCAGCCGCTTTTTGGAGCTTTTGTTGGGAGGGGTCTTCGGTTTTTTCTTGGGAATCGTCTTTATCTTCCGCCATTTCCAACCTCCACAATCATCATCTCAACAGTCTCAAGCGAGTCGTCAATCAACCAGCGCATGCTGTTACCAAGAGATCCCACTGAAATATAAAGTGCGAAAAACACCGCTAGCAGCGAAATCGGAAAGCCAAATGAGAATAGGTTCAGCTGCGGTGCAGATTTTGTAATGATGCCGATGCTGACATTGATCAACAGCAAGATTATCGCAATGGGAAGCATGATAATCGCCGCGGCTAGGAACATCGCCCCACCCGCATCAATGCCCGCCTGCACCATCGCCTCAGGCTTTATCACAGAGCCGATCGGGATCAATTCATAGGATTTATAAATCGTCGCCAGCGCAATCAAATGCCCATCCAGCGATAGGAACAACACCAGCAGAAATAGATATAGCGTCTGGCTGACCACCGGCGTCTGGCCACCTGTCTGGGGATCAACCTGTGCCGCAAAGCCAAGGCCAGCGGTTGAGGCAATCTTTTCACCAGCCAGCAAAATCGCCGCAAACAAGATCGACAGAATAAGACCAGCCGTAAGGCCAATTGCCAATTCGTTAAACACCGCCATGACAGTTTGCGCCGTCGTTAGCTGGGAGATGGTAATGCTGGGGAATTGAACGGCAACAATAGAGCCAAGCACCAACGCCATCATGATGCGCACCGGCAACGGCATCCACCGCGCCCCAAATAACGGTGCCGACAACAAAAACGCGCCAATGCGCAAGCTGCAAAAGAAATATTGCAGCAGTAAACCGACCACGAATTGCAACTCGAGACCGGGCAGGCCCATAACTGTCGATGTAGCAAGACCAGTCATCGCGGCATTAACTCATGCTGGCAATCTGATCAAAAATGAACTGGAAATAATCGGTAAGCCGACCAAGCATAAAGCCCGATAGCAAACCGAAAGTCGCCACTACAATAACCAGTTTAGGCACAAAGCTCAGCGTCATCTCGTTAATCGATGTCGCCGCCTGAATGATACCAATCACCAGACCAACAGCCAGCGCCACAAACAATAGGGGGCCTGCGGCAATGATGATCTGCCAAAACGCAATTCTCAACAATTCTACATTCGCATCAAAGCCCATTAGATTTCCCCAAAATATGTCTGATCATTGTAAATGCCATGCCCATCACGAAACCGAATAGGTTGCGACCAGCGAGCCGACCGTCATCGCCCATCCGTCAACGAGCACGAATAAAAGTAGTTTAAATGGTAGAGCCACCAGCATCGGGCTCAGCATCATCATACCAAGCGACATCAAAATCGATGCGATCACCATGTCGATCACTAGGAATGGCAGGAATAATAGAAAGCCAATCTGGAATGCAGTCTTCAGCTCTGACGTAATAAAGGCCGGCAGCAATACGTTCAGCGGCACTTCTTCCGGTGTTGCATAAGGCTGATCACCTGCCATTTCGGCAAACATTACCAAGTCGCTGACCCGGGTATTTTGCACCATAAATTTCTTAATGATGTTGATCCCGTCATTAATCGCCGCATCGGCCGCCATCTGACCATCCATATACGGCCCAAGCACCAGATCATTAAGCTGGGTAAATGTCGGGGCCATGATGAAGAATGTCAAAAACATAGCAATCGCAATCAACACCTGGTTAGGCGGCGTTTGCTGTGTTCCCATGGCTTGGCGCAGGATTGATAGAACGATGATAATTCTGGTGAAAGACGTCATCCCCAGCACCAGTGACGGTAGCAGGGTTAGCGCTGTCATCAGCGCCAGAATTTGCAATGACAATGAATAGGTAGCACCGCCATTGGCGCTCTGGCCGACGTTGAATGCTGGAATGCCGGCAATACCGTCCTGTGCCGCCGCCGGTCCTGCAATGAGGATTAGCGCGCAAAAGACAAAGCCGCTGATTGCCCAGTTAGATAGTCCTAGAAACGATCTCATTGCCCGAGCCTCAATAATGGATTGCGTTTTCTGGCTTCGGAAATCGCCGATGATAATGGCGTGCTTGCCGCCTTCGCGTCTGATGCACTCGGCTTGCTGGCTGGGGCCGCTTTATTGGCTGGCTTGCCGGAATTTTTCTGTGTTGTAGTCGGACCGCCTGTTGGGGTCTTTGCCTTGGCCGGACCTAGCGGCAGAAAGCTCGCCGCATGGCCCTTGCCCGCATGCACCAAAATGCTTGTGCCGTCAATTTCAACCAGATGCAGACGCTCTTGTCCTGACAGCACCAGATCTTCGATATGATGCATGCGTTTGTCGCCATGGATGGAACTGGTGATACGGCCACGAAAGCGGCGTACAATCAACAAGACAGCAAGTAACAGCAGCAAAAATGCTACCATTATTACCAATTGATCTGGGCGCATGGCCTCTACTGGCATAGCAAACTCCGTAACGACAACTTAACGTGCTACGGTAAAGGCAAGATCCATGCCAGCCGAGTATAGCCCCACTCAACTATTTTTGACTGGTGGCTATAACATTGTTTTGATTTGATATTTTTAACGAGAAAACCGCCTTCGACAATTGTGGCTAGCGGTGTTGCACCCGATCAACTGCCAGCGTCAGAAAACCGACGATAATCATCTAGTCGCGATTAGAGAGATTCCACGCGCTCTTCTGGGGCCACGATCTCTGAGAAACGGATGCCGAAACGCTCACCCACCATCACAACTTCGCCTTTGGCAATCATCGTTCCATTTGCCAGAATATCCAGCGGATCACCGGCCAACCGGTTTAGCTCGATCACCGAGCCTTCGCTCAAACGCAGCAAGTCTCTGATCTTGATTTCGGCGTTACCCACTTCAACAGTCAGCATAACGTCGATGTTTTCCAACAGGCGCATGTTTTCCGCGCCCATACGTTCGCTATCGCCTGCCCCGGCGACTTCGCCCTGCATTTCATTTTCGTCAGACATTCGATTTCCTTTCAATGCCACCAGTTACCCAATGGGCTTATTCTTTAATTCTATCCTTTAGATTGACCGCAGCCTGCCCGCCCAACTCGCCGAGTTCACCATGATAAAATGGTCGATTTTCCAACAGCAATGACACCCCATCGCTGATGTTAATCGGGAACACATCGCCAACCTGCAACCGTATTAGCTTGCTCATCGAAACCGTCGGCTCGCTGAGGCGGGCGGTTAGGTTGAGCGGAATTTCTAGAACCGCACGTTCCATCTGATCACGCCAGCTTGCATCGTCATTACTCTTATCGGTCTGCACCCGCGAGCGTAGCTGGGACGCAATCGGCTTTAGGGTCTGCAATGGATAAATAATGTCAAAAGTCGCCGCATCAGTGTTTGGCAATTGCACCACAAAGGAACAGATAATCACCAAATCAGACGCATCAACGAATGAGGCAAATTGCGGGTTAATCTCACGGCTTTGGTGCGAGATATGAATGGGCATTAAATCACGCCACGCATTCTCAAGATTTTCGTTCAGGCCTTCACTGATAAGCTCGATAATGCGCTCTTCAGTAGAGGTGAATTCAGTTTTAGGCGTGGTTAGTGAAGCAATTTTGCCGCCATAATATGAATTGGTCAGGATCGACACAAAGCTAGGCGTCATCACCGTCAACATACTGCCGCGCAATTCCTCAAGCCGGCTTATGTTCAAGCTCATAAAGTTTTCAATGCTGGCCGTATATTCATCAAAGGTTTTCACCTCTGGCGGGAATGACGAAATCCGCGGCTGGATACGCAGCATTGGCAAAAAGACCTGGCGTGCATGACGGGCAAATCTCTCATTGATCATCCGCAATGCATAATAATCACCGAGCAACGTCAAATCATCTGAACCGAACTGGAACGGGCGCACCTCGGCCGTATCGGCGACCGCTGCCGCCGCTGGTGCGGCTGCGTCCGAATTCAAACCTTCGATCAGTGCGTTGACTTCGTCACTACTTAATTTTCGCGTTGATGCCACAATGCCATCCTTACCGATTTACCTACAAGCCAACCAAAGCCAGCCCACTAAATTACCTATTCACTGCCCGTTCACTGCCCGTTAACTGCCGGTTAACTGCTGGGTCATTTTATTCTAGGCGATCATAAACACCCTATTGCAGAACAAAGCTGGTGAAATGAACCTCTTCAACTCCGCCAAAACTCTCTAATGCCTCCAGCTTTATATTCAATGCATCACGCAAGGCAGTTGCTAGTTTCTCACGGCCTGCTGCACCGCGCACATCATCTTCGGTGAAATCACTGATGACGCCTAGGATAATCGAACGCAGGGCGAGCTGGTGCGATTCCACATTCATCATTACCGTATCATCATATTGCGTTGAAACACCGACGCCAATTTGAAGCATGCGGCGAGAGCCCGACAGATTGGTCGTAAATGTACCCGGGAATTCATGATAGATGGTCTCGAAAACCTCTTCGACCGGTGTATCTTTGGCCTGCTTGGACATTGAGGTGTTATCCTCAGCCTCCTCAGCTTCTTTCTCGGCCATCTTCCGTTCGATGATTTCCTCGATTTGCTCAGACGGATCCGGCTGGGCGGCGCCAAAAATCATATAGCCCGCGCCAAGACCAAGGCCGAGCAAAAGGATGCCTGCACCACCATAGATCGCAATCTTTTTCACCAAGCCACTTGAGGCTTTTGCCTCTGTATCATTATCGGCCATTATTTCGTCCTTCTCTCGGCTACGCTATCAGGCAAGAATGTTTAGTACAGCAGTCTCGCCGGGACCAAGTCCGGCGCCGTTACCATCATTCATATCCGATATTTCAATGTTATCATCAGATTTTAGTTTATTACTAATATTTATATTACCGTCAATTTGTCCATTGCCCTGCGCAAGGCTTTGGCCACCATTTCCACCCGTATTCCCACCGGTATTCCCACCGGTATTTTCGGTGTTATTGAGCGCATTCTGTCCGGCGTCACTACTGGCTGGCTCCAACGAGATTGTTTGCAT
Source organism: Puniceispirillaceae bacterium (SeqCode) (assembly GCA_965657645.1). Taxonomy (GTDB): domain Bacteria; phylum Pseudomonadota; class Alphaproteobacteria; order Puniceispirillales; family Puniceispirillaceae; genus CBFHOS01. The sequence continues at coordinate 162,328 of CBFHOS010000002.1, read as the reverse complement.
AGAGCCAAGGCGCATGCCGGCCTTTTCAAATAGCTGTGACAAACCACCTTGGTTCTGGCGGAGTTGATCCGCGGCGGCGGTGGTATGTGCCGCGATCCGAACGGATGCCCGTCCTGCATTCAAGGTCATATTCACCGTCAAACGCCCAAGACTACGCGGCTCTAGAACAATTCTCACTGTCTGGTTACCGTTGGCAATGTCGCTAGCGATGTTCCGCACAAGGGTCTCGCCCCAGCCGCTTTGCGCCATGTTCAAACGATGTGCCATTACGCGGCCATTGTGATCACGCCCAGCGGTCAAATCGCCGCTTGCGGCATAACCACCGGCGTTACCGCCCGTATTACCACCCGTATTACCACCAGTGTTACCACCAGTATTACCACCTGTATTACCTGCAAGCTGTCCGCTCGTTGACCCACCGTTCTGGCCATTAGTAGAGTGGCTGGTGGGTGGGCTTGATTGCGTATCGGCGCCCGCCAATTGACCGGGCAGGCTGGTTGTTTGTGCTTGCTGTGCCATTGCTTGGCTCTGGAGATGACGGATTTCGCCAGCCTGTTGCACATTCGCCAGAGCCGCATTTGCCGCCATCTGTTTTGGCACGCGGCCCTCACCGGCCTCGGTAAGAGTTTGTTGCATGGCTTGCTGGGCGGCCTGATCTTTGGCAAGGGTGCCAACTGTCTTGCCGCTCTCTAGCTTGCCGTATTCCACTTTACCAAGCGGGGAATATTCGGTTTTGACACCATCCAATGATTTCGCATCACCTGCTAATTCAGCATCGATTTCAGCCCCAGCAGGTGAAACAGCAACGCCTTGGGGCAATGGGCGCATCATCGGTGGTTGCGCTGGCCATTTGCCAGTGGCGTCAGGCGGCCCTTGAACCGGGCCAAAGACAGTGTTTGTGGCGGTGTTCTGGACGGCCCCTGTTACGCCAACGGGTGCACCAACCAGTGCCGGATCACCATCATTCATCGCACCGGCCAACGGCGTTGCCAGCGATGCATTGGTTTCATGAATGTTACGAATATGTTGTAGCAATTGCGCACCAGCGGGCGATACCGCACCATATTCTTTGCTGCGGTTACCAGTTGGTGCGTGGCTCTGGCTTCGTGCGGCGAGCGCTTGGGCGATATTTGTTAACTCGTCAATGCTGATGGTTTGCGGTGCCTCAGCCTCATCCACAGCCAATGCTTTCGCGCTGAAAATCTCAGCTGAAGCAAGATCACTGGAATTGCCGCCATCATCTGGCGCGCCACCCTCTAGCGTTGGCCCGACAAGACTATTGGCCAATTGCAAAAGTCCGGCAATGGTGGTCGGCTGCTCGTCCTGTGTCAGGGGGACCGCAGACATTAATTCAGTTGTCAGCGCAGCACCCACGCCCACCTCTGGCTCTGCATTACCGGCCACAGTCTCTAGATCCACAGTCTCTGGGTTCACAGTCTCTGGGTTCACGGTCTCTGGGTTCACTAGCGCAAAAAGGCCCGCAAACAGCGCCAACTGGTCGCTGGATAATTGCGTGCTATCCGCCGCTAATGCACGGTTTTGACCCGCCGCCATAGCATTTGTCTTCAGATCGCCAAGACCGGACATTCTGATCCTCACCTGTAAATTACTAGCTACCGTTTCTTTGCAAAAACAGTGCCAGCTTGGGTTTTTTCATTAAATCTAGCGGTTTGGTCGCGGTGGCAACATCGCCTCATGGCGATCTTCACGCTCTTCGGCAAGCTTGCGATTATGCTCCACACCCTTTTCGAGGGACAGATTATAGCGATGGTTTTCCCCGGCAATCTGGCGGCGATGGCTATCCACCTCTTCATCCAGAAATTCGGTCCGGTTGGTGATCGTTACTAGCTGGTCCTGAATTTGCCCGCCATACCAACTCGCCGAGCGCAAATGCATGCCAGTGGTCTCGCCGGGCACAATTGCCGTATCATCAATAATCGCTATGAGCTGGTCACGGATTGACGATGTACGAGCCAATTCCTGTTGCAAGGTTGTGAGTGCCTCAGTTTTTTTGAGAATGCCCACCTTTTGCTTTAACGCAAGCCGGTCATAAATGGATTTTTTATTAGCCATATCAAGCCAATAGCCGAACTAGATCATCGCGGCTGCTCTTGAAAGTAGTGCGGTCATCCTCGGTCTGGCGGATATAGCCCATCAGCACATTCCACATGCCAACGGCGCGGTCCAGCTCGGCATCTTGACCGGCGGTATAGCCGCCCATCAATAACAGATCGCGGTTTTCCATATAGAGTGACACTAGCCGGCGGAATTGATGGCTAGCCGCCACATGATCGCCAGAGGTCACATCACCCATAACGCGACTAATGGATTGACGAATATCAATGGCTGGATAAATGCCCATCTGCGCCTGATCACGAGACAGCACGACATGGCCATCAAGAATGGCACGCGCAGTATCGACCACCGGATCACTCGCATCATCGCCATCAGCCAATACAGTATAGATAGCGGTTATAGTGCCCTTGCCAACTTCGCCAGTGCCGGTACGCTCGATCAAGCGCGGGATCATCGACACAACCGATGGCGGATATCCTTTTGAGGTAGGCTGTTCACCAAGCGCCAAGCCAATTTCACGGCGCGCATGTGCCACCCGTGTCAGGCTATCCATAATCAGCAGAACATTCTTGCCCTGATCACGGAAATATTCGGCAATGGCGGTCGCCCGCTCTGCACCGCGGATACGCAACAATGGCGACCGATCAGCTGGCACCGCAACAACCGCAGTACGCGCCTTGGCATCACCTTGCAGAATGGTACGCACAAACGCGCCAACCTCGCGGCCACGTTCGCCAATCATACCAACGACGACAACATCCGCGTCGGTATAGCGGCTCATCATCCCAAGCAGGACTGATTTACCAACACCAGATCCGGCAATAATACCAATGCGCTGGCCACGGCCAACCGTCAGCAATCCGTTAATGGCCCGCACGCCAACATCCAATGGCTGATCAACTGGCTGGCGCGATAGAGGGTTTAAGGTTTTGCCTTTAAGGGGCCATTCATTTTCAAGACGAATGCTGGGGCCTTCATCAAGCGGCGCACCAAGCGCATCAGTCACACGGCCCAATAGACCCGGGCCAACCGGAATGCTGGCACCTTCATCAATCAAACTTACGCGGGCACCAACCCGAATACGGGCACCAAAATCATGCAGCGACAAAAGGTTGTTACCGTGGTGAAAACCAATGACTTCGGCAATGGCTGGCTCGTCATTATCGGTATCAACTTCACATAGCGCACCGATATTGGCGGGAAAGCCGTTGCATTCCAGCATCTGGCCGTCATAGCGCGACACATGGCCAAACACCGTCACCTTATGCACCGGCGACTTGGCATCAATGCGGTCGATTAACAACTCGTTCAGCATGGTCATGACAGATCCGCGCCATCGTCTGGCTGTGCATCAGGTGATGGAGTGTCGCTGATCTGCTGGTCTGTTGGCTGGTCGGCTGGCTCATCTGCTGGCGGACTTATCTCTGTTGGCTCTTCGATTGCGGCTTGCGGCTGGACACCAACAGGCATCTGGGCGCGGCGCAATTCATCCTCAATACCAACCCCATCGATCAATAGCCGCACATCGCCCGATGCCAGCGTGGTATCCGCAATGACATTACAATCCTTGAGCTTTTCACGGGTTTTGATAATCGGCTTTAACGCCCCGAAATCTTCGGTATTCAAGCGGATTTGCGGTGTCGCTGTTTTCACCTCAACCGAGGCCAATAGCCCTTCGATACGGCGGGCAAAAGCCTCGGGGTTTTCGGCAATGGCGATACCAGCGCGCTCACTTGCCAGCGCCAAAATCGCATTATTGATGCTGGCATAAAGCCCTTCGATATCCAGCGCACCGGCGCCAGTAAGCGCCTGAGCCGCACGCTCAAACCCCTGAATGCTTGTTTCCAATTGCGCCGTTGCTTCGGCCTGTCCTGCGGCGCGGCCTGTTTCATGACCCTTTTCATAGCCAGCTTTCTGGCCAATCTCTTCACCTGCGGCTAGACCTTCACGGCGGCCTTTTTCAAAAGCCTCTTCAAGAGCCAAGGCCGCTTGTGCCGCGGCTTCTTCCTCTGGGCTAATGTCTGGCTCTTCGCTCTCACCTAGCGCATCCAGACCGGCATCATCCGCCGATGGGCTCATCGCCTCACCGCCTTCAATACCGGCATCATTTACCGCTTCGCTTGTGGCTTCAACACCTGTTTCGCTAGACGCTTTAGCCGGCATATCTGCACCGGCATCGTCAAGGATCTCTCCATCTAATGACGGATCATCAGCCGCGGCCTGATCGCGGCGGCGCTGGGCCTCCATTGCGATATCAACCAGCGAGCGTGATTGAAACTTAGCCTGTGGTTTAACCGGGATATGCGATGTGTTGCTGTAGGACACGTCTTGGGTAAGGGCGATCAGGCGTGCGATCTCCTCGTTATCCAACTTTCCACTCGGCTCGTTGCCACCCATCTCATTACTGCTGGCGGCGTCAAAATCCGGCTGGATTGTCACGTCCTCTGCATGTTTCATTTCTGAATTTTGCATAACAGTTCCTCAATGATCATCTATGGCAAAACGCCTTAGACGAAGTCATCGCCTCCTCGGCCAGCCAGTACAATCGAGCCTTCATCCGACAAGCGGCGAGCCACGTTAATGATACGTTTCTGCGCCTCTTGCACCTCGGTAAGGCGAACCGGACCAAGCGCATCCATTTCGTCGGCAAGGTTTGCCGCGGCGCGTGATGACATACATGAGAACAGCTTTTCACGAAGCGGCTCATCAGCGCCCTTCAATGCAAGGATAAGGTCTTCAGTATCAACACCGCGCAGCAAAGTTTGCAGAGATTTGTCATCTGACATCGCCAGATTATCAAACACAAACATGCTTTCCTGAATGGCCACCATCAAATCGACATCGTCCTCGCCGAGCTGACCCATGATCCGGGCTTCCATTGTCTGTTTGGTGAAGTTCATGATCTTCGCCGCGGCCTTCACACCGCCAACCTGAGAGGCACGAAGCGTGGTATTGGCCTTAAATTTACGCTGCATAACATCTTCGAGTTCACGCAATGCATCCGGCTGGACTGTCTCCAGAGTTGCAATCCGGCCAACGATATCTGGCTGAATTTCCTGTGGCAGAAGACCCAGCACATCGGCGCCAAGACCAAAATCCAGATAGGAAATAACAAGCGCAATAATCTGTGGGTGCTCATCAATGATCAGCTCTGAAATCGAACGCGCATCCATCCAGTCGAGAATTTCGATCGGGCGGTCACTGCTTGACGGGGTAATCCGGCTTAACACTGACTGGGCCTTATCTTCGCCAAGCGCACGGTTAAGTACGTTGCGGATATAGTCACCGGCACCAAGGCCAAGGCTGGTCTGTTCTTTGATGATTTTCAAAAATTCATCAAGGACTTCATTGACCGTATCTTGATCAAGACCCTGTACAGAATACATTGCAGTGCCAAGATGCTGGACCTCACGCGGGGACAGGTTTTGCAGGATCTCTGCCGCTTCCTCTTCACCGATCAGCATCATCAGAATGGCTGATTTTTGTGTTCCAGTCAGCTGCTCAAAGATGCTGGTATCACCGTCACCTGATTTTTGTGGATCTGCCATTATACCCTCACTACTTACTAAAACCGTGGCCCCTAGCCGATGCTAGAGGCCGTAACTTTGCTACTTAGGCTTATTTAACCACGTCCAGATCTGCCTGGATCATTGACTTGAACACGTTGGACACGCGGCCTGCTTCATCCGAGACAATCATCCGAATGACCGCCACCTTATCATCATATGTATTGGCCGTATCCAACATCTCTGGCGAAATTGTCGCCTTCTTTGGCTTCAGCTTTGCTTTGATTTCATCCAAGCTTTCACCCTCTTTGATCTCGACTGTATCAATATCGACGTCATCATCAAGACCTACCATTGCCTCACCCGGTGCGCCGCTAGCGGCTGGTACCATGATCCGCTGGATCAATGGACGGATAACACCCAAGACAACCACAGCAAGAATTAGAATGGTCATGCCCTGTTTCATCAGAGTAACAGCCCACTCCATATCATACCATGGCTTGGTGATACCTTTAAGCGTTGTCACAAAGGCAGCGCTGGTAACAGTCAATTGGTCACCACGATCATTCTGGATACCGATGGCATTGGTTACCAAGCGCTCGATCTCAGCCATTCTCTCGGCTGGGATAGGCACAATTTCAGTAGCACCAGTTTCCGGGTTAATCACTTCTTGGTCACGCAATAGAACCGACGCATTGATCCGGGTGATGTTTGTACCTGGGCTCAATGTTGTTGAAACGGTGCGGCTAACCTCATAATTGCGAACCTCGTTTGAAGACCGGTTGCTAACCGCGCCAGACCCGCCGTCATTACCCTGTTCAGTTGCAATAGTGGTTTGGGTCGGTGCCCGGTTTGCTGTTGCACCCGGAATGCCTCGTGCCGCCACTTCAGAAGTCGTATCAGAGCTTTTTTGCTCACTAAGCAAGGCCTGACCTTCAGGATCAACCATTTGCTGGGTGACTTCAGACTGGGTGAAATCAATGCCAAGATTAACCTGTGCATTCACATTGCCAGCACCAACAATTGGCGTCACCAGCGAGATAATACGGTTGCGGTAAATCTCTTCGATCCGCATCCGGTGCTCTAGCTGGTTATCAGACAGTGTCGAGCTAGCATGCGAGCCGGGCTTTGATAGCAAAGATCCAAATTGATCAACCACGGTCACATCACCCTTGGCCATTCCCGGCACCGATGATGAAACCAGATGAACCATCGCGCTAATTTGCTGGCGCGAGAGCGCACGGCCATTTTCCATCTGGACGAACACCGATGATGTCGGTGTCACCGCATTACGCGCAAACACAGATTTTTCCGGAATCGCCAAATGCACACGCGCGGCGACAACGCCTTCGATTTCACTGATCGAGCGTGCTAGTTCAATTTCCTGCGACTGGCGCAATCTGGCCGACTCAATAGAGCGGCTGGCACCCATCGGAATTTCATTGATCGATGCATAGCCATCAGGCGCCGAGGCCGGAAGCCCCTGTGCCGCAAGCTGCATGCGTGATTTATGGAAATCAGCAGTTGGCACCATCACATCGCCAGTAGTCGGATCGAGCGTTACCTCAACGCCAGAATTCATTAATGATTCGACCACACGGGCTTTTTCCCCCTCAGACAGGGATGCGTAAAGCGTTGTGCGGGCGGGTTGGTTCAAAACGGCAAAGGCAATAATGCCAATGACCGCCAAAATAACACCGCCAACCGCCGGAAGGGCGCGGCGCGCCGATGGATCAGCAGTTAAACGGCGCAATGTTGATAATGGCCCCGTGCCCTGAATTGTGGCAACCGCCTTACCCTCGCCCATTTCTGCCGGTGTAATGTTTGCTGCTTCAGCCATGCTACTAATCCCTTAATTGGTATTGTCTTCTGTCGGCGTTGTTCGCCAAAATCGTTTGGAAGATGCCTAAACCGGCATATTCATGATGTCTTTATAGGCGCTCAGCACCTTGTTCCGGACGTTCAATGTCATTTGAAATCCGAGTGATGACACTTGCTGGCTAACCATGACCCGGCTTAGATCCTGCTCGGTTCCCATTTCATAGGCCTTGGTTAAATTCGCTGACTCATTCTGTGCATTCGCCACTTGATCCAGCGCACCGTTCAAACGATCGGTAAAGCCAGTGCTTTGGGTTTCAGTGTTGAGCGCGGCCTCGGCGCGCTTGAGCACTTGTGAATGCAGTGAGCCAACATTACTGGCGATTGGTCCAATTGAAGTCATTACTCGTCTCCCTAATTCTTAAACTCTGCCGGGGAATACCGCCGGTCTTTATCCGTGTGCCACTTGTTGATGAAGGCTTGGTGCAGTGCCGCCAAGGCCGCCCATTTGTGGGCTGGTTAGCTGGCTTAATGTCTCGTCAGTGACAATTTCACCAGCGGTAATAACGCCGTCCATGGCCAGCACTAATGCACGTTGAAGAACGTTTTCCAGCTCGCGGACATTGCCAGGCCAGCTATAACGCTGGAGCGCGGCAACAGCGCTATCATCGAGCCACGGTACATCAGCCAAATTCGGGCAATGGCGACGCAACAAGAACGCCGCGATAGGAACGATATCAGCCGGACGCGCGGCAACAGATGCCGTTGCCAACGGGAATACATTCAACCGGTAATAGAGATCCTCACGGAACGCGCCATTGCGAATTTCTTCGGTCATGTTGCGGTTGGTCGTGGCAATCACCCGCACGTTAACCGGAATATCAGTATGCGAACCAATTGGCGTCACCGCCTTTTCCTGCAATGCGCGCAATAGCTTTGCTTGCAGTGACATTGGCATTTCGGAAATCTCATCAAGCAGCAATGTGCCACCATCGGCCGCACGGAAGATGCCTTTATTAGCTGTCGATGCGCCGGTAAACGACCCCTTCTCATGGCCGAACAGAATGGCCTCGAGCATGTTTTCTGGGATGGCGGCGCAATTGATCGCAACAAATGGTGCTGTCGCCCGCTGTGAATTATTATGAATAAATTTGGCGAGAACCTCTTTGCCCGTTCCCGTTGGGCCATTTACAAACACCGTTACATCGGTATTTGCCACCCGCCGGCCAAGCGCCAAAAGATCGAGGGTCAATGGGTCACCAGCGGCAACATTACTATCAACAGATAGCAATGTGGCGATCAACTGGAGGCCGAAATCATCACTGGCGGCTGTGTTAGCCTTAATCTTGGGCAGACCTAACCGAACAAACTTGCCGCCAAATTCCTCACTACATGAAAAACTATCTTGGTCCTCGGCCACCACAATCATCTGTGTGGCACGCATGCTCCGGCCCTTTGCCAGTAGCGCGTCTTGGCCGCCCAGCGTCTTTTCATATGCAGCGCTACAGATAAAACTGTCGATGCGTGCGCCAGTTTGGCCACCGCTTTGTCCAGCGCTATTGCCCACATTTTGGTCTGTGCCAGCATTATCGCTTACCACTGTAATCATCCGCTTGGCCAATATGTCTGCCAAACGCTCTACCGCGGAAAAGTGATCCTTTACCAGATGTACGCTGCCCATGTCCCAAACCCTATTCAAGTTGTTAGTGAAGGGGTAAAGGCAAGAACCTTGCCAAAGTGCGAGAAGCGTTAAAAAAAAGTAAATAAATCGACTTTCGGTTAGAAAATCCGCAGATTTGCTATTGAAAGTTTCAAAAAAATGACACTTTATGGTTAAGTAATTTAGGTAGTTCAGTTTTTTGACAGGGGTAAAACCCTGAGTGGGTTATTGCTCAAATGAGTGCTTTAAGTGTCATCGATAAGATCATTATTGGCCAATCTACACAGGTCGAAGAGCTAAAAAGGCTCATTGACATGGTCGCCACCGCAAAGAGTAATGTGATGATCCTTGGCGAGACCGGCTCTGGAAAAGAGCTTGTTGCGCGCGCCTTGCATGCGGCATCTGGCCTTAAAGGTGACCTGGTATCGGTCAATTGCGCCGCAATACCGGCGGAATTACTGGAATCTGAACTGTTTGGCCATGAAAAAGGATCCTTTACCGGCGCCGACAAGGCCAGAGCGGGACGATTTGAACTGGCCGACGGGGGTACATTATTCCTCGACGAGATCGGTGACATGCCATTGCCGCTACAGGCCAAATTGCTCCGCGCGCTCGAATCCAGGACCATCCAGAGGGTCGGAAGCGCGAAAGAAATTCCGGTGGATTTCCGTCTGGTTTGCGCGACGCACCAAAATATCAGCCATAAAATAGATAGTGGTGATTTCCGTTCTGATTTGTTTTTCCGGATAAATGTGATCCCCATTCAGGTGCCAACCTTGGCCGAGCGGTCCGTGGATATTCCAACCATCGCCGCATTCCTGTTGGAACAGCTGGCAAATGATGCCGAGACAAAGCCGCCTGAGTTTGAACCATCTGCGATGACTGAAATGGGCCGCTATCCATGGCCGGGCAATGTCCGCGAATTGCGTAATGTGGTTGAACGCGCCTTTGTGATGTTTGCTGGTCGGACGGTGACAGCGGCGAATGTGCGCGAAAATCTATTGCGGATGAAGGTCCCTGACCGGGCTGAGGAACAAGACGCATTATGGGCGGCCAGCGCCGAATTGAGCGGCATCAATGTCCCATCATTGGAAACAGACGACGATAGCACGGCCAGTGATACCCCCTTGCCGCATCCGTCACATTATGGCGATTGGTTTACCTATTTCGACTCGATTGACCTTCGCAGTCATCTGCGGGATATCGAAGTGGTATTGATTGAGGCGGCTTTGGAGAAATATGACGGCATGGTCAGCCACGCCGCCGAGGCACTCAAATTACGGCGCACCACGCTCATCGAGAAAATGAAAAAGCTGATGATCGACAAGCATTCTGCAAGCGCCGATAGCCAGAAATAACCAGATCAGGCCCGATAGCCCGTTAAACCACGCAACCTAGCACCGGTTTTGCGCTGAAGATGCGCCATATCATTGGTCATTTGCATGATTGCGGCGGCATTATCCGCGGCACAGCGCTCTAGCGCATCAAAGAAGGTCTGATCAGCCGCGCCAAGATTTAATGTGGCAAATTCATGCAACATCTGCCGACGAGTGGCATCAAGACTGCTCACATGTTCGTAATTATGCACGCTGATCGCTGTTTCAATTTGCTCATTCAAAGCTTGAAACTGTGTTAGAAACTCGTCTTTTGTCATTTTAGCTCCTCCACACTAACCCCCGATGGCGCTTTGCTGATTTGTTGCCACGCCTCGCGGATGTCTTCCAATGATGTAATAGCCAGATTAATCGAGCCAACCTCGTCGGTTTTCGCCCCCGCCAGCAATTGCTGGCGGGCATATTCATAAAGGCGGAATAAATTTGCGGCGATTTCACCACCAGCATCGAAATCAAGGCTAGATTGCAGCGAATAAATGATCGTTAAGGCCCGGGCAAGGCTCTTGCTCCTAACATCTTCATCGCAGTTTGTTTTATCAATATTTTTTGCAAAAAGTCGCATTGAGCGGATTAATTCATCAAATAAAACGGCAATTAATGCGTGCGGGTCTCCGGTTTCGGCCTGCGCTTCACGTTCAGAGTTGATGTAAGCATGCATCATTTTTCTATTGTTCATTACCTTATCAACCTCTCAAAATCGCAGTTTTTACGATTCAATCCTTGGCGCAAACCCAGAGCTATGTTAGGTTTTGCTCATGTTACCACTTGTGCAAGCCATATCTATCCCGCCCGCCGCGGCCGCAGTGCCCGCCGGTCTAGGTGTATCTAGCCTCCCGTTCGATGCAAATATTGTGCCAACGGCGCGGCAAACACCGCATGGATTAGCCGCCCAGCGGCCGACTGATCGGCTTGCCAGCGATCATCTTCGCCAGCAAACACCAGTGGTTATCGCCCATCCGCGTCAAGCGCCATCCAGCGTTAGTAGCGAGCAATTCCTGGCCGCGCGGGCAAGTTCTAGCCCTGCCTACCAGCATAATATTTTGGCAACAAAGATGGCGCGCATTTCCAATTTGCATGCGGAAACACCACGCTTTCGTAATCAGATCGATATTCTGGCTTAAGCCCGCTCTAGATCGCTTATGCGGTTTTGCAGGCTGAGATAAAGCTGGAACAGATCAGCCTCTGTCACCACCCCTAGAAATTCCTCTGTGTCGCGATTGATGATCGGGATACTCTCACCAACAAAGTCACTGGCAACCTCGATCGCCTGTTGCAGTGATGCATCATGCTTGATCGACAAAGCCCCCTTATCGGCATAGCGTTTGATGCTAGTGCTGGCGGTCTTGCCAATCAATTGGTGCAGTGAAACCTTGCCCGCAAACCGGCCATCCCCAAACACTACATAGCCTTCGGTCGCGGCGCTATCGGCCAATTGTTTAATCGCTTCTTCAACACTGGCGGTCGGCGCGATTGCCACATAATCATCCGAGACGATCTTGCTAACCGGTGATTCCATCATTTCAATATGACCCCGCCCCAGCGTGACATCGATGCCGCGATCCAGCAATTGGCGGTCAAAGAAGGAATGGCCAAAGATCAGGTTCGAGACCAAGGTGCTAACGACCACACTCAACATCGCCGCAAGGGCAAATTCATAGCTCAGCGTCATTTCAAGAATAATCAGAACACCAGCAATCGGTGCGCCAATAACCGCACTAGCAACAGCCGCCATGCCGCAAATCGCAACACCCGGCCCAGCCGCCATTAACCCCAGCCAGCCAAGCAATCGCCCGCCAAGAGCCCCTGCCGTCAGACCAACAAACAGGGCTGGCGAGAACACCCCACCAAAAAAGCCAAAGCCAAGACAGATCGCCGTTGCCAGCAATTTTCCGATCAGCACCAATACCAAATAGCCCGTGGGAAATTCACCATTCATCATTTGTTGCATGGTGGCCGTGCCAAGCCCCAGCGTTTCAGGGATGATTGTCGCCAGCGTTCCCATTGCCATCGCCGCCACTAGGATCAGCGTCGTCTGGGACCATTTGGTCGCCTTGGCAAGGGCGGTGCTATAGCGGATCGTCACCATGAACAACACCGCCAGCAAGCCAAAGAACGGACCAGCGATTAATGCCGCCGGCAATAGCGTGGTAACATCCGCACTACTGCTATCGATGGTAAATAGGGGCGCCGCCTCAAAAACATGGCTTCGCACCCAAACGGCGGTGATGCTAGCAATGGCTATCGGTGCAATGGCCCGCAGAGAAAAATGCCGCAAGATCGCCTCATGGGCAAAGATCACCCCAGCAATCGGCGCGTTAAATCCAGCCGCAATCGCCCCCGCAACGCCGCATCCAATGAAAATGTCAGTCGATAGGATCCCGCCGGTTTTATGCCGGATAAAGCTACCCATTGTTGCGCCAAAATGAACCAGTGGGCCGTATTGTCCAACCGAAGCACCGCCGCTAGCCGAGATAAAGGCCGCCAATGTCGAACCAAACCCAGATTTAACATCGAGCTCATTATCGGTTCGGTGCGCCGCATGAATTGAGTCCGCCGGACCATGCCAGCGGCCAATTCGAAACACACGCCGGACCAACAAAACCAATCCCGCCGCCACAAACAGACTAACCAGCGCCACCGGCTGTAGCGTCCATCCAGCGATTTCAAAGGTAAAAAACCCCGCATCAGTTCGAAAATTTCCAGCAAATTCAACGCCGCGAACAAATCCGCTAGATACCGCCGCCATGACAATCCCAAAGCCAATGCCGGTCGCCGTAACCACGAATAGGGTGCGTATCATGCGCACAAAACTGGGATTATTCATATCTGCCATATCGCCGATTTATCACCGCTATGGCGCCCTAAAAACGCAATAATGCCATCATTGCAGGGCTGGCATTCGGGCGCCGTTTTACATCATTTAAAAACCCTAACCCCTATCAAAGAAAAACGCATTAAATTTGTGCCACGGCATAACATTTGCAACAGAATGTCGTAACCAGACGATAGATAGTAACCGCAGGCGATCCTGCAGAAACCCAGCTTGGTATGGCAGACGATTATCTCAGCGCCCTTAATGTTGGCTCCGGTTTGAACACCACGCAGATTATTGATGCGATGGTGGCGGCTGAACGCGACCCAAAGGCAAAGCTAATCAATGACCGCAAAAGCGATCGCACCGTCAGCATTTCCTCGCTTAGCACGATCAAAACGACGGTTAGCACGTTTGACACAACCCTTAGCGGGCTCGATGGAACGACCGGCCTTACCGCCGCGCAATCGGGCACATCGGCAACAGTCGCCATTACCGATAGCTCTCTCGCCGCCGCATTTTCGCATGAGCTTGAGATAACCAGCCTCGCCGCCGCCCAGACATTGGTCTTTGACGGCTATAGCGCGGCAAGTGCCGAGCTCGGCGCCGGATCTCTGGTGTTTAATTTTGGCACATGGTCGAACGGTTCTTTCACCGCCAATAGCGACCGCACCAGTTCAACCGTGACAATCGCCGATGGTAGCGACTCGATCGAAGAAGTCGCCGCGAGCATTAACGCCGCCGGCATCGATGTGACCGCGTCTGTTCTTATGTTGAGCGATAACAATTACGCCCTTGTCTTGCGCTCCATCACCGGCGCCGACAATGCCATGCAGATCACCGCGAGCGAGACAGTAAACGGCAGTGGCCTTGCTGATTTGGGTTATACCAGCACCGATGCAAATATTGAAACCGTGGCCGCCACCGATGCGGTATTTACCCTCGACGGCGCGAGCATCACCCGTGACAATAATATTGTTACCGATCTCATTGATGGCGTAACGCTAACGCTGGCATCGACCACATCTTCGGCTGAAACTGTTTCCGCCAGCTATGACAGCACCACCGCCTATACCGCGTTATCGAACATGATAACCGAGATGAACACCTTGCAGAGTTTGCTGCGGACCCAAAGCCAGCGCGCTCTAAACGGTGCCACAGCGGGCCCATTGGCGGGCGATCCTCTAATTCAATCGATGATTAGTGATCTGCGGAACATGACCACCACAGCCATTAGCGGCTTTGGTGACAGTAATATTTATCTGGCTAATTTCGGTGTTGAGACTGCGCGTGATGGATCGCTTAGCATTGACCTCACCGATTTTAACGCCGCCTTTGATGCCGATCCCGATAGCTTTGCCGCGATCATGAACTCGCGGGTTACCACTGGTAGCTCGCTGGTATCGGCGCGCATGCTTGGCGATGATTACACCCCCGGCGTTTACGAATTCGCCATCAGCGAAAGCGGAGTGACAATCGATGGTGACAGCATGACGCTGAGCGACGGCGAATATAGTGTGAGCTCCGGCAATGCCGATGGCCTCGTGGTCAAGCTTAGCGGAGCCGGAACCGATACGTCGGTTTATATTGGCACGAGCCTGCTTGATTCCCTGCGTAGCTTTGCTGATACGATTCTCGATGCTGACAATGAGATTGATGATCGGATCACTAATTACCGCAGCGATCTTCTAGATTACGAAGATGAACTCACCGCGCTGGATAGCCGCATTACTGATGTTAGAAAGCGCTATGTCGATCAATTCGCCAAAATGGATCAGGCCGTTGCCAGCATGAAACGCACTGGCGAGGCGCTAACCAATATGATGGATAGCTGGAAAGCGTCTCAAAGCCAGTAAGCTGAAATATTGAGTCTGTAAATAATTCCAGACATAAAAAACCCGTCACTGCGGTAATTGCGGTGACGGGTTTTACTGTTTGATTTAGTTATCTAGCTCGTCGGCAATCTGGCTGAGAACTGAATCCCAATCACCAAAGCTACTCTGGCGGAACAGCTTGGCCGATGGGTACCATGGGCTATCACTGCGATCCATCAACCAACGCCAATCCGGCAGGTATGAAAGCATCACCCATAACGGTACGCCTAGGGCGCCAGCGAGATGCGCCACACTCGTATCAACACTGATCACCAGATCCATCTGGGCGGTTAGCGCCGCGGTATCGGCAAAATCTTCAATCTCGTCGCCGAAATGCAGCACATTGCCGGCCTTGTGAAGCACCACACGATCATCATCACGCAGTTCTTTTTGCAGGCTTACATAGGTTGGGCCCTCTGGCAGACCCGCCAAAAGATCACCTAGCGGCATGCTACGCTGGGCGTCGCCCTTATGCGTTACCGAGCCACTCCATACAAGGCCAATCACCGGCGCCTTATCTTTCGGGTTTACCCTATTAGACAGCGCTTCTTGCAACCGGCCTTGCCACAGAGCCGCACGGTCTTTATCGACCGAAAGATATGATTTTTCACGCCGCAATGAACCCAGCTTTGTACCAAGTACAAACGGCAAATTCATCAACATACAATAGCAATCAATGTCTGGGCGTTCGTCTCCCGCACCAATGATGGTAACGCGGCCAGACTTCATTTGCGGCAAGGTGTTAAATAATTCGACCAGTGGCTTTTGCACCTCGAGCACAATATTCGCGCCATATTCCATTAATTCATCAATGAAACGCACGAATTGGATCGAGTCACCCAGTCCTTGCTCCCAATGGATCAGTAGCGTTTTACCCTCAATGGAAAAGTCACCATTCCATTCAGGAACATCCATGATTGGCATTAAATTACGCAGATCAAGATTTTTGAAACGCCACCGATATGCTTCAAAACCCTTGATGTAATCGCCAAGACGTAGGTGGGTAAGAGCCATATTCCATTGCGCCAACGCATTGTTAGGGCTTAGCTTTATCGCCTCCTCCAGCAACGCCATAGATTCTTCAAACCGATGCGACTCAGCCATCACAATCGCCTGATTTGAGAGGGTTTTAATATGGGTTGGCGACAGGCTGATGGCCTTTTCAAAAGACGCCCATGCCTCGTCAATGCGCCGCATTTTCCACAATAAATTGCCGCGGTTATAGACAAAGTCTGCCACTTCAGGCGCCAAGGCAATGCTCTTGTCACAGCATATCAGAGCATCGTCATATAGCTCCATATCTTTGAGCGTAACGCCCATATTTTGATATGCCGCGGCATAATCTGGCGCCAATTTGAGGGTCGCATCAAATGCCTGCAACGCTGCGTCAAACTTGCCAGATGCCCGCAAAGCATTACCAAAGTTGTTCATGAACACATGATTGTCTGGCTGGATAGCGAGTGCGCGCACAAAAATCTTTTTGGCTAGATCTAGCTTGTCCAACTTAGTTAGCACATTACCGCAATTGTTCAGCGCCTCGGCATTTTCAGGCTGTAATTCGATAACCTTGGATAGATCGCTAAGCGCGTTAGCATGATCGCCCTTGGCATTTGACAAATTGCCACGCGCAAATAACAGCTCTGCTGTTTCGCCCTCAATCGCAATGGCCGCATTAAATTCAATAAGCGCCAAATCCAATGATCCCAGTTTTTGATGACAAATGCCGAGCAAATAAGGCCATTTCGCGACTTTCGGCTCGCTCCTGCGTAGGGCCGTGATTGCTTTGATCGCCGCTTTGAATTTACCCTTGCTGAGCAGGGCATTCACCTTGGCTAATTTAACCGGGCTCATCGGTGCCGTTGTTGCCTTTTTTGAGGGTGCGATAACATTCGCGGCGTTTTGGCCATAGGACGGCGCGTAATCAGACACATGCTTTGGCACGGCTGACGATGATAGAATAACCGGGCCTTCTGGGTTTGGCACTGGTGTACGATCTGGCATTGTGGAGCTCCTGTTTATCGCGGCATAACCGACCTAAACAGGTAGCAAGACCCATGCCAAAATCGATGGCGGGCCCCATTAACAGGCCCCATCAACTACTGGACATCTCACCGGGACATCTCACCGGGACATCGCACCAGGACATCGCACCGGGACATCGCACCAGAACACGTCACCGGAACATATTAATCCCGTGATGGTCCCATAATCAGATAAATGGATTGGATTTAGATAGAATCTAGGAAGCTAATCTTTTTGGAAACCAGCTCTTTGAAGTGAACCAGAGATTCTTCGGTCTCGAGCGACCATCCAGCTGGCGCGCGCGGCACAGTGTCAGAGCGCAGACCAAACACATAAGCGCGGAAAGACTTTAACATGTCTTGACCTGAATATGCCTGAACTTTGACCGGATCCTCGATCGTGCCAAACATCGGCTTCATCTTGCGCGGGCGGTTCACACCCTCGTTATAAAGCCGAAAATAGGAAAAGTCCTTGATGAGCTCGACAGCCATATCGCCAGCCTCAACTTCGGCAAGGAAGAGCAACAGTTCTTCGGCCGGCCCACTCAGTTCTGTAAGATCAATGGGATGATAATGCGCTGAAAGACCATCAGCATATTTCTTGGCAAGCATTTCCAAACCAACGTCGCCAGACACAAATTCGGCAGCGACTTGCCCAACGGAAATATCAAACATCCAATCTGAACAATACATTTTCTACACTCACATTGATCTAAACACGACGGAAGTCTCGTCTGTTTACTCCTATTAGGTGATAACTTCAAGTAATTTCGACATTCAAATTCATAAGAATATTAATATTTTTCAATATGTTAAAAAAAAAATTAGTAAAAAACTAACTAATTTTTCAGGGTGTCGTTAACAATTCTGACAATGGCCGATCGCCGTTGTGACTAGGGAGGCCTTCGGGCCACAACCGCCGGATGATCGGCAAACAAGTAGGAGAAACCAATGGCACTTTCAGTGGCAACTAACATTGGCGCAATGGCAGCGATGAATGCAGCCTCAAGCGTCAACCGCTCCATGGAAACATCCATGGAACGCCTTTCAACAGGCCTTCGCATCAACAGCGCAAGCGATGATGCGGCAGGTATCGCGATTGCATCACGTCTTGAAGCAGATTTTCGTGGCATGAACCAGGCAATGCGTAACGCAGCTGACGCCCAGTCATTCATCGATACTGCAGAAGGCGCGTACAAAGAAGTTGAAAACCTTCTTCAGCGTATTCGTGAATTGGCCGTTCAGGGTTCGAACAGCACCCTGGGTTCAACAGACCTTGGCTACATCGAAGATGAGATGACTGCTCTGGAAGCAGAAATCACAGCAATTGGTGCCAACACATCTTGGTCTGACACAGCCATGCTATCAGCGGCAACTACCCTAACCATCCAGACAGGCGCAGACGCATCACAGCAGTTTGATGTAACAACAACTGCGCTAACCCTCTCAGCATTGAGCCTCGGTGCATCAACCAATACGACTGTTGCTCTCATGGAAGGTTACATCACTACAGTTGACGCAGCCATCGAGTCAGTCAACGGATATCGTGCGAGCCTTGGTGCCGTATCGAACCGCCTTGACTCAACAATTGCAAATCTAAGCAACAACTCAGCAAACATTGCAGAGAGCTTGGGCCGCATCCAGGACGCTGATTTTGCCGCTGAAACAACCAGCTTGGCTAAAAACCAGATCCTTCAGCAGGCAGCAACATCAATGCTTGCACAGGCAAACGCCTCAAAGCAGAGCGTATTGAGCCTACTACAGGGTTAATACACCTCCTTGGGGTTAATATACCTCCCTTGGTAAAAAACTAGGGGTCGGCGACTACATCCTTGACTTCGATCATGTCGGCGACCCTTTTTCTTTGTCAATTTTCTAATTCTTTGTCTTAACAGGAGCGTATCGTGGCAATTTCAATCAGGACTAATATAGCTGCATTTCATGCTGGTCGAGCCAGCGCAGAGAGCACAAGTGCTATTCAGGATCATGTTGGTAAACTGTCTACCGGCACCCGCCTTACCTCAGCTAAAGACGATGCGGCTGGCCTTGCCCATGCATCGCGCCTTGAGAGCGAGTTCCGCGGCATGGGCCGAATTGTATTCGACCTGAACCGGGGCCAAAGCATGGCGAAGGTCGCTGACGCTGCCTATGCCGAGATCGAAAACATGCTCCAGCGTTGCCGTGAATTGGCTGTGCAGGGCGCAAACGGCACCTATGACAGCGCGTCGCTGGCCGGAACTTCTGATGAATTGCTGGCACTAGAATCTGAAATGGCCGCGGTTTCAGGAAAGGCTGTTTGGGCCGATTATATAATCCTAGACGATGACGCTGGTGATTATACTTTTTACACTGGCAATGGTGGCTCTGACAGCCTCACCCTTAGCTTTCGCAAGAACGGCCCGGTCTTTCAAACAGCTCTTGGATCGTTTACATCAAACCTTCCTAACGGCACGTCAGACGAGCTTGCCGCCTTTATCACCAAGCTGGACACCGCTATCGACAGCGTCAACAGCGAGCGTGCTGTCATGGGTTCGATGATCAAACGCATTGACCATAAGATCAATAGCATCACCGATAACGCCGCCAATATTGAGCGCTCTTTCGGCGTAGTCCATGACGCAGATTTTGCCAGTGAGACAACTGGCTTGGCAAAAGAACAGATCTTGCACCAGGCAGGTATCGCCATGCTGGCACAGGCAAATGTCGCCAAGGACCGGGTGATCGGTATCCTCACAAATAGGGCTGGTTAATCTGGGCTGGGTGATCTGGGCTAGCGGATAAAATCAAACAGGCTTTGCTGGCCTACCTTGGCAAATGCCTGTTGCGCCGCATCACGGCTCAAGATCAAAGCCTGCAATTCGGTCACCATAGCGGCCAGATCTGCATCTTCCATCTTTGAAAGGTTCTCGGAGAACATCAATTTACGATCTTCGAGAACCTGACTTTGCGAATTAGCCTTGTTTATCTGCGCACCAATGACAGTCCGCTGATCGCCAACATGGGCAATGGCCGATTGTAAATCATCTAGAGGCAATCTGGTCTGCATACCGCCATCGATGATTGATTCCACATCTTCAATGACTGCAAAAACCGTCGTAAAGCCTGTTGATGATGGTACCCGTTGGAACACTGTGGCGCCATCAATAGCTGTCTGCAAACGCATATTATCGGCAATGCTAACCATCGGGATTCCGCGGTCACCCTTATATGAAATGGTCCCATCGGCGTCTTTTGAAAAGGCTTCATCCAGCGTGCTAAAGCCGCCAAAAAGGGCCTGACCGCCAGCATCCTTGCTATTCGCCAATTCCAACAACTGCTCTTTAATTTGCAGAATTTCCTGTTTGATCGCGTTGCGCTCTGAAGGGCCGTATGTATCGTTATTTGCCTGTACCGATAGCTCATAGATCCTCGTTAGCGAATTGACCGCATGGTCCATCGCCGTTTCCGCCATCGTCAGCCGCAACGTGCCGCGTTCGATATTGGTTGTGTAATGATCGAGTTTAGCGCTCTGCTCTTTGGCAACGGATATATTTGCCGCCAGAATAGGATCGTCAGATGCGCGCAATACATTCTTGCCAGTCGCAATGCGTGTTTGCGTATCCTGAATGCTCTCATTCAACCGGTTGAAACCACCTAGCGCCTGATCGTTAAAAACTTTTGTACTCACTTGCATGACAAAATCCTTTTGCTAATGGCGCTCTTACACCGCATCGATCAAGGTGCGGAATAATTCCCGCGCCGTTGTCAAAATCCGGGCAGATGCCTGATAGGCTTGTTGCTGTTCAATAAGATTGGCGGCTTCGGTATCCAGATTAACACCGGAAAACTCGGCTTCTTTTTCAATGCTGGCATCGCGCAGGGCAACCGCCGCGTCATTTGTTAAACGGCTAGATTGCACCCCGACACCAACGCCAGACAGAACCTTTGAAAAGACTTGCTGGAAACCACCGCGCGTACCTTTGGCCGTTTGCAAATCAAGCAACGCATCCATATTGCGGTTATCACCACCGGCATTCTGGTTTGCCGAAATGTGGAATTTATCATTATCTGCGAGCGTACCGCTGAGGGTAAAGGTAATGCCTCTGCCTGTTGCCACGCCGTCACTATCCAGCGTCAATGTTGCCAGTGATACACTCGTCTCAGTATCAATAAGCTCGACAATATTATTCGCAGCGTCAGTGACTTTCACCGTCATGTCGCGCGCCAATGTTGCGGTGGTTACCGGATCTAGATCATAATTAGTGGTCAACCGGCGGGCCCCACCGCCATCAAGAACAACAATCAATTCTTCATCCGGCAAGTCACTCAAGGTAACGCGTTCGCCAAGCATCGATGTGCCAGCGGTCGCCACCGTGATGGCCTGTGATGAATCGGTGTTGGTTGCGGTTAGTTTCGCACCATCAACCACAATATTGTAATCATAGGCGCTAAAGCCAACCATGGCCGGGACCGCACCATCACCAGTCGTCAAACCAAAATTCAGCGCGTTACTCGCATTATTGCTAACCACATCATCATCTGGAACCGAGATCGCACTAGCCGTCAGCGTGCCACCATTCGACGCTATCTGGAGGATTTTATTCGCATCAAAATAGGCATTGATCCGGCCGGTTTCACCGCCAGAAACAACAACTTCGCCCGCGCTCATGGTGAGGGTGTAATTCTGCCCTTCAAAGGCAATTACCGCACTGCTACCGTCGGCTGGAATTGTTGCCACGCTAGAACCGGACATAACAGCTGGCGGGGCATCAGCCCGAAACGCCGCAGCCATCGCCTTGGCAACATCACTGGCGCTGGCATCCCTGCCAAAATTAGCCGCTGTCACGGTTTTGGTAACACTGCCAATGGTTAGGCTATAGCTGGCGCTCTCGGCCGAGGCACTACCGCCCGATGCCGACGCCTCGTCAGTATCAATTCCCTCAAGACGGTCAAACGTAATATCGCGGGTCGCCCCAGTTCCGGTCACACTCATCAACGTGTTAGCCGCGCCACTGGCAACGGCAACATCCATGCCCAGATAACCATTATCGACATTGAGATAGGTGGAATTATAAACCGCCCCAGTGCGGAACCCATTAGCCGCGGTAAATAGCTCTGTTTGTTCAGCCGAGCTTAGCGCGGTTCCGGCTAGATGACGTCCGTCGCGGGTAAAAATCTGGATTGTTGAGGCCGTGTCATTGCGCGCAGTCACAGCGCCAGTCCGATCGGTACTGGCCGCAAAATCAACTTTGCTAGACGTGGCAAAATCACCTGAAGCGATGCTGAAGGTAACGCTACCCCCCTCACCAGAGACGAAACCACCAAGATCACGCAGGGTGAATTTCTTTAAAACATTGTTCTCAAAATCAACGCCGTTGGTAGCGGTGAAGGCGCCTTGGTTAATCAGATCAGCAAGATCGCTAGCATCGGTAAATGAGCCAGTATCGTAAATATCGCTATATTTTGTTGAAAAGCTATAGGTCTTGGTGGTGCCATCACTATCAGTAATCGCCAGATCAAAGCCATTGAGATCAGCCAGCTCGGCGTCCGTCACCACGAATTTTGCCGTTGATTGCTGGGTCAGGCTCAACAAGTCAACCGCGCTCGCATTGGCCGGAATGATTGCCACCGATCCGTCACGCAGAAAACTACCCGCACCAATTGTTGAGACACCGTTGCCAAGGACCGCATCAAGCGGGGACAGGGTATCACTTGTGGTTTGCGTTGCCGGTGCGATCGAAATGGACGCGGTGCTGTTATTAGCGCTATCGGCATAGACAAGCTGGGTCGAAGCGGCGGCAATTTCTTGCGCCCGCTGTAATGTCATGGTGATTGACGCCGCCGCGCCCTTGGCGGTGGTATAGACAAATTCATCGCCATCTTTAGCGCCAGCAGAAAAGGTAATGCTCGCCCCCGGCAAATCAATCGTCTTCGCACCGCTGGCCACAATCGAGCCGCGTTCATTCCGTCCGGTCCATTTGGCGGTGGTGTCATTATAAATGAAAGTGATCTTATCCGGCTCGATCAAGGATGCGTTCGAGACCGCAATCGTGGCGGCCGAAGTGCCGCGATTATTGGCGGCAACGGTTGCAACCGGCTTTACCGCGGCGAACATATCACCGCCTGCAAGGCCGTCCAGATCCAGACCACCGCGATGCACCATGTTAACGTCGCGCGCAAATTTATAGGCCAGATTATCGATATCTTCGATTGTCTTGGTCACTAGCTGATAGGCATCCGCAAGGCCGCGCAAAGAGCCGTTGGTCATTTGTGATGTCGGAATATTGTCAGTGTTCGGATTTAGCCGGAACCCAATCACCATATCCAATTCTTCGGCGCCAAGTGTAGTCTGTTGGTCGCCAGTCACCAAAACCGGGCCGGTGCTTCCCTTGCCCAGATTAACCGTCGCCTTGCCACTTTTCTGAAGCGTCACAGCAACTTCGGCATATTCACTAATCTGGTCGAGCAAATTATCGCGCGCATCGAGCAGCGAATTCTGCGCCTTGGTCGCGTCATTGCCTGATAGCTTTTTGTTCAATTCAACTAGGTCGCCTGTCAGAATATTTAATTCTGCCATCTTTTGATTGGTTTGCGAGACCACGCCAGCTTGTAATTCTTTCAAGGTCGCCGAGAGCTGGTTGAAGGTACCGGCGAGCATCCGCCCTTGTTCCATCGCCACCACACGCGGCGACAGATCAGACGGCGCCGCACTGACTTCGTTGAGCCCCCCAAAAAAGGTGTTTAACGCATTACCAAGATTGCTATCACCGGGCAGCAAAAGGTTTTCCAGCTGTTCGATTGCGCTTAGATAGGATGTCGAGGTTTGCGCATACGCGGTTGCACTACGGGTCTTGTTGAGCAGAAATTCATCGAACGAGCGGCGGATATCGGTTACCCGCACACCAAGGCCAGATTGCGTCGCGACACTCGTGACGCCGCCTTGACTGCCGGCCACTTCTTCCAACGTCGCTTCGCGCCGCTTATACCCATCTGTATTGATGTTGGCGATGTTCTGGCCAGTAACAGATAGGGCTTGGCGATAGGATTGCAGTCCGGATTTACCGATGTCAAACAGGCTAGCCATGACGCTATTTCATCCCTGTCTTGCTGGCTGATCCAAATTGTCTGATCAAGGCCTCGGCAATACCAAGGTTCATATTATTGGACATGGAGGTCGCATATTCGCGGTCGAGAAGCTCCTCATATTGGGACTTCGCAGAACTGCCAAAAAGATCCTCAGCAAGCTTCGTTTTACGAGCTTGCTTTAGAAATTCATTCAAGAATATCGCTTCAAATTGGTCGGCTACTTCGCGCAATTCGGCATCTGGATCCGGCGCTTTATTTAGCCCAAAAGCATCATCCATAGAGATATTGCTAATACCAGGTTGGGTTAAGTTCATGTCAGTCATAACCGCTCCTAGATCACAATTATTTCGGCCCGAAGCGAACCTGCTTCACGCAACGCCTCAAGGATGGCAACAAGATCAGCGGGGCTCGCACCAACACCGTTAACCGCATCAACGATATCCGACAGCTCTACACCAGTATCAAAAACGAACGCCTTGGCTGGCTCTTCCTCGATGATGATTTCACTGTCGGCTGTCTCTACCGCCTGACCT
This sequence comes from Puniceispirillaceae bacterium (SeqCode), assembly GCA_965657645.1. Classification (GTDB taxonomy): domain Bacteria; phylum Pseudomonadota; class Alphaproteobacteria; order Puniceispirillales; family Puniceispirillaceae; genus CBFHOS01. Next base: position 137,569 of record CBFHOS010000002.1, on the reverse strand, counting down.
GGGGTGTTCACAATACCCTGAGCATTTTGGGTCACGTTATTTGTCTGGGTGATCTCTTTATCTTCATTAACGCGCACCGTAAGCGAGCCATGCGTAACCACCGCCGGTGTCACTCGCACATCGCCGCCAATGACAATTGTACCGGTGCGCGAATTCACGATGACGCGGGCCGCCGGACGCGCTGGATCAATTTCGATATTCTCCAACAGGCTCACAAATGATACTTTTTGCGATGGATCCATTGGCGCCCGAACCGCGATCGATGAGGCATCAAGTGCCACCGCAACATCATCACCAAAGACGGAATTTACCGCCTCTGACACTTTCATCGCCGTGCTAAAATCGGCCTGATGCAAATTCAAGATAACATTGGCGCTGGTTTGAAACGGGTTCTCGACAATCCGCTCTACCGACGCACCGCGCGGAATACGGCCAACAGTAGGTACATTCACAATAACCGATGACCCATCATTGCCGGTAACGCCGAGACCACCAACGACAAGATTACCCTGTGCCACCGCATAGGTTTCCCCATCAGCGCCCAAAAGCGGTGTCATCAGCAAGGTGCCACCGCGAAGCGATTTCGCTCCACCGACGGTTGAAACTGTAATATCCAGACGCTGGCCCGGCTTCATGAAGGCTGGCATATCCGCCGTAACCATCACCGCCGCGGCGTTCTTTGCGGTCAAATTTGCCGGGGCTGTGACCAGACCAAATTGCGATATCATCGATTGCAAAGATTGCAATGTCAGCGCCGAGTTACCGTCGCCCGTGCCAGCCAAACCAACGACCACGCCATAGCCAACCAGTTGGTTGTTACGAACCCCGGCGATAGATGTCAGATCCTTTAATCGATCAGCCAGTGCCGGCGTTGCGGCCAGCATCAGCGTCAGGGTAAAAGCAATCATTGTACGAATGGCGACTAGCATTGGTTCGCTTTCTCTAGAATGGGGAGATCGTGCGCAAGGTCCGGCTTAGCCAGCCCTGCCGTGAGGAATCCGCAACTTCACCCGCACCAACATAGACAATTTGGGCATCCGCAATGCGGCTAGATTGCACGACATTTGCCGCTGTAATATCTTGTGGCCGGACCAAACCTGTTACGCGCACATATTCGTCACCATTGTTCAGGCTGAGCTTTTTCTGGCCCCGAATTTCCATGTTACCATTCTCAAACACGCGTGTAACCGTAACCGACAATAGACCGGTTAGGCTGTTCGATTGGGCGGCGGTTCCCGCACCATTGAAATTCCGCGCTGTACCCGATGTTAGCTGGCCCGCGCCAAAGCCACCCGTCACGGCATTAGGCAAACCAATAGGCAGGGTTAAATCAAAATTGTCAGTCTTGGTAGATGTCGCGCTTTGCGATTTGCTAGCGTTAAATGACTCTTGGAAATTGACTGTCAAAATATCGCCAACCGCTGTGGCGCGCCGGTCAGTGGCAAATAATCCACCCTTTACCGGGGTATAAATACCACCATTTGGCGTCGGCTTATCAGGGGTTAATTGCGCCTCTGGATAAATCGGCTTAAAGGCATAGGATGCTTGATTTTCAACATAGGTCGCACATCCGCTAAAGCCAACGCTAGCGGCCAGTAGAACCGTTGTTAGAAAGATTTTACGCATACCCTAAATCCCCCACTTCTTGATTAGAGGTTGTTGGAGATAAAGCGGAGCATTTCGTCAACCGAGGTGATTGACTTTGAGCTGACTTCATAGGCGCGCTGGGTTTCGATCATTTCGACCAATTCCTGCACCACATTGACGTTGGATGCTTCCAATGATCCCTGCACGATACGGCCAAGGCCACCTTCTTGCGGTGCACCCACAATCGGATCACCACTAGAATCTGTCTGTACAAAAAAGCTCTCGCCAACTGGCTGTAGGCCGCGGCGGTTGGTAAAGTCAGCTACGGTTAACTGGCCCACCTGCTCGGCAGCAACAGCGCCAGCTTGGAGAACAGAAATAATACCGTCGCGTGAAATATTGATTTGAGACGCACCTTCAGGAAGGGCGATTTCAGGCTGCAGGACATAACCACTGGCGGTTGTCAAAACACCTTCCTGGTTTGTCGAGAACGCACCGTTACGAGTATAACCAATCCGTCCATCAGGCATCAGAACCTGGAAAAAGCCCGTGCCCTCAATCGCAAGATCAAGCGAATTATCGGTAGTAATCATACTACCCTGCGCCATGATCTTTTGCGTGTTGACGATGCGGGCACCGGTTCCAACCGAAAAGGATGATGTCAAATTAGTGTCAGCTGTGGTTTGGTCACCCGCTGTGCGACGCACCTGATAAAGCAGGGTTTCAAAATTCGCACGGTCACGCTTAAAGCCTGTGGTGCTTACGTTCGCCAGGTTATTGGCGATGATCTGCATCCGGGTTTGCTGGGCGTTTAGGCCGGTTTTGGCCACGTGCATCGAACTGGTCGACATAGTCTCTCTCCTGCAACAAATAGGTACTGCCTATTTATAGCAAGAGCCGTGCCAAAGCCGCTGCTCTTGAAAATAATCAGCTTGGCAGACGCATCAAGCTGGCGCCGGCTTCATCTGCTTCCTTCGCAGAGGTCAACAATTTGATGTTAATTTCATATTGCCGCTGATCTTCAATGGTGTTCACCAGCTCTTCGGTAATGTTCACATTACTCAATTCCATATGCCGGATCACCACCGATTTACCGGGGTCGATTGGCGGCAGGCTGCCATCCTCGGCCCGCACTTCACCATCGGGGAATTTCTTTAATGGTAACTCGCTGGCACCAACGATACCAAGACGGTCCACAACCACTTGTGTTCCCGGCTCAGATCCAACTGGCTCGATAATAACCGCACCATCGTCAGATATTTTGGCCGAACGATAGGGCGGAACTTCAATTGGCACACCCTCCTGATTGAGCATCTGATGCTTGGAGCCGTTAACCAAAAACCCATCAGCGTCAATGGTAAGATCGCCGCGGCGTGTCAGTGATGGCTCACCAGGACCCTTGACAGCAAAATAACCGGCACCACGAACGGCGACATCAAGATCACTTGCTGTTGCCGATAATGTTCCGGGGGTTTCCTCAAAATAGTTTAGATCGTCACGGATAGGCAATGCGCGTGACTGTAACGTATTGAAATTATCCATAAAAGCAACGCCGTTTGGTCGTGTACCAATATCACGACGATAGCCAGGCACATTGACGTTTGCCATGTTCTGCGCTCGGACCGACCGGTTGTCATAGATGTTATTCAGCGTATTAAACGCGGTATAAATCATCTTATCCATGTTGCTCTCCACATAGTCAAAGCCACTCTGACCAGCATTATCGCTGGTCAGAATGTCCGGTTATTACATCCGGATGTTAATGATTGTCTGGGTAAGACCAGTGGTCGTTTCAATCGCTTTTGCCGAAGCTTGGAAGTTTCGCTGGGCCGTAATCAAGTTCACCAGCTCTTCGGTAATATCCACGTTTGAACGCTCTAGCGAACCTGAGAGGATGTTACCAAATCCTTCCGCACCCGCTTCACCAACCTGCGGTGTTCCAGAAACGGCGGTTTCAACATAAGTCGCGTTACCAATCTGTTTCAAACCGTTCTGGTTGTTAAAGTTCGCCACAACAATCTTGCCAAGCGGGTTGTTCTGACCGTTTGTATAGTTCGCCCGGATGGTTCCTGATGAGTCAATTTCTAGACCATCAAGACGTCCCGAGGTGAAACCATCCTGCTCCACTGTTTGCACCGAGAACGGCTGGGCAAACTGGGTCGAGGCACTAAAGTCAACGTCCAGAGCAATCGAGAAGCCTTCTTCCTGCTTTTCATAGTGAACAAGGTTTTTCGGGCTGATCAAGCGACCGGTTTTATCAAAGGTAAGCTCGCCCTCATCGATATAGAGAGGATAGTAGCCTGACACTAGGTTTTCCGGCGGCGATTCAACAATCTCACCCTCAGCATTTACATAGAGCGCGACACCATCGGCGTTGGTTGCCTGCACCAGATTATAAATTTCTGGAACCGAGCCAACACCCAAGGCCACATCGTCAAGACCGAGACGGGCTGCGCCGCGGACCTTAATCGTTGAGGTTTCACCTGTTGTTCCTGTGGTGAAGGTGAAGTTGTTATTGGCGGCACTATATTGAACCTGAACACCACCAATCGCATCACCGGTAATAGGATCAGAAATCTGGTTAATGCGTGTCTCCAGAACCTCGGCAAGCGTCGTACCAACATACGAACCTGATGGAACCCGGATCACACCGTTAATACCGTTCACCGATACGTTAAAGACATTCTCACCGGTTTGGGCAGAGAGCTGGAACACATTCGACAATGGTTCGTTCGCACTTGCACCTGTCGCAATCGCCGCTGCTGAACGCAGACCACGACCAGCCGAGAAGATAATGTCAGTCTTTGTCGCACCAACACCCATCAACTGGTTGTCGCCACTGCCGATAATCGTGCTATCGAGCGTGTAGGTCTTAAAGGCACTACCATCGGCTGGATTGATATTATAGCGGCCAATCTGGATGTTAGAATTCTTCTGATTTTCGGTAACGCCAAGCGCACCATCAGCGTCAATCTGCTCACCAGTTGTTCCTGAACCAAAGCTAAAGGTTTTGGTGTCACTGTTATATTCAACACTGATGCCATACCGCTTGTCGTTGGTCTGGATTTCTTCACCATCGGCAACAAAGGTATCACCATAGAGAACCTCGCCACCACGGATGAGAACCTGCTGGGCATCATCTGATGATTGGATACCAAGATTGTTCTTGGTCTCAGCGGTTGACGAACCAGAGATGCTGAATGAGTTAAAGTTACTATCGGTACCACTACCAAGAACCGTCCGGTCCACAGTGAACTGCAAACGCTGGTTGATAGCATCAAAGCCAACTTTGATTGACGGGTCCTTTTCATCGACCCAATCCTTGGTTGAATTGGCTGATGTTGTGGCAACTGATAGGGCGTCCAAGCCAAGATCAGCAAGGTCTGTACCGCTATTGCTAAACGCCGCAGACGTCGCCACAAAGCCACCTAGGTTTGTATCATAGCTGCTGATTTCCCGCACGACGATACGCTTGCTGCTATAGTTCTCATTAGAACCTTCATACACTGCTGAAGACCCCTCAAAGAACGCCTCAACCGTTGTTGACTCATTCGCCAGCGCATAAATATCGACAGAAGCATCATAGCCAATCTCAAAATCATTGTCCGACAATGTGAGGCCAGAGGTGCTAACCTCAACATAGTCACGGCCATTGGCAACTGTCGTTGATGTGATGATTTCAAAGGTACGACCGTTCAACAAGGCGCCGTTATTATCGCCATCGGCAAAGTTACCGCTTAGGCGAATAGTATCACCAACAGCAAATCCGCTAATGTCGTCGGCGTAAATTTTAAGCTTGTTCTGGGTCGCGGTATATTCGATGAAATTCTCACCAGATGACGCAGACAGCGCCTCTCTTGTTGTGTAAACGCTCAACTGTGGGCGGTTACCAAAGTAAGAATGAACCATATATTGTGACGGCACATTATCATCGCTCGCAGTCACAAAATCGGCCACACCAGCGGTTGCCTCAGTCACTGTCATTGCAACACCACCATTTGTGGCGGTCACAGCAGTTTCATTAAAGTTCTGCTTAAAGGTCAAATCAAGGCTAGTGCCATTAGAATTTGCCGCAACGGTGAAATCCTGGCTGGCATAATCACTATCGCCTGTAATAGCGGTAACCAAACCGGCCAGGCTGGTGACTGATGACGCATCGATGGTCACACCGCCAAGCACAAAACTACTGCTAAGCGGGTTAGATGACAGTGTCGCCGCATTAGGAATGGTTACATTTTGAACCTCTGTCGTACCGACAGCTTCGTTCAAAATATCAACAGTGCCAGCGGTTACAGTTGCGTCAGATGGGAAATCAACGCCCACCTTACCTGACCGCTCGACAGTAAATGATTTACCGTCAGGGCGGGTGATTGACAGCACACCTGCGGCTGATGAGACAACATATTCACTGCTGCTTGCTGAAACGTCTGTATCAGCTGCCAGTGCGGTTGCGATTGTTGTTGCTGTCGAGGCCGCAGATAGCGCACCAGATGAAATCTCAACATCGGTCTCACCTGATGCCTTCAAAATGAATTTGAATTCATTCGATGCCGATGGTGTGCCCGGCGTGATGGTTAGATCAATGCTCTTGCCAAAACGATCCAAGGTCACAACCTGATTGTGCTCATAGATACTATCAAGCTTGTCACCAATAGAACGGGTGAATTGAATATTGCTAACGCCAAGCGCTGTTGCCCCTGAGTCGGTACGTGCATATTCGTTCAACGCTTCATTGATGCGAACCTGCGTATGGGCAAGAAACTCTTCGCGTGTAAAGTCTGGCGACGCCCCTGAAATATCAAAATCTGCAATATTTTCAGTAATATAACTGTCTGTTCCAAGAAGATTAACAGTGATCGGTGTATCCAGATCCTGGGTCGTGCCATCGGCATTTACCCGCTGCAAATCGATAGTTAGGACATCGTCCACGTTCTGTACAACTTGGACCTTCTTGTCATCGCCATAGGCGGTGTTTATGGCACGCTCTACCTCGGCGGCAAGCTGGGTTGCGTTATAGCGGCCTGGGCGAATATCGATACTTACCGGCTGGTCAGAATCATCGACATTAACGAGCAAAAAGTCTTTACCCCAATAAACGTCACCGCTGGTGCCTGCCTCACGGGTGGCGTTAAACTGCATCGGATCAGTAACAATCTCTACCAGCTTGTCGCCCTCTTCACCAAAGTCAAATGAGGTTTGCTCACTCTGGATAGACGCAGGCTGTGACGGGATCAATGTCTGGAGGTCATCGAGTTTATACAGCGCTGAACCTTTACCTTCGAGGAAGTAGTTATCATCCGGAACCGTTGTTGTCTGGCGACCAAAACGGTCGATGAACATCTGGTTACCAGCATCATCCACCGCGCTAACCAGATCAGGATCAATGATCGTGTCGTTAATAACCAGACGCGTGTCATATTTGTTTGTTGGATCCTGCGCCGATGCTGCCTGTGTCTTGATGAAATAGACCGTCGCAATTGTCGGGTTACCCAAATCGTCAAAGATGGTGATTGATGTTGAGTTGGTGAATGTTGCCGAATTGTTTGGATCAAACTGATATCCATCAGCAAACGCCGCCCGCTCAGTCACCACTTCAGACGCCGCCGGAACGTTCACACCAAGTTTAATATTAGATGTCGCTTGCGGATCACCAGATGTTACCGGCAATTGCAATGGCACCGCACTATCAAGATCCTTGGCCGTAACCGAGCCGTCTTCGTTCACTGGATATGTGAGCAGATACTGACCGGCGGAATCAACAACATAACGGTCGTTATTAACGTTCAAGGAACCGTTTCGTGTGTAAACCGTCTGGGCAGATGTAAGCGATGGCTTCAACGCGAAAAAGCCCTGACCAGAAATAGCAAGGTCGAGAGCGTTAAGCGATGACGCAATGTTACCCTGGGTAAACTGCTGTTTGACGCCTTTCAAGATGGTACCAGAACCAAGCGATGACGATGAATTCTGCAATGGCGAGGTGGCGAAAATATCACCAAATTCCACCCGGCTTCGCTTAAATCCGGTCGTACCAACGTTCGCAATATTGTTTGAGGTTGCGGAAATATCGGCGGATGATCCGTTCAATCCTGTCAACGCGGTATAGAATGACATCTGTTACTCTCCTGTGACCCTTAATTCGGTCGGTCTCTCAACTAAAATCTTCGTTTTATAAATTCAGCTCTTAAACTTACTAGCGACGGAATTTGGCAACATCTGTTGCAAGAACCTCGCCATAATCGCGAACATCAAGCGTTACCCCTGTTACGGCATCACCCTTGGATGCCGCCAGAACCTCGGCGAACACGCTAGGTGTTATGCCTTCAACGCCATTGCCAAAGTCGCCATAGGCCTCGATGCGAACCGGTGTATCGCTATCGATGACCGACTGCGGCACGTCTTCCCATACAAAGCCAACCAGACCAGATGGCTGGGCACCCAGCTCAATCGAGTGAAGAATGTCACCGGCGGCATTGGTAAAGGTCAGGTTTGTGTTGTAGGAGGCTGACGGAAGGTCAATCACACCATTGATTTCACCATTGGCATCGGCTCGGGCATAATTGCCGGGAACCATAACTTGGCTGCCCAATAGATTGGTTGCCGTGGCCACGCGGAATTCACCCATTTGTGCCGCGACATCCTTGAGCGTCTCGCCAATTTCGCTAATGCCCGTAACCGTCGAGAATTGCGCCATCTGGGCAATAAATTCGGCATTTTCCATTGGCGCAAACGGATCCTGGTTCTGTAGCTGTGTAGTCATCAGCTTTAGAAAGTCGGACTGGCCAAGCGTTTCTTTGCCTTTTGCCTCAGCTTCAGCCTGATCATTAACACCCAGTTTTTTCAAGATGCTATCAAGTTGCGTTTGGCTAGAGGGATCAATAATGCTCATAAAATTCTCCGTCAGGTCACTTGCCCATGCTGATGGTTCGCATCATCAGGGCGCGTAGGGTTGAAACAACCTCAATGTTGTTTTGGTATTGCCGAGTGGCTTCCAGCATCTCGACGAATTCTTCTTCGACATTCACCGCGGCGCTATAAACAAAGCCGGTGTCATCCGCCATTGGATGCTCTGGCATGTAGATGCGCTCTGGTTGGCGGTCGGTTGGCACGATGCCAACTGCCTGTGTTGTAGACAGGCCGCTGTCTTTTACATTGTCTGCAAATTTGGTTTCAAAGATCGGTTTCATCGCCCGGTAGGCGGTATCCTCTGATCCCGACAGGCTATTCGCGTTCGCTAGGTTACTGGCGATTGTGTTTAGCCGGACCAACTGCGCCGACATTGCGCGGCCAGAAACGTCAAAAATGTTTTTAATGTCGCTCATTGCTGCCCTCACTCACCCCGAATGGCCGTCATCAGACCGGAAATTCGGTTGTTCAAAAAGGTTAGCGTGGTCTGATAACGCATTACGTTTTCAGAAAATTCCATCTGCTCGACATTCATCTCAACAGTGTTTCCATCTTTTGACGCCTGCAATGGCTGACGATAGAGAACAGACTCCCTGCCGCCTTTGGTCATAAGAGGGAAATGCCGCTCATCTGAAGTACGCATCGGGCCTTCATGGCTAATCTTGCGGATTTCAGCGTCGAAATTCATGTCGCGCGCCTTGAAATTAGGCGTTGCAGCATTGGCAATATTAGAGGCCAGCATTTCGTTACGCTTTGAACGCAATGAAAGAGCGTCTGCATATATGCCGATGTGATTGCTAATGCTTTTCATGTGTATGCCCTTCCTTTAATTTAGCCATTCCGGCAAAAGTCCAATTGTTTTTGCGGCGTTATCGTGACAGGATTTACGTCTGTGTTACCGCTGATTTACCGCAGAATTGCTGGTAATTTAGCGTTGAAAAAAACCTGTTGGCTTAGCCGCCATTGGTCCAGAATTTGCAAGTAGGATGCCAAACAGAACCGCGAGGGCAAAAAAATGGCAGTAGCAACAATTACCAGTAGTGGCGGACCGGGTTCCCGCGTTGCGTTGTCTCCAGAGACAATTAAAGTGCGCGATGCCGTGATTGACCGGTGCAGTGATCAATCACTGGAAGAGATGAACGAATTCATTAAATCGCTGTTGGCAAGCGAGACGGATGAGAGCAAACGCCTCGGCATTCTTGCCGCGCGGGTCTATGTCTTGCGCCAGCGTATTGCCGCTATTGCCGGCAAAGCAGAAAGCGCGGCGAAAGCGGCCAGCGAAAAGTCAGATAATGCCAGCGATGATGGCGCATCAGCTGGCGGTTCAACCGAATGGGTCAATTTGCGTATTATTAAGACATGCGACGTTAAGGGCATTCGTTTTCCAGAAGGCCTGATTGTCGATGTTCACCGCGCCGATGCGGAACGCCTTATTGCTTCTGGCAATGCCGAGTTAACGTCACCAGAATCCGGTGCGGATGCCAGTGCGGATGCGGATGCCAGTGCGGATGCAAGTGCGGGTGATGATACAGATAATGCTGGAGATAATGCGGCGGCGGCAAGTGATGCGCCGCCGGTTGTAACCACTCCGGATGTACCCGATGACCTTGCCGCCAGTCTTGCCGCAACATTCCCAGAAGACGGGGGCGATCAGGACACACCGGAAATCGAAGTGCCTAATTTGGACGATTTTAGTCTTGGCAAAGCCAGCCAATTTGATACCGCCGCCGCGGATGATGCAGATAACGCGGATGGTGCGGGTGAAGATAGCGACATTCAATCATATGGCATTAATACTGCTGGCGACGATGATGCGGATCCATCGCCAGCAACACCAGAATCCATTGCCGATGCTGTTGATGGGTTGATGGCCAATTTTGATACAGATGAAGCACCTGCTGCGGATGCGTCGGCCGAAGACAATGCCGAGCCACAGCGTCTTGAGGATAATGAAATTGACTCTGGTCTTGATGATCTAGCCGCTTTGCTAGATGACGATAAAGATAAAGACAAAGAGAAGTAGAGATAGGCATCTTTTATGAAACAAGCTGTGACGACTATTCTGGGCCTCGGCCTTAGCGTGATGCTACTGTCATCCTGTGATGAGATGACGCGGTTTCAGCAAGAAAGCTATGCGTGCGGCTACAATCCGACAGGCATTTATGAAATTGTCCTGCGCTCTACCAAAGTCGGTGATGATGCTGTTGTCACGACCAATAAGGGAGAAGAGGCCATGGAGATTGTCTTTGCCGATGACAGCTCGTTTATTCTCGAGATTGATGGCACGATCCTGCGGATCAACCGCGATACAGGCGGGATCAAAGTAACCAGAGGCACGAGATTCCGCAATCTGACCTGCGAAAAAGCCGTATTCAAGATGTAAATCATATTGGATTTTGGGCGGTTTAACCGGCACAGGCGGTGTCGGTTACTTTCGAACACCGTGGAATGTGACGATAGCATCAGCCCGTTCAAGCGATAATCCGGTCTTTTCGGCAATATCTTCTTTGCTCGCACCGGCGCGCGCCATTTCAATGGCACGGCTCGTACCGATCTCTCCGCGAACCTCATCATCAAGATGCGTCATATCAATGCGCATAGCCTCGATCGTGCGGATTGTCTCCTCTGCACCAATACGCAACTTTTCCATAGTTTCGGCGGCCTTGGTCGCAGCGGCGATCTGGCTTTCATTCTGTGATTCAATGGCAGCCAATTGGCGTTGCACATCACCGAGGCGCTTTGCCAGAATGCGGTGGCTACTGCGCTTGACGACCAGAATCAAAACTGCCAACGCCAGCGTTACAAGGCAAATAAAAGTAACAATGCCTATCGGTGAAGGTATTTCAATCATTAAAACCGCCTATTATTAGGGAGCTGGTTAGGACCTTGATTACACCCTACCCCTTTTGCGGGGCAGCGTCCAACGCAAGGCGCAGATGGGACTCAAAATCCTCGGACCATGTGATCCGTGCCACCGCCTTGGTTTCTAATTGGCTAATCTTTTCTAGGCTGGTGGCGAGGCGCATACGCGTTTCTTGATCAACGCCGCCTGCCTCGATCTCGGCCTTGGCACTTTCAATGCTCTCGGCCAAAATTGTTTCGATAACATTGGTGGCTTTGAGCAGTGCTGAACCATCATTCAACACCAATAACGCTCCATCGACAGCAGCGTCGAGAGCGTTAATAAACCCGGTTAAGGTTCCAGAATCGGTAGTTGTCATAATCACCCAGCCAAATTGGGACGGCCTTTTTAGGCCTTCATATCCCTGTAAGCATCCATTAGCGCTTCGGAAATCTGATCGACATCGATCGGATACTTTCCTTCTGCAATAGCTGACTTAATCCGGCTGACCGCCTCTGTATTAATTGGCGGTTTATTTGATAGCTGCGCAACGACCTGTGTAGAGGCAGCTTCGCTTACCTCCACGCTATCGCGTGCAATCGCAACATCCCCTTTTACCGGTGACGCAGCAGATTTACTATCAAAGTCGCGGCTCTTCTGAACATCGACACGATTTACCATATGTTTAATGGAATCGACCATTGTTTTAGCCTCCTCAGAACCCTTAACGACCTACAGCTAGCGAATGTTAGTCTTTATTGTAATTTTTTTTTCGCCTGTTACTTGGCCGATAACGATCTTGCCACTGGAGGCGTTTTCCACCTTAACCCAATCGCCATATTGACCGTTTTCGGTGGCAAACCCTACCATAGCCACGATAATACCACCAGTCTGACTGATTATATTTACCTCATCTTTTTCTTCGACCATCCAATTTGGCAAAAGATGATGAGACAAAATCGCCTTATGCGCACTCAATCTGGTTTTAAGACGGCGGCCAACGACATCATTGGCGTTAAAAAAGGCGCTGGCTACAGAATGCTTTTCGAAATCCATCGGGACAACATCATCAGGGGTGATCGTCTCGCCGCGCGACATGCTGCGGCCCAGCGTCATTATCGTGACAAATTCCTTTTTCCGCGGTTTCGCGGGTGCCACATTACGCTCACTTACGCTGGCTAGGCTGGCTGGGATTGGTGCAGATGATCCGCGCGATCCCCGCGTGTCACTGATAAAACCAGTGCGAACCATCGTCTGCCACCCGTTCTTGCCTGCGCATTTGACTTTAACCGTTGACCATCCGCCAAACATTTTTTCAACCGTCAAATCATTCTCACACGGCAGAAATTCACGGTCAGGGTTAAGCCGCGGCGTTGCGTCCATACCATTAACGGCCAGCGTACTCTTTACAAGTTCGTTGATTTCCAGCCCACTAACACCATCATTTGCATGGGCAGATAAACCGCCCACGGCGGTCATCACCATTGCAACAAACAATTTGCAAACGATCGTGGTGAAATTGTGCGTGTGCGAGGGCATTTTATCCACCAATGAAATAAATCTGGTTATTGCCGCCATAGTCGCGACCTTCGCTCTGGCCACGGTTATTTGACGTGCCCAAAACCATATTCTTCATTTCGGTCAATGATGGCAGGTGCAAAACCTTATCCGCATAAAGGAAATTCGCATTGCCACGGACAAAGGCGTGCTTGTTAGCCTTGACGATGGCCATCTTCACAACCGACATATCGAGGCCGCTACCACCATAATAATCTGTCATGATATGGCTCAATGTTTCATCCTGACCAACCCGGTGGCTGGCTGAATAATCAGGATTAGCAATAAAGGCATGTCCGCGGTTAACCCCACTGCCACTATCATCGCCACTGCCCTGATAGGTTGGATATTCCAAAACAACGATCGGTCCCTGGGCATAGCTAGCCGTGTTGAGCGCCACGAAAAACGCGCAAGAGGCCATCATAATTGCTGATCTCATCATTATTTCAACTCCATGAATTCAACTGTTTTTCCGGCTAGGCGCGCCTGATCACGCCGGGTATTTAAGGGGCGCAACACTGCCTGTTCTGGACCGGCTTCGCTCACCTGTAGAATTTGCCACGGGGTATCACCACCAGCAACAAATGCGAGCGCATTGGTCTTTAGACCATGGCGTGTCCCAAGCGGTACAACCAGCTTTCCACCGGCAAATTCCATAGGCGCCGCCAATGGCTGGCACTTTAGCTTTGCCGCAAAACCATCAACAAAATTTGGCACGAGGGCAAGTATTTGTTGGGCTAGGACGTTGCGCTGGGGCTGGGACAAGACATTCAAAGTGCGCCACGGGGTGTTTTTCTCGACCTCGATTGGCACGGTGACAACCTCATCCATCATCGGAATATAGGTCTCGCCCTTAAATAGCTGGAGGCCCATTGTCAGATAAAGAACGGTTTTTTGACGGAACAGACGCTCGCCGCGTTCGGCCCGCATGTGCAGATAAGGGATAATCGCATAATCACCCTTGCGTGCGCGGGCAACACCGCTGGTTAGCGCGGTGTAGTCATACAAATCATTTTGCCGTTGCAACTTGGCAGGATCGAGTTCGGTGGTAATCGCCGATTTGATCTTTAGCGAGGGCAGCGCATCCATCCGCTCAACCATGGCGCTGATCACTGCTGGGGCCATTTGCTGGCTCCATGGCGGGGTGTTCGGCTCGATGGTGATTTGTGGGGCAAAAATGGTGGCATTGCTATGGGCCCGCGCGACACAGTTGCTCTTTGGCAGATCACCTACCGCGGCCCTGATCGATACGATGTAATGCTCTTCCTCAACCATTTCATTGGTAATGGTGTAGTCCAGAATGCGGCTCGATGGGCGCACGACAAAATGATCCTCGATCGCGCTATCTGCCGTAACCAAAGAAAATCCGTCAATTTTGGCACCGCCCTGAAGCGCGGCCAAATAGAGCGCATCTTCAAGTGCCATCAAACGCGCCTCAAATTCGGTTTCCTCGCTGGCGATAACCGCACGGCCCGTTACATCAACGAAATCAAAACCAGCGGCAGAAGCGGGCATGATACCGCGCGCAAACACCATCATTACAAACAGCAAAGCCACCAAACAATGCTTGGCTATTGTGGGAATAGCCAGAGCACCGTTTGGAGCAAGGGAGACGGTTTGTACCGCTTTGTTATCTGTTGGCATGATCATGCATTCACTGCCTTTTTGCCTATGCGCCGCATTTGCGTGGATGGTTTGGTTAGCCAATCTGCTTTGCGTTATTCATCAGATGGGCAATCAAATCGCGGTCAATCTCTAGGACAATTTCATAAGTGTCCGATCCTGTTGGGTTGATCCGCACTGTGCGGGCGCCACGGATCGTTCCTGAAACCACACCGCGGAAGGTGTCATTCTGGACCATCAGATCAATCACTGTTGTTGACGAGTCGATTTGCAAGCCATGGATCTGTTCAGCAAGATCACGCATCGCCGCCATACGGGCAGAGCGGATCGCCATCAGACGCTTTTGCGCATCGGTGCGGCCCGGCTGTGATGACACGACCGCATAGCCAACCGCGGTTAATGTCGGCACTTCCTCGGCGCTGGCATCCAGCACGTCTTTAATATTGGCGAGCGACTGTGCCTCGCTAGTTGCGGCTACTTCTGGCGCACCTGCCATAGAATGGCTAGTGGCGTTACAAGCGGTAAGGCCGCCCATGATAAGCAGCATCATCGAGATACCTACAGTACCGCTTTTGGCAGCACCGCTTTTGGCAGTACCGCTTTTAGCAACACCGCTCTTGGCCGCCTCGTTCTTGGCTATTCCGTTTTTGGCTACCAGCTTGGCGTTCACCGGTGCTGGGGTGGCTGTCTCTTGCGAAGAAACCGGAGTGTGATCAACAATCATAACAAATCCTTTAACCGTACTTTGTGCCGTCATGGCGTATTTAATTCTGCCCTGTGATATGCATCTTTCGTGCCAGACCTGATCGGCCCTCTTTGCCGGGCTTACCGGGCTGGACTTCCAGGGCCGGACTTCCAGGGGCGGGCATAGATGGCGGTTTCATGCAATTTCCACACCATCTGTATTGGTCATCTCTATTAGAGAGACCGAATTTATCCCGATTAACCCGATCGACAAGGTTGTTTTCCGCTTTGGCACGGTTTTTGCCTTTACCTTCGTGCGCCTGTTCAAACGCCTCACCATTCCGGTAGGTAGCGGGCAGGTGCGAGGGAGTAAAGAGCGGTCCAATCGGGTCGCCATAATTGGGAAAACACAGATGTTTCAATGCGTTAAAAAGATCAGAACAAGCCAGAGCACGATTGCTCCGGTGTGCGGTGCTGGCCTAGCGCAATGTTTTTTTGACATCTTGGACGAAGGGTATCTGTCATGGAAATGACATTAAAGAGGTTAGGCCTATCCAACCCAAAGGAAATGCTGGGCGCAGGTGTTCTGCCGCTGGGTATTTTGGCACTGGTATCGATGATGGTGTTGCCATTGCCGGTGTTTTTGCTGGATACCTTCTTTGTCTTTAATATTCTGATCTCTTTGCTGATCCTGATGGTTGCAATGCATACGCACCGGCCATTGGATTTTTCCAGTTTCCCAAGTCTATTGCTTATCGCAACAATCCTCCGTCTTGGATTGAATGTCGCGTCAACCAGAATTGTCCTAAGCGAGGGCCATTCGGGAACCGACGCCGCCGGACAGATCATTGAGGCCTTTGGCGAATTTGTCATTTCTGGCAATTATGCCGTCGGTATTTTTGTCTTTATCATTTTGATCATTATCAACCTGCTGGTCATCACCAAGGGTGCGGGCCGCGTTTCTGAAGTGTCTGCACGTTTTACCCTTGATGCGATGCCGGGCAAACAGATGGCGATTGATGCTGATCTTAACGCTGGCGTCCTGACCAATGACGAAGCCCGCATGCGCCGTGAAGAGATTGCGCAGGAAGCTGACTTCTACGGCTCTATGGATGGTGCGTCGAAATTTGTGAAGGGTGATGCGATTGCATCGATCCTGATCCTAATCATTAATATTGTAGGCGGCCTGATCATCGGCCTTGCCCAGCATAATATGGCCGTGGCGGATGCTGCGGAGACATATATACTATTGTCGATTGGTGACGGTCTTGTTGCCCAGATTCCATCTTTGCTGTTGGCGATTTCAACTGCGATCATCGTTACCCGCGTGTCATCAACACATGACATGGCCGAGAATATTGGCATTCAGGTTAGCCTGTCACGCGCATGGTTCCCGGTTGCGGGCGTGTTGATGTTGATCGGTTTTGTTCCGGGCATGCCTAATCTTATGTTCTTGGCGGCGGCGGGCGTATCCGCCTTTGCCGGTTATCGTGCCTATGTACGTGAAAAAAATGGGCCGATCGATGAAGCCGCGACTGAGGCCATTGAGGACCAAAGCGAAACCCAGCACGATCTGATCGAGCTCAATGAAGTTGCCGACAATTCCGCAATTTCCATCCAGCTTGGCTATGGCCTAGTTGAGATGGTTGAAGAGGAAACAGGCGGGCCATTGACCAACCGCATTACCGGCATTCGCCGTCAGGTATCTAAATCCCTTGGCTTTATTCTACCGGCTGTGCGGATCAGAGATGATCTCACCCTAGAGGCCAACACCTACCGGATCCGCGTCGGTCAAACCATCGTGGGCGAAGATAAGGTTTATCCAGACCGCAAGCTGGCCATTCCCGGAGATGATACAAATATCCGCATGGAAGGCATTGAGGTTAAGGACCCATCATTCGGCATGGATGCTGTTTGGATTAACAGCCAGCAACAGGCCGAGGCCGAAGCAAAGGGCTATGTTGTGGTCCTTCCTGAGTCAGTTCTTGCTACCCATTTGTCGCAAATCTTGAACAAGCATGCTGCCGAGCTTATCGGTCAGGACGATGTTCAGGGCTTGATCGACAATCTGGCTGAGACCCTGCCTAGCCTTGTTGAGTCTGTGGTGCCAAAGCTGGTGCCATTGCATCAACTGACTGGCATTTTGCGGGCTTTGCTTGACGAGCGCGTGCCGATTAGTGACCTGCGCCGGATCCTTGAGATTCTGCCGGGCCTTGCGGCGCGTAATCTTAGCATTGTTGAAACCGCCGAGGCCCTGCGCCCTGCCCTTGCCGGATTGTTGATCCAACAAGTTGCACCGCTAAATCAGGCTTTGCCGGTAATCACGTTGGAATCTGATCTTGAACATATGCTGATTTCAATGGCGCGCCAGAGCGGTGAAGACGGGTTGATTATGGATAGTTCGCTTGCCGAACAATTGCTTCGCAAATTGAACCAAGCCACGGAAGAGCTTAGTGCACAAGGTAAACAGGCCGTTGTTGTCGTTGCCCCAGCGCTGCGCCGTGTGTTCTCGAATTTTGTCCGCCAGCACATTGACGACCTCGTCATTCTGGCCTTCACCGAATTACCTGAAACAAGAAAAATTGAGGTTGTTGCCGCCATTAGCAACGCCGAGCCAAGCGAATAGGTCGGGCTAAAATCAGCCCCTCACGAAGGAGAGTAAAATGACTATGATCACAGTTTCAGCCCAAGATTCCGCTCAGGCAATGGATGAAATTGTTGCCAAGCTAGGCACCGACGCAATGATCATTGAAACGGTCAAGCGCAATGGTCGCATTGAAATGGTGGCAACCGATGATCCAAATGATCAGCCAAAAGCCAAGCGTCCGGCAAAGCGTGAGGATGACGCCATGATTGCCGCTTTCGCCAAGGCCCGCGAGCAAGCGCATGCGAACGGTCATGGTGCGCCGCTCGGCGTGATTGACGGTGATGCGAATAGCACATTGCAAATGCTAGCCGATCGTCCTGTTCCTAATGATGACGATATTGCGAGCTTTACCAACATCTTTGACCAGCAAATGCTAGCAACGCCTATCGCCCAGCCAGCACCGCAGGAAGAGGCAACAAGCCGGCCAAGATCCGATCATTCAGGCGCAAAGCTAGAGCGCGAAATTCTCACTCTGAAAAGTGAGATTGCCAGCATTAAATCGATGCTTACTGGCATGCTGATCACCCAGCCGGATGGGGTGAATAGCGAGCTTGGCCGCACACCATCGCTTAAACTTATTCAGGCTGGATTTAGCCAAGACGTGGTTCAAACCCTGCGGCCCCAATTTGCCCATCTACCTGATGAGGCGGCCATCGGCGCCTTTTGTGACGCCTTTGCCGACAGTGTTATTGAACCCAAGATCGAACAGCTATTATCATCGCGGGTGATTTTCGTTGTTGGTGCAAGTGGATCCGGAAAGACCGTTTTGACCAGCAAGATAGCCGCCCATTGCCGCGGTAATGGTACTGGTACTGGGGCTGATACTAGTAATAATAACCGCATTGTCATTGGTTCAGTGCGCGATAGCGGCAATGATATCGGCGACCATATCAATGATTATGCACGGCTGATGAATATGAAATCAGTTTGCTTTACACCCGAGGAATTGCCAACGCGGGTTCGTGAAACCAGCTGTCGGTTGATCCTGGATGTGACTGTCGATTCCGATGTGGCGGTCAATATGATTGATGCCGCGATCCGCGCCCTTGGCACAGATAAGGTTAGCGTTATTCAGGCCATTCCGGGCGGTACTAGTGCCACCATGCTGTCTTATCAGTGCGGGCTTTATCACAGCCTCCAGCCAGCGATTGCGCTAACCAAGCTTGATGAATGTGAATCAATGCCGGAAGAGCTATCCGTTTTGGCGACAAAAAGCGCTGGCATCGGCCTTTTGACTGGCACGAAATCGATCGTTGACGGAATTGCAATTGCGACAAGCCCAATAATGACGCAATATCTTAGAGAAAACTCATGTTTGCAAGACGAGTAGGATAACCCGATGGCTTCATCAATAGTTGTCGCAAGCGGCAAGGGCGGCGTTGGTAAAACCAGCATGGCCGTGAATATAGGGTTAACCCTCGCCGGGGTTGGCCACCGCACTGCTTTGCTTGATGCCGATTTTGGCATGGCCAACGCCCATATTCTGCTCGGGGTGAACCCAGAGCATCATATAATCGATACGTTAGAAGGGCGGGTTCCCCTAGAAGCCGCGCTTTGTAACACCGCTAATGGTATGCGCTTTATTTCAGGGGGAAGCGGATTGCTGGAGATGCTAAATCTCGATCAAAAGACCCGCTATCAGGCTATTCGTCTGATGGATGAAATTGCCATTGATACTGATTATTTGATTATCGATGCACCGGCTGGCGCGTCGGATAGCTCGCTCGCCTTTGTAACCGCCGCCGATCATGTGGTTGTGGTAGTTGTTGGCGAACCGACCAGTTTCCTTGACGCTTACGCGCTCATCAAGGCGGCCAATTTGGAAGGTGGGATTCGCAATTTTAATATCGTCATCAACATGGCGCAAAGTGCGAAAGAGGCCCGTGCGCATTATGACAAATTTAGTGAGATAGCAACGCGGTTTCTCGACGTTAACCTTAACCTTGCCGGGCATATGCTATTGTCAAACCGGATCCGCCAATCGATTGTAAAGCGCAAGCCGATTAGCCTTGAGGATCCAAAATTAGATGAAAACCTCAGCCTGAAATCTTTGGTAAAGAACGTGATTGGCGGCAAGCGGAATGATCATTCCGGCGTGCGTTTCTTTAGCAAGAGCGCGGCATAGTAGGATAGGGGCGATGCGCAACCAGTACCAAGAACAAAAGCCAGATGTCGAAGGGTTGATAAAAGGCCATATGGAATTGGTGCGCAAAATCGCATGGCATACACATGGCCGCGTACATGACAGTGTCGAAATCGAAGACCTTGTGCAGATCGGTTATTATGGGCTGGTAATGGCCGCCCAGAATTACACTGTTCAGGAAGGCGCCACCTTTGCCAGCTATGCCGGCATCCGCATCAGAGGCGCCATCGTCGATCACCTGCGCAAAAGCTCTAACCTGTGCCGCACCACAATCCAAATGCAACAGCAAGTCAAACGTATCGAGAACGAATTGACGTCAAAGCTTGGACGGGCGCCCACAGCCGAAGAAATAGCCGATAAAATGGGCATTTCTCATGCCGAGATGATCACATGGGAAAAGGCTTTTCAGGCAAATGTCCACCAATCGCTCGACAATGTTTATGACGAATATTCGGTCTGGTTTGTGTCTGAGGAAAACACCCCTGAGGACAATCTCAGCGAGGCGCAACTGCGCTCGGCCCTAAAGACAGCCCTGACCGATTTGCCAGAACGCGAAGCCCTCGTCATCCAGCTTTACTATGTCGAGGAAATGAACGTTTACGAAATCGCCGAGATTCTGGAAATCACCACAGGCCGCGTATCACAAATTAAAAAGGCGGCCATTGGGCGGTTGCGCGGCTTTATGCAAGATTCTGATCAGGACAAGCTAGTCGGATGACACAGGAATGGCAACAAACCAACCAGATTTATATGGCCCTGCGTTCGGCCGAACTCAGCCTGCCCGGCTTTGGTAAAGAGCGGCGCTTGAACCTCTCTTGTAAATTGGTAAACATCGCGCGCGGCACCTGCAATATCGAAATTGAGGCGGCACAGAGCGGCGCTGCAGAGACTGGCCAGCTCCAGATTTCAATCGACCGGCCTGTTATGAATGCAACATTGGTGCTGGCAAAGGACCGCTTTGACGATCTGCTGGATGGTGTGTCACGGGCTGGCGCACGGCCAACCAACATCACCCTATCCATTGCCGAGCAATTGGCGGTGAGCATCGAAGGCGATTTGAATATCGACCAGGCAAAAGACCTAGCGATAACCGATATCGCCATCGCAATCCCCCTTAAATAGAGGTGAATAGGGATTTTTGATCGAGGCTTTTGACGTCTTAAAGACTAGCTGGCCGCCTAATCAATCAGGCGTTTTGCAATTTCTGTCTCAGCCTGTAGCACCCGCGATGACCCTGAATAAGCCTGCTGTGCCTTCATCAAACGCACCAGCTCGTTAGTGACATTGATATTCGACATTTCCAGATTACCGCCTAGCACTTTGCCAAAATCACCAACCGCAGGGGCGCCCATGCGCGGCGCACCAGATTGGTCGGATTGTTTGAAATGCCCGCCACCAATAGCGGCAAGTCCAGCAACATTGGCAAAGTTGGCAAGCGCGATCGTGCCCACATTAACAATTCCGCTAGCGCTGTAAATCGCCTTGATCTTGCCATCTTCCGTAATGGAAATGGTGTCCAGCGCTTGGGTAGCATTTTCGCCATCAGCAATGGTCAGCGGCACAGTAAGCGCGGTGCCGTCAGTGGCCATGAGAACGCGGCCATCACTGTTGGAAATCCGGCCCAGCGCATCAAGTTGCATAGAACCGTCACGGGTATAGGTCACATCACCATCGACGCCCGGCATCACTGTTTGAAACATGCCTGTGCCAGATATGGCGAGATCAAGTGCAGATCCGGTGGCTTTTAAACCGCCTTGTGAATGGTCACGCCGCGGGTCTAGGGCTTTTACACCTGAACCAGCAGTGGCACCCGGCGCCTTGGTTTGCTCGACCACATAGGAATCGACAAATTGCGACGAGCTACGCTTAAAACCGGTGCTGCCGGCATTGGCAATGTTATTCGAGATCAACGAGATGTCGTTAGAAGCGGCTGCGAGGCCGTTACGAATTACCGCAAGCATGATGAAACAATCCTTAAAAAATTACCCACGCCGGCATTGCACAAAAGAGGGGCCGACCCCCCGTTCCTTCAATTTTCATGCCAAAATCACCACGGTTTAACCAAAAGGGTCATCCAGCCGGCCAGCAACTAGGCAATCAACCGGGCAATCAACCGGGCAATCAACGGGGCTATTAACGCGTCCTTGGGCATGAAAGAACATGCCACCATCGCCAAAGCGGTTGCCAAATGCCTGATATTTTGCATGATATGAGCATAATCTAATATTCTAACAATTTGTGATCCGCTAATGACGTCTCGTCCCCCAAATGCTTTGGTGCCCGTTGGTAGCCGCTCCTTAACAAAGGCAGTGGAAAAACCAGCCCCAAAGTCATACCGTCTAGTTGAGGGTGACGTTAGGTTTGAGTCACGTGCGGATGTGCGAGACCGGTTGCCGGATATTCTTGGCAAGGCGCTTGCGTTGATCTGGATTGACCGTGAATTTCACACGCTCTTTGCCGCCGATCCGCAAGGCACATTAGAATCACAAGGCATCTATCTGCCGGATCATATGATTATCGAGTTTGAAAAACCAAATTCAGACCGCCCTCGCATTGTGGTTTATGAAAAAAAGCCAAATTCAAAATTCAAACTGCGTGTGCTCTATCTACAGCTCGTCATGATGGCTGGACGATAATGAGACAGGCGGTGCGGGAGCAGATACACACAAAGGCTCCTAAACGCATCTTGATGCGGATGCTCGCTTGCCTATTCCTAATCACAACACCCGCCCATGCCAGCACCAATCTGGATGTGAGTGACGCCACTTTCAACGAGGCCGTCCGCGCGGTTAAGGACAAAAATTATCAACATGCGGTGCGGCTGTTCACCTTGCAAGCAGAGGCCGACCAGCATGACGCCCAGTATAATCTGGCGCTTTTGATCAAGGCTGGTAAAGGCACCCCACAGAATTTTCAAAAAGCACTGTCATGGTCATGGGCGGCGAGCCTTGGCGGCATTGAGGCGGCGGTCGAGCTAGCCGAAGAACTGGCCGATATGATCCCGGAAAAAATTGTTGAGGAAGCACGCGAGACAGTCGCGGCGCGCCTGCGCCAGCGGATCGAGAATGGTGACAAGCAAGCGGTACCCCAGCTAGCGGCCTATCATTTGAACATTCTGGAAGAAGAAGATTACGGCCAAGCCTACATCTGGTACGCCATTGCCGCCGCGATTGGGATCGATGGCAGCATAGCGGCGCGGGATGAGGCGATGGATAATGTCGATGACGAGGAAATAATTGAACTTCAGCGCGAAGCTGGCACGATTTTTGAAGGGTTGAGCTTTGACTAATTGACCACCGGAAATGCCGGTGGAACGCCCTAAGGGAGAGAAAAATGCAAGTCAAAGTTCACTGGATTATCGATGGCATGGCCGAATTGGAAATGGAATCGCTAGAAGCAGCAGAGAAAGCCGTTGAAGAAGTTCTTCAGGAATTCGTGTCAAACAACCCACGGCTGATCGAAGAATTCGGCGCCCGCGCCATTCAAGGCAAGGCATTTCTGCCAGGATCAGAAGACGACGAGTAACGGAGAGAGACCATGAAACGAGCCAGCACATCCTTAACATTAATTATGCTGGTAGGTTTTATGAGCCTCACCCCCCTGCACGCAAACGCCGCCGGCAGGACATATGTATCCCAAGACCCCGACAAAGAGAAAAAAGTTCTCTATGAAACCTGTCGCCTGCGCAAAGCTATCCGCACCGAAGGGTCAACCCAGTGTGTCTATAAACGCCAGAGCGGCGGCAAAGATGCGGTGGTAACAGTGGATAGCGAGCACATTCGCTGTCAGAGCGAGTTCAAATGCAAACGCGAGTAGCCCAGATCGCCATAATTAGCGGTCATAATTAAACGGCAGGCTCAATCCGAATACAAAATATTAGCATAATGTTATGTAATACTTGTATTCCAAAAAATTATAGCTCACCATAATCTATTGTCATCTAAACGCGCTCGCGCCGGCGGTTACGCCTTGGCCTTTCGAGCGGAATTGGAGGAATAATATGAATATGGGATTAGCACCACGTCCAGCCAATGAGGAATTGCGGGCCCAGACGGTTGTGAAAACCGGACTGATTGACGCCCCCAATCCTGACTTATTTCAAATCTATTGTGACCTAGCTAAGGATATCACTGGTTTCGGCACCGCCAGTTTCAGCCTTTATGACGGCGAGATGAAATGTTCAATCGCCGAGGCCGGATCCGATGACTTTGTCGCCGGCACAAAATCGGAGCGTTCAGAATGGAATGTTTGCTCTTATGTGTTGCTCGATACGGAGCCCTTGATCATGACAGACATGAAAAAGGATCCAAAATGGCACTCACATCCAAACCTTGCTGATATGGAAGTCGGACCGGCTTATGCTGGTTTTCCGGTGATCAACAGCGATAATTTCGCGCTTGGCACGCTTTGCATGCTGAACCCATCGCCGATGGAAATCAGCGAAACGCAAATAACGCAGGTCAAGAAAATTACCCGCAGCATTGCCCATCTTCTCGATCTACAGATCCAGCAGAAAGAGTTAACGTCGCAGCGTATGCTTGAAGCGTTAATGCATTTCCAGCGGGCTTGTCCAGCGCTCGATCTTCATGATTTTCGGACCTATATGTCGCTCTGTTCGGAGATGCGTATCCCAACCGAAGATGCCGATGGGATTGTCGAAGAAGGGTTGGCGGAAGTTGACGCGAGCGGCAACGTCACACTCACCCAAGCTGGTCGCGCAATGCAGTTCGATATGAAATTGCAGCAAAAGCCAGTTCGTCGAATCAAAATGGAAGGTGGCCAAGCCGACGCGCTACTTGACGAAATGTTTGCGGAGATTGAATAGCCATGTATGCGAAAATTTATAACTTCAAATTCACCGGCGTTTCAGAAGCAAAAGTAGCAGCTTCTTTCTGTGCTGATGCGTTCGGTAAACTGATTGCGCTCAATAATATGCGGTCGCTAAACATTTCAATTGGAAAATGTGGCAGCCTGTCAATCCAGACCAAATTCGAAAATGGCGAAGACTTGAAAGAATTCGAAGTCAAAGCCCTTGCCGTATTTGAAGATCTGAAACAGTCATTCATCTACAAAGAAGATGGCTATGCAGGCGTCTATGTATTCAATTACGAAGCCGAGGCCATTGCCTCTGAAATCGTCGCCTAAATTAGCGGATCCAATACTGGGACGAATACTGGGGCGAATACTGGGACAACTATTGGGAAACCGAGAATTGGCTAATGCCGTTTTCGGTTTCCATATTCATCTTGCCAATTGTGCATAGATAATTGAGATGCGCCCGCATTTCGCAGCTGGCATAGAACAGCCCTATATCGCTCAATTGCGGGGTGGCCAAGCGCTGGGTCGCATCCGCCGTTGATAGGGACAATTCCCCCGCCGCCTCGATCAGATCATCAAGCAATTTGTGGTGGATGCCCTGCAATTGTGTGGCCCGCGCACCGCCCCCATAAAACGGCCAATCATGCGAGGGCACAACCAACCAATCATTGGTGAGATAGCTTAGCCCCGCAAGATAGGAAAAATACGGGCGCAGCGGATCATCATTAATATCAGCAATCGACACAGCAACCCGCGGCGACGTCACCGGCATCAGGCAATCTAGGCTTAGATAAATCTTGCGGTCCAGATCAATAAGACTGACATGACCCGGCGAGTGACCGGCATCGATCCGCACCACCCATTTACCATTTTTCGACGCAAATACATGGAATTCATCGACTATCGTGATATCGGGTAAATTCCACACCATGAGGCGATAGTCGTTGGCCGCTTTGATTGTCTTTTTGGCCTGCCCCTCTTTATAGCCAAAATCAGCAAACGCCTCATGCGCCATAATATCGAAATCTTGATTCGATAGATCAGCCGACCAGCGCCCCGCCTTTAATTCTTCAGACGCCATATAGACCGGCGCGTTTGTGAGCGCCGCAAGTGCGCCCGCATAGCCAAGGTGATCGGGATGGTGGTGCGAGACCAGAATACCTGCCACCTTTTTCCCCGCCAGCGGTCCATGCAACATATATTTCCAATTTGTCGCCGTTGCATCACTGCGCACCCCGCAATCAATCAGCAACCAGCCATCATTAGTGTCGAGCGCATATAAGTTCACATAGTTTGATTCATGCGGAGTGGTAAAGCGAAACCACAGCAGATCGTCGGCAATCATCGTCGCCTTTGCCGGGGCCGGTGGTGCCACCTCCAACGGAATAATATCCTTAGCCATGGCTACCTTGCCCTCATTCACTAAATTAGCAAGACACACTAATACTGCGCGCGCACACTGATCCTTAGCGCAATGTACCACAAATTGGCAAAATCTCTAATGTGATAGAATCTATTTGAAATATGATCATTTCCATGTAATCGTTCATATATGAATGATACGGATATGAATGAAGTTGTTTTTCACCAATCTCTGCCAATGATGCTGAATAGCGTTCTTGACGAGGTGATGCCTGCCTATCGCGCGCTGTTCAACGATCACGGATTGACCGAACAGCAATGGCGCGTTCTGCGGGTTCTTTGGCAACAGCAAAGCCTGTCATCCATTGACATTAGCCGCCAGACCCTGATCCAGCCAAACAGCCTTGTTGGGGTTCTCGAACGGCTTGAAAAGCATGGTTATATTGCCCGCGTTCGCTCAGTTGAGGATCGCCGCATTGTCTATGCCAAAATAACCGCATCTGGCCGGTCGCTAGGCGCCGCCATCGCCCCGGAATTACATAAAATTCACAATGAAATTAGCGCCCGACTCGATCAGGATGAATGGGCGCAACTGTTGCATTTGCTGGACAAGGTGGCGACAGTCTCAATGACCAAGGAGAGAGACCATGGATGATCTTCGTCACACACCCGTTAGCAGTGGCACTGGTATTCGCCGCGGCAGTGAGTATCTAGCAGGCCTTCGCGATGACCGTGAAGTATGGTCTGGTGGTGAACGGATTAAGGATGTAACCGCCCATGAGGCGACCAAGCGCGGCGCTGAAACGCTGGCGACTTTCCTTGATAATCAGCACAAGCCAGAATTGATCGACAAGCTTACTTATGTTGACGAGGATGGCGACCGTGTCGCGATGGCCTTCATGCCACCTAAATCGGTTGAGGACATCAAAAAGCGCGGCGCCGCCTATTATGAATGGGCGACATGGTCGCACGGCATGTTTGGCCGGACTCCCGATTACAAAAACGCCTCAATCATGAGCTTTAACAATGCGCGTTCATGGCTTGATGAAGGTGTTGAGCGCGGCATGGGCAACGCTGATTTTGCCGCCAATATGAAGAATTTTTACGATGATGTGCGCAAGAATGACAAGGTCCTGACGCATACGCTGGTCAATCCGCAAAAGAATTACGATATGGCCGTGCAGGGTAAATTTGACGATGAGGTCGCCCTTCATGTGGTCAAAGAAACCGATGCCGGAATTATCGTAAAAGGGGCGCGGCTATTGGCGACTCTTGGCCCTCTTTCTGATGAGATTGAGGTGTTCCCCTCAACGCTTTTGCGTGGGTCTGAGGACAATATTCCATTCGCCTTTGCCTTTGCTATTCCAATTGCCACGCCGGGCCTAAAGCTGATTGCACGTGACACTTATGATTTTGGCAAAAGCCATTTCGACGCGCCGCTATCCAGCCGCTTTGAGGAAATGGATGCGGTGGTGATTTTTGATAATGTTCTGGTGCCGTGGGAACGCCTATTCCTGTACCGCGAACCGGCCTTGTGTAATCAGGCCTTTGCCACCACCAATGCGGTTGTGCACATGATGCATCAAGTGGCATGCGGCAAGCTCGCCAAGGCTGAATTCATGGTCGGATTGATGTCCGCGATTGCTAGCTCATCTGGCAAAAACAAAGATATGCATGTCAAAGGTCTGATTTCCGAAGTTATGATGATGACCGAGACAGTGCGGGCGCTGCTATTCTCGGCAGAAGCACAGGCGCATGAAGATCAATACGGCTTTTACATGCCACTTCGTGGCCCGATTGATACCTGTCGCAATCTGTTTCCAAAGATGTATCCGCGGATGGTTGAGATCCTCCAGCTTTTGGGATCATCCAGCTTGATGGCAACACCGGCTGAGGCCGATTTTGAGAATGATCTTGCGGATGATGTAAACAAATATTTCCAGCTGGTGAACAGCGATGCACGGGACCGCGTGGCCCTGTTCCGTCTTGCTCATGATGTCTGCGTTAGCGGCTTTGGCAATCGTCAGGCGCTCTATGAACGGTTCTTCTTTGGCCCGCCTGCATTGATGGCGTCTGCTTATTATGATTTATATAATAAGGATCCATTGATCGACCGCGTTCAGGACTTTTTGAAAAGCTAGGGCGGCGATCGGTTGTAATAGCTAAGTTAGGATCGCGGATGACCAGCCCTAAACGGCCCAATATTTTGCTAATCATGTCCGACAATCAATCGGCGGATTATCTGGGCTGTTATGGTAATGACGAAGTCAAAACACCCACGATCGACCGGCTAGCGGCCAATGGTACGATCTATGATAATGCTTATTGTGTAAATGCAATGTGTTCGCCCTGCCGTGCATCGGTGCTAACCGGCATGATGCCATCGGGGCACGGCGTTCACACATGGCTCGATGATGGGCTGGCGGATACGTGGCCGAAAAACTGGAATGCGATTGGTGAGTTTGAAAATCTACCGACGCGGTTTTCGGCGGCTGGCTATAACACCGCGCTGATTGGAAAATACCATCTAGGCCACACCCAAACACCACCAGACGGATTTGACCATTGGGTCACATTCCCCCACGGCCACACCGTTAGCTTTTACGGTAACCATATGATTGATAATGATAAATCATATGATCACGCAGGTCATTCTGTTGATTATTTTGCCGATAAAACAGTCGAATATATTGCCGGGCAAGCCGATAGTGAGGATCCGTTCTTTTGCTTTGTGCCGTTCAATGGCCCCTATGGTCACTGGCCAGCGATCAAGGGACGTGCGGCCAATAAATTTGCCGCCGATTATGACGATTGCCCGTTACATTCGGTCCCGCGTGAGGGGGTGAGCAAGGCGATTGTGGATCGCTATACTTTGCGTGTTGTCGAGGCCGGCGCCGCCCCGCATGAGCGTTTTGCCGGACCTATTTTACTACCCAACGACACTGACAGTCTGAAGAATTATTTTTCCCAGATATCGCTAATTGACGAGGCGGTGGCGCGGATATTGAGACAGCTAGACGCCAGCGGCCAGCTTGATAACACGATCGTAATTTACACTGCGGATCACGGATTTTCGCTTGGTCATCATGGGGTGTGGGGGCATGGTTTGGCGGCATGGCCATCATCGATGCACCGGCCTAGCTATAACATCCCACTGATCATCGCCGGACCGGGCATTGCCGCCGCGCATTCATCACAATTGGTGAGCCAAACCGATCTTGCGAATAGCTTGCTGGTTATGGCCGGTCTTGAACCGCTATCCAATCCCTTGGCCGATAGCCAGATCATTGATTTTGCCGATCCGGCCAACCCGCACCGTGACGCCGTCTTTATCGAACAGGAAGAAAGCCGCGCGATCCGGACCGCGACACATCTTTATGTCGAACGCTTTTCCCATAGCGCCTGCCCTGATCTAGCGATTGAGCTATATGACCTTAATGCCGATCCCGACGAGCGCGTAAACATTGCCAATGATCCGGCGGCGGGGGATATCTGTAGCGCATTATCCGCGCGTTTGACCGCCTATTTTGCCCAATATGCAAATCCGGCGCATGATTTGTGGCAGGGCGGTAAGGCTAAATCGAATATCACAAATACAAAATACTGGCAGGATGCCTGGGGTGATGACTGGGCCTGTATAACGTGACATGCTTAATGTGACTTAACACCCAATTGGCCCAGCTTGTGAGGAGGCTATTATGCGCCGAACTGGATTTTTTATGTCTGAAAGCTGTTTCTGGCATACCACTGGCGAGGCTGCATTGACCGCGCCGATTGGTGGCTGGGTGCAACCAATGGCGGCGGGTGGGCATGCTGAGAGCCCCGAAACCAAACGCCGCTTGGTGAATTTGCTACATCGCTCTGGCGTGATGAAGCAACTGGAATTACGCGATAGTGAATTGGCCAGCGACGCCGATATCGCCCGCATTCACACTGCCGATTATCTCGAAAAGTTCAAAACACTCAGCGATGCCGACGGCGGCATTCTTGGCATAAACGCGCCCTTTGGTCGGGGGTCTTTCGAGATTGCGTTGCAATCTGCTGGCCTTGCGATCGAGGCGGTACGGGCGGTGATGAAAGGCGATTTGGACAATGCCTATGCGCTAACACGCCCACCGGGGCATCATTGCCTGCGGGATAAATCGATGGGGTTTTGCCTATTATCAAATATCGGTATCGCGATAGAGGCCGCCCGCGCCGCAAATTTGGTAAAGCGCGTTTTCGTTCTGGATTGGGATGTTCATCACGGCAATGGCACACAATCCATCTTTTATGATGATCCGGATATTTATACCTGCTCGATCCATCAGGCTAATATGTTCCCGGCTGGCTATACCGGCATCGAGGAGCGCGGCAAAGGCGCTGGGCAGGGGGCCAATATGAACATACCGCTACCCGCCGGGTCGGGGCATGATGCCTATATCTATGCGCTAGAGAGCATAGTGCTACCGGCGATCCAGACATTCTCGCCTGACTTGATCATCATTGCCTGTGGTCTTGATGCCAATCATGTTGATCCTCTGGCACGGATGAGTGCGACCTCGGCCACCTTTGCCCAAATGACCGATATGGTGGTGAATAGCGCGGCACAGATTTGTTCAGGCCGCGTTGTGGCGGCGCATGAAGGTGGGTATTCAGAAGCCTATGTGCCGTTTTGTGCGCACCGCGTCATCGAAGAAATGGCCGGTATTACCAGCGAATTGGTTGATCCGTTCTTGCCAAAATTCATCGAGCAACAGCCAGCCCAAAACCAGCTGGACTGGCAAAAATCTGAGATAGACCGGATTGCCGCCGCGCTGTCATAGCCGGATCTGATTATACCCGCTCAATAATCATCGCGCTGCCTTGACCAACGCCAACACACATCGTGCATAAACCATAGCGTCCACCGCTCTGGCTCAATTGTTCGGTTGCAGTCATCACCAAACGCGCACCAGACATGCCGAGTGGATGGCCAAGCGCAATCGCCCCACCATTTTGGTTCACCCGCGGGTCATCATCCGCCAGCCCCCATTCGCGCATTGATGCTAGCCCTTGCGCCGCGAACGCCTCGTTCAATTCAATCACATCCATATCAGCAATGCCAAGCCCGGCAAGCGCCAGCGCTTTGTTGGTTGCCGGAACAGGGCCCATACCCATGATCGCCGGTTCAACACCCGCCGCCGCGGCCATAACAATGCGGGCCCGTGGTGTCAGGCCGTGAGCGCGGACACTAGCCTCGTCGGCAATAATCATCGCCGCCGCCCCGTCATTCACACCAGAGGCATTGCCCGCGGTGACACTACCGCCCTCGCGAAATGGGGTTGGTAGTTTGGCCAATTGTTCCATCGTAGTGCTAGGACGCATATGTTCGTCCAGCGCGATTTCGATGGGGTCTTTTTTGCGTTGGGGGATCATCACCGGCGTGATCTCTGTGGCAAGGCGTCCAGATTCCTGCGCCGCACCTGCCTTTTGCTGTGACCGCTGGGCAAAGGCATCTTGATCGGCGCGGCTAATATTATAGCGCTCGGCAACATTCTCTGCGGTTTCCGGCATTGAATCCGTGCCGTATAATTTATGCATCGCCTTATTCACAAAACGCCAGCCGATGGTCGTATCATAAATCTCCGCCCTGCGCGAAAAGGCGGCGTCTGCTTTTGGCATCACCATCGGCGCACGGCTCATGCTCTCACTGCCACCAACGATGGTCATCTTGGCCTCGCCAGCCTTGATCATCCGCGCCCCAGCAGCGATTGCCTCCATCCCCGATGCGCATAACCGATTGACGGTTATCCCGGGAACTTCTTGCGGGACACCCGCCAATAATAGAGCCATGCGGGCAATGTTGCGATTATCCTCGCCGGCCTGATTGGCCGCGCCCATGAACACCTCATCAACCGCCGATGGATCCAGTGATGGGTTGCGCGCGAGCAATGCGCGAATGGGATGCGCGGCTAGATCATCGGCCCGCACAGAGGATAGAGCACCGCCAAAACGGCCAATCGGGGTGCGGGTTGCATCGCAAATAAAAACATCATTAGTCGGCATTTGACTGTTCCTACTCTCGCCTTGTGTCCCTAATCTGGGCTTGTTTCACTACTCGGGGTTTGGCTCCTGCGCCATTGCGCTAGACTTTTTCAAATCAATTCATCAGAACGATCGTCAGTTTCACCATAGCGTTTTAGCGTTGCCGGTTTGGTTCCTTCATAGACGCGCTCTATATTTTCGGCAATGCGGGCATTCTCGCGCTCAAACAGACAATTCCCCGCCTGATCCGAGGCCACAATGAACGGACCCATCCGGTTGCATTTCAGCACCCACATAGCCTGGGCAATTCCCAGTTCTTCATGCCAATGAACGGCCTCGACATTCTCCACCCCGCGCCCCAAAAGCGCACCAGTGCCATAGCCAACCGTGGAGAGATAAATCGCGCCATTCGGGACAAAATAACTCTTATAATCGGCCGAGGTCATACCGCCCTTACCGATGATAAGTTTGGCCCCGGTTTTCGCCATCCATTCCGGCAACCATTTGGCAAAACGGAACGATGCGGTGGCCGTTACCGCGCCAAGGTCAAAACCGCCATCCTCTTTAATTGATGCGGCTGGCGAGCAATGAAAATTAGCGGCGCTTTGTTGGGGTAATTCCATAGGGATATTCGCTTGGTCTTCAAGCGCACGCATATAAACGCCCTCACGCGCGGTATAGATCAACCCGTCAAGATAGACGATATCCCCCAGCTTTAACGCGGCGAGTGCCTCTGGCGTCGGGGTTGTACTTAGGCGAATTTCGCGTGGTCGCCGGTTAGTTCCCATTCGACTGTCTCCCTGCGCTGATACGGTGTGAACCAATCGGGGTCGGTGCGGTATTCGACCCGTCCATCACCATATATTCTGGCCACTGCCCGCCGTGATGATAGGCAAAAGGCATGAACCGACATCTGCATACCGCCAGTATGACAATAGCCAACTTCGATATTGCAATCGATCACCATATTCTTGCCGACAAAGCCCATCGCGCCCATGCCGATAGAATTACCCAATTCTTTGAACTCGTCTTCCAATTCGGCAATGCGTGGATCGGAATTGCGAGAGCCGACAACACGTAGACAGGCCGCCCGCTTGCCAAGAACCATACATGCATCCTTTGCCCCGCCAAGGCCAATACCAATGATTGCCGGCTGGCAGGCCAATCCGCGTTTGCCAAAGGCCATCAATGAGTCGAGGTAAAACCGTTTGATCCCCTCGATCCCATCAGACGGGAATAGCATCCGATAATCAGTGCCAAAAAGCCCACCTTTATGCACGGTGATCAAATCAATCCAGTCGCCCTCAGGCTCGAACGCGTATTCAATTTCAGGCGCGCCAATACCGACATTGTTATTATGGTCAGTCCGCCATAGGGGATGCACCCGGTTCGGCCGCAAGGGCACGTCATAGGTTGCCTTTGCCGTGGCCCGCCGCAACGCCGCTTCTAGCGCAATCGGGCCGCCCTCTAGCGCCGCATCATTACCCATTTTAATGTACCAGCGCGGCGTACCAGTATCGCCGCACATCGCGCGTCCATCTTCTTTTGCCGCCTGATAATTTTCCAACATCGCATGCAGAACAAATGACGATAGGTCACCGTCTTCGCTCTCTGCCGCCAGTTTCAAACCATCATGATAATCATCCGGAATTTCGATAGCCGCCTTTGCCATCAAGACCTCGGCTGTTGCCTCTATCAGGGACGTTTTGATCATGAGAAAGCTCCCACTTTTTCGGGCACCACGCTATCTGGCTCGGGATCTTCATGCAGCAAACTATCTGGCTCGCCTTTGGGCAAGATCGTCTCACCCGGTTTTACAATGGAGAAATCTACCGGCTCTGTGGTGACTGACAGATCGCCGGCCTGTTGTTGGGCGACGGTGAAATAGGATTTGTCCAGATCACCCTCTTCGGGGAAATCTTCGCGGAAATGGGCGCCGCGCGAATTTGTTCGGGCCAAGCCAGCCTTGGTGATTACCGCCGAAATATCACATAGAGAGCGCATGTTTAACCAATCATGCCATGTTAGGTTAAAGGCAAGATTGCCAGACGCGACACCGGCCTGCATCAATTCATCATCAATCGCCACCAGCCCCTTTAGCCCGCGTTCCATGCCAGCAGCAGTGCGCATCACCCCGACATCATCCCACATGACATTTTGCAATTTATTGCGGAGCGGCTGGATCAGTGCGGCGGGTTTTTGCAATGGGTGAATGGCGCGGTCAATCTCGGCCTGCAAGATCGCCTCATCTGGCTCTCGCAAGCTCGGCATTTTGCGAATATCACGGCCCATGACATCACCGGCAATGCCACCATAAACAGTCGAATTGGCAACGCCATTGCCGCCAAGACGGTTTGATCCATGCGCGCCGCCCGCATCCTCACCAGCGACATAAAGGCCCTCTAATGCGGTACGCGTATCAACGTCAACCACAACACCGCCCATGAAATAATGCGCCGTTGGCACAACCTCAACACGGCCAGCCGCCAGATCAAAACCGCTATCCTCACAGCGTTTGACCATGCCTTTGAATTTCTCGCGCACATAATCAGGGCCAAGGTGACCCATCGAAATATACACACCACCATTTTCAGACGTGTTGCTTTTGCGCATCTCGGCATAGATACCGCGGCTAACCACATCGCGTGTGGCCCGTTCGCCCTTGCCGTCATAATCAAACATAAAGCGGTTGCCACTACCATTTAGCAATTGCCCGCCCGCGCCGCGCAATCCCTCTTCCAAAACCGTTCCGGTCATGCGGGTAAAGTCGCCAGCCAATAATCCGGTCGGATGGAATTGCACCATTTCCATATCGCGTAGAGGCAAGCCAACGCGCAAAGCCATCGCCAAACCATCCATCGTTTTGTCACCGGATGGGGTGTGGAATTTATACATGGTTGGCCCGCCGCCAGTTGCCATCAACACCGTTTTGGCCCGCACAAAACGAAACCCACCAGTGCGCATGTCAATGAACAGAACCCCAGCAAGCGCAGTGCCATCAGCAGTGGGAATGAGGCCAATGGCGCGGTGTTCCTGCAATTTCTCAACTGGCTGTGATAACACTTGTTCCATCAACCGGCTGATGATTTCGATGCCGGTCAGATCGCCCTTATGCACAGTTCTATCCGCGGTTTGGCCAGCAAACGCCTTTTGATGCAAACTGCCATCGGCATTGCGATCAAAGAAACAACCGATTTCATTTTCCAGCTCGGTAATACGGGTAACGGCCTCTTTGCATAACCGCCACGCCATATCCTGATTGGGTAGCCATTTGCCACCTTTAATCGTATCCATGAAATGGCGTTCAACCGTGTCGCCGCCACCAAGCGCGACGTTATAGCCGCCCTGTACCATGCGGGTGCAACCAGATTTCCCGATCAGACCTTTAACCGCAATGGTAATTTTAGTACCTTCAGGCGCGCTTTGCTGGGCATGGAGCGCGGCAAACAATCCAGCACCGCCAGTGCCGAGGATAAGAATATCAGTGTCATGCCGTTCAATAACTGGGTTCATTGATATACCTATATTGCCTCTCATAATGCCTGTTATATTGCCTGTAATATTGCCTGTTATATCGCCTGTAAAAAGAAACTGGTCGCCACGAGAAACGCGCCGCCAACCGCCGCCGCCGCCAGAGATTTCTGTCGATTAGACCAAGGCAGAAATTCTAGCGCCATTAACCGCAAGCCACCAAATATGTGTACCGCTAGTAAAAATACTAAGCCGAATTCAGCCAGCTTTACCATCGGCAATTCGGTAAATTTCAAAAACCCATCGAGCCGGTCCGGACTGGTTAACGCTAGCGATAGCACCCAAAAATGAAGCGGTAGAAACAGCGCCAAGGCAACGCCAGATACGCGGTGCAACACGAAAGCCAGCCATAGGGGATGGGCGCGTGCCGGACGGATCATCCCGCCCTGCGCTTGGTTGCGCGCGCTCATAACATAGTGACGGCCAACACGGCGCGCCCTCCCATTACCAGTAACCCAATACAAACCAGCCATGAAAACACCGCCAGCGACCGTCCCGATAGGCCAAGCCATTCATGCGTCACAACCCGCAATCCAATCGCTGCATGGATCGAAACCGCAACCACAAAAGTGCCGTAGAATAACAGCCAGCCAAAACTACCTTGGGTGCGCCCCAGAATTTCTGTTGCGGTCAACCCGCCCTGAACCGCATAGATCATCACCGCAATATGACCAATGGTCAGCGGCGCCATCACCAAGGCGGTCAATCGTTGCAGCATATAGAGGCGCAAATCCAACATGCCTATCCCTCGTTCCCCGACGCCAAACCCAACAATGATCTTAGCGGTGATTTGAGTGAAGAAGACGCCGTTGCCTTTTTCAAACCGGCAATGGCACGCATCGGATTAAGCTCGTTCGGACAATAATGCGCACAGCTACCCATGGAGTGGCAATTATGACACCCACCTTTGCCAGAAACCGCATCAATGATGGTGGTTTTATCGGCGTCCTTGGCGTCATTATAGAGCGTCCATGCCCGTTGTAGCGCGGCCGGCCCCAGATAATCATCATTACCAGCAACGGTATCACATGCCGCATAGCACACCGCGCAATTGATACATTCAATACCGCTATTCGCCTCTATCCGTTCGGCCGATTGCGGGTCAATCGCGGCGATGGGGTCATGACGTGTTGCACTGGCGTGATGGCGTCCCTCGGCATCTACCCATTTATCAAAGAACGGATCCATATCCGTCACCAGATCTTTGACCACCGGTAAATTGCGTAGCGGGGCAATCTTTAATCGGCCATCCTTGACCGCTTTGCTGGCATGCGTCCGACAGGTCCATCGCGGGCTATCATTAACCATCATCGCACATGAACCACACATCCCCACCCGGCACGCAAAGCGATAGGTCAGGGTCGGGTCAACATATTGCTGGATCCATGAAACGATATCTAAAACAGTCTGGCTTTCACGCGCTGGCACGGCAAATTCTTCATAGGCGCCATTGGCTTCATCGCCGCGCCACACTGATACCATAATCGATGGTTCAGCACGGTCTGTTACTGCCTCGCCATCATGTCTCATATCTAGCCACCCGTCACATTCATATGACGCCCGACAGCGACAGCGGGGGACCGACGGTTAATGATAAAATCATGGCCCTTTGGTTTCCGACCAATCGCCTCAATGATGGCATCGCGCAGACCAGCCTCGCCACCGCCGCGCAATGCCGCCGATAGATCCGCATTGTCATCTTGGCCCAGACACATATAGAGCTGGCCAGTGCAGGTAACCCGCACGCGGTTACAGCTCTCGCAAAAATTATGCGTAAGCGGGGTAATGAAACCAAGCCGCCGCCCTGTTTCGGCAATGTTCACATAACGGGCCGGACCCGACGTTTGGTGGTCGCTATCAATCATCGTAAAGCGTTTGGCAAGCTGGGTGCGTAATTGTGACAGTGGCAGATATTGATCAACCCGGTTTTCATTGCCGATATCGCCCATCGGCATGACCTCGATGATGGTCATATCGAACCCCTGATCACCGGCCCATTGGACCATATCGCCAAGATCATCCTCATTGACGCCTTTCAGCGCAACCGCATTGAGTTTGATATCCAGCCCAGCCTCGCGTGCCGCTTTAAGGCCCGCAAGCACCTTATCCAGATCGCCCCAGCGGGTGATTTCCCTGAATTTAACCGGATTCAACGTATCGATGGAAATGTTGAGGCGCTTTACCCCTGCATCAACAAGTTCATCCGCCATTTTATAAAGCTGACTGCCGTTGGTGGTGATCGTTAGTTCGTCGAGATTACCTGCCTTGACCTCGGCGCCAAGATTGCGGATCAATTGCATGATATTGCGGCGCACAAGCGGCTCACCGCCAGTTAGCCTGATTTTGCGGGTGCCCATCGCCATGAAATTACGACAGACCATCTCGAGTTCCTCTAGCGAAAGCAGCTCTGATTTTGGTAAGAATGTCATATTCTCCGCCATGCAATAAACACAGCGGAAATCACAGCGATCAGTCACTGAAACGCGGATATAATCGACCGTACGACCAAACGGATCGACTAATTCGGTTACTGGCCTATCAATTTGCTTAAGGCGTGTCATCTTTGTTCCTTTTTCTCACAACAACCCTAGCCTCAACCACGCCCGCATGCCACCTTAATCGCGAGGGTTTGAACTGCGACAAATTGGTACGGTGGGGAGACGTAACGATATGAAATATTGGCCTAAACGCTTTATGCTTGCTGTGATGATGACCATACAATCAACTCTGTTCGGTATTGTCGCACTGGCAATGATGACGAGCAATAGTGTGGCCAGTGATAATTCAATTATCCTGCAATCAACCACCTCGACCCAGAATTCCGGCCTCTATGATTATCTATTGCCGCTATTCACCGCCGATAGCGGGATTATTGTTCGGGTTGTTGCGGTTGGTACGGGCCAGGCGATTACCAATGCGCGGCGTTGTGACGGTGATGTTTTAATCGTGCATTCCACCGATGACGAGATTGCCTTTGTGACGGCCGGTTATGGCGTCGCCCGTCATGATTTGATGTATAATGATTTTGTGATTTTGGGACCGGCCAGTGATCCGGCTGGCATTGCCGGTTTGAATACCGCGCTCGAGGCCTTTCGCAAGCTTGGCGCTGGCCAGAATATTTTTGCCTCACGCGGCGATAATAGCGGCACGCATAAGGCCGAGAAACGCCTATGGGGGCAAAGCGGGTTCGCCCCTATTAGCGGCGCGGATGAATGGTACCGCGAAACCGGCGCCAGCATGGGGGCAACGCTAAACTTTGCCGTCCAGACAGACGCCTATGTGTTTAGCGACCGTGCAACATGGCTGGCGTTCGGCAATAAAAACGATCACCAGATTTTGCTTGAAGGCGATCCGGTGCTGTTCAATCAATATGGTGTCATCACGGTGAGCCAATCAGCCTG
Organism: Puniceispirillaceae bacterium (SeqCode); assembly: GCA_965657645.1. GTDB lineage: Bacteria > Pseudomonadota > Alphaproteobacteria > Puniceispirillales > Puniceispirillaceae > CBFHOS01. The sequence goes on along the minus strand of CBFHOS010000002.1, from coordinate 98,465 downwards.
TCCCCGGACCAAAACAAGCGCCGCCACCATCTTTACCAATTGGTTGCTTTCACCGGCCGGACAGCGTGCCATTGCCAGCTATAAAAACACCGGAGAGCAGTTGTTTTTCCCCAATGCGAAGCCAGCCAATTAAGCCCTAGAACAGCCCAACAGCAATCAGGCGGCCACCCATGATCAGGAACGCCACCAGAATGATTGTGCGGAAATTCTTTTGTGACAAGCGATTGCGCATGATCTCGCCAATCCGGAATCCGACCAGCGCAACGATCAACGCAAAGGTCGATTTTACCGTTGTCTCAGCGGTAACAACACCAGATAAAAACAGCCCTGCCGCCAACGGAAAACAACCGCATAAGAATAGAAACCCAGCGGCCCCGATAAATTCATCTTTCGGTGTATTGCGGGCCATCAGATACATCGCCACCGGCGGCGACCAGATCGAACTAAGCCCGCCCAGAATACCGGAAACAACGCCAACACCAATTTGCCAATTCAGCCCCGGCCCAACTGGCAAGCTCAACCCGAATAACAAATTCGCCGAGAACACCACCATTGCAATACCAATCGCAACGGTCAGCAAACCCGGCGGATAGCTGGTGATAAATAATGACGTCACAAAGATGCTCAGCATGATTGTAAGGCCAAAATATTTATATTTATGGGCAGTCTCCAACCGGTTCGAGGCACGGTAAAACTGCACGGCATTGGTGAAAATAATCGGCATGATCAATAGCGAGATCGCCTCGGTTGGCGACATCAGCAAGGTTAGAATACCAAGCGCCGCCGTTGGCAGGCCGATGCCTAAAAATCCTTTGACCACACCCGATAGCACAAAGGTTCCCGCTATCACCATCAACATGGTTGTATCAAAGGATGAAAGCGCGGCCTCTAGCATCCAGCCTATCCGTAAACCAATGCGTTAAGCTTTAGCCGCTGGACTTTGCCCGATGGACCCTTTGGCAGATCATCTAGAACATGGATGGCGTCGGGCGCTTTGAATTTACCAAGACGCTCGATGCAATGACGCCGAAGGTCGTCATCATCGGCCACCTTGCCAGGCTTTAGCCGGATACAAGCCTCGACCCGCTGGCCATAATTGTCACAAGCCACGGCAAAGGCCGCCGCCTCAAGCACACAATCATGCTCCAGCAATACCTCGTCAACTTCACGTGGGGCGATATTCTCGCCGCCTTTGATGATGAGCTCTTTAATCCGGCCCGTGACAAAGACAAAACCGTCCTCATCCATGTGACCCAGATCACCAGTGCAAAGCCACCCATCGGCGGTAATCGCCTTTGCGGTTTCTTCAGGCTGGTGCAAATAACCCTGCATGACATTATCGCCGCGGATCAGGATCTCGCCCGTCACCCCACGCCCAACCTCTTGATGTGCCTCATCGGCAATGATGACTTCGTTACCAAAGGCAATGCCGGGCGACCCAATTTTGCGGGTTGCTGGCGGCATCGGGTTCGACAATATTTGCGCACCGGTTTCGGTTAGGCCCATTGTTTCGATGATGGGAATGCCGAAACGGTCTTCAAATTTGCGGTGGATCTCTGGCGATAATGGCGCCGATGCGGATCTAGAAAAGCGCAACCGGTCACGGTCAATATCAACCGGCCCATCGTCATTCAGCAAATACGCAAATAGCGTCGGCACGGCGCTAAACCAACTAACCGAATGCGCTTTGACCACGCCCCAAAACCCACTCACCGAGAATTTATAGGGCATCACCAATTGGCTAGCGGAAACCAGCGTTCCCATTACCGTCACACATAGGCCATTGATATGATAAATCGGCAAGACACACAGCCCGGTATCATCGCCCCTCACACCATGCGCCACGACAACATTGGTTCCTGCCGCGATCAAATTATGGTGATTGAGCACAACGCCCTTGGGATTGCCCGTGGTGCCGGATGTATACATTAACAACGCCGGGCTTTTCGCCTCTGGCACCGCGCGTTTGCTGGATTGGGCGGCAGTATTTGGCTGATCAGGGAAGACTGGTCCGGTTTCACTATCCAGCGCAATAATGCGGATGTCACGGTCACTCGCAGCAACAATTTCATCAATCATCACGCGGCTTTCAGCGGCGCAGATAATCACCTCGGCCTTTGAATGATCGAGCACATAAGATAGTACTTTGGCCCCAGCCACCAAATTAAGCGGGGTCGCCAGATAACCCCCAAAGGTAATGCCAACAAAGGACAAACAAGCACCAAGGCAATTATGCGATGCAACCGCAACAGGCGCACCAGCAGACAGACCGAGCGCATCTAACTGCGCCGCGATATCTTGCGCATGTTGGTGCAATGCGGCCCAGCTTATCGAGGCGCCCGTTTCAGGTGACACCACCCATTTTTGGTCTGGAAACGCGGCGGCATTGTCGCGCACTAGCGTTGCGATATCGGTGGCGGCGCCCACATGCCCGCCTTCAGGCAAGGATCTATCCGCACTCATTTTCCGTGGCTTTCCCAATAGTCACCAAAGATTTCTTCAAGCTCTGGCTTGTCTTCGGGGATCACGCGCACGACATTGACCCGGTTCACAAAATGCTCCCAGTTCAAATTATCATCGATTGAATTGCCGCCCCAACTGCCACAGCCCATGGTCAATGAAAACGGCATGCCATTGTTGAAAAAGCCGCCAGTTGCAAAGCAATGCGCCTGATTGACGATCACCCGACAGGTTTTCGCCTCCTGCGCCAAACGGTGTGCCCGCGTGTCATCGGCTGAATGCAGGCCAAGCGAATGACCGGCCCCCTGATAGCTCTGAATGGCCACCGCTTTTTCAACGGCCTGATCAAAATCATTGGCCCGATGAAGTGATAGGAAGCGCGCCATCTTTTCGCCCGTCATGGGAATGTCGGGGCTAATGGCACTCTGGGGTGCGACCAGGAATTTGGTGTTTTCCGGCACGCTACCGACAAGGCCCATAGCCTCTAGAACAATTTCGATATCCTGCGCCAGAATGGTTGTGGTCATCTTGCCATCATGCCAGTGGATTGCCTCCAAGCGGGCAACTTCCTCGGCGTTCAGCAAATAACCGCCCTGTCTTGCCAGCGCGGCAATAACGTCGTCATAAACCGCATCCACCGCCACCACCGCATTCTCGGACGAGCATGATGTGGCATTATCAAAAGTTTTCGACGCGGCAATTTTTGCGGCGGCATCATCAAGGTCGGCGGTCTCGTCTATGATCGTCACGACATTGCCCGCACCAACTCCGATCGCAGGCGTTCCCGACGCATAGCCCGCCCGCACATTATTTTGCGAGCCAGTAACAACAACCAGATCAGCCAGCTTCATCAGCCGTTCTGTCTTTGCCCGCGATGGTGGGGCAGGCACCATTTGTACCAGATTATCCGGCAGACCAAGTTTCGCCAATGCGCCATGGATATGTTCAAGCATCATCGTTAGCGGTTTTACGCCCTTTGGCGATGGTGCCAGGATGATCGCATTGCCGGTTTTAAGCGCATTGATCATGTTATTTACCGGCGTCGCCAACGGGTTTGTCGATGGCACAATCGCCGCAATCACACCCTTGGGCCGCAAATAAGTAGACAATCCCTTTGCCGCATTATCGCCAACGTGACCAAAGGCGGTGACGCCGCGAAGGTCGCGCATCAGGCCGAGGGTTTTATTGTGATTTTTGCGGATTTTATCATCGACCCGACCAAGGCCGGTCTCGGCAACAGCGAGCGCCGCCAAAGTCTTGTTCCGCTCTGGCTCCATCAACACCCATGCCACTGCCTGACAGGCTTTGTCGAATAACGCTTGGCTGCCCATCGCCTCGTATTTGGCTTGGGCGGTGCGGGCGGCCTCGACCATTAGATCGATTTCACCAGTCTCATTTGCGGCATCGGTTGTTTTGGTCATCTTGCTAGCCTTTTCATCGTCAACCGCCCCCCGAGCGCAATTTTGATAGGCGCGCAGGGGGCTTTATGTAGTCACAGACACTTGGTTAAAAATGTCTATTTAGCTTCCTGAAGCGAAGATGTCACCGCCTTATAAACACCAGCAATCAACGTCAACGCACCAGCGACGATCAGTAATGCACAGATCGGCCGTGACATATAGGCAACCAGATCATAATGCACCATCTGCATGCCTTGGGCGAAATTCTGCTCACCAATCTTGCCAAGAATAATGCCAAGCACAATTCCCGGAATGGAATAACCCGATCGCCGTAGCAAGAAGCCGATAATACCCGCGCCAAACATCACAACAACATCCAACACCAGACCGCGTCCGATATAAGAACCGATAGATGCCAATAGCAGGATCAACGGTGCGAGGAATTGGAACGGCACTTTCAAAAGATACAGAATGGTCTTTGTTTCAAGCAAACCAATGAACAGGATCGACAGATTGGCATAGAACATCGCCGCAAACACAATCCAGATCAAATCAGGTGAATTGTAGAATACCAATGGTCCCGGCTCTAAATCATGCATCTGGAACACAGCGACCATCATCGCAGTCAATGCACCGCCCGGAAGACCAAGCGCCAAAAGCGGGATCATCGCCGCACCTGTTGCCGCATTATTCGCGGTTTCAGAGGAAATAACCCCCTCCAACTTGCCCTTACCAAAGCCTTCTTTGTCCTTTGACCAGCGCACAGCCTCGCCATAGCCCATAAAGGCCGCCAGCGTTGCGCCAATGCCCGGCAGAATACCGCAGAAGAAGCCAACAAGAATCGAGCGCACAACAGCAATTCTATGCCGCCAGATTTCTAGGAAAGATGGGAATGACATGCCAACTTCTGGCGCGTCAAATTTACCAACAGCCTTTTTCTCAGCCTGAATGAAAATCTCTGAAACGGCAAAGAAACCGAGAATAGCCGGAACAAAAGCAATGCCCGCCGCCAGATCCACGAGACCAAAGTTATAGCGGTTAATGCCGCCCACCGGATCCTGTCCAATGGTTGCGATCATCAGACCCAACAGCACCGACATCCAGCCTTTCCACAATGTGCGACCGCCAACCGATGACGCCACCGCAAGACCAAAGAACACCAACGCAAAAATTTCTGGTGGGCCGATATTACGGATCGCCCATTTCGCCAATGGCTCGGTTGCGGCCATCATCACCAAGGCCGAGGCCACACCGCCGATTGCCGAACATAGCACCGCGGCACCAACGGCTTTTCCCGCTTTGCCCTGACGGGTCATCGGATAACCATCAAACGCGGTTGGCGCATTTTCAGGCGCACCCGGGATGTTAAACAGGATCGCCGTAATCGCACCACCATAGGTTCCGGTACAATAGATAACCGCGAAAAGCATAACACCTTGCGCCGGTTCTAGGCTGGCGGTGAACGGCAACAAAATCGCCGCAAGAGTCAGCATGCTCACACCCGGGATCGCCCCGAAAAGCATCCCACCGATAACACCAAAGACAAAGATAGCGATTGTCATTGGATCGCCAAAAAGGGAGGCGCTACCCGCTAGAAAGTTTTCAACCATGCTTCACCTACCACAAATTGAGTTGCTGGAGCTTGGTATTAAGCGTCAGCAATAATGCACTATAATCATAGAATGGCGACACGTTGCCTTGCGGCAGAGGTGCGTTCAGCAAAACCATGAACAGCAACAAAAGAATAAAATATAACAGCACTGTAATGCCGAGAATCCATTTCCACCGGCGCTCTCCAAACAGGAAGATAACGAGGGCGATGAAAATCGGTGCGGCAAAATAGAACCCGACAGGTTTTAACGATAGGGCGAACAAGAACGGTGTCGACAAGATCGCAATGACTTTTGCAAGTGCGCCCGGCGTGGTGTAGCTGGCCTCGCCCTCATCATCATCGGCAATACCAACACGGCCTTTTTGCGAGGCCGAACCGTTGAGATACATATGGAACAAATTTCCACATGTGACCAACAGCAACAACGCGATAACCACGCGCGGCCACCCAGAGGCACCGAACTTGTAAATTTCAATCGGTTGGTTGAACTCAAATGAAAAGGCGAAAAATACGATCGCTATGGCAAACCATATTCCGGTTTCGATCAGATGCGAAATCGTTAACTTACCCATCAGTCTTCCCTATTAATGAACAAAATTTAAGAATTATCAGAAAGCAAACCCCTACCCGAACGATGCCGGATAGGGGTGTTTTGAGAATGGTGGATATTATTTCACATCCATGCCCATAGACTTATAAACAGAGCGATATTGATCAATTGTTGAATTGATCAGCTTCACCGCACCGCCAGTATCACGATAGCTATCGATGACAGTCATGAATTTCTTTTCATTATATGCCTGATAGCTGTCCTGACAGTAGCTGCGCTGGAATGCCCATTTCAGCCATGCAACACGATCAGCAGGAGCGTCCTTATGGACGAAGAACCCGCGGAAACGTAGAAGCGGCTCGAAATCCATACCCATCTCAACATGTGTTGGAACGTCAGAGAATACGCCTGGACGCTCGTTGAAGATTGTCAGGATTGGCTTGAAGTCACCTGAATCAAGGAACTTGCGAACGTCACCTGGCTGCTCGAACAACGCGTCAACCTGACCACCCAACAATGCGCCATAACGTGGGGCGCCTTTGTCAAATGAGATCTGCTGGATTTCCATGCCAGTCGCATCGGTGATGAACTTCATGGTCACACGCTCCATAGAGCCTTCTTTCGACACATTGGCGATGGTTGCTTTGCCGTTTTGTGCCTTTACCCATGCCACAAATGATGGCCAGTCGTTAAACCGGTCTTCGTTGGTGCGGATATAGACCTGTGAGAAAGTCACCTGAGAAATGACCAACGGGATCAGATCAGCAGCCGGATTTGGACGAGATGAATCCAACGCGTGCGCCGATGCAGAATCGTCAATATGCTCAAGAACCGAATAACCGTCAGCTGGCGCCGCCATATAGGCAGTCATACCAACAACACCTGAACCGCCGGGCTTGTGATCACGGTTGATCGACACGCCTGTTAATCCTGTCACAGCCTCAGCCATAGCCGCGGCAACCTGACCAGAACCACCGGCAGGACCGTAAGGCACAATCATTGTCAAAGCACGCTCTGGAAAGCCACCCGGGCCAGCCATGCTTGCTTCTTTAACCTTACATTCAAAGGCATTGGCAGTGCCGCTTGCAAGAACCATGAGGCCAGCAAGGGCAGATAGTCCAATCACTTTTTTCATTATATTCCCTCCACAAGAGATTGTTTCCGATAGGGCTGTCCCCTATTTTTTTCAAAGCCCCACCAACCCCCGTCACTTGGGACGATAACCAATGTAGGCTTCTTTTGGACAAAAACCGTGGCACATATCATAACGCGCGCCAAGACGTCTTTTTCATTTTTGGACAAAAACAATCAAACGTGTCAGCCTTGATTTTGCGGGCCTCATTTGCAGATTTACCCGAAATTAGTCGTTTTCAGCGGTTGCAGGGCCGATGGCAAAAGCCAAAAATTCATGCAACACTCACAACTGCGACAAATTAGCATTCCGGCTATTCGGTGGCAGAATCGGGCTAGATAACGCTTGGAGGCCAGATAGAACCAAGGGATCTATTGATGTTTAGAAAAATAGGGTGATGGATTAAAAGATGACAGCAGATGTCACAGCGCATTATTCCTGCAATGACCTAATCGAGCGAATTAACGCCGATATGAAACGCCTTGGGTTAACCCGTAATACCATAACAAGAGCCGATTTAAGCCGACTTGATGAATTTCACGTTGGCGGCCACGGTGCAACCCGTTCATTTTTGGATAACATGCCGCCACTGGCCGATGGTGCGGCCAAATCCATCACAAGGATCCTCGATATTGGGTGTGGTATTGGCGGACCGGCGCGTTATATCGCCGATCATTATGGGGTTAATGTCACAGGCATTGACCTCTCGCCGGATTATGTGCGCGCCGGTACTATGCTGAATGACTGGGTTGGGCTAGCGCCTCTTATCACCCTCGCCCAAGGTAGCGCCACCGATTTACCGCCAGAGTTAGGCCCATTCGATGCGGCGATCATCATGCATTTGGGGATGAATATCCGCGACAAGCTAGCCTTATTCAAAAGTGCGTTTCGGGTGCTGCGACCGGGTGGTTATCTGGGTATCTATGATGTAATGAAACAAAATGACGGGATGACCACCTACCCGCTACCATGGGCAAAGGATAGCGACATGGATACCTCTGCCGCCCCGGCGGTTTATCATCGCGGGCTGGAGCGCGCTGGCTTTACCATCACTAGCCAGCGAGACCGCTCGGCAATGGCACTGGCGTTTTTTGCCAAAATATTGGGCGATTCTGGAAATAATTCTGCTGATAATTCTGGTGGTAATTCTGGCGATAATTCCGGGCCGGCGCCGCTCGGGCTACATATCCTCATGGGGCGGGATGCAAAGATAAAGATCACCAATATCGCATCCCAGATTGCCAGTGGCCTGTTTGCCCCAACAGAAATCATTGCGCAAAAACCTGCCTTGCCATGATCAATCCCGATCAATAATAGTAAGACAGCCGTAACCAGCGTCCCAAAGGATCATTGCAGTGTCAGTTCGCCGTAGCCGGAAAATCCATAATAGCGATGATGCGCGGCGGTTGGCCAGACAACGCCTGCCCAAAATGATGTTTGATTTCATCGAAGGCGGTTCCGGTGATGAGAGCCTGACCAAAGCCAATAATGAGGCCATTGCCGCGGTTAAACTAATGCCGCGCGTTCTGCTTGATGTTGGCGAGCGCGATATGACCAGCACTATAATGGGGATGAAAACCGGCCTGCCATTCGGCGTTGCCCCGATGGGAATGTGCAATCTGGCATGGCCGAGGGCGGATCTGGCCTTGGCGCATGAGGCAAAAAGCCGGAACATGCCGCATTGCCTGTCCACGGCATCATCCACCCCATTAGAGCGCGTGATCGAGGCAAGCGAGGGCCAGACATGGTTCCAGCTTTATGCCAGCCAAGAGGCTTTTACCCTTGATCTGGTCAAGCGCGCAGCGGCGGCACAATACAAAGTGTTGATCCTAACCGTTGACGTCCCGATCCTATCCAACCGCGTCCGTGATGGCCGAAACGGATTGCAATTTCCGTTCAAAATGGGATTGAGCCAGTTCATTGATTTTGCCACCCACCCGCATTGGTCGCTGGCGACTTTGGCCGCTGGTGCGCCCCGCACGATGAATTACGAGACCGCATCCGTGCCGATAGATTTTGCCCGTAGCGCCAGCCGTGGCCTTGCTAATTGGGATTTTCTGCGCCGCCTTCGCGATATCTGGAAAGGCAAGCTAGTGGTAAAAGGTGTTTGTAATGGTGATGACGCCGCCGAAATCGCCGCGATCGGTGTTGATGCCATCTATGTGTCCAATCATGGTGGCCGCCAGCTAAACGCAGGCCCGCCAGCAATCACCGCTCTGGCCCAGATCCGGGCCCGCCTTGGTGACGATTTTAGTCTTATTTTCGATAGTGGCATTCAACATGGTGAAGACATCATCAAAGCACTTGCCGTAGGCGCCGATTTTGTCATGGTTGGCCGCCCGATGATGTTGGCACTAGGCGCGGCGGGGGCACCCGGATTATCGCGCATGCTGGATATTCTAACGCATGATGCCAGCACCACGCTCGGCCTTACCGGCCTTACCGATGTAAAGAAAGTCAGCCGCGCATTATTAGCCTAGCCCAGCGCAATTGAGTGATCGGGAACGGCTATAGCGTAAAGCGGCTGGCGGCAAAGGGGCTCACGTCAAAGGGCGGCGGTGTTTTGGCAATCATCGCGGTAATCGCCAGCGCCGATCCCGGCCCCATCGACAGGCCGATATGTTGATGCCCAAAATTAAACCATAGCCCGTCATGACGCGGGGCGGCACCAATGATCGGCAAACTATCGATCAATGTCGGGCGGCGCCCCATCCATGGTTCATCATCCATTGGCTGTTTCATATCATGCGCCGTTCTGGCATCGGCAATGGCGTCATTGATCTGGGTAAAATTCTTTGGCGCGTCGCGATCAACCAGCTCGATACCGGTGGTAACGCGGACTTTGTCCTGCATCGGGACGACCACAAAACCAGCGTCAACGTCATGCACCGCGCGGCCTAGCGAGGGACCATCACCCGGCTCTAGATGCATGTGATAACCACGTTCCCACGCCATCGGAATATCATAGCCAAGCCAACCCGCCACCTCGGCCGACCATGCCCCCGCCGCGATCACCACATCATCAGCATCATGAACCGAGCCATCCGCCAAGCGCACCCGCCAGCCTTTGCCAGAATCACCAGAACCACCAGAATCACCGGAATCATGCGTGGATAGGCCGGTGACATCGCCGCGGCAATCAACGCCGCCAGCTGCCACAAACATCTCTAAATAAGCATCAGTCAGATCAGCCGGGCTAGAAACACCGCAGGTTTCATCCATCAAGACAGCGCGGCAATAGATTGGTTTCAGACCCGGTTCCAGCTGGCGCAATTGGCTTTGCTCATATGTTGTGAATTTGACCCCAACCTGTTCCATTACCGCCATTTCGCGGGCATAGGTTTCAAACGCCGCCTCGGTCCGAAACACCTTTAGCCAACCGGCATGGCGCAGCAAATGACCAACCCCTGCCTGTTTAATCCATGATTTGTGCTGATCAAGTGACACTAGCTGTAGCGCCCGCAACGCAACGGCAGAATGATAGGTTCTCTTTGCCGTCGATTTCGCCAGAAACCGGATAAACCATCCAAGACGTTTCAGCACAAATAGCGGTGAATAGCGCAAGCCTTTGGAGCCTTTTAGCAACAGTTTTGGCAAGCTCTTGAGCAAATTCGGATTGTTCAGCACCACCACCGATGATTCGGATAGAACACCGGCATTACCAAAAGAGGTTTCGCGTCCGGGTTGGCGCCTATCAATCAAGGTTACCTGATGGCCGGCCTGTTGCAATGCCAAGGCATTACAAACGCCCACAATGCCGCCCCCAACCACGATGATAGATTTCGCCATAGCACCCGTCTCTCTTCGCCCGTTACGCGCATTATAGTTACGCGCATGATAGTTCTGCGCATTTTAGTGACGCGCATTATTTGGGCGGCGCATTACACCCGAACGGATGCACCTCCAGCCTTGGTCCACGCGGAAAAGCCGCCCGGTATATGGGCGCATTGTTTTACACCGCTCTCGCTGGCAATCGCCACCGCCATGGTAGAGCGCTCGCCAACCGCGCAATAGAATACCAACGCCTCATAACGCGCCGCAGACAGCATTGGCAAATGCCGGTCAAGCTGGCTATAGGGCGCGTGAATAGAGCCGGGAATTACGCCGGTTTTCATCCGTTCTGAATCCTCGCGCAAATCAACCAGCAGCAAATCATCCGCCCCGTTAACGATGATTTCTTCCGGGGTAAAAACCTTTACCGAAAGCTGGCGATCAAGATTAATCCCCATCTTCATATTTTCCGGCACCGCCACATCCATCATTTTTGGATTGGCTAACTTTAGGTTATTCATCAGATCGATATATTCATTGCGCGAGCTCACCTGAAGGCGGGGATTATGGGCCCGCTCCTCGGCCAATGTGGACACACTATCACCCTTATAATCATGCGCCGGATATACCAATGTGTTCTCTGGCAATTTCAACAAACTACCGAACAACGAGTCATATTGGCGCCCAGCATCACCATTTTGAAAATCAGTCCGGCCAGTGCCACGGATCAATAACGTATCGCCAGTAAAGACCCGATCATCCATTGCGAAACAATAGCTATCATCGGTATGGCCGGGGGTATACATCGCCGTCATTGCGAGCCCCTCGATGGTCACCTTTTCACCGTCAGTAACACGCATTGAAACCACATCGACCGGCGATTGTTCACCCATCACTGTTACACAATTCGTCTGGTCACGAAGTGCCCCCATTGCCGTCACATGGTCAGCGTGCACATGCGTATCAACGACCTTGACCAATTTCAAATCAAGCTCGGCAAGCAGTTTGATATAGCGATCGGTTTTTTCAAAAACCGGGTCAATCAAGAGCGCTTCACCGCCAACACGGCTAGCTAGCAAATAGGTATAGGTGGAGGAGACTGAGTCAAAAAGTTGCCGAAAGATCATAATTTTCACCATGTAGGATAAATAGGGTAACATTTTGCGATTTTAGAGCTAATTGCGCAACAGTAATTCGCACCAAAATGGGGAAGATTTGCGGGTAATTGGCCTAGAGAAACGCGTTAACCACCGCCAGCAAACCGCCGCCGCAGATAGCATAGCCGAAACCCGCACCCAAATTGGTACCAAGGGCGAGTTGACGCGCGGGTACATTATAGAGGCTGGCACAGGAAATGACCGACAGAGACGCCACCGAACTCATCGTTCCAGCGCCCCACCCAATGAGATGTGATTGCACCAATAAGGCCGGATGCACATCCGCACCACCGCCACTAAACACCGCGAACAATGCGGTGCTGGTAATCACCGGATGAATGCCAACAACCGATGCCATCATCATTAAAACCGGCATCGCAATGAGGGCAAACCATCCGGGGATCACCCCGACATAGAAAAGCGCGACAATTTGTCCAATGCCATCCGTTTGAATGGCGAAAAAGGCTACGAACATGGCGCTCGTGATAATCACAATATCATCACCAGTTTGATCCAACGCCGTTCTGGTGTCGTGAATAATCGTGCGGATGTGATGCCGGTGGCGGCCCATCTGGATGACAACCAGCACCGGCATGACTATCACCACAGCCGAGAGCGCCGTTAAGTTAAAGATCAAAGCCGCCGCCAATACAGCCGCCAGAGTTAATAGCAAGCGCAGGGCGACCGGCCCCATACAAGCAAGAGCAATCGCCAGCTTGGCAAAGCGAAAGCCACGATCAAGGAACAATAATGATCCGAGTGAGAACAGGCTTGCTGAGACCACGCCAAGCCCAATCGCAATCCATGCATAATGTGGTGCTACGAAATTCTGCCCGATGGCAAAGGCAACAAAGAATGGCGACCATGCCGCCGAACTAACCATGCCTCTGATGGCTGCCTCTGCCGCGATCCGCCGCTTGGCCAAATCACTATCCGCTGGCACCGCCGCCGATAATAACGCAAACGCCCCCGTATTAATGATACCGCCAAAAATATGACCGGCAATCTGGAGGCCACTCGCCGCAGCATGGGCCGGTAATAACGCCAGCCTCTGTTGGGTCATATGCACCGACGGCATCGTCATAGCGGTCGCGCGCACTAGTGCCATTGTCGGCAATAACGCGGCAAATATGAGAATATGCGCCCCGCCCCGTAGCAGATCGGCGCTCGTCGGTATTCCGGGCAATAGCAAGAATGCGACAACACCCAGCATGCCAAGGATGGCCAAACTATCCCAGCGCAAGCGCGGCAAGGTAAGCAAAACAAACAGGCCAAAACTGGCTACACCAATCTCGGTCAGCCACGCGGCACGCTCGCCCAGCACGATACCAACGCTGGCCGCCAGCCATGACAGGCACAACAATAGGCGTCTTAGAATGAAATAATAAGAGGAGGCATAATCTGGCGGTGAGTTCGGATCTGGATACTTTCGAGGATCTGCACTCTTCAATGACATGAACGACTCAAAATGGTTGACCGGCAAATGGTTGCACGGTTGTTGGCTGACCACAATAGCCTAGACTGTATTTAAGCCATCACCAAGTATTCACGCCTTAACCAAGCTCGTAAAGCCCCGAGCGTTTGCTGCCCAAATGCTTTATTAATCCCTTACGCTGGAGCGACTTTAGCGACCGGTAAAAAGTCGCTGGAGGCATATCTGCCAACTCAACATTGCTCAGAATATCGTCAAGGCTAGCACCGTTGCCACTCCGTTCTGATACCTCAGAAATGGAAATGAGCGTAAGCCGCTCAGGGTTACTCAACTTTGTTACACCCAGTCCGGCCTCAAGGTCTCGCGCTGTACGGAGAATTTGAGCGTAGACCTTAACATTTGCCGTCATGCCGGTTACCTTAATTGTCGAAAAAATTTGAACAATTTGTATATCTATTGAACGAAAGTGTTCTTCAGGGATTGTTAACGCCCAAAAAATTATACTTATTGTCAATTTTATGAAAGCAAAATCGGCAAGATTAGACTGCCTCTAAACTAGCGATCAGCTGATTTAATATCAATTTTTAGAGATGTACTGAGAGGCGTATTTTACGCGGCTTTGCGCACCATTGACCAAAATTAGTCAGGCTTCGCTCCAGACCGCAAATTCATTACTCATCGGCTCGGTGAAATGAAACCGTCGGCCACCGGGGAAATCAAAACTCTCAGTCACGATTACGCCGCCGGCATTTTCTACCGCGCGTTGGCTTGCCTCGAGATCGTCACTGAACAGCACAACGAGCGCAGCACCGTTGGCGGGCTTGCTGGCGCTATCGGCTTTATAAAACCCACCATAAAGCCCTTCATCGCCGAAACTCGTATATTCTGGGCCAAAATCTTCAAATTGCCAGCCGAAGGCCTTAGAAAAAAACGCCTTCGTTTTTTCTAAATCAGCCGAGGGAAACTCGACGTAATCAATCTTATGGTGCGCCTTCATTTCCAGGCCCTCTCACAGCATCTGACCTTATAATGATGAGCGCAGTAACGATTGAGTGCCAGAAAAAAGAACAGTGCTGGCATCTTTTTATTTATGCGCACGCGCCGGAATATGCACGAAGACATAAACATGCCAAAAATCCTAGTTTGCATGAGATATGACGCCTAAATTGGCGGTCATGTATCGATTTTTGCTATCAAATCTTATTGTATAAATATTATGTTTTTTTCTCATTGGCCGATTGAATTAGGGATATTTTGGCGCAAGATCGAGCCGTTAATTGTTCGCCGCCTCTAAATCACTCTGTGCCATTAACCAATTTTCTTCTGCCAATGCCAATTCTTCACCAATGTCGCCAAGCCGTTTGCCGGCGGCGGCGGCCCTCGTGCTATTCGCGGCATGGTAGAAATCTGGCGCGGCCATCTCCTGCTCCAATTTCTGTTTTTCGTCTTCCAAACTAGCGATCTGTTTTTCCGCTTTCGTGAGTGCCGAGCGCAAATGGCTGGTATTACGGCGGCGGTCTTTGCCCGATAATGCACGTGGCTTTGGTGCCTCGGCGTTGCTAGGCGATTGCCCCGCCCCACCACTAAGGCCATTATTATCATTCCCATGATCAGACCGGTCGGCCTTGCTGGCACTGCCGCGCTGGGACAATAACAGACGCTTGTAATCATCCATGTCGCCATCAAAGACTTCAACCGCGCCGTTTCGCACAATCCACAGACGATCCGCCACCATTTCGACCAGATGCGGGTCATGGCTGACCAGAATAATCGCCCCCGGATAATCATTGAGCGCATGCACCAAGGCCTCACGGCTCTCGATATCCAAATGGTTTGTCGGCTCGTCAAGGATCAGAATATGCGGCGCATCGATCGACGCCATCGCCATTAACAGACGCGCCTTTTGCCCACCTGAAAGGCGCTCCACCGGATTTTCGACGATGTCGGCACCAATGCCCGCCGCGCCAAGCCGTGCCCGAATTTTCGTTGGCAATTCATCCGGACGAAGGCGCATCATGTGATCGTAGGGCGTCTCGCCAGGGACCAGTTCATCAAGCTGATGCTGGGCAAAAAAGCCAACCCGCAATTTGTTCGCGGTCCGCATTTCACCACTCATCGTCTGCATTCGCTTGGCGATCAGCTTTGACAAGGTCGATTTACCCTCGCCATTCGCCCCCAAAAGTGCAATCCGGTCATCCGCATCAAGGCGCAGGTTCAGCGATTTAAGGATTGGCACCCCATCATAACCCACCGAACCATTCTCGATGGTCAATAGTGGCGGCGGCAGGGGGTCCGGTCCGGGAAAGGAAAACGGCGCCACGGCATTTTCCGACAAGGCCGCAATCGGCTGCATCTTAGCCAGCTGTTTCAACCGTGATTGGGCTTGGCGTGCCTTTGTTGCTTTATAGCGAAACCGGTCGACAAAGCTCTGGATATGGGCGCGCTGGGCATCCTGCTTGCGCTTGACCGCCTGCATCTGTTCCAACCGCAAGCGGCGTTCTGTATCAAATTGATCATAAGTGCCGGTGTAATAACCAAGCTTTAGATCGTTCAAATGCAAAATGCCGGTAACTGATTTATTCAGCAATTCACGGTCGTGCGAAATCACCAGAACGGTCCGGTTATATTTGGCGAGAAACCCCTCAAGCCAGACCGTGCCTTCAAGATCAAGATAGTTGGTGGGCTCATCGAGCAATAGCAGATCTGGCTGGGAGAACAGCACCGCCGCCAACGCCACCCGCATACGCCAGCCACCAGAGAATTCATGGCATGGGCGCCGCTGGGCCGCCTGATCAAAGCCCAAGCCAGATAGGATGATAGAGGCGCGGGCCTCGGCCGAATGCGCGTCAATATCCACCAACCTGATCTGGATTTCCGCAATACGCATCGGATCGGTCGCACTCTCGGCCTCTTGCATCAACGCATGACGTTCTTCATCGGCCGCAAGCACAGTGTCCAATAATGATATGTCAGAGGCAGGCGCCTCTTGATCGACACCGCCAATACGAAACCGTGCCGGAATTTCGATAGAGCCTGAATCCAGCGCCCACTCACCCCTGATCATCCGAAAGAGGCTGGTCTTGCCGGTACCATTGCGCCCAACAATGCCGACCTTGTGGCCAGTGGGGATAACCGCAGAGGCATCCTCAAAAAGCGGCTTGCCGTCAATCGCAAAGGAAATGTTCTGTATCTTTAACATGGCGAAGAAGTGCCCAGATTTGGCTCAAATGTCAATTGACCTCGCTTGTTTTGCGGTCAATTATCGGGAAATATCAAATCAGCAGGATTTTACCGCCAGCCAAAACGACACCAGCACCGCCAATGTCATGCTGGCCCCGTATTTACTGGCCCCGTATTTACTGGCCCTGTATTTACTGGCCCTGTAATTAATTAGCCACGCGATTAAAAGAGAGATCACCGCGATGAGCCATTCATCCCTGCCGACAATTATGCGGGCCTTTGTTCTTCATGGGCACGGCGATATGGACCAGCTAACCTATCACACAGATTGGCCGGTGCCAGAGATTGGCGAAGGTGAATTATTGGTCAAGGTGCTGGCCTGCGGCCTCAATAACACTGACATCAACACCCGCACCGCTTGGTATTCTAAAAGTGTCTCGAAAAACACCACCGGCTCAAAACTGGATGAAGCCGATGATGATGACGCCGCATGGGGCGGGACCGCGATCACCTTTCCCCGCATTCAGGGCGCCGATGTGGCGGGTATTGTTGTCGCCGCTGGACCGGGGGCGGATAACACCCTCATTGGCAAGCGCGTGCTAATCGATACATGGCTTCGTGATTGGGATAATCCGATGATCCGCGAGAAATGCGGTTATTACGGGTCGGAATGTGATGGTGGCTTTGCCGAATATACCGCTATCAACCAGCATAATGTACACGCCGTCGAGAGCGATCTTGGTAATGCCGAACTGGCGACTTTCGCAACCGCCTTTGTGACGGCCGAAAACATGCTCAACCGGGCCAATGTTGGTGCTGGCGATACTGTGTTAATTCCGGGCGCATCTGGCGGCGTTGGTTCCGCCCTAATCCAACTAGCAAATCGGCGCGGGGCCAAAACCATCGCGATGACCTCGGCGGCTAAAATTCCGGCCTTGGCGGACCATGATATCTTGTCACCAACGGCCATTATCGCGCCACCTTCTAGGGATGGTTCTGGTGATCTGGCCGCCGCCCTGATGAAAGCCATCGGCCGCCATAGCGTTAGCGTCATTGCCGATGTGGTAGGCGGTGACCTATGGCCGGATTTGATTGGCGTGCTAGAGCGCGGTGGGCGATACACGTGCGCCGGGGCGATTGCCGGGCCGATGGTGGATTTTGACCTACGCACTTTCTATCTGCGTGATCTGACGTTTACCGGCGCGACCATCGTGCCGCCGGGGGTCTTTGCTGATCTTGTTGGCTATATCGAACGCGGCGAGATAAAGCCGGTCCTCGCCGCCCAATTTGACCTCACCGAGCTTCATTCCGCCCAGCAAGCCTTTATCGACAAAAAGCATATCGGCAATATTGTCGTTACTGTTGGTAGCTGATGGAAACCAATATTGAGATTGTACGATGTTTGAATATCTGACCGAAGCCGGTTGGCGGGCACAATTGAGCAGTGAATTTACCCAAGGTTACATGACCGAGCTGGTCACGTTTCTGGCCGATCGAGCCAATGCCAGGGCCCAGATTTACCCCCCTGCGCAAACGGTTTTTGCCGCCTTTAACCAAACCCCATTCGCCAAAACCAAACTGGTCATTCTGGGGCAGGATCCCTATCACGGGCCCGGCCAAGCCGAGGGGTTGAGCTTTTCTGTTGCGCCATCAATCGCGATCCCTCCATCCCTGCGCAACATATATACCGAGCTGGAGAGTGATCTTGGCATTGCCCGACCTAACCATGGTAATCTGGCGGCGTGGGCGGGCCAAGGTGTGCTGTTGCTCAATGCCTGTCTAACGGTTGAGGATGGCAATGCCGGTTCGCATAGCAATCGGGGGTGGGAGCGTTTTACCGATGCCGCGATCACCCAGCTAACACAGAACCGCGTGCATCTTGTCTTTATCCTTTGGGGCCGCAAAGCCCAAGAAAAGGGCGCGCATATCGACCGTAGCAAGCATCTGGTTATAGAAACCCCGCACCCATCGCCGCTATCGGCGCATAAAGGGTTCTTTGGAACAAAGCCGTTTTCCAGAGCCAATGACTATTTGCATAGCCACAACATCGCCCCTATCGATTGGGCGATACGATAGGCTCCAACATTATCTGTCTGTTTGGTCTTATTATTGCGGCGGGTTAGGCCCGGCGAATGTGACGAACCAATCCATATTGCGCAAAGCCAAGTGGGATCAGGCACACCAGACCGATGGTCATTTGCGCGGTGGCAATGCCAAGCGCGTCCGACATAATCCCCATCGTCATCGCCCCGATTGATGCGCCGCCGATTGTCACCATCGTCCATAGGCTCATCACGCGGCCGCGGAACGAATCTTCCAGCGCCATTTGTAATAGTGACTGAAAGGCAATCGACATAAAGGTAATCGAAAAGCCGAGCGCCGTGGTGACGATCAATGCGATGTTGAAGCTGTTTATCATCCCAAGGCTTATGACCAATAGCGGGGTTGCCGTTACCATAACCATCACCAGCGTCGACACCTCGCCCACACGCTGGGCTCTGGCCAATACCTTGAGCACCGAGGCGGCCAATGCACCAGCCCCCGCCGCCGCCGTCATCAAACCAAGTCCCGTTGGACCGCGTCCATAAACACCATCAGCCAAAATCGGCAAGGTATCGAGAACTGCGCGGCCATTAATGGCGCATAGGCCCGACACCAGAATGGCAAGACGCAATAACCGCCGATCGAGCACATGACGAATCCCATCAAGAAGTGCCGCGATATAACCCATCTCAGCCTGATCTTTGGTCTTTGTGCGGGTGCGCGTATGCACAAAGCAAAGCGCGATAACAACCGGAATATTGGCCATCGCCGTTACCAGCAACGCCGGCGCCGCGCCGATGCTCTGAATGAGCACACCACCGATCGCCGGACCTAGCAACCGCGAAACATTGAAATTCACCGCCGAGAGAGCAATCACCGAGGCCATATGTTTAACCGGCGCCAGACGCGGGGTTAGTGACATGCGCAAAGGGTGGTTGACCGCTTGGACAGTGCCGATGATCAATGAAAATGCGGCAACCACAATGGGCGCCATCCAGCTCGAAAAGGCAATCAGCGCAAAAATAAGCGACGCCACACCCACCGTTGAATAGGTCATGATACTGCCGCGCCGCACATCAATCTTGTCGGCCAACACGCCAAATAGGGGACCACCAATAAAGGTCGGACAGAAATTTAGAAAAGCCACCAAGCCCACAAATGCCGCCGAGCCGGTTAGCTCCCACGCGAGCCAGCCAATAATCACCCGCTGCGCCCAAAATCCGTTGAGTGAAACTAATACTGTAAAAAGATAAGCTCTGAATGATGGAGATTTTAATGCTGCTAAGTTCATCACCGCACCCTAGCAGATTGTTGCCGACAATGTCGTCACTCAAAAGCTGTCATACAGTGATTAGAAACGCGCTGGTCGATTAGTAATGTAATCTGCGGCAAAAACAATTACGGTCACACCATGACCAACACCCGCAACCCAAACCCCAATGGGGATCGCCGCGTATCTGATGCGGCGCCAATTGATCCCCCATTGAGTGGTGTCGGGGTGAATGGCGTTGATCGGCCGCTTCTTGGGATCGCTCTGATGATTGCGACGACGCTGATCTTCTCTCTACAGGACGGCATTTCTCGGCATTTGGCCGAGCAGTATAATGTGATGATCGTAGTGACCATCCGCTATTGGTTTTTTGTCGTGTTGGTAATTGCGCTCGGTATGTTCAAACAGGGTGGCGTCCGGCGGGTTGCGAAATCCCATTATCCGGTTTTACAGGTAATCCGCGGGTTGGTATTGGTGACGGAAATCTGTCTCGCCGTGGCCGCCTTTACCGAGATCGGCTTGGTGAATTTTCACGCGATCTTCGCCAGCTATCCCTTGGTCCTAGCCGCCTTATCCGCACCGTTTCTAGGCGAGCGTGTTGGATGGCGGCGGTGGAGTGCGATCACCGCCGGATTTACCGGTGTTATTATCGCCCTTAACCCAACGAATATGATCTTTGGCTTAGATATTTTGCTGCCCATCGGATGCGCTGTATTATTTGCAATATATGGCATTCTAACGCGGCTAGTGGCGCGCCATGACACACCAGAGACTAGTTTTTTCTGGACCGGCATAACCGGCGGGATCGCGGTTACGTTAATCGCGCCGTTCTTTTGGGAACTGCCGGAAGGCGGCAATTGGCTATTCATGGCGTTACTGTGTCTAACCAGCGTGGGCGGTCATTTCATGCTGATCAAATCATTTGCCGTGACCGAGGCAAGCACAGTTCAGCCCTTTGCCTATTTCTCGATTATCTTTGCATCAGCGGTTGGCGTTTTGGTGTTTGGTGAAATTCTGCACGCCCATATTATTATTGGCGGCTCTGTCATTGTCGCCGCTGGCCTTTTTACCCTGCAACGCACAAAAAAGGTGAATGCCCAGCCCAGAATTTAAGGCCCTTAATGAGGGCCGGTGTCTAGCTACCTAGGCCGACCGCTACTGGTGCCGATACCGAGACTGTCATCCAGCAATCACTATATTCGCCCTCAGTAACCCTCTCGACCACCCATTGTAGCAAGAATGTCTGGCCGGTTTTGCCTTCCATAAAGACATTGAATATTTCGATATTGGGGTCATCCGATCCAGGTGCCAGCGCAGTTTTTTCCTGGGAAATAGTGTGCCTGTTATGATCGATTAAACTGGCATAGCCCGGGCTTTTTATCATTGCCGCAAAGCGTGGTAGGGGACCGGTCATGGCGCGATTGTTCGGATGGGCAAAGCTCCATGTCTGGGCAATGCCAAAATCATTGATCGGATTGTCATTGAACTGGAGGGCTTTTAGCTGGATGGCAACAACCTCACCCGGTGCAATCGACGGGTCAGGCATGACCAGATCGCTCGCCTTTGCGCCCGCCATCATGCCCACTTGGACCATAACCATTATCAAAGTCGAAACAAAAAACCGCCGCATCATCGCCTTAACCCTTCTCTCAATACCCCTTGTTTTAATAGATGGTGTTACCTAACTCTGCATTAAAGGACTCTGATATATTATTTACCGCTTGGCTGATGATTGGGCACCAGAATGAACATTGTAATACAAGGGGCCGGTCGCGGCATTGGTCTGGCCTTGGCAAAGCGGGCCTTGCGCGAAATGGCCGACGCCAATGGCGATATTCCGGCTGATTCACATCTGTTCCTAACCGCGCGCACCCCATCGACAAGCGATGGATATAGCGCATTACCGGCTGGGCCAAACATCACTTGGCTATCGGTAGATTTCACCAACGAGCAATCAATTGGTGATGCTGGCGCCACTATCTGTGGCCGTGCTGACAAGATTGACCGGATGATTTGCACCGCTGGCGTATTGTTTGACGAGCGCACAAAGCCAGAGAAGCATATCGCCGAGCTGAATTCACAAAGCCTGCTCTACAGCTATCAAATCAATGCTGTCGGTCCGTTGCTATTTACCAAATCATTGTGGCCAGCTCTTCGCGGCAAGCATGCTGCGGTGATCGCCAGCCTATCGGCGCGGGTTGGATCAATAAGTGATAATCGTCTTGGTGGCTGGTATAGTTACCGCGCTAGTAAGGCCGCCCAGAACCAATTAATGCACACGATGGCGATCGAATTGGCGCGGGTTAATCCGGCCGCTCTTGTCGCGATGTTGCACCCCGGCACGGTTGATACCAATCTTTCAAAAATGTTCCAGCGCGGGGTTCCGGAAGGCAAGCTATTCACCGCAGATTATAGTGCCGATTGTCTATGGCGGGTTCTTGATGGATTAACCCCGACCGATAGTGGCGGGTTTTTCGCCTATGACGGATCGCCGATCGGTTTCTAGTCAGGTTTGATGCGCCCACGCAAGGTAAGCGGCAATTGGGCTAACATGAACAGACCACTGGCTGGCGCCGCGACAATGACTTTATAGGTCACCCAATCGGCATCGCTCAATAACCGCCACGCGGCCTCATTGCCAATTGTCAGAACCAGAAAGAAACAACCCCAGCGAAAGCTAAGCCTGTGCCATGTCTCGTCGGTCAATTGAAATTGGCGGCCAAAGAATTCGCGCATCATCGCGCGTTTCATCATCACCCCACCCAATAGCACCGCGGCGAAAATACCATTAAATATCGTGGGCTGGATCTTGATGAATATATCGGCGGCAAATAAATAGGCCGCCGCGGTCAGGCCAGCCGACATCAATAACGAGAATAGCGGAAACATAGCCACTTTGGCATCGCGCAACCACACCACTCCAAGGACCAATGCACCCAGCGCAACCGAGATCGCCGCCGCCGCCAATAGCCCAAAATAATGAAAGCCAACAAAGAAACCAGCAAGCGGCAGTATTTCAAAGAAAAACGCACCAAGCTGCATATCAACAGGCTCCTATGATTGGTTCTGGCCGAATAGCTGGCTCTGGAATTCTTCATCCCGTGGTTTACGGCCAACCCAGATGTTCAAAAACGCACGGGCAAAGGCTTTGTCTTCAATCGTAACAGGTGCTTGATCATTGGTCCAAATGGTCAGGCTACGATCGGCATTATGGACCATATAGGCAATGTCATTTTCTTTGATGTCAAAGAAATACTCATTCATCAAATTTTCCCAACGCTCCAGACGCTCGCCGGATGCCGACTTTTGCCGTTTCATCTCATTGATGGAATTATCCACCAAGCGGCTCTTATCCGCATCGACCAGATAATTGATCCGCAAGGCAAACGGCTTGCTCCGGTTAAATTCTCCATTTGGCGCGAATAATGACGCTTCATAAATGGTGAAGAACATCACTTTGAATTCAGCCTTGCCGACTAGCGCGGCATTGGGCACATAATCATCAAGTGACGCCGCAGATGTTGATGCAAACAAAGCAGGGCTGGACATTATCGCCACCGCCGCAACCATCATGCTATAGACCCAGCGCCGTAAAACCTGTGTAAAAACCATCTAAGCTAACCAATTCTGTATCGTAAATTCCGAGCAAAATCCTTGGCACAAAATGCCGGTATCGCACAAGGGGTGCTACCAACTCTCAAGATCAAGGGGACCAACCGCCTCTGCCGCCGCGCCGCGCAGGAACACAATCGATACCGATCCAATTTCAACACCATATTTGGTGATATAGGCACGGTTGATTGCGACATTCTCGTCCTGTTGGTAAATCCAATCATCAAAGTTTACTTCGATCTGGCGCCCGTTCATCTCCAGCACAACGTCATAGCGCCAGTTAAGGCCATTACCGACCACACTGCCTGTTGCCTCGCCGCTCACATCCGCCGCCGTGCCGCGATAGGCAATGGCGCCATTATCCAATTGCCCGAGATTCTCAATCACCCAAGTGCGGTCCGCGCGCTCGCCATCATCATACAGAAAATCCTCAACCAAGGTCAGCTTGTTGCCCTCAATCTGGCCATTTAGATTAACCCTGAATTGACGGCGCAGATTGCCAAAGCGGTCCTCGAACACCCCATAGGCAACCGAGTCCCCAGCGAAAAATTCTTCCAAAACAAATTTAGGTCCGCGCTCTGCCAGCGCAGTCACATCATTGCGCGCACAGGCCGAAACAACGCCTAGCGTGCCGCCCAGCAGAAACAGCGCCATTACAATATTGAGTGCGGATTTGATCCGTGATGATTTTTTAGCCACTAAACAATCTCCTCATTATCGACGTTCCCACCAGTGACTATAGTCGCTGGTTGGTCGAGCGCGGCAAAAAACCTGCCCGCATCTTGTTTTATTTCCTCGATCCGTCCCGCATCCATTTTCTCTAGGCTACGATACATCATCCCCAAACGGGCGTTGTTTGCCAACTTATCCTGATTGCGAATTAAAAAATCCCAATATAGGTAATTGAACGGACAGGCATCCTCGCCCGTTTTCAATGCCACTTTATAACGGCAATTTTTGCAGTAATTGGACATTTTATTGATATAGGCACCGCCCGCCGCATAGGGCTTGCTGGCCAGATATCCGCCATCCGCGAACAATACCATGCCCGACACATTGGGCAATTCCACCCATTCAAACGCATCGGCATAAACCACCAGATACCATTCATTGACCGCCGCCGGAGACAGCCCTGCCAAGAGCGCAAAATTGCCCAGCACCATCAAACGCTGGATGTGATGGGCATAGGCATAGCGCCGGGTCTGGTCGATCGATTGGGACATGCAATGCATCGCGGTGTCACCAGTCCAGAAAAACTCAGGCAGATCCCTCGATGCCTCAAGAAAATTCTGCTCCGCATAATCTGGCATCTTCAACCAATAGATACCGCGGACAAATTCACGCCATCCCAAAATCTGGCGGATGAAACCCTCAACCGCATTTAGCGGTGCATGCCCATTATGATAGGCCGCCTCTGCCGCCCGGATTGCATCAATCGGTAATAGCAAACCAGCATTCATGTAGAATCCGATATGGCTATGGAACATCCATGGTTCATCGGCAATCATCGCATCTTGAAACCGGCCAAATAGCGGCAATCGGTTAGCGATGAAATCGGCCAGAACCGCCTTGGCCTCGGCCGCCGTCACGGCAAAACCAAAATCCGCCAGATCGCCAAAATGATCGGCGCATGTTTTTTCAACCATCTCTAATACCGCAATGGTTATGTCATCCGGCTCAACCATAAAGGGTGACGGCACCGGTATCTTTAGATCCGGCCGTTCGCGGTTATCGGCATCATAATTCCATTTGCCGCCAACCGGCTCGCCATCCGCCATTAACACATCATGATAGCGGCGCATTTCGCGATAGAAAAAATCCATGCGCAATTGTTTGCGCCCCTCGGCCCAGTCCTCGAACATCGTTGGCGGGCATAAAAACCGGTCATCAGACGCAATATTGACCGCCACACCAAAATCGGTGTCCCAGTTTTTCACCATCTCCAACACCCGGAATTCCGACGGGCTGGTGACGGTAATATGGTCTAGATCATGCCGCGCTAACGCCCGCTCTACCTCGCCGGTAAAGCTAGCGCTGTTCGTGGGATCATCCAGTTTGACATAATCAACATGGATATCACGGGCACGCAATTCTTCGGCAAAATGGCGCATGGCGGAAAACAGAAACGCAATCTTGCGTTTGTGATGGCGCACATAGGTGACTTCTTCCATCACCTCTACCATCAGCACAACATCGCCTTGTTGATAGCCGCGCAGGCTCGGCAAATCGTGGCTTAGCTGGTCCGCCATGACCAGCCGCAAGGCCCCTTTTGTGGTGCTATCAGGCATCAGGCTGCTTTAACATGGCAAAGGCCTCTAACGCGGCCTCGCGCGAGAGTTTCACATCGACCACCGGTTGCGGATAGGTGTCGCCCAAGGTCACACCCGCCGCAGCGAGGATTTCGGCTGGGGCCTCCCACGGGTTGAACAGATATTTATCCGGCATCGCCGCCAACTCTGGAACATAATGGCGGGTAAACGCGCCATCTTCATCGAATTTGACACCCTGGGTGATCGGGTTAAACACCCGGAAATACGGCGCCGCATCGGCCCCGCATCCCGCAATCCATTGCCAAGACGCGCTGTTATTTGCATGGTCAGCATCGGCAAGACAATCCCAGAACCACGCCTCGCCATGGTGCCAATGAAGGCGCAGATTTTTGACCAGAAACGAGCCAACAACCATCCGTAGGCGATTGTGCATATAGCCGGTTTGCCAGAGTTCACGCATCGCCGCATCGACAATCGGATAGCCAGTCATGCCGCGTTGCCAGCGGGCAAGGGCGTCGGCATCATCATGCCACGGGAACTTGTCAAATTTGGGCTGGAGATTACGCCGCCGCAATTCCGGATTGTGATAGAGCAGTGAATAAGAAAATTCGCGCCAGCCAATTTCCGAGAGAAAATGATCCGCATCGCGCGTTGGCAATCCCGCATCCATATGACTTTGAACGCTGGCCCAGATTTGGTGCGGCGAGATTTCACCCCAATGCAAATACGGCGATAAGCGCGATACATTCTGCTTTGCCGGAAAATTGCGGCCG
This sequence comes from Puniceispirillaceae bacterium (SeqCode), assembly GCA_965657645.1. Lineage (GTDB taxonomy): Bacteria > Pseudomonadota > Alphaproteobacteria > Puniceispirillales > Puniceispirillaceae > CBFHOS01. The sequence goes on along the minus strand of CBFHOS010000002.1, from coordinate 71,803 downwards.
TCCTTATAGCCAACAAGCCCATCATCAACAAAGCTGGTAAAGCGGTTCATAGCACCCGCCTCGCCGATCACCCAATGCGCGTCCAATGCCTTGTTCCAGCCAGTATCGGGCAATAATTCAAGAGCGCCAATGCCGACATTAAGATCAGCGGCAATTGTGTTTAACGATGACGGCGCCGCGATTGGCGCACGCGGCGGCGCGGCTTTCATGCACCCTTTACGATAGAATGGCGTGAATACTTTATACGGCGTGCCATCGTCTTTTTTGACGTCCCATGGCTCCCACAAAAGGGATCCATTATGGCTTGTTGCCGTAATACCGCTTTCTTGCAATTGCGTCTTGATCACACTGTCGCGGGCAATGCGCCACGGCTCATAACATCGGTTCCAATGAACTTCTGTCGCGCCCACAGATTTGGCCAATTCGGCAATGAGGGTTTTGGCATCACCGCGCAAAACGCATAAATGTCCGCCAAGCGATTTGTCCAATGCGGTCAAAGAATGATGCAACCACCAGCGGCTCGCCGCGCCCATCGCGTCAATGCCAGCATTCTCATCATCAAGAATATAAACCGGCACAACATCACCAGCCGCCGCCGCGGCGCTCAATGCCGGATTGTCGGCCAAGCGAAGATCATTGCGAAACCAGTGAATTGAAATTGAGTTAGCCATAAAAAACCCTACAAACGAAACTATAAAATGGCCAACCATCTGGCCGCTGATGCTAACGATCGGCTGGATCAGCAACCACGCTCTGGTTTTGACTGCCCAGACCGGCAATCGAACCCTGCATTACATCACCCGGCTTTAGGAAGATCGCCGCCGGCTTTTTACCTGACCCCACGCCCGCCGGTGTGCCCGTGGCGATAATATCACCCGGATGCAAAGTCATGAGACCAGAGAGATGTTCGATAATCTCGCCAATTGAAAAGATCATGTCGGCGGTGTTACCGCTTTGCATCCGCTCGCCGTTCACATCGAGCGTTAGCTCTAGGTTTTGCGGGTCAGCGATTTCATCCGCCGACACCAACCACGGCCCAATGGGGCCAAAACTGTCACATGATTTGCCTTTGGTCCATTGACCGGTCAGGCGTGTTTGGAAAAACCGCTCGGACACATCATTCACCGCGCAATAACCAGCGATATAATCTGTGGCATCGGCCGCACTCACATATTTTGCGGCCTTGCCAATAACGATACCAAGTTCAATTTCCCAGTCAGAATGGGTGGAACCACGCGGCAGAACCACGTCATCATTCGGTCCGTTGATCGACGAAGTCGCCTTCATAAAGACGATCGGATGGGCCGGTACCGGATTGCCTGTTTCTTTGGCATGGTCGTGGTAATTAAGGCCAATACAGACGAATTTGCCAACATTCCCCACTGGCGCGCCCAACCGCGGCGAGCCGTCAATGATCGGCAAACCCTCTATATCGGCGGCGCTCATCGCCATTAGCTGCGGCAATGTCGCACCGGTAATATCATCAACAATAGAGGACAGATCCCGCAACATACCAGCGGCATCAATTACGCCGGGCCGTTCATTATCCCGTTCACCATAGCGAAAAAACTTCATCTCATACCTCACTCAACCTTTGGTCGGCTCATTTGGCATTGCCGCTATGATGGCCGATAAGTGCCTAGCGGGTGTCGCCAGCCATCATCCGGTTTTCCAGCCAGCGAACAGCAAATGATACAAGTAAGATAAGCACAAGATATTCAAGTACAAGGATAGTGTAGATTTCGAGCGGCCGATATTCAGTTACCACCAACTCATTTGCCCGGCGGGTCAATTCCTGCATGCCGATGACCGACACCAGTGATGACATCTTCAACATATAGACAAGCTGGTTACCAAGAGCTGGCAAGATCCGCTTGATCGCTTGCGGCAAAATTACAAACCGCATGGTGTCACGGTAATTAAGCGAGATAGATTGCGATGCCTCATATTGCCCGCGGTCAATCGATTGAATACCCGCGCGGAAAATCTCTGCCTGAAACGCGCTATCCGAGATCGCCAGCGCAAGGACACCAGCCCAAAATACCGAGATCGAAATATCGGCGACTTGCGGCAATCCGTAATACACCCACAGGATCAACACCAAGATCGGCACTGCCCGCACTAGTTCTACATACACACGGTTGATCGCCCGCGGTGTCCGGCGCTTTGATAGGCCGGGCAGGGCAATGATCAATCCGACAATTACCGATATCAAAATCGCCGTTACCGACAAGGCGATCGTGTAATACAGACCATCAATCAAAAACCACAGGTTGCGCTGGCCGGACGCGGTGGTCGGGTTAACCACATACCAGCCCCAATTGGCGGTACAGCCGGTTAACGCGAATGCGGCAATGACGAGCGGGGCAAGGCGGCGCATGCCAGCAGGCAGGAGGGATCCAATGCGTGATATCAACATCTCTTTGCCCCTAATGCCGCAATATCTGTTGCAAGAATAGCTGGCAACGCTTGCTTTTCGGCTTACTGAAAAAGTCCTTCGGCGGCGCCATTTCAACAATCTCGCCATGATCCATAAACACCATCTGGTCGGCAACATGCTGGGCGAATCCCATCTCGTGGGTGACACAGATCATCGTCATCCCACTTTCTGCCAATTCTTCAATAACCTCTAGCACCTCGGCAATCATTTCTGGATCGAGCGCCGATGTCGGCTCGTCAAACAGCATAATCTTGGGTTCCATGCACAAGGCGCGGGCGATCGCCACACGTTGCTGTTGGCCACCTGAAAGCTGGTTTGGAAACTTGTCCATCTGCTCTGGGATTTTCACCCGGTCGAGATAATATGTCGCCAATTCAACCGCCTGTTCACGCGTCATCCCGCGGGCCCGCATCGGGCCTAATGTCAAATTGTCGAGAATGGATAAATGCGGAAACAAGTTAAATTGCTGGAACACCATGCCGACATTATTGCGCAGGGCATCACGCGCGGCCGGGCTAGAATCAATCTGCACACCGTCAATGGCAATGGTTCCGCTTTGATGCTGCTCGAGCTGGTTAAGACATCGGATCAGCGTCGACTTGCCCGATCCTGACGGCCCGCAAATGACAACTTTCTGGCCGAGCTCAATATCGAGTGAGACATTTTTCAATGCCTGAAACTCGCCAAAGAACTTGCTCACATTGGTGACGGAAATGAAAGATTTGGTCATTTTTTTGAATTACGGTCCCGTCCGCGTCAATTTGTTCTAAAAAGAATTGATCGTTTTGCAACATCGTCAATTGTTATAAAATAATCAACAAATTCAGATGCTTGATTGTATTTTGCTATTGACATGAAGTAGTAGAAAGGCGCAGATCATGTCACGCAGTAGAAAATTTGTCATCCCCTAAATCTTGCGAAACGAGCGGTGAGTTCTTATCTCTCTGCCATAATTTATCGGGCGCAAGCCGTCCGTGTCCCATTACGCAAAGTCGCAGTTACTGTGGCAACATCCATAGCAACAAATGCGCAACCCACACACATTTTATCAAATCGAAGTGTTCAGGAGAAACCAATGAAATTCCTTAAAACAGCAATTACCGCCCTGTCGTTCATGGCGCTTTCGCTTCCCGCCCATGCGGATGGTGCCTTGCAGGAAATCCTGTCAGGCGGCGTTCTTAAAGTTGGCACGACCGGCGACTGGAACCCGATGACTATGAAGGATCCAGCCACCAACAGCTACACAGGCTATGACATTGACGTCATGACCGAGCTGGCTAAAGACCTTGATGTGACACTTGAGTTTGTTCCAACTGACTGGAAAACTTTGGTTAGCGGCGTTGTATCTGGCAAGTACCACCTAACTGGTTCAGCCTCTATTTCACCAGCCCGCGCCAAGGCAGCTGGCTATTCAGACAGCTATTTCTCATTGGCGACTGTGCCGCTGACACTCAAGAAAAACGCTGGCAAATTTGCTGACTGGGCCGATCTGGACAAAGCAGCTGTGACCGTTGCCGCAACACTCGGCACAACACAGGAAAAGCAGGTTAAGCAGTTCTTCCCGAATGCAAAATACAAGATTGTTGAAGCCCCAGCCCGTGACTTCCAAGAAGTTCTTGCTGGCCGCGCCGATGCACACATCACATCAAATGTTGAAGCCTACAAGCTAGTGGCGAAATATCCTGAGATGATGGTTGTTCCCGTTTCAGCGCCAAAAGCACCAACACCAATTGCGATGCTGTTGCCACAGGGCGATCAGGTATGGATCAACTATGTGAACACATGGATCAAGCTAAAGACCGAGCGTGGCTTCTTTGACGAGCTTGGTAAAAAGTGGCAGCTATCTAACTAGCCCCACAGAGACCATGATTTAAAGGCGGGGATTTCCCCGCCTTTTTTCATGTGCCTTTTCATATACTAGTTTTCAGGTGCTAGTTTTTTCTGGACCGTTTGCGCTAACATGACATACCCAACCCGATAAGAGACCTTTGATGATTACGCTCTATAATGTTCCGGTTAGCAGCTATGGCTGTAAAATTCGCATTCTGCTGACCCATAAAAACATGCCAAGCGAGATGATCGCGCCGCCTGATGGGTATGGCAGTCCGGCCTATTGCAAGATCATCCCCGCAGGCACCGTTCCGGCGATTGACCATGACGGGTTCCGGTTGAGTGATTCAGAGGCCATTGCCGAATATCTGAATGAATTGTCGCCATCGCCGCCAATGTTGCCAGCCAATATACAGGAACGCGCCCACGCCCGTGAGATTTCGCGTTTTCACGACACCCGCTTGGAACCCGTTTTGCGGGCCTATTTCGGCCAGGTCGCGCCGGCATCACGAAACCCAGAATTTATCGCCGAGAATGCGGCATTATTGCAAAAGCGCCTCGATCAACTTGCCCAGATGTTCACGCCGCAACCGTTGTTATTCGGCACTGATCTAACGATCCCCGATTGTAGTTTTGTTGCTAGCTTTGCGATTTTCAGGGTGCTTGACGAAATTTTGAACTTTGACATCACCATGCCAGACAAGCTGGTTGTTTATGAGGCAGCATTGGCCGCCCATCCATCGGTTATAGAGGCCCGGGACGATTATTATGACGCGCTCGATCTATGGGCCAAGGCAAAGCTGTCTGCATAGGTGACTCTGTGCACTTAGATGCTTACCAGCACGGCCAAACTGGGTTAGGCTGGATTTATGCTCGACGCTTTTAACGCATCATCCGCCCAAATACGCGCCAGTATCATGATGCTAGCGGCGCTGTTATGCTTTACCTTTATGGGTGTGTTTATCCGCCTCGCATCGGCGCAGGTGCCGGTGATGGAAATTGTTTTTTTCCGCAACCTCCTATCCATGCTTATCTTATTGCCATTGATCATGCGGGCTGGCCTATCGAGCTTGCGGATGAACAGGCCAAAGCTATTCGTCTGGCGGGCGCTGGTTAATTTCGTTGGCATGTATTGCGGCTTTGCGGCGGTCACGATGATCCCCCTTGCCGAGGCAACCGCGCTCACCTTTACCGGTCCCATATTCATCACTATTGGGGCGGTGTTATTTCTGGGTGAGGTTATTCGCATGCGCCGCGTGGTGGCGATTATTTTTGGCTTTGTCGGTGCGCTGATCATCCTCCAGCCCGGCTTTGCCGAGATATCACTTGGCGCCATTCTGGCCTTGATCAGCGCCTTGACGATCGCTATGGCTAGCCTGATTGTTAAAAAACTAACCGAGACCGAAACCCCTGGTGCGATTGTGTTCTGGATGGTGGCAATGCAAGCGCCGCTTGCCTTTTTCCCAATGCTTGCGGTGTGGGAAACACCGGGCACACTTGGTTGGATCTATCTCGTTGGTGTCGCCCTTTCTGGCACGATGGCGCATATGCTGTTCACCAAAGCATGTGGCCTTGTCGAGATCACCAGCCTCCAGCCACTCGAATTCAGTAAGTTGATCTTTGCCGTAATTCTGGCATGGTTCATCTTTGGGGAATTGCCAACCATATGGATATGGATTGGCGGCACGGTGATCTTTGCGTCAACGGCCTATATTACCCACCGTGAATCCAAGGCAAAGGTTTCGCTAAAACCCAATCATGGGATTAAGGAAACAAAATTATAAGGGGGCAAGCGGTGATGCTCAAAATTATACAAGTTACCGATATTCATTTCCTACCGGCCGGTGAACGCCGATTTGATATTTGTCCCATAGAGCGTTTTGACGCATTTGTTGATCAGGTAAATAGCGAGCATGACGACGCCGCACTCGTTGTGATCACCGGCGATATTGCCGATTATGGTGATGAAGAGAGCTATCACATTTTCAAAAAATCATTGGCCCGATTGCGCCTGCCGGTCCAGTTATTGATCGGCAACCACGATAACCGCGAGAATTTCGCCAGCGTCTTTCCAGACACATTGCGTGACCAGAACGGTTACATCCAATCCTATCGCGATATTGATGGCTATCGGCTGATTTTCACCGACACTGTGCAACCGGCGTCTATTCCAGACAAAATGCATCATGGCTTTTATGACAAGGCGCGTCTCGATTGGCTTGCGGATACGCTAGAGGATGCGCCGGAAAACCGGACGCTTATCTTTAGCCATCATAATCCGATGCAAGTGCAATGGGCGCCAATGGATCAATTGATGATAAATGACACTGACGCCGCCGCATTGGGTACTTTATTTGACCGCTATCGCGGCACCATCCGGCATTTGTTCTATGGTCATGGGCACCGCGTCATTGCCGGCAACTGGCACGGCGTTTCCTATTCAACCATGCGCGGCACGATGATCGGCACTGATTTCCGCTTTGACGGTGAGATGGTTTGCCATGACAAAATCGAAGAGCCGCAATATGGCTTGATCTTTGTCGATGATGAAACCGTCACCCACCATATCCATGATTATATGAATGCAGGCCCGATTATCAAAAAGGATGCCTATTAGGGGCGCTAGGCCACTTCCCAATAGAGCGGGCGGCCACAATCAAAGATGGTCACATCACCCTCATCCGTCTGGCGGTGGCTTGGATAGATGACCGCATTGTCTCGCTTTTGCAGGGTGATCGTATCGGCGTTGGGCGCCATCCGGTAAAAGGCCGGACCGTTAAGCGAGGCAAACGCTTCGAGCTGCTCCAAGGCGTTTTCAGATTCGAAAATTTCCGCAAGACAGGACATGGTGTTGATTGATGTGTAAATGCCAGCGCACCCGCAACCGGTTTGCTTTGCGGCATCAAGATGGGGTGCGCTATCGGTACCAAGAAAGAAGCTGGCCTCGCCAGATGTTGCCGCGGCAACCAAGGCCAGACGATGCTCTTCACGCTTGGCCACAGGCAGACAGTAATAATGCGGCCGAATGCCACCCGCCAGAATATGATTGCGATTGATAAACAGATGATGCGTCGTCAGCGTCGCGGCGATGTTGTCACCGCCGCCGCGTACATAATCGATCCCATCGCGCGTGGTGACATGCTCCATCACAACCCTTAGCCCCGGCACCTTGGCACGAAGCGGGATAAGAATAGTGTCAATAAAGGCCGCCTCACGATCAAAGATATCAATCTCGCTATCGGTAACTTCGCCATGCACACATAGCGGTAATCCGATCTCGGCCATGGTTTCCAGAACAGGCATGATCTTGTCGAAATCAGTCACACCAGAGGCAGAATTTGTCGTGGCCCCAGCCGGATATAGCTTTACCGCAGAAATGATACCGGCCGCCGCCGCCGCTCTTACATCATGCGGGTCGGTTTGCTCGGTTAGGTACAAAGTCATCAGCGGGGTGAAATTGCTATGCGGGGGAACCGCCGCCTTGATGCGGTCACGATAGGCCGCCGCGTCATCGCCAGTCACCACCGGCGGCACCAGATTGGGCATGATGATCGCCCGGCCAAAATGCGCCGCGCTATCCGGCGTAACCGCCGCCAACATTGATCCATCACGAAGATGCAAATGCCAATCATCAGGGCGGGTAATGGTAATGGACTTCATTTAGGCGGTTTCCTTCCGGGCTTTGATCATCGGCCTCTGGCCCCTATCTTGATAATCCAGACGGGGTCGAGATGCAAACATCCTAACTGCCGAGACGGCTATTTGTTACAGCCAGAAAGCCCCTCTCCAATCGCAACCATCAATTGGCCAAAATGGGCTGGCCCCGACGGTATCGTCACACCAACCGGATCAAGCGAGATCAGCGGCACATCGCTGTCACCGCGCACAAGGTCAATCGCGCTCTGGCTCTCTCTGGCATCGGCGATAAGGCAATCAACTTTGCCATCCTTCACCAAATCAGAATAGCGCCGCACATCACCAATCGAGGGTGAAATTTCATGCCCCGCCAATATTGATCCCAAGGAATGCCAGCCGTAACGATGGGTGAAATAACCATAGGCATCGTGCTGTGCCACATAATCTCCACCATTACTCTGCGCCGCTATTTTGATATCAATGGCGGTGAGCTCGGCAACTAACGCGGCCTCGTTGCGCTGGTAGATTTCAGCATGCGCCGGATCGATCGCAACAAGCCGTTCGGTTATCACATGCGCCATGGCGATCGCATTGCCAGTATCTAGCCACACATGCCAATCAAGTCCGCCTTCATCATGCGCATGCCCCGCATGGTCATCATGATCACCGTGATCACCGTGCTTGGCGTGCTTGGCGTGGTCTTCATGGTCGTCATGATTTTCTGCTACCAGCGGGCGCCACTCTATCGCTGCTTCCTCCGCCAAAGTCACCAAGCGGCCAGCATCCGCGATGGCCTTCATCGGCCTGATCAGTTCATGTTCAATGCCCCGTCCAATCCAAATCACCAGATCGGCATCCTGCAACCGCCGCACTTGGCTCGGTCGTAACACCGCCCCATGCACCGAATCCGCCTTATCAAAAATGAGATAGGGTTCACCAACATCTTGCATGATTGACGCCACCAATGAATGAATAGGTCTAATCGTTGCCGCCACATTTGGTACTGACCCAGAATTCGTATTCGCCTGCGCCGCCGTGGCCGTGATTACAGAGCCTGTCAGGCCCGCCAACAATAATGCCGAACTGGCGATAGTTACCGTGCTCATTCGTTTGGCTAGGGTTAGGCACGAGCGGATGGAAAGATATAGCGTTTGGACTGAAAGCATCATATTTTCCGATTGTTACTTTATTACAACTTCTGTTTGTTATAACATTACATTATATTGGTCAAGGAATGCCGACAAATAAATCTGGCCAAGAGGATGTTGATAATATGCGTTACAAGAAAGCCAAGGCCCAAGACGGTGATATGCCGCTGATTTCGGTTGAGAATATCGGTGTCCAACGGGGCCATAACTGGCTGATTCGCAATATCAGTCTCAAAATAGAACCCGGTGAAATCATCACCATCATCGGCCCTAACGGCGCGGGCAAAAGCACACTGGCCAAGGCGGTTCTTGGCGCCATTCCAATCACTGAAGGCCAGATAATCCACCACCAAAAGCCGAGCATTGGTTATGTGCCACAAAAACTCAATATCGATAATGCGCTCCCAATTACCGTTGATCGTTTGATGCAATTGACCGCAAGGGCGCCAGCCAATGCGCGCCAAGCGGCGTTGGCGGCCTGTGGGATCGAACATCTGCGCAAGGAACCGATTGGCATCCTGTCCGGTGGAGAATTTCAGCGCTGTCTGCTGGCCCGTGCGATCTTGAACAAACCTGATCTTTTGGTTCTGGACGAACCTGTGCAAGGGGTCGATTTTGCCGGTGAGAGCGCACTTTATGACCTGATTAGAAATATCCGCGATGAGACTGGCTGTGCGGTGCTGATGATTTCGCATGATCTACACATCGTCATGGCCGAGACTGATACTGTGCTCTGTTTGAACGGTCACATATGTTGCCGCGGGGCGCCCGATATAGTCGCGAGTAATCCAGAATATCTGCGCCTATTCGGACCCGCCGTTGACGGTTTGGCGATTTACCAGCACCACCATGATCACCAGCATTTGCCCGATGGCCGCGTCCAGCATGCCGATGGCACGATCACCGATGATTGCCATCCCGATGACGGCCACCATCACGGCGCACCCGCAAAGCAAGGTTTAGAGGCATAAAATGTTTGACGATTTTCTGACCCGCTCGATATTGGCCGGTGTTGCCATTGCGATAATTGCAGGGCCGCTTGGCTGTTTGATTGTCTGGCGGCGGATGTCTTTCTTTGGCGATAGCCTAGCCCATTCGGCATTGCTTGGTGTCGCCCTTGGTGTTGCCATTGATTTGTCACCACAGATAGCGGTGCCGATGGTTACCTTTGCCGTGTGCTTTATTCTGGTTGCGATAAAGCGGCGATCGCACCTGCCGTCCGACGCGGTTCTGGGCATCATTGCCCATTCGACCCTCGCACTAGGATTGGTCACGATTTCTCTGCTAGGCAGTTATGAACTCAGCGTCATGCGCGTTCTGCTCGGTGATATCCTATCGGTAACAAAGCAAGATCTTGCTATCATTTATGGTGGCGGTGGGCTCATCCTTATCGGGCTGTTCTTTTACTGGCGGGCCTTTTTGGCGGCGACAATCTCGCCCGATATAGCTACCGCAGAGGGATTGTCACCCCAGCAAAGCGAATGGATCTTTATGGTTATGATCGCCTTGGTGGTGGCAATTGCGCTTAAATTAATTGGCGCCCTATTGATCACTGCGATGCTGGTTATCCCCGCGGCGGCGGCCAGACGATTAAGCCCAACACCCGAAATCATGGCGGGAATAGCTATTCTAATCGCGCTATTGGCCATGGGCGGAGGCATATTTGGATCACTGCAATTTGATACGCCAACCGGCCCGTCAATTGTGTTGGCAGCGGCGGCAATGTTTGGGATAGTCCACCTGTTGCCATTGGAACATAAACGCAGATAGAGATCACACCTATGGAAATTACCCGCAATGAAGAGCTTGTTCTGGCGCTATTGGACGAGAGCAAAACACCGCTAAGCGCCTATGATATTCTTGACGCATTACGCGATCAGGGCATCCGCGCGCCGTTGCAGGTATACCGTGCGCTCAACAAGCTCATCGACAAGGGCGCGGCGCATCGCATTGAGAGCAAGAACGCCTTTGTTGCCTGTTCTCGCCATGATTGTGCCGGCCATTCGACAACGATTTTCATGCTATGCACCGCTTGCGATAGTGCCGAGGAATTTGCCGATGATCAGATAACCGAGGCCCTAGCCGCGGTCTGCGAGTCACGCGATTTCAACCCAGTGCGCACGGTGATCGAGATGACAGGCCTCTGCAAAACTTGCCAATAATGACCGGCCAAAATTACCGGCCAACAATAACTGGCCAATACGTCAAATGACTTAGACATTCAGCAGTAGATATTCCCGCTCCCACGGGCTGATCACTTCGAGGAAAGCGACCGCTTCGGCGCGTTTTACTTCGGCAAATAATTTTACAAAATCCGCGCCCAGAACATTATGCAACGGGCTCGCTTTTTCCAGCATGTCTAGTGCGATGTCCAAATTCTTTGGCAAGGTTTGCATATCCTCACCACTCACATTATGCGGTTTCGTTGGTCGCTTTTTTTCCTGTATGCCAAGCCAGATTGTCGCCAACGTGGCGGCAATTGCCAGATACGGATTGGCATCCGCGCCGGGAAGACGGTTTTCGATCCGGCGGGCTTTTGCGTCACCAAAAGGTACCCGCAGACCGACCGTGCGATTATCCATGCCCCACGCCAGATTTGCCGGCGAATCCTCGGCCCCTGTGCGGCGGCGATATGAATTGACATAAGGTGCCATCAACGCCATCGCCCCAACCAGATAACGCTGCATTCCGGCAATGGAATGGAAAAACACATCACTGTCACTGCCATCCTTATTGACGAAAATATTGCGGCCCGTCGCCTTGTCACAGATCGAGGCATGAATATGCATAGAGCTACCGGGTTGGTCCTGCATTGGTTTTGCCATGAAGGTCGCATGCACATTGTGATTGAGCGCGGTTTGGCGCACGGTGCGCTTGAACAAGAACGCCTGATCTGCCAGATCGAGCGCATCTCCATGATTGAAATTTATTTCCATCTGGGCGGCGCCAGCCTCATGGCTTAGCGTATCAATATCGAGGCCCTGTGCCTCGCAATGATCGTAGATTTCCTCAAATAGTGGATCAAATTCATTCACCGCATCAATGCCATAGGCTTGCTTGGCTTTTTCCGCGCGACCAGACCGGCCCGTCGGTGTTTGCAATGGTTTATTCGCATCAGCATTTTGCTGGACCAAAAAGAATTCAAGCTCCGGCGCAATCACCGGCACAAGGCCCGCCTCTTCATAAAAAGCCAGCACCCGCTTTAGCACCGCCCGCGCGGTAAACGTAACTTCATCACCGTCCTGATCAACAGCGTCATGGATAATCTGGGCGGTAGGTTCGGCGTACCACGGCACCAGACGACAAGAGGATGGATCAGGGCGAAGCACGATATCCGCACCAATTTCATTGAGCACTTTGCTATCGTAATATTCGCCCGTAACCGATTGGCCAAATACATATTCAGGAAGCCGCAATCCGCCGGTTTCAAATGCGGAAATAAACTTTTTCACTGGCAAAATTTTGCCGCGCGGGATGCCCGAAATATCACTAACCAGACATTCCACCTCGGTAATTGATTTTTCTTTAAGCCAAGCTTTGAGATCGAAACTCATGAATGCTCCTGTTTATGAGGCCCGTTAATAACCGGATAGGCCAAGCTCGGCCGCGGTTAGATCCAGCGCAATTCTTGCAATGCGCATTGTTTCGTCAATATCAGCGCGCGTATAGGTCATCGGCGGGGATAAAATCATCCCGTCCCGCACCGCGCGCATCATCAAACCATTGGCAATCGCGTGATCGCGGCACATCGCACCAACATCACCGACAGGATCAAATAATATCGGCCCATCTTTGGATTTGACTAATTCCACCGCGCCCAGCAATCCATAGCAACGCACCTCGCCAACAAGGCAATGATCGCTAAGAGACGCCAGCGCTTCGGCAAGATAAGGGCCAGTATCATCGCGTACCCGCGCGATCAGTCCCTCATCCTCGATAATATCCAGATTGGCCAGCGCCACCGCCGCCGCAACCGGATGCCCGGAATAGGTAAAGCCGTGATAAAATTCGCCGCCATCAGATATCAACCTCTGGGCAACACGGTCACCAACCATCACCGCCGACATCGGGATATAGCCAGATGTCAGCCCCTTGGCCAACGTCATCATATCGGGGGATAGACCCATTTTCTGGCTAGCGAACCATTCGCCGGTCCGGCCAAATCCAGTAATAACCTCATCAACGATAAACAGAATATCATGGCGCTTACAAATCGCCTGGATATGGTCAAAATAACCGGCGGGTGGAACAATAACGCCGCCCGCACCTTGCACAGGCTCGGCAATGAAGGCGGCAATTTTATCGGCGCCCAGTTCAGCGATTTTTTCCTCTAACAAGCCCGCAGAATGGGCGGCAAATTCGGCCTCATCCTGATTGCCCTGATATAAAAATCCATAGGGCGGGCGGATGTGATCAAAGTCCGGTTCGCTAGCGGCCTGGTCATGCATCCCAGACATGCCGCCCATGCTAGCCGACATGATAGTGCTACCGTGATAACCATAGTCACGCGAGATAATCACCCGCTTTTCCGGCTTGCCCTCGAGCGCCCAGAAATGACGCACCATGCGAATAATCGTGTCATTCGCCTCAGATCCAGAATTGGCATAAAACACATTGTTCAGCCCATCAGGGGTAATATCGGCCAAGCGTTTAGACAGGGCGATTACCGGCTGGTTACTGGTCTTGAAAAAGTTGTTATAATAGGGAAGCTGGGTCATCTGGGCGGCGGCGGCATCAACCAAAGATTGCCGCCCATAGCCAACATTGACACACCACAAACCGGCCATCCCATCAAGGATACGGTTGCCTTCACTATCAATAATATAATGACCCTCGGCATGGGTAATAACCCGCGCGCCGTGCTCTCGCTGGGCAGCGTAATCGGTAAATGGCGCCATGTGATGCGTTGCGTCTAGCTGTTGCCATTGCGCCGTTGATAATTGTTTAGCGTCACCCATCTGATCCCTCGCATTTTTCCAGCGCGCCACATTATTCCGCGCCCAATATTGCCGTGTTTGGGCCAGAGTGTAACGCTAAAAGCAAAATGAACTTGATAAAGAATTACCATTAAGCCTACCCTTTTAACCTATGCTAGGCAATGGGTGGAAACCACCGGAGAGATTACCCCGACCACCAAATTAATCACCGAATTATTCACCGAATTATTCACCGATTTAACCACCAAATTATCAAGTGATGTTACCGGCGCCGTTAACCTTTGAAACCCTTGGCCCAATCTATATGACGCAGCAATCAATTTATGAAACCAGCTATGCTGACCGGCCCGCATATGGCCCGCTAGAGAGCAGTATTTCCAGTGATATCGCCATCATTGGTGGCGGTCTAACTGGCATATCGGCGGCGCTTCGGTTGGCCGAGGCTGGCTTTGATGTGACTGTTTTGGAATCGGCCCGGATTGGCAATGGTGGGTCAGGGCGTAATGGCGGCCATGTCTGTCAGGGCTGGCCAAATGATTTTCATCATATCAGCCGCCAGCTCGGCAAGGATGAGGCCGACATTGCGTGGGATGCCGGCATGAAGGCGGTCGATCTGGTGAGCGAGCGCGTGGCAAAATACAATATCGATTGCGACCTTCGTTTCGGCTATCTACACGCCGCATTGCACCAGCGCCAGATGGATGAGCTAGTCGAAATGCAAGATGAATGGGAGGCGCGTGGCTATGACAAATTCACCCGCCTAGACAGCCCGTCTGCATTGGCTCCGTATATCGGCACCGATGCCTATGTTGGCGCGCTCTATGATACTGGCTGTGGGCATATGCAACCTTTGCGCTATCTCCACGGGTTGGCAAAGGCGGCGATTGACGCTGGCGCCCGAATTTTTGAACAGACCCATGTCACCAATATTGAAGGCGGACGGCAGAAGATCATTCATACCCAGCCCATTAACCAGAATACCGCCACTAACAGGGGCCGGTCTGGCCCTAATGTGGGCCCTACACTAACCGCCCGCATTATTTTGCTATGTGGCAATGCCTATATAGGCGATATTGCCCTACCCCAGATGAAAAGCCGCCTTGCCCAGGTTACCTCGTCGGTTCTGGCCAGCGCGCCGCTATCACCAAATGTTATCGGCCAGATTCTACCGACACAAAGCGCCGTTGCCGATTGCAATGCCGCGCTTAATTATTACCGGATTGATGCTGATGGGCGGATGATTTTTGGCGGCCGCGCCAGCTATACAAATGTCGAGCTGGGCAATGTTGAACGGGATCTGCGACGCCGTATGCAGGCGGTGTTTCCCCTATTGGCCGATATCGAAACCGAACAGGTCTGGTCCGGGCGGATTGGCATAACGGTTAACCGCATTCCGCATTTTGGCCGCAGTGATAATGACATCTATTTCGTTCAGGGATTTTCCGGCCATGGCGTTGCCCTTAGTGGACAGGCCGGCGTTATGCTTGCCGATGCGGTGATTGGTGACGCCACACGCTTTGATGTGATGCAGAGCCTAAACCATCTGCCGTTCCCCGGCGGCCCATTACGCACACCGGCACTCGCGCTTGGCATGGCCTATTACAAATTACGTGATCAGCTAAAACTATAAATCGGAATGAGACCCGCCCCACCGGGGACTATTAAATGCGCCCCACCGGGGATTATTAAATGCGCCCCACTGGGGAGGTGGCCGCACCGCGCTTTTTGGCCAGTAACGCCAACCATTCATACCCCAT
Organism: Puniceispirillaceae bacterium (SeqCode); assembly: GCA_965657645.1. GTDB lineage: Bacteria > Pseudomonadota > Alphaproteobacteria > Puniceispirillales > Puniceispirillaceae > CBFHOS01. The sequence continues at coordinate 56,055 of CBFHOS010000002.1, read as the reverse complement.
GCTAGCCGCCGCAATGGCGGTGATCTCGGCATGATCATAGGATGGCGACACCTCGACAATATCCATGCCGACAAGGCGCAGTGGTTCCAGCCCACGGATAAATTCAAGCCCCTGCCAGCTAGCAAGACCGCCAACCACCGGCGTACCGGTTCCAGGGGCAAAGGCCGGATCAAGCCCATCAATATCAAAAGACACATAGACCGGCGCGGCGCCAGCCCGTTCAATTGCGATATCAAGAGCCGCATGGATACCGTGGCGATGAACCCATGGGCTCGTCAGAATTTCAAAACCATGATCGCTATCATTATAGGTTCGCAAGCCGATTTGGGTGGACCGATCAACATCAATAATGCCCTCATTCGCCGCCCTGGCAAACATGGTGCCATGGTCAAAGCGTTGGCCATCATCCGGCCAAGTGTCACAATGCGCATCGAACTGGATCAACGCTATTGGCCCATGCTTTTTCGCATGCGCCTTTAGCAATGGATAGGAAATAGAATGATCACCGCCAAGGGTTAGCATCGACGCGCCCGATGCCAGAATATGATCTGCATGCGCCTCAATCGCGCTAAACACGCTGGTCGGCTCATGCGGATTGATAAAACAATCGCCGTAATCAATTACCGATAAATGCGCACTCGGCTCGATCCCGGTCGGAAAATGCTGGAGCTCGGCAAGCTGGACTGATCCAGCGCGAATGGCCCGTGGGCCAAGCCGCGCACCCGGCCGATAGGTCACCGCACTATCATAGGGGATACCGCTAACGACAACATCCGCGCCGGTTAGATCGCGGCTATATTTACGCCGACAAAAGCTAAGCGCACCGCCATAGGTCATTTCCCAACGCCAATCAGTGGCCGCCTCTGCGCGAAAGGCATTATCGCCTTTTTGTTGGTCAAAATCATCATCAGACATTGTTCTTAACTCCTAGCTGGAGGCGGGGTTTTTGGATCGCCGGTAGAATATCACACTCGCGCCGACTACGCATATCGCCACCAGCAAAATCATGATTGTGGCAAGCGCGTTAATTTCCGGCGTTACCCCAAGACGTACTTTCGAGAAAATCAAAATCGGCAAGGTCGATGACCCCGGACCGCTGACAAAGCTAGCTATGACCAAATCATCAAAGCTAAGGGTAAAGGCCAGCAACCATGCCGCAACCACCGCCGGCGCAATAATCGGCAAGGTGATCGAAAAGAAAATAAACGGCTGGCGTGCGCCCAGATCCGCCGCCGCTTCCTCGATTGCAATGTCAAAATCACGCAACCGCGCCTGTACCACAACGGCGGCAAAGCACATGCCAAACGTGCTATGCGCCAGAATAATCGTCATGATCCCGCGCCCCGCAGGCCAGCCAAGCACACTCTCCATGCCAATGAACAACAGCAAAAGAGACAGGCCGGTCACCACCTCGGGCATAACCAGAGGCGCGCTCGCAAGCGCACTAAGCGCCAGACGAAACCTGAAATTACCAAGACGCACAAAGGCAAGAGCAATCAGCGTTCCAAAAATTGTCGAGATCGTCGCCGCCGTCACCGCGACCCCGATAGATTTCCCCAGCGCATCAAGAATTTGCTCGTTACCAAGCAGAGAGCCGTACCATTTTGTCGAAAATCCAGACCATACAGACACCAACCGTCCGGCATTGAATGAATAGATGATCATCACTGTGACCGGAATATATAAAATGCCAAACCCGATAATGCCGAGGGTTATCGCGGGCCACGCTATCTTGTTGTTCATCGCGCATCCCCCTCGGCCACGGCCTCGGCCCTGTCCAGATCACTAGTGCGACCGTCCTGATAACGCGTATAGATAATCGGTATCGTCAATATCGCCAGCAACAGCATCGCAATCGCCGAGGCAACCGGCCAATCGCGGGCGCGGAAAAATTCGTTCCAGACAACTTTGCCAAGCATCAATTGATCCGGCCCACCAAGCAAAGCCGGAATGACAAATTCACCAACCGCCGGAATAAATACCAATAAACAGCCAGCAATAATCCCCGATTTGGTGAGCGGCAGAATGATCGTCCATAGCATCACCAAACGCGACGCCCCAAGATCCGCGGCCGCATCGAGAACATCGCTATCAAGCCGGATCATCACCGCATAAAGCGGTAAGATCATCAGCGGTAGATAGGTCAGCACCATCCCCATATAAATCGCAAAATCCGTCTGCATCATTAATATCGGCGCATCAATCACACCCATAAACAGCAAAGTTGCGTTGATAAATCCATTCGGATTAAGCAGACCAATCAGCGCATAAATCCTGAGCAGGCTAGAGGTCCAAAACGGCAACATCACTAATACTAGCAAGATCGTCCGGCGTTTTGGATCAGAGCGGGCAATCCACCACGCCATCGGATAGGCAAAAAGCAAACAAACCAGCGTCGAGAAAAATGCCAACCGGATGCTGTTCATCGCTGGCCCGATATATTCCTCCCAATATTCACCAAGCAGACGGTAATTATCGAGATTGAAATTGGTATAAAACCCGCCCTCATCAAACCCCCAAAGCGGCGCAAAAGGCGGGATACTGCGCTGGGCCGTGGTAAATGACACCTGTAGCATTTCGACCAAGGGCATCAGGAAAAACACCGCCAACCACGCAAGCGGCAAGGCAACAATCAGCCAACGCCACGACCGTGCCTGACGATTTGTAACTTGTGCCGCCGGTGATGCCATCGCTCACTCCTCCAGCAGGATCACATCTTCAGGCAGAAACTGGACAAAGCCCTTATCGCCCCATGTCATGGATTTTTCACCAGACCGGTTCGGGTGATGCACCTTGAGCATTTTGCCATTGTCGCAAATAACACGGTAATTCAGCGCCACGCCTAGAAATGCCAGATCCTCAATTGTCACCGGCATCTCGTTCGGCGCGCCGGTTTTTTCCGGGGTTAGGCTGATTTTCTCTGGTCTGATGGCGGCGCGAACCTTGTCACCTTTGGCAAAGCGCCCATCATTCACCGCCGTCACATTCAATTCCCCGGCGATCATCACATTCTTGTCGGTCACGGTTTTAACCGTTCCATCAATGAAACTAACCGTCCCCAGAAAATCAGCGATGAACGCATTTACCGGTTTTTCATATAGCTTTTGCGGGGCGTCCACTTGGGCCAACCGGCCCGCATCCATCACCCCAATACGCGACGCCAAAGTCATCGCCTCTTCTTGATCATGGGTAACAACCATAAATGTGGTGCCAAGGCTCTCTTGAATATCGACAAGTTCAAATTGGGTGTCTTCGCGCAGCTTTTTATCGAGCGCCGCCAGCGGCTCATCAAGAAGCAGTAATTTGGGATTGCGCGCCAATGCACGGGCAAGGGCAACACGCTGGCGCTGGCCACCTGATAGCTGGTGCGGTTTGCGATCACCAAGGCCCGATAGCCGCACCAGATCGAGCAATTTGGCAACGCGCTCATCGAGCTCACCACCGGACATGCCGGCACGGCGGGGTCCATAGGCAATATTATTGGCAACAGACATATGCGGGAACAGGGCGTAATTCTGGAACATGATATTTACCGGGCGTTCGCTCGGCGGCACATTCGCCATATCACGGCCATCAATCTCAATAGTCCCACTATCCGCCGTCTCAAATCCGGCGAGCATCCGTAGCAACGTGGTCTTGCCGCATCCAGATGCACCCAACAGACAGAACAGCTCGCCCTTTTCAATGTCGAGAGACAGATCGTCAACCGCCACAACATCCCCAAAGCGGCGGGTCACGTTCTTCATTCGGATAAATGGTCCCATATGCTCCTCACCATCAAGGCCCCCTCCTTTTGATCAAAGGAAGGGGCAGATTTTAGGCATGTTGGGCCGATCAGCTGCCAGAGCTAAATTGTGACCAAATACGCGTGATCGCGCGGTCTAGCTTGGCATCATAAACCGGAACCACGAACAGATTTTCCTGAGCGGCGGCCGTTGGATAAATGCCGGGATGTTCAAGGATCTCGGCATCGATAGAGGCTTTGGCGGCCTCGTTACCACTGGCATACCACACATAATTCACATTATTCGCGGCGACATCAGCACGGAGCATGTAATCGATGAATTTATAGGCGTTATCGACGTTCTTTGCATCGGCTGGCAATGCCATCAAATCGAACCACATATTCGTGCCTTCGCTTGGGATCACATAATTAATCACATGACCATTATCGGCTTCTTCGGCCCTTGCGGCGGCCTGGAACGCATCACCTGACCACATGATCGCGGCGCAGATATCACCATTCGCCATGTCATTGATTGACTGGCTGGAATGGATATAGCGCAGATATGGCTGGATTCCGTTCAGAACCTTGCCAGCGGCTTTGAAATCATCCGCATTGGTGCTGGTGCCATCCTTGCCAAGATAGGCAATCACGTTTGGCAACACATCGGTTGGCGCGTCCAAGACGGCAATGCCGCAATCTTGTAGTTTAGCCGCATTCGCCGGATCCAAAATAAGACCCCAGCTATCGGTCGGCGCATCATCGCCAAAACGCTCGGCAATCATTGCCTCATTATAGGCAATGCCGGTACTACCCCACATATAAACAAGGCCGGCATTATCAACGGCGATTTGCCGATTGGCCTGTGCCTGAACTGCGGCATCCTGATTGCCTATATTGCTGAGGCGCGAGAGGTCCAAATCCTGATAGGCGCCTGACTCGCGGCCGCGTGATAGAAAGTCACCAGTCGGCACAACCAGATCATACCCAGACGAACCCGCCAGCATTTTGGCCTCGAGCACCTCATTAGAATCATAGACGTCATAGGTTACTTTAATGCCTGTCTCAGCTTCGAAATTAGCCACCGTATCCTCGGCGATATAATCCGACCAATTATAGACATTCAAAACTTCTTCGGCCATCAGCGCACTTGTCGTCACGCTAGTGCCCGTAAACATCATCGCTGCCATTACCAGCGCGGTTCGGCGTGTGTGTAAATGTTTCATTTTTCCCTCTTTTTCATGTTTATGACCGGATAAATAAAATTTAGAGCAATGCTAAGAATTCAGACTAAAGGCTAACAATAAAGAACAGTTCATACAATAAGACTACAACTCAATCCCACAGGCCAATCCTACGGGCCAATCCCACAGGCCAATCCCACAGGCCAAGCCTAAACGCCAACAAACACCAGCCTATACCTGATCTAGATAGGAGGCGAATTCCAGCGGGGTGATTTCCGCGGCGAAACGGGCCATCTCCTGTTTTTTCGTTAATATCATCATCTCCCGCAGAACAGGCGGACAAAAACTGTCGCATGATGTGTCATTTTCAAAGGCGGCCACCGCGGCCTGCCAGCTATCCGGCAATTGCGGCAGATCTAAATCATAGGAGCTCGCTGTGATCGGCGGCGCTGGATCGATTTTGGTCTCTATGCCATGCAAGGCCGCGCCCAAGATTGCCAACATCACCAAATACGGGTTCGTATCACAACCCGCAACACGGTGTTCAATCCGGCGCCCTGACGGCGGGCCACCCGGAATCCGAATGGCCGCGGTGCGGTTTTCATACCCCCAACAAACCGAAGTTGGCGCGTGCTGTTCAATCGCAAGGCGGCGATAAGAATTGAGGTGGGGGGCAAAAAAGATCATCGATGACGGCATCGAAGCCAGCAACCCGCCCAGTGCGTGATGCATCATCGCGCTTCCCACTTGATCACCATTATCAAACAGGTTTTTGCCGTCCTGATCAATCAAGCTAAAATGCAGGTGCAATCCGTTACCGGCACGCTCGGCAAATGGCTTGGCCATGAAACTCGCCGCCAACCCATGCTTGCGGGCAACACCCTTGGCGATAATTTTGAATAGCACCGCATCATCGGCCACTTTCAGCGCATCATCACCATGGCGTAAATTAACTTCGAACTGGGCACGGCCGCTCTCGCTGATCGCCGCATCCACATCGACATTTTGCGCCTCACACGCTTGATAGATATCACCCAGCAGGGCGTCATAATCGTTCAATTCATCAACACTTAGGACATTATCGCGAATGGTGGGCACGCCCGATAGAGGATTTGCCGGCGTCCCATCACCAATAGCGGCCTTTGGGTCAACCAGATAAAATTCCAGTTCAAACGCAGTCACCGGACGAATATTTAGGTCCTGATACCGCGCCAGCAAACTGGCAAGGGCGTTTCTGGCATCCCCCATAAACGGCGCACCATCATCATCGGCCAGCGTCACCGGCACCATCGCCGCGGGGCGGTCGGTCCAGTTGATCGGCAGCGGCCCACGTTGCGTCCAGTCACAACGACCATCGGCATCGCCGCTTTCAAACACCCACGGGCTACCATCTATATCACGGCCCCAGATATCGACATTGGCGGTCGATAATGGCATCCGAACGCCACCTTTAATAATTTTTTCCAGAGAATCAGGACGCAGGCGTTTGCCGCGCATAACACCGTTGATATCCAAAAAAACAGCCCGCAGACTTTCGATCTCCGGATTGTTCTTTAGCCACAATTCCGCATTGAAATCTTGCATCCTTGATCCTTAGCTCACTACACCTGCTGGTGCATCGTAATAACATTATTCAATTAACGCTATAAATCCACTTGTTTGGTATTATAGAGCCCGATTATTGGCGCCCAACCAACCGAAACTTTACCCGAAAAACCGATCTGGGAAATCGGTAATGACTGAGGTCAAACCGGCATCAATATGGCCGGTAACAGAGGCCGGATCATTGACCGTATATAAACGGGTGTCGCGGCCGGTTTTACCGATCGCCGCGATATCATCCGGCGTGCATTTGTTCACATCCAGATGCACCGCCTCGATCGCCAATTGATCGCAAAAATCTTCCCAATCCTCTGGCAATGCCTCGCCCAGCAAACCAAGACGCACATCGGGCGCGGCGGCGCGTAGGGCAATCAGAAATTTACGTGAAAAGCTTGTGACCAAAGGCGGCTTGGATAGGTTTTGTGCCAATATTCCGGCTATAGCGTCGGCGAATGCGGCTTCCTCTTCGGCGTGTATTTTCACATCTAAAACCGGCATTTTGTCATGCTGTGCCAATAACTGCAGGACATCCGCCAATAATGGTACGGACTGACCGGCAAATTCCGCACCAAACCATGCACCCGCATCAAGCGTATCAAAGGCATCAATCTTCATATCCAGCAAGGTACCACTGGCCTTGATGGTACGCCCCAAAACGCCGTCATGATGGATCAATGCGGTGCCGTCGCCAAGAAGCGAAATATCAAATTCCACACTGCCCACCGGCATCAGACAGGCCGCATTAAACGCCGCTATAGTGTTCTCAGGCGCGGTTCCAGAAGCACCGCGATGGGCGCATACTTGTTCGGGGGATAAATGCATGAAAGATCCTACAAAAGCGCCATTATCTATTGTTTTGAACGCCAGTCAATGGCCCGATCCAGCCAGTCTCTTGTTTGATAATACTTGCCCATAATAGGCAAAAACCAGGGGTATCCACGATAGAAGGGGAATGAGGCCAACGCGCGTTCGCCAAAGGCGCTCTGGCTGTTTAACTTGCCCGCCGCCAGAAGGCCGGTGCGGTGCCCAAGCCAGCTCATCATCACCACGCCGCTACCATGACACCCAAGCGCGTGATAAACGCCGGGCAATTGGTTTTGCTGGCTCTCGCCCAAATGCGGGATCCCGTCACGCAGATATGCCACATTGCCATACCAGCCATGCGATAGCTTCACCGTGTCTAATTCGGGGAACACCTTGATTAGCCGGTCCCGCAAAAAGGCCGCACCAGCCGCCGCATCGTGATTGAGATAGAGCGCCCGCCCACCAAACAAAATCCGTTTGCGATCAGGTGATGGCCGGAAATAAAACAATAGCCGCTTGGTATCCGCAATCATCCGGTGCTTTGGAAATAGAGCGGTTACATGATCGGCGCCCAGCTCCTCGGTGGCGATCTGATAGCTTGGCACTGGCACAACGCGGCGTTGGTGCCATTCGCTCAACGAGCCGCTATAGCCGTTGGTCGCAATTATAATCTGGTGTGCGGCGATGGTACCGCCGGTTGTGTCTATTTCCAGCCCCGACGCACGCCGTCTAATTTCGCCAGCTTTGATATTGCCAAATAATTTTACCCCGGCGGCCCGTGCCACCCGCAATAATCCGGCATGTAGCTTGGCTGGATGCACCGCGCCAGATCTTTCTACAACCATGCCGCCGCGGTAAAAATCAGATTTGATTTCGCTATGGGTATCAGCCGGATCAACCATATAGGCACCCTGATCGGCGGCGCTGTTTAATTGCGCTACCATCGCCGCTTGCTTGGCCCAAGCGGCACTGCAATGCGCCCCGACAAAGCGGCCGGTCATCTGGAAGCTCGCATCAATGCTTTCGGTTTTTATAAAATCCTCGAACCAGCTAAAGGAAAGTGATGCTTCTTCTAGAACGGCGCGCTCGTTCTTCGGGTCGAGTTTGGCATGTTTGCCGACATTGACCCCGCCCGACACCATGCCACCATTCCGGCTAGACGCCCCATAGCCCAGCGCCTCGGCGTCCAATACCGCAACATCGGCCCCATCGCGGGCCAGCGTAATCGCCGAATGCAACCCCGCATAACCAGAGCCAACAACAATCACATCACATTTTTGCGGCAAGCCAAGATCACTCTCCAGAACCGAACCAGGTTCTTCGTGATCCCACCAATAGGGCGCGGCTTTGAAATTATCGGCATAGATACCGCCAGCGTTAACTGCCGAGCCCTGTATCACCGGCGAGCCCTGTATCACCGGCGAGCTTTGTATCACCGGCGAGTGGATAGGCCGGTCACCACTAGTCATTCTTCGCCCCCCGCCCCATTTTATACAAGGTCACTTTTTGTGAGCGTAGCCTTGGCATTACCGTACCGCAACAAAAACCCAGCCACCCTAATAGGCCTCCATAACAGTGAGCTGGGGTAATCGTGCGCGGGGTATGTCGTTTAGACCCGGTAACATGGATTTCAAAAATCATCAAAATTTGATATGATAGGGCCACGGAAGCACGGATCAGAGGGCTTGTTATAATGAGCATTAAGATTGCCATCATGGCCTTTCGCGCCATCGAAGCACGCGGCATCAAGAGCGGTGTCACCGCCACAGATTTGATCGAGGCGGACGTGACAAAGCGTCTCCAATTCGACAGCAAAGATCACCTTGCCCAAAACATTCAGGCCGCCGCATTGAAGTGCAGTTGGAGCCGTAATCGCCGCACTGGCAAATACGACAAGTTTTAACCCTGCCAAAGCCAAAGTCACCCGCGCATTCACGCCTTTACACTGCCTTGTATTCAGTCTATAAGGCGAGCGGTTTACGCGGTCGTGATGGGACTAGAATTTAGTGCCGCTGGCCGCCTTCTTTTATCTAAGCAAGAGGAAATGTTCATGCTTACAAACGCATTAATGCCGGTCGCCCTAGGTATCCTAGGATTGATCGCGGCCTTTTTGGTCTATGCCCGCATTTTGCAAACACCTGCGGGTGAAGGCAAAGTCAAGGAGATTGCTGACGAGATTCATCTTGGCGCTATGGTGTTTATGGCCAGTGAATATAAGCGTCTGGCTATATTCTGTCTGATCTGTATCGTCGCTCTTTACTACGGCCTTGGCATTGAAACAGCCATTGCTTACACGCTTGGTGCTATTTGTTCAGGCGTGGCCGGTTACATCGGCATGTATTCAGCGACTAAGGCAAACGTAAGAACGGCTGTTGCGGCTAACACAAAGGGCGCTGCGGCGGCTTTGAATGTGGCTTTCTTCGGCGGCTCAATCATGGGTCTTACTGTTGCCTCTATGGGTCTTTTGGGTGTTGGCATCCTGTATCACTTCATGGGCGGTACCGCGCATGGCATCGAGGCGATCGAAGGCTTTGCGATGGGTGGTTCATCTGTTGCACTGTTTAGCCGTGTTGGTGGTGGTATCTTTACCAAGTCAGCCGACGTTGGCGCCGACCTCGTTGGTAAGGTTGAAGCTGGCATCCCTGAGGATGACCCACGCAACCCTGCTGTTATTGCCGATAACGTTGGTGATAACGTTGGTGACGTTGCTGGTATGGGTTCAGACATTTTTGAATCATATTGTGGTGCGATGATTGCATCGATCGCTCTGGCATCGGCTATGTCTCTTGAGACAATCAACAGCCTTGGTGGTGATCAGTCAGTTCTGCAATTCATGCCTTTGGCTCTTGCCTCACTTGGCCTGATTTGTTCATTGCTTGGTATCTTGTCGGTCAAGATGTTCTCTAGCAAGAGTGCCGATGTTGCCCTTCGTTTTGGCACAATTGGTTCATCAGTCGTCTTTATCGTTGCTGCTTATTACCTTGTTGCCCAGATGGGCGCCGCTAACGGCGTTTGGGTTGCGGTTCTAGTTGGCGCCATTGGCGGTATCGTTGTTGGTCTGGTTACCGAATATTACACCGGCGGTGCGCCTGTTCGCAAAATCGCCAAAGACGGTGAAACTGGTCCTGCAACAGTGATGATCTCTGGTCTTGCTACTGGCATGCAGTCAGTTGCTATTCCAGCGCTTACCATTGCAGCTATCATCTATTGTGCGAATGCCGCTGCCGGTCTTTACGGTGTTGGCTTGGCCGCTGTTGGTATGTTGTCGACTGTTGGTATCACCATGGCGATTGACGCTTATGGCCCGGTTGCTGACAATGCTGGCGGTATTGCTGAAATGGCTGAGATGGGTCCTGAAACCCGCGAAATCACTGACTCACTCGACGAGGTAGGTAACACTACAGCGGCGATTGGTAAGGGCTTTGCGATTTCAGCTGCGGCGCTTGCGGCATTGGCTCTGATCAGTGCCTATATTGCCAAGGTGAGCAATGGTGACCCAGACTTCGTTCTGGCCATCAACGATCCAATGGTTCTTGTTGGTATGTTCATTGGTGGTATCTTCCCGTTCATCGTATCTGCGATGACTATGACTGCGGTTGGTGATGCAGCGTTCGAAATGATCGTTGAAGTTCGCCGTCAGTTCAAAGAGATCCCCGGTCTACTTGAAGGTACTGGCAAGCCTGACACAGCACGCTGTGTTGACATTGCAACCCGTGCGGCTCTTCGCAAGATGGTCGTTCCTGGTGCGCTTGCTGTTCTGGCCCCTGTGGTTATCGGCTTCGGCCTTGGACCAAAGGCGCTTGGCGGTATGCTTGCTGGCGCGCTGATCTGCTGTGTGATGATGGCCCTTATGATGGCCAACGCCGGTGGAGCATGGGATAACGCCAAGAAGTATGTTGAAAAAGGCAATCTGGGTGGTAAAGGCTCAGACGTTCATAAGGCCGCTGTTGTTGGTGACACCGTTGGTGACCCGCTGAAAGACACATCAGGTCCTGCTATGAACATCCTGATCAACGTGATGGCGATTGTTAGCTTGGTGATTGCACCGCTACTGATTGCATAATCATCCTATCCAAATAAGAAAGCCGGCCCCGTTATCTTGAAACAGGGCCGGCTTTTTTGCGCCTATAATTTGAGTGGTGTCCAAATGATGTCTTTTTGGTGCCTAGTAATACAGCGTAACCACATGCTTTGCTTCGGCAAAGAACAGCCAGCGCTCGACGAACACGCCAGCAACATGACTAAGCAGCGCAACGCCCACTAGAACGGGTGATAGAGGCGCCAGCGCCAAAAGTACCAACGGCACAATAGCACCAAGACCAAGCGCAAAGGCGCGCAGTTTAGTGGCATGCTTGCGGGCAATCTTAAAGCCCATTTCATGCTGTAGGTAATTTTCAGACGTATGCGGCGGCATTAGCGAGCGAACCTCACCAAAGCCACCCAGACCAGTTGCGGTCTCGATTGTGCTTGGTGCGCCTGTTGTACCGGCAACCCGCCACCACGCGATCTTTACGCCCCACGCAGATGCCATAAGCACCAAAGTAGCCTGCACAATCGCCGCATCGGCCCGCTGGCCAATAACAGCCATCAACCAGACCACAGCAAGCAACCCACCAGCGGCGGCAAACATGAGATAGCAAAGCGGCGTTAGCGGATGGTGCCAGCGCGCCACAGTCTTTAATGACGCATAAATCATCGAGGTGGCGTAAACCGTGGCGGCAATTAAGGCCACCAGAATGAGGCTGGCCCACATCGGAGGCCATGCGCCATAGACATAGATATAGCCAAACCACAAAGCCAAGCCAGCCATTGCCAGCACAGCCAGAACGCCCTCACGCGATAGCCAGCTTGAACGCCATTGGCTCAACGCCCGCCACGCCCTCTCAGGATGGCCAAGATGCAATGTAGAGCTAAGCAGACCAGCCCCCGTTAGCACCAGCGTAAAGCCAGCAATACCGAGCAGATGAACCGGATTACCGAGCTCTAGAAAGCCTAAAACAACCCAAGCGGCAAGACCAAGGCCAAGCCCCGAGGATGAGGTAAAGAAGATGATAGACCAAGCAGGACGCATAATTTTAACCCAGATTTTCTAATGTTGTATCGACCCATTTCCAGAACCCTTTCGGGGTTTCAGCTTCGGCCATCGCCAACAGGGATGTCGGTGTGTCCTCAGGCTTGCGGCGCGGGCGCGGCGGCAGATATTTATTAACCGGCTTGGTTCCTTGCTCTGGCATCAGATCAAAACCATTACGCGCGGCAACCAATAGGCTGACCTCTGATTCCGGATCGCCAAGGTCACCAAAATGGCGTGCGTTGGTGGGACAGGTGCGCACACAGGCCGGAACCTGATCTTCTTCTGGAAGATTGTCATTATAAATCCGGTCAACACAGAGCGTGCATTTTTTCATCACCCCTTCGGCCGGATCCATTTCACGCGCACCATACGGGCATGACCAAGCGCACAGGCCACAGCCAATACACCAATCCTCATTCACCAGAACGATGCCGTCCTCGGCCCGTTTGAACGAGGCACCAGTTGGGCATACGGTGACGCAGGGCGCGTCTTCGCAATGCAAACATGATTTCGGGAAATGGACGGTTTTAGCATCCTCGCCATGCCCCGCCTCAAAGGCATGCACACGGTTTAGCCATGCACCAGATGGATCGGCGCCATAAGCGTTTTCATCCGATAGCGGCGCGCCATAGCCAGAGGTGTTCCACTCTTTACAATTGACCACACAGGCTTGGCACCCCACGCAGATATCAAGATCAATCACCAGCCCTAATTTTATTGCTGACGCTTCGGGTAAACTTGTCATTGTCCCGATCCTCCGTTCTTGTTCTTTGTCGCCTTCGTCCATTGCCATCCATAGCGCAATGTAGAATCAGGCTTTGCCTTGCCATTCATACGCGGCAATTCTTCAAATTGTGGTGATGATTCGGCAGGTTCATTTTCATCCGCCTTTTCGATTTTAACACGCAAATCAAACCAAGCCGCCTGTCCGGTGATCGGGTCTGAATTCGACCAACGCTGGCCGTCGCCCTTTGCCGGCAGTAGTTCATGGATCAGATGGTTGAGCAAAAAGCCCTTCTTTGCCTCTGGCGCATCGGCATCCAACTGCCACGCGCCTTTGCGCTTGCCGATAGCGTTCCATGTCCACATTGTTTTGTCATTCACCCCGGCCATGATGGATACCGGCACGCGGATTTTGCCGTGATGCGATGTAACCCACGCCCAATCGCCATCAGCCAGACCATGATCGGCCGCCAGCTTTTCGGAGATAAACATCGGGTTATGGCCATGAATTTGCCGCAACCACGGATTTTGCGATCCCCAGCTATGATACATCGCCATCGGCCGCTGGGTCAGCGCATGAAGCGGGTAATCATCCTCATTAATCGCGGTTCCCTCAAACGGTGCATACCATGTTGGCAGAGGCGTAAAACAGGCTTCTACACGGCCACGAAGATGCGCTGGCGGTTGGTTTTTGCCATGCCCCTGTGCGGCCAGCCGGAATTTCTGGATGGTTTCAGAATAAATCTGGAAGCTATAGGGCTGCGGGCTATCAAAGAAACCCATTTCCACGGCGAAATCCTGATAGGCCATATTCGCCATTTTGAAATAGCGGGCCTCGGCCGGAATATCCTTATGCCAAAAGGCACCGTTCTCGATATAAGCCTCGATCTGCTGGGGGTTGGTGTCGCCGCGGCCTTCGCTCTTGCCATCGCCGCCACGGAAACCAGCCAGCGGCCCAATCCCGGGCTTGCGCTCGTGATTGACGATATAATCGCCGTAATCCTTGTATTTGGCCCCGCCATCCTCATTCACCATACCCGGCAAACCAAGACGCGCACCTAAATCAAGCAGTACAGACTGGAACCCACGTACATCGCGATCAGGCTCTATCACTGGCCAGCGGATAGCATCAGCAACAGCGTCAGCCTCACAAATCGGCCGATCAAGCAATGAGATCGCATCATGGCGTTCAAGATAGGTCGTATCGGGGAAAATCAAATCGGCATAGGCCACCATTTCCGATGAATAGGCATCCGAATAAATGATTTTCGGAATTTTATAATCGCCCGTTTCAGGGTCAATCTCGGTCAGCATATCCATCACACCGCGGGTATTCATCGATGAATTCCACGCCATGTTGGCCATATACATGAACAACACATCAACCGGATACGGATCACCGGCAACCGCGTTTGAAATCACCATATGCATCAAACCGTGGGCCGACATCGGGGCGTCCCAGCTATAGGCCTTGTCGATGCGTTGCGGTGTGCCGTTATCATCTACCAACAAATCTTCTGGACCCAGCACATAGCCAAGCGGTGCACCGCCCAATGGCTGGCCCGGGGTCACCTGATCTGGTCTACCTGCTGGCTTTGGATGAACATGTGGCGGCTTTGGATAAGGCGGCTTAAAGCGGAAACCGCCGGGCACCTCTACCGAACCTAGAACCAATTGCAACATATGCAGTGCGCGACAGGTCTGGAAGCCATTTGAATGGGCAGAGATCCCGCGCATCGCATGCATCGACACCGGACGGCCGATCATCTTTTCGTGCCGCTCGCCCTTCCAATCGGTCCATGGCTGGTCAATCACCACTTCGCTGGAAAAGGCCGCCTGGGCCAAATCAGCCGCAAGCTGGCGCACTCTGGCCGGTGAAATACCGATCGTCTCGGCCACCGCCTCGGGTGCATATTTATCATCCAGATATTCAGCCCCCATGAGCATGAAAGCTGGTTGGGCAATGCCGCCACCATCCAGCGCCACCTCGCCGCTCAAGGCAACGGAAACGCCCTTGGTTTTATGCGAAACGGTCTTGCCTGTACCGCGCTCGAGCACCAATGGCTCGCCATCATCACCGCGCAGGAACAAACCGTCATTTTCCTTGCCCGGATTGCTAATTACCAGCCACGGGGCGTTCGTATAACGGCGCAGATAATCAATATCTATATTGCCCGATTGCATCAATTCATGGACCAGCGACAGGATCAACAATCCATCTGTGCCCGGTGTAATGCCATACCAATCATCAGAAATCGCGGCATAGCCGGTTTGTACCGGATTGATCGAAATAACCCGCTTGCCCCGGCCCTTTAGCTTGCCAAGGCCAATCTTAATCGGGTTGGAATCATGATCTTCAGCAACGCCGAATAGCAGGAAAATTTCGGTCAGATCCCAGTCAGCCGCGCCAAATTCCCAGAATGCGCCGCCGATAGTGTAAATGCCGCCAGCCGCCATATTGACCGAACAAAAGCCACCATGTGCGGCAAAATTCGGTGTGCCAAACATTTGCGCCCACCAACCGGTTAGCGCCTGTGACTGATCACGTCCGGTGAAAAAGGCAAGTTTCTTTGGATCACTCTTACGGATAGGTGCCAGCCAATCTGTGGCCAGCCCCAGCGCCTCATCCCAGCTAATAGGCTCGAACTCACCCGAACCGCGCGGGCCAACACGCTTCATCGGCGATTGCAAACGCGCCGGTGAATAATGCTGCATAATGCCAGCGGATCCCTTGGCACATAGCACGCCCTTATTTACCGGATGGTCACGATTGCCCTCGATATAGCGGATTTTATTATCCCGCATATGGACATTAATACCGCACCGGCACGCACACATGTAACAGGTGGTTTGCTTAACCTCATCACCAACTTTTGGCGATTTTTCCACTTGGGGCTCAAGACTCATGACTTAACCTTCCTGACCCGCAATGGCCGCCAATGCCAATGAGGCAAGGCGTGCCGCCGGGGGATCGGACCGGCTTGTTAAAATAATCGGTACTGCACCGCCAACAACTAGCCCTGCCGCCAGTCCACCAGCGCAATAGGCAAGCGACTTGAACAGCACGTTGCCGGCAACAATATCCGGCACAATCAACCCGTCAGCATTACCCGCAACCGCGCCAATGACAGAATTAGGGTCGATGTTTTTCACCGCAACCGATTCCGGCGAAATCGCCAAATCGAGCGATAACGGTCCGGCAAAATCGGCGGCACCATCTTTGGCGCGCGCGGCGGTTGCAATCTGTTCGGCCTCGATACTGGACGGGACCGCCGGTAATAAAGATTCTGTGGCCGATAATATAGCAATCTTTGGCCGGGCAACGCCCATCTGGCGCAGCAACGCCGCCATCTGCAATGCGGCATCAATACGGGTATCAACATCCGGATTGATATTAACCGCCGCATCACTGATGAGCAGAGGCCGTCCACCACCAGGTGGCAACATTGCGAAAATATGGATCAAACGGTTGCCAATGCGAATGCCAGCTTCACGCCGGACAATGCCGCCCATGAACACATCCGAATGCAATTGGCCTTTGATTAGCCCGAACGCCTCACCGCTCTGAATAAGCCCGACAGCGGTTTCAATCGCGCCCTTTTCACCCGCCGCATCAACAATCCATGCGCCCGCTAAATCCCAGCCAATAGCATCAGCATCTGCCTTGATCTGGTCAGCCTCACCAACAAGAATCGGCACCGCTAGATTATGGGCAATGGCATCGCGCGCGGTTTCAAGGATAGCCCCACCAATAGCCCGCACAAAGGCAATCGGGCGCGGCGATGAATTAGCCGCCAGCGCTAGCAAATCTTCAGGACATTTGGTTTCGGCGCGCCGTAAAAACGGGCTCTCTGTTTGGTCACTCATTCACACACATCCCGCCTTTGACAGAGCTCTATACTAGCCTGCTTTGGCGCGGTTAATAAAGCGGTACTAGGTTTTTTCATTTCTATATTGTCAGTCATGGCAGATCGCATATAGGTCCAGTACAGGGCTTTGGTGGTACCACGCACGGCTAGCTTGCCTCACGCAGATTTTCGATCACTTTGGCAAGCCGCGCTATGCCCTCGGGAATGCGCTCGGCGGAAATTGACGAATAGGCCAGACGGAAGAAGTTGCGCGGTGGATCCTGCGCTTGGAAAAACACATCACCCGGTTCGATCAACACACCGACCTCCATTGCCTGTTTTGCCAATTCGCCTGCATCCAGCCATTTCGGCCCCTCGACCCAAAAACTAGTGCCGCCAAAATGCGCCGCCGTCTGGGAAAACAATCCGTGTTTATCCATCGCATTTTGCAAGGCCGTGCGCCGCCCCTCTAGGTGGCGCCGCAACCGCCGGATTTGTGCATCATAGTGACCAAGCGCCATGAAATAGGCCAAGGTCCGCTGGGAATGGCCCGGGGGATGGCGCAAAATCATATGGCGCAATGCGCGTGCTTGGCGGATCAACCCTTCCGGCGCGACCATATAGCCAAGCCGCAACCCCGGAAAAACCGATTTCGATAGGCTGCCGACATAGATCACCCGGCCTTCTTCATCCTGACTTTTCAAAGCAGGGGTAGCAGACTCTAAAAAGTTCATCTCAAATTCGTAATCATCCTCAACGATCAACAAATCATGCCGGCTAGCCATATCGAGCAATTGACGGCGGCGCTCAACCGACATCGTATAGGTCGTCGGGCATTGGTGACTTGGCGTGATAAAAACCGAATCGCTGGATTTCAGGACATCCTCATCAAGCACCAACCCGCCCTCATTAACCGGCAATTGGGCCACATGCGGGGTGCGCTGGGTTAGGATATCGCGCAAATCAGGGTAGGCCGGATTTTCAATCACGACCTTTTTGCTCGAATCCACAATCAACTGGGCAATCAGATAGAGCGCGTTCTGTGCACCCAGCGTAACCAGAATCTGTTCCGGACGAGCCTTGATGCCGCGGCGTGGCAGGCTGCGGGAACAGATATAGTTCACCAGCATCGGGTCATCATTGAGACCAAAATCGCCAACCATATTGCCAAAATTGCGCATGCCAAGCGCCTGTCTGGCGCAATCCCGCCATTCAGATAGCGAGAATAATTCGTTATCCACCTGACCATAAATAAATGGATAGGGATATTCCCGCCAATTCAGCGGCTTTTGCACTGGCCGGATATAGGAACAGGATTGCACCAGCTTGCTATCCCAATCGATGACGCTATCACCGCCATTTTCACCGCCATTATCCCCACCAGCTTCATCGCCCTCATGTTGGGGCATCGGTGCAAGGCGCGTTACCGGCGCATCTTCGCTAACCATATAGCCGGAGCGCTCCGCCGTCGTCACATAGCCCGTATCAATCAAAGCCTGATAAGCCAGAATAACCGTGTTGCGGGATACTTTGAGCTGGGTCGATAAAGCGCGACTCGATGGTAATTTATCGCCAGGTAGGATCGCACGGGCCAAAATCGCCTCAACAACCGATTGCCGGATCTGTGCCTGCAAGCTCACCCCAGAAGCTTGATCGAGGGTAATAATCAAATGATCAAGTTGC
The DNA here is from genome assembly GCA_965657645.1 of Puniceispirillaceae bacterium (SeqCode). Classification (GTDB taxonomy): domain Bacteria; phylum Pseudomonadota; class Alphaproteobacteria; order Puniceispirillales; family Puniceispirillaceae; genus CBFHOS01. Next base: position 37,413 of record CBFHOS010000002.1, on the reverse strand, counting down.
ATAGCGCCTATCTATCCTCACCTACTCACACATAAACACCGACAATAGAACCACTGCGTGACGTGGTGTCGGGGACCTTTATGGCTGGTACTAGTTATTGGCCAATCTGGTGCTATAGGATGACCCCAAAGTTTGACTAGCGTCAATCTGTAATAGCACCACTATCTAACGTGGTGTAGAATCATGCCCGACATAGTTGGAAAACAAAGAAGGATATATGCCATGTCTTATGATGTGAATTCTCTGGAAGCCCATTGGATGCCGTTTTCCGCCAACCGCGATTTCAAAAAGAACCCGCGCATGGTGGTTAAATCTGAAGGCATGTATATGTATGATTACAAAGGTGGCGAGATCATCGATGGTTCGTCTGCTTTGTTTACCACGCCACTAGGTCATGGCCGCCGCGAGATTGCCGAAGCCGTTTACCAGCAAATGCTGAATAACGACTACACGCCGCATTTCCAGCTAGGTCACCCCGGTTCGTTTGAATTGGCAGAGCGCGTATGCCGCCTATTGCCAGATGATTTCAATCATGTGTTCTTCACCAATTCGGGCTCTGAATCAATTGATACGGCGATCAAGGTTATCTTGGCCTATCAGCGGGCCAGAGGCGAGTCGCAGCGCAACCGCCTGATTAGCCGCGAGCGCGCCTATCATGGCGTCAATATGGGCGGTGTTTCACTTGCTGGCATGGTGCGCAACCGCGAAACCTTTGGCCTCACCCTGCCGAACATTTCAATGATCCGCCACACATGGACCGAAGAGCAACGCTTTGAGCGGGGCCAGCCTCAGACAGGCGCGGAAATGGCGATGGACCTTGAGCGTATTGCCGAGAATTTGGGCGGTAGCACATTGGCCGCCGTCTTTATCGAGCCAGTCGCCGGTTCAACAGGCACATTGGTGCCGCCGGTTGGCTATCTGGAAAAGGTCAGAGAGATCTGTGACAAATACGGACTGTTATTAGTGTTTGATGAGGTGATTACTGGATTTGGCCGGATGGGCACGCCATTCGCCACAGACAAGTTCAACGTCAAGCCAGACATCATCACAATGGCAAAGGCGCTAACCAACGGTGCTATCCCGATGGGCGGTGTTGCTGTTACTGACGAGATTTATGACACCATCACCAACGCCTCGCCAGAGAGCGCCATCGAGTTTTTCCATGGCTATACCTACTCTGCGCACCCAGCGGCCTGTGCCGCGGGTATTGCGACCCAAAAGATCTATCAGGAAGAAGGCATCTTTGATAAGGCCGCCGCGATGGAGTCTTATTTCCTAGACGCTATCTGGACCTTGAAAGATCATCCGCTTATTGCCGACATCAGAGGCATTGGCATGATGGCCGGTGTCGAGGTTCACCATGACGGCGTCCCTGGACGGCGGGGTGGCGAAATGCAAAAGGCAATGTTCTGGAATGGCCTGCATATCAAATGGACCGGCGATAACGCCATCGTAGCGCCTGCATTTATTGCCGAGCGGTCACATATCGATGAGATTGTCGACAAGTTCCGCAAGACGCTTGATCAAATGATGTAGCGCTTAAATGACATGATAATAAAAAGGGCGGTACCATCGGTATCGCCCTTTTTATTTGTCTATTCCTAACGCGATAGTGCGTGGGGAGGGTCTAGCCCTTGCCGCGCCACGGGATCAACCGGCTAATGGCCCAGCGCATGATCAGATCAAATAGCAAGCCAAGTAGGCCCATGATCAAAATCGTCACCCAGATCAATTCATAGTCGGAAACGGTCCGCGCGACATTCTCGATAAAGCCAATACCGGTCGTACCAGCAAGCATCTCTGCCGCCACCAAAGTACCCCAGCAAACACCAATAGAAATCCGCACGCCGGTGAGAATTTCAGGTAGTGCATTCGGCAAAATCACGTGACGCAAAATCTGGCCATTGGTTGCACCGAGCGAATGAGACGCCCGAATCTTTGACAATTGGGTGCCAGATGCACCGGTCCGTGCCGAGATCACCATGATCGCAAACGCCACCATGAACAGCAAAAAGATCTTACCATCATCCTGAATACCAAAGATCGTCAGGATCAACGGTGCCCATGCAAGCGGCGGTACCGGACGATATAACTCGACCAGCGGATCAAAGAAGGATTTGAAGAAACGCGACACACCCATATAGATGCCAAGCGGTACACCGATCGCCACGCCAAACGCCATCGCCACCAACACCCGGAACAGCGAATCCCAGATATGGCCATCAAGCATCGGCACTTCACCTAGATAGATATCACCTTGGGCAAGAGCCAACAGACCATCTTTGTAATTCGGCTCAAAGCCGCCATCGATATTATGCGTGCCATATTCACCCGGCAGGATATCCACTAGCCCATCAGGGATTAAGAATGCCACAACATCGGCAACAGGTAGCCATTTCCACCAGAGCAAAGTCGTGCCCTTATAGCCGCCACCACTCTCGATATTCGGATTGGCCAGAGTCGCAAATGTGCCAATAACATCGGTTGGCTTTGGCAACCAACGCCCCGATCCTTGCTCGGTACATTGGGTCCGTGATTTCACCATGCCCTGACCCGGGAATAACAACATCTCGGCCGTACCGAGACCGCCTTTGGCCTCGTCAATCGACTCATATAGCTCGTCAACAGCATCATTGATGCCGGTCATATTTTCCGCAGGGAAAATCGTTAAATCATCGATACGCTTAAAGATACGCTCCGCCGCCTTGATATAGGCACCGCGTGATTTGAGCTCGGCCTCGGTTAAATTAGCGGGCGCTTCGGCTGATTTCAGTGCCTTTATTTTGGCCGCGACCTCATCGATTAGGCGGGTTGCCTCTGGCGATTTATTGCGAACCGCAAGGAACTGATCCGCGATTGGCACCAATGCGGTTGAAACCTGATCGAACATCATGCCGCGCTCGGTCATTGGCAACATCGGTATTTCGACTTCTGACGTTCCCCATTTCGGCTGATTTAGCGCCTCTTCACTTGGCTGGAGTTTGTCACCTCCACTTAGCAGAAACGCACTAAGATTGCGCAATTCAGCCTCAACTTTACCAAGCTCTGCAATAGCAACAGGGTCGATAAATGCTGGGTTCGACTGGACCGCAATCAACCGGTTTGTCTGGGCGAGAATCACACCAAGGCTGGCCTCCTCAGCAGGGGTAAAGACGCCTGCCGGCAAGCCGTTTGATAGCTTGGCCAATTGCTCGCCATTACGCACCGCAAGGGTTGTCGATTTCAAATAGCGCGATGCAATCGGCAAGGCCGCATTAATCGGGGAAATTGATTCATCGATCTTTGCAATCTGGCAAAGCTCGTTAGCGGCGGTTGGGAATACCGCCCGTGCCGCGCCCCATGAATAGTAAAACCAGATGAGCATCAATGCGGACACGCCGGTTATAGCCCAATACCAGCCACCCTTTGTGCGCTCCGGATCACCAAAGACCTCGTCTTTTTCGCGCAATTTTGTTTGTCCAATGCCGAGCCAGATGGACCATACAAAGGCCACCAGCAACGCAATGATTATGATCAGGGCAATGTGTGCCCGATTGTCAGAAAGCCACTCAAACACCGCCCATAATCTCCTCTTCCATATCCCAGATCATGGTTAGAATTTCCTCGCGAATTTTACCAAACTCTTTGGTTTGCTTGATGTCACGGAGAGATTTGGTCAGGCCCATTTCGGCAAAGGGCAAATTATATTCACGGTGGATACGTCCGGGCCGAGGGGCCATCACGAACAGCCGCTCACCGAGCAACAACGCCTCCTCCACCGAGTGGGTGATCACCACAATGGTCTTGCCAGTCTTTTTCCATAGCTCGAGGATCAATGACTGCATTTTCTCACGTGTCAGCGCATCGAGCGCGCCAAGCGGTTCGTCCATCAAAATCAGATCAGGGTTATTGACCAGACAGCGGGCCAGGGCCACGCGCTGTTGCATACCGCCGGATAGCTGGTAGGTCGGCGTATCGCCAAAACCTTGCAAGCCAACAGTATCAAGCCAAGTTTCCACCTCGCCGCGGGATTCTTCCTCGCTAACGCCCTTCATTCGCAGGCCAAAATCAACATTCTTGGCAACGGTAAGCCACTCAAACAGCGCACCTTGCTGGAACACCATGCCACGTTCGGCGCCGGGGCCTTGGATCGGCACGCCGCCCAATGACAGATCCCCGCTGGTTGGGGTTATAAATCCTGCGATCATATTCAATAACGTGGTCTTGCCGCATCCAGATGGGCCAAGAACAGTCAGAATTTCACCCTGCTTGAGGTCAAATTGAATATCTTTCAATGCCTCGACCTTGGCCCCCGAAGTCGGGTCCCGGAAGGTCATGCAAAGGTCTTTACAATTCAAATCCGCCATTTTTCTAATATATTTCTTTCACTCGCAAACAAGGCCCGCGCGCGGGCCTTGTTATATTATTCACTGTTTAACTAGTCCTGTAATACAGGCGACTAGTTAAGGTACTCGCCAGTCATAACCTTGGCGATCTTCTTATCAACGTTCCATGCACCCGGCTTTTTAAATACCAGACCTAGAGACTCAGCGGCAGATGCGGCAACGCCGTCCTTACCGAAATACATGCTCTTCTGGTCAGCAGTAGATGGGAAGATAAAGCCAGACATTTGCTTTTTGGTTGTTTCCACATCCATACCAGCATCGGCGGCAACCTTGGCAATCTGTGCAGCAGAACCTGTCCACGCTGCGTTTGCTTCGTCAGTCACTTCAAGGAAAGTACGCAGAAGGTCCGGGTTTTCTTTAGCGAATGACTCAGTTACTGAAACAACGTCGAATGAACCGATGTTTGCCGCAGTCTTTTCAGCAGATGACATGATTGGCTTACCAACTTCACCAGCCGCCGCTGCCGACGCACCACCAAAGATACAAGCCATATCAACAGAACCATCAGCAAGCGAAACCGCGCCGTCTGCAGGAACCTGATCAACAATTGTCATGGTTGAGATATCAACATCCAACGCCGCCATTTGCTTGCGGAATGAGAAGTCAGCCATTGTGCTCAACGGCACAGCCACTGTGCGGCCTTCAAGCTCTGATGCGTTGGCAGATGTGATGCCGAGGCCATCGCGAACAAAACAGTCATTTGCTTCGTAGACAACCGCGATAGATACCATCTTCAACGGGGCGCCCTGCTGGATAGCAGTCACAAATGGTGCTAGGCCCTGTGAATAAGCGATATCGATGTCACCAGCCAACATGGCTTCGGTCATTTGAACGCCAGTTGAAAAATCGGTCCAGTTTACGTCAACGCCCATCGCGTCGTCATATGCCTTGTCAACTTTTGCAATCTGGTTAGGCGTCGCCCATTCCAGAAAGAACGCGACATTAACGCTGTCAGCAGCCTGTGCCACACTGGCCATGCCGCCCATCATCAGCGCAGCAGATGCGGCGACTGTGGTTTTTAAAATACTCTTCATTGTTACTCTCCCTAGTGAAGTATGTAATTCTTGGGCATCGCCCATAAATTGCTATCACGGTGACAGGTTTTTGCCAATCTTTCAATGCTCAATCGGCTTCACCCGCGTCTTGATCCCTTGGGTATTCTCCCACCTCGTGAGCACTTCCCAAATCACTATCAAACCTTAGATATAAAAGAGTGTAATAATGCCCTAAGGACGACAAATTTTGTCCATTGGCACCTGCAAGCTTGTTTACCATAGGGTCTCATGCTGATATTGAACCTAGCGTTACGGAGGCCGTCGCTGGCATTCATGACAAATTTATCAAGGATGAGTGCCAATGCCTGTGGACGGAAAACCAAAAAATAATCCGGAACAAATGATTGCGATTGCCGGCGCTGGCATTGCCGGTTTAGCGGCGGCGTTGGCGGTCGGGCGTGCGGGTCATTCCACCCAGATATTTGGCCATATTCCAAAAGCCCTACCCGGCGGCATTCAACTGGCGCCAAATGGCTGGCAGGCACTAGAGCGGTTGGGTGTGCATGATGATGTAGTGGCGCGCGCAACACGCCTTACCGATATTACCGTGCGCAATCTCGATAATGGCGCGACGATTACCCGTCTTCCGCTCGATGATCACTATGCCAGCATTAGCCGCGCCGCGTTGATCGAGACGCTGGCGAGCGCATTATCAACTGTGCCAAATATCGAATTCACCAATACCAGCATCCGCGACATTGCCCAAAATGACGGCGGACTAAATCTAGTCAGTGATGATGGCAGTCTATTCCATGCCGATGGGGTAATTGGCGCCGATGGTTTGCATGGTTATGCGCGGCGTTATGTGTTGTCACAAGATTTGCAATATAACGGATCCAATCCAGTGAAAACGGCAATGCGTTTGCAACTGCCCGCGGCGATGCTTCCGGCCAGCTTTTCAAGCCCAAGCAGTAATCTATGGCTGGGGCGCGGCGTCCATGTTGTGCATTATCCAATTGGCGGTGATGTAAATATCGTTGTGACCTTGCCGTCACACAAAGCCACTACAGGGTGGGCAGAACGGCTATTCCCGTCACATTCACCGCTAGCCAGTCTTGGCAAGGGTGATCTCATCTGGAATGCCCAGCCATTACCATCAGCGTTTAGCAGTGCGTGCTGGCGGCGCGGGCCTGTGGTTCTGGCCGGTGATGCCGCCCATATCATGCCGCCCCATTTGGCCCAAGGCGCCGGACAGAGCCTACAGGATGCCGCCTGTCTGTATCACGCATTGGAGGGTCGCCGCACCATCATTGAGGCCTTTTCGGCCTATGCAAGCGAGCGCGCAAAAGCGGTGTCTAAGATTGCCACCAAGGCGGAAATCTCTGGCAAAGTGATGGGCCTAAACGGACCTGCCGCGCGGCTCCGCAATATGGTTCTTGATATTGGCGGAAATAGCCTGATGCGCGGTTGGCTAGCAGAGGTTTGGGCTGGCGATACCACGCTTGATCGGTGATTTTACATAGGCTGGCTAGCCAAGGATTGTCACACCGGCCTTGTGCATATTATCCAGCGCCGCATCCAGCGATCCATCCAGATCAATCGCCCGGCATGCGCTAAGATCAACCCGCACATCAAGACCGAGCTTGGCCCCATCAAGCGCCGACCACGCAACACAGAAATCAGTTGCAAGACCCACCATCAACACACTATCCACGCCGCGTTCTTGCAATAATCCGGCAAGGCCAGTTGCGCTCTTGCGGTCATTCTCAAAAAAAGCCGAATAGGAATCTACCGCGGCGTTACATCCTTTGCGAATAACCGCATTTGCCCGATCCGCCATCAATGCTGGATGAAACGCCGCCCCATTGGTTCCGGCAACACAATGATCTGGCCATAAAATCTGATCGCCATAGGCCATTGATACAGTATCATAGGCATTATGATCAGGGTGTGATGAGGCAAAGCTGGAATGGCCTTTGGGGTGCCAATCCTGGGTGATGACGATCAATTCGAAATCATCCATATGATTATTGATGACCGGCATAATGCTGTCGCCATCCGCCACCGCCAACGCACCGCCAGGGCAAAAATCCATTTGTGGGTCAATAATGATGAGCGCTTGCATATCTATCTTTGCTCTATACCAGACCGCTTAACCGTACACGGCTTTCATAATCCTCGCGGTTAACATAGGCACCGGCCATTTTCCGGCGTCCCTGAAACGCACCACGCCCATGCAGAATACGCCAATTATCAAATACTAGCATTTCACCCGGCTTTAATTGATAACGCCATTGGTAATCAGGTGCGTTAGCCAGATTATCAAAGGCCCTGATACCGGCATAAAGTGCCGCCATGTCTGCGCTATTGAGACGGACGGTGTCACGGTCGTAATTATTGAACGTCACCTGCGCAATTTCACCATCATTGCCAAGCCGGAAAATGGGCCGCTGGGCCCGCAACATTACACCATCGCCTTTATAAAGTCCGGTCACGCCAATGCGCGTCATCGCATCGAAAAGCGCGGGATCATTCCGGCGAATTTCATCGGCAATCCGCAACCCGTCAACCATGATGGAATCGCCGCCAATGGCGTCATATTCCATGCAAAGCAGCATTTGCAATCCGGGCGCGTCATGGCTGTATGTGCCATCTGTATGGGGGCGCAATTCTTTTGGGGTAAAGGCGGAATCGGCCATATCCTCATTCGCCTCAAATTCCCATAGCCCGCCAAAGATTGTCTCTCTGACATAGCCGATCTTTTTAACCACCTCATCAACACTGGCCATACTGCATGGGGTGTTGCCAAGAACAACAAAGCCATCGCGCGCAAGCCCGCCCAATAAGGCATCCATATCATCGCCGCCAATAACCGCATCATAATCCAGATGCAGGGCGTCATGATCGAGCGCCGCCTTGTCCCAGATCGCGGGCTTTGGCAAGGCCATCGTATCGCTAACATCGCTAAAATCACGCAGGAACGCGCCATCGTAAATCACCGGATTATCCATATCGGGCCATGTGATAGAGATCGAGTCTCCCCCATCAATTACCGCCGCTTCAACCGGCCGAATGGCGGCATCAATGCCGGCGGTATAGAGCTCGCGCTGGTGACTGCGGCTATCAAAGCTAATCGGGTCACGGGCATTATCACGAAGCCAGAAATAATCGAAATCAACCGCCGCCCCGCCAGCAATGCTTAGCGTCAGGCTTCTGTCATTTAGTTGCAAATTATCGAGCATCACTTGTCCCCCCAAAGAATTCAACGAACCATTCAATTGCCATAAGATGCCACTAAACACAACCAACCGGCAATATCCCAGATGCGTCAGACGCTTGGAAAACCGATCATTGAGTGGTAGGTTTCGCCGGATTAATGGGACATCCCTTTGGCGGGTTAATAAGAGACTAGAACAGATGGCACAGCTGATCACCGAGATGCATGAAATGCTGGAAACGGCCAAGCGTGAGACTAACGGCGACCTCTTTGTCGTTGCCGCCTTGTATAAATTTGCCAGCCTGCCTGATTTTGAGAAATTACAGCCGGTGATCCAAAAACTATGTGACGATGCTGGCGCGCTGGGGACTATTCTTCTGGCCGAAGAAGGGATCAATGGCACCATCTGCGCACCGGCAAATGGGATGACAAACATCCTTGCATGGATCGAAGCAGAACCGCGCTTTGACGGTATCTCGATGAAGTTTTCCTTTAGCCAGAAACAGGCTTTTCTGCGGATGAAAGTCCGGCTGAAAAAGGAAATTGTCACGATGGGCCGCCCAGAGATCAAGCCAGCCGAGAAAACCGGTACCTATGTAGAGCCACAGGATTGGAACGCGCTGATTGCTGATCCTGACGTGATGCTGATTGATACCAGAAACACCTATGAAACCGCGATCGGCATGTTTCCTGGCGCGGTTGATCCGAACACAGTCAATTTCCGTGATTTTCCCGAATGGGCCGAAAATTTAGCCAATAATGATCCCGATGCCCGGCCAAAGAAAGTTGCGATGTATTGCACCGGTGGTATCCGCTGTGAAAAGGCCAGCGCGTTAATGCAGGATTTCGGCTTTGACGAGGTTTATCATCTAAAGGGCGGTATTCTGAAATATCTGGAAGAAATCCCAACCACGCAGAGCAAATGGGAAGGCGAGTGTTTCGTTTTTGATAGCCGTGTCGCGGTTGACCACAATCTCCAGCCGGGCAGTTATGGCATGTGTCACGCCTGCCGCATGCCGCTAAGCCAAGACGAAATGGCGCATGAAGATTATGTTGATGGGATTAGCTGTCACCATTGCAAAGCGACACAGGATCCAGATCGGGTAAAGCGTTTTGCCGAGCGTCAAAAGCAAATTGCCCTCGCCAAGCAACGCGGCGAAACCCATCTTGGCACATCCCCGCACAAACAAAAGTCAGCCTCAAAAACCGAATAACCGCCGTCCCGATTATGTGCCCCGCACCAGTTCAAAATCAGGATCATAAAAGGCCCCGACTTGATCGGTAAGGGCGTATTCCTCGCCCAATATTTCAACCGATAGTCCGGTGCGCGGCGCGCCTGTTTTAACATGGGCCAGCACAATGTTCTTGCCAACACGGTGGCCCCATCCGCCAGAGGTCACACTGCCCCATTGCACGCCATCGGCATATATCGGATCACCGGCATGGGCGGGCGCATGATCGGCATCAACCGCCATTAACCGTTGTTCAAACCGTGCCCCTTCTTTGTGGCGGACAATAAGCGCGTCCTTGCCGATAAAGTCTGGCTTGGTCATCCGCACAAATCGATCAAGACCGGATTCAAACGGTGTGTGCTCATAAATAAAATCGGTTTTCCAATGACCGAAACCTTTTTCCAACCGCATGGATTCGGCCGCATAAAGCCCGAATGGTTTCAGGTTAAAGGCAACGCCCGCCTCGGTAATGAGTTTATAGGCGAGATAAAGCGCCTCATTGGCGATATGAAGTTCGAAGGCAAGTTCGCCAGAAAAGCTAACAGCCATCGCCAGCGCCCGCGCATGGCCAATGGTGACCGGCTTTGCCGTCAACCACGGCAACCCATCCGCCGACACATCATCACGCAGGGCAAGACCGGCCAATAGCGCACGCGATTTCGGTCCGGCCAGCACTAGGATCGTATGGCTATTGGTCATGTTGGTGATCACCACCGAGCCATCACGCGGGCAATGCCGCTCTAGCCAGTCACGGTCATGCCATTCTGCGGCGGCGGCAGAGCCAACCATAAACCGGTCATCGGCCAATCTGGCGATGGTAATTTCCGACAAGATAGACCCTCTTTCAGTAAGCATATAAGCCAGCGTAACCTTGCCATTACGCGCGGGCATGGCGCCGCAAATCATCCGGTCCAGAAAATCAAACGCCCCCGCTCCGGTAATTTCAAACCGCGCAAAGCCATTCACCTCCATCACCCCGACATGATGTTGCAAATGCGTAATCTCGGCACCGATCACCTCTCTTGTAGGTGTGTAACGATAGGACGGAATATCGACAAAATCCGCATCCGGCTTGTAGAACATTGGCCGCTCCCAGCCGTTAACCACGCCAAACTCGGCACCTAGATCATGCAACACCGGATAAAGTGGCGTTGTTTTTGCCAACCGGCCAGCGGGGCGTTCCTCATGCGGCATGTGATAATGAAATTCGAGTTGATAATCTTCAATCGATTTCAACATGGTAAATTCGGTGTTGGCGTGGCTAGTGAAACGGCGCGGATCAAGGAACCACGCATCCCACTCACATTCACCATGAACAATGTGTTCAGCCAGCAATTTGCCGTGACCACCACCCTCGCCAATACCCGCGCGAAGACCGATAATGCAAAAGGCGTTGCGCTTGCCGGGGATCGGTCCAACCAACGGCATTCCATCGGCGGAATAGGTAATCGGTCCGTTTACCACCGTATGAATACCAGTCTCGGTCAGGCATGGCAGGCGTTGGAAAATGCCGTCCATATTATCCAAGCACCGGTCCAGATCATTCGGACATAGGGACATGGTGAAATTGGGATCAATACCGTCCATGCCAAAGGTCTTGCATGATTGTTCATAAACCCCGACCAGCAAGCCATTCTTTTCTTGGCGGCTATAGAAATCATCACCCGGATCACGGATGATCGGAACACGCGCATCCATCGCCTCTAATTCGGCGATCGGATCGGTTAGGAAATACATGTGTTCCATCGAGATGACCGGATGTTCGACCCCCATCATCGCGCCAATTTCATTCACCCGATAACCGCCAGCATTAACGATAATCTCGGCATCGATATCGCCATTTTTGGTGTGAACAATCCAGCTGTCATCCGGCTTTTGTGTGAGGGCTTCGACCGGATTAAAACGGCTAATCTCGGCACCGGCCTCACGCGCCTTGCGGGCGAGCGCTTGGGTTAACTGGCTGGGGTCAATATCACCATCAAGGGGATCCCACCATGCGCCCAGAATATTATCGGTTTGCATCAATGGATGACGGCGACCGACCTCATCGGCATCGATCAATTCAAAATCAACACCGACGCCTTTGGCCATGGCGATATAGTGTTTGTAGATATCCATCTGGTCTTGATTATAGCCCAGCCGCATGCCGCCGGTGATGTGATAATTGATCGGGAAATCAGCATCCGCCGCGAGCTCACGATACAGATTAATCGAATGGCGTTTGAGCGCGACAAAAGTCTGGTTGCCACCAAATTGAGTAACCTGCGCCGCCGAATGCCACGTCGTTCCCGAGGTTAGCTCATCACGCTCCACGAGCATGACGTCGCTCCATCCCTCTTTCGTCAAATGATATAGCGCCGAACAACCAGCAATACCGCCACCAATGATTACCACACGCGCCTGTTGTCTCATTTAGCTAAGCCCTCTTGTCATGAGCATATTCATCATTAATGATCAGAATGCAAAATTACCATTGCAAGGTCTAATAAACATCTAGGTAATAATGAATTCTAATTTGCACAAAAATGATGTTGGTAAAAAGACGGCAAGTCAATCAGGGCGTGCCGGTGGCCGCGCGTCGCGCAAAGCCCAGCGTCAAACAGAAGGCGCTATCGCTAGCCCCTGTCCCCCCGGCCAACGTGGCGGCGCCTACAAACCGCTCAGCGAAAATGATCTTGCCGCGATTATGAATACGGCATACCGGCTATTGGCCGAGCTCGGCATGGGCGAAGTGCCGCCCGAATTTGAGGCGATGGCACTGGCCAAAGGCGCTAGTCTCAACAAGGATGGACGATTGTGTTTTTCGCGGGCGATGGTCGAGGATGTCATCAATCACGCCCCCAAAAAATTTGTCCTTCATGGCCGTGATCCGGCCCATGATTTCGAGATTGGTGGCGACCGTGTTTATTACGGAACTGGTGGTGCGGCGGTTGAAACGCTGGATATTGAAACCGGATTATACCGTGCCTCGACCTTGGATGATCTGTATGATTTTACCCGGCTGATTGACCGGCTGGAAAATATCAGCTGGTTCACGCGGTGCTGTGTGGCGACTGATGTTCCTGATATTTTTGAACTCGATGTGAACACGGTCTATGCCCTATTGGCGGGCACGCAAAAACATGTCGGCACCAGCTTTACCCTTGGCGAACATGTCGCCCCGATCGTTAGTATTTTCGACCGTGTGCTGGGCGGTGATGGCGCCTTTGCCAAGCGGCCATTCTGTAAGGCCCATATCAGTCCGGTAATTTCGCCGATGCGTTATGGCGAGGATGCGGTTAGCGTAACCAAAGCCTGTGTCGTGCATAATATTCCGATCAATTCGATTATCGCCGCCCAATCCGGTGCCACCGCACCCGCGCCGCTTGCCGGCATGCTGGCCCAGACCACGGCGGAAACGCTGGCTGGTCTGATGCTGGTTAATATTATGGCGCCCGGTCATCCGATGGTTTTTTCAAACTGGCCGTTTGTCATTGATCTGCGCACCGGCGCGTTTTCAGGTAGCGGCGGTGAGATATCGATATTGAACGCGGCCTCGGCCCAAATCGCCAACCATCTTGGCCTGCCCGGCGGTGTCGCCGCCTCGATGGCAGATGCCAAGGCGGTTGATGCCCAGATGGGCGCGGAAAAGGCCCTGTCATCGCTTGCCGCCGGACTAGGCGGGGCGAATATGATTTACGAATCCGCCGGCATGATGGCGAGCCTGCTTGGCGTATCCTTTGAGGCTTTCATTCTGGATAATGAAATGCTCAGCAACGTCAATCGTGCCATTCGCGGCATCGAAGTGAATGAAGAAACGCTGGGTTATGATGCCATTCATGAGGCCGTTATGAATGTCGGGCATTTTCTCGGCGGCGACCATACGATGCAATCGATGCTGCGTGACTATTACTACCCAAAGCTCGCTAATAGGGACAATCCAGCGACGTGGGCTGAAACCGGTGCACCCGATGCATGGACGACGGCACGCCTTGCCGCCACCGATATTTTGGACACGCATTATCCAGACTACATACCGGCGGATGCCGATCGATGGATCCGTGATAATTTCACCATCCACCTGCAATCAAACCGGATGAAAAAACACCCGATATAAGAGATCTATTATGACAAAGAGCGTTTTTACAAAAGCCTTTACCCAGCAAGAATCAATCCCCAGTGAGGGCATTGCCCGTGCCGTGGAAATCATGCAAACAGGCCGATTGCACCGCTATAACCTTGCCGGTGACGAAGACAGCGAAGCCAGCATGTTGGAGATTGAATATGCCAAATGGCAGGAGGTCGATTATTGCGTCGCCTGTACATCGGGTGGCTATGCAATTGCGCTAGCAATGCGCGTATGTGGGGTCAAGCCGGGCGATAAAGTCCTAGCCAACGCCTATACGCTAGCCCCGGTGCCCGGTGCCATACACAATGTCGGCGGTGTGCCGATATTGGTCGATATCGATGAGAATTATCACATTGATCTGGATGATCTGGATGCCAAGGCGGCCGAGAGTGGGGCCAAATATTTGCTATTGTCACATATGCGCGGTCACATTGCCGACATGGATCGTGTTGTCGAGATTTGTGCCTCGCATGATATTTGTCTGATCGAAGATTGCGCCCATACGATGGGGGCCAAGTGGCGCGGTATCCGCTCTGGCAATTTTGGCAAGGTCGCGGCGTTTTCCACCCAGACCTATAAACATATGAATTCTGGCGAGGGTGGGTTTTTAACAACCAACGATGCCGAGATCGCGGCGCGGGCGGTTGTGTCCTCTGGTTCCTACATGCTGTATGGGCGGCATGGGGCAATACCGGCCGAAGATGTGTTTCAGAAAATCCGCCTGCATGCGCCAAATTATTCTGGCCGCATGGACCAGATGCGCGCCGCCATTTTGCGGGCCCAATTACCAAATCTTGAGGAAAATGTTGATCGCTGGAACCAGCTATATGACCGGTTACACAGCCGCTTTTCGGCAATGAAGGGCGTGGTCATCCCCGCCCGCAAACAAGCCGAATTTTATGTCGGATCATCAATCCAATTTCGCGCCGAGGGATTGGCCAAAGACCAGATCCCAGAATTTGTCGCCGCCTGCGCCGCCCGTGGCGCTGAATTAAAATGGTTTGGCGATGATGAACCAAAGGCATTCACCAGCCGCTATGATAGCTGGAAATATATTGACGATATTCCGGTCTTGCCAACAACCCTAACCGTGCTGGGCACCACCCTCGATATGCGCGTGCCCCTAACCTTTGATCTCGATGATTGTGATTTGATCGCCGATATCATTGAAGAGGAACTAATCGGCCGCTTGCGAGCTGATTAGATTTAATGAGCACGGCCGCTTGGGGTGAGGCTTATAACGCGCCGCGGTTATGTGGTTCGTCGTAATTCAACACTGGCCCCACAGGCACAATGCCGGTTGGATTGATCGTGTCATGGCTGGCGTAATAATGCGTTTTGATGTGATCCATAAAGACGGTATCGGCAATGCCATCCATCTGATAGAGCTCGCGCATATAGCCAGAAATCGCTGGGTAATCAACGATCCGGCGCATGTTACATTTGAAATGCCCGACATATACCGGGTCAAAGCGCACCAATGTCGCAAAGAAACGCCAATCGGCCTCGGTGAGCCGCGCACCCATCAGATAGCGGTTCGTGGTCAGGCGTTTCTCCATCCGGTCGAGCGAGTCAAACAAATTGGTGACCGCCTCTTCATACGCCGCCACAGTCGTCGCAAAGCCGGATTTATAAACCCCGTTATTGATGTTGTGATAGATATCCTCATTCACGACTTCAATCTCGTCACGCATTTCTTCCGGCCAATAATCAACGTCATTACCCGTCAGATCATCAAAGGCGGCGTTGAACATCCTGATAATTTCAGATGATTCATTTGACACGATGCGGTTCTGTTGCTTGTCCCACAAAACCGGCACGGTCACCCGGCCAGATGCGTTTTCATTATCCGCAACATAAACTTCGTGCATATAGGATTTGCCGAGCAGATCATCACCTGTCGCGCCGTTAAAATCTGTTTGGAAGGTCCAGCCTTGATCAAGCATCAACGGATGCACCACCGATACAGAAATATGCGGGGTTAAATCCTTAAGGTGCCGGAATATCAATGTCCGGTGCGCCCACGGACAGGCATAGGACACATAGAGGTGATAGCGGCCGCTTTCTGCCGCAAAACCGGCCTCGCCTGTTGGTCCGGCGCTACCGTCTGGGGTGACCCAATTCCGGTTTCTAGCAACGTCACGCACAAAGCGCCCCTTGCTTTCCTTTGTGTCATACCATTGTGATGACCATTTTCCGTCTATCAGCAATCCCATAATATTTACCTTAACTTTGGTTAGTCATGTGCGAGCGATATCACCGGCCGTTAGCCAATGCCAGCCATAATCGTTGCGTGTGTCTGGTTATTGGCAAGCGGTGCGGATTGCCGTGATGTTTTCGGCGTAGCCAGCCTCGCCGTCGCCTTTGAATATCGCCGAGCCAGCAACCAGTGCCGTTGCCCCTGCGGCAACCACAGATGGTGCGGTTTCAGGGGTGATACCACCATCAACCTCGATAATGATTTCGCGATCACCAATCATGTCCTTGATCAGCGCGATTTTATCAACCATCGCCGGGATAAAGGATTGGCCACCAAAGCCCGGATTGACCGTCATCACCAAAATCAGATCAAGACGATCAAGTACATAATCAAGACATTGCGGCGGCGTGTGCGGGTTTAATGACACCCCAGCCTTACAGCCAAGCTCGCGGATACGACCAAGGGTCCGATCAAGGTGATCACAAGCCTCGGCATGGACAGTGATAATATCAGCCCCCGCACCAGCATAATTCTCTAATAGGGCATCGGGGTTGGACACCATTAAATGTGCGTCAAACACCTTTTTACTCGCCCCACGAACAGCGGCGATAATCGGCGGGCCAAAGGTGAGGTTGGGAACAAAATGCCCATCCATCACATCAAGATGAATCCAGTCAGCACCAGCGCGGTCAACCGCGGCAATTTCCGCCGATAGATTACCGAAATCTGACGCCAATATGGATGGCGCAATGATAATATCATCACTCATAAAATAGCCCCTATTGCCCGAAAATATGCCCCGACATATGCATTAGTCTTAAGACCTACAAACCAGACACGCAAGAGGTGATGATAGGTTTTACCCACGCCCGCACCCGCGCAAAATTGCCTCACCGTAGTTTTACTTTAGATATCTAAGGTGTAGTGTCTTTTTGTACGTCACGAATATATCAAAAGGTTATGTGAAATGGGCAAGCCAATTTTTGACTGGGAAGATCCGTTTTTCCTCGATCAGCAGCTCAATGATGAAGAGCGTATGGTTCGCGATACGGCGCGCCAATTCGCCCGCAATGTGCTGTTGCCACGGGTTATTGATGATTTCCGCGAAGAGCGCTTTGACCCGGATATCATGCGCCAGATGGGTGAACTCGGCCTATTGGGGTCAACCATTCCGCATGAATATGGAGGGGCCGGGGTAAACCATGTGTCCTATGGCTTGGCGGCGCGTGAGATCGAGGCCATTGATTCGGGCTATCGTTCGGCAATGTCTGTGCAATCATCGTTGGTGATGCACCCGATCAATGAATTTGGCACCGAGGAACAGAAGCAGAAATTTCTGCCAAAGCTCGCAACCGGTGAGATGATTGGCTGTTTTGGCCTGACCGAACCTGATTACGGATCTGATCCGGGCGGGATGGTGACAAAGGCCGTTAAAGTTGACGGCGGCTATAATTTAAGCGGCGCCAAAATGTGGATTTCAAACGCACCTATTGCCGATATTGCCGTGGTCTGGGCCAAGCTGGAGGGGGTCATTCGCGGCTTTGTTGTTGAGCGCGCAACGGCTGGTGCTGGCTTTAGCACACCAAAGATCGAGGGCAAGCTATCACTGCGCGCCTCTATCACCGGTTCTATCCAGATGGATAATGCCTTTGTTTCAGAGGATAATATGTTCTCTGAGGTAACTGGATTGAAAGGCCCGTTTTCCTGTCTGAACAAGGCCCGCTATGGCATTGCCTGGGGCACATTGGGCGCGGCAGAATTTTGCTATGATGCGGCCCGCCAATACACGCTGGACCGCAAGCAATTCAATCGCCCGTTGGCCAATAACCAGCTGATCCAGCTAAAGCTCGCCGATATGCATACCGAAATCAGCATCGGCCTACAGGCATGTTTGCGTGTTGGCCAGTTGCTTGATCAAGGCAATTGCCCGCCTGAAAACATCTCAACAATCAAACGCAATAGCTGTGGCAAGGCGCTGGCAATGGTGCGTAATGCGCGTGACATGCATGGTGGCAACGGTATCGCCGAGGAATATCACGTGATGCGGCATTTGATGAATCTTGAGACGGTCAACACCTATGAGGGCACACATGATGTGCATGCTCTCATTCTTGGCCGTGCAATTACCGGCCTGCAGGCCTTTACCGGCTAGCCAGCCCCCAAGGAGCAAGTATGACTTCACCGAACAGTGCACTTGCTCATCTTCGCGTGTTGGATTTATCGCGCATTCTTGCGGGGCCGTGGGCAACGCAAATGCTGGGTGATCTAGGCGCCGAAATTATCAAGATTGAGCGGCCCAATAGCGGCGATGACACCCGCAGCTGGGGCCCTCCCTTTATTGATGATGCGGCAAATGATTCCGCCGCCAGATCAGCCTATTTTTGTTCGGTAAACCGGAATAAACAATCGCTGGCTCTGGATATCACTAGCGAAAGAGGCGCGGCAATCATTCGTGAACTCGCGGCAAAATCCGATGTTCTGGTGGAAAATTTTAAGGTAGGTGGCCTAGCTAAATACGGCCTTGATTACGCCAGCCTTAACGCGATCAACCCAAAGCTGGTCTATTGTTCGATCACTGGTTTTGGTCAGGACGGACCCGACGCGCATCGGGCCGGTTATGATTTCATGATCCAAGGCATGGGCGGATTGATGAGCATCACTGGCGAGCCAGACGGCATGCCGATGAAAGTCGGCGTGGCGCTTGCTGATGTGCTCACCGGAACGAATGCGGCAACGGCAATTCTTGCCGCCATCATGCATGCAGAGCGCACCGGCATTGGCCAGCATATTGATATGAGCCTGTTTGATGTGAGCATCGCTAGCCTTGCTAATCAGGCGCTGAATTATCTGGTGACTGATACCCCCCCACAACGCCTCGGTAATTCGCATCCGAACATCGTGCCCTATCAGGCCTTTGCCACACAGAACGGGCATCTGATTTTAGCGGTAGGCAATGACCGGCAATTCACTAGTTTTTGCGCCATTGCCGATTGCCCGCATTTGGCCGAGCATCCAGATTACGCAACCAATAAAGCGCGGGTTAATAACCGTGAAACATTGGTTCCATTAATTGCCGATGCCATCGCCAAACAGACCACAGAATGGTGGCTAGAGGAACTTGGCAAGAACGGTGTTCCGGCCGGGCCTATTAATGATATCGCCGCCGCACTGGCCGAACCACAGGCCCGGCACCGCCAGCTGGCAAGCAGCATTACCGGTGATGATGATGTTGAAATTCCGACAATCGCCAGCCCATTGCGTCTTGGCGAAACCCCACCAGTTCAGCGTTTTGCGGCGCCGCGCCTTGGCGAACATAGCCGCATCATTCTAGCCGGTGTTCTTGGTTATGACGATGCTATGCTTGGGGTATTGGAGGCCGACAACATTATCGGCACGCCCACAGAATAGTGACATCTATAAAGGCGGGTTATTGCCGCGCCGGAACAATTTGCTAATCATCTTTGGATCGACAATCACCGAGCCAACACCGGCAATCACAATGCCGCCTCCAATCAACACCAATGGATCTGGCCGTTCGCCAAGAAAGCTAACCGCGCCCAAAATGGTGGCGACTGGCAATAGTAATAATAACGGCATCACCATTGGCACTGGATAACGGGCCAGCACATAATACCACGCCGAATAGCCGATGACCGTCATTATCAGCCCCAGATAAACCACCGTTGCCCATGCCGATAATGGCGCCGCGACCATCAACGGGACCGGATTGCCATCGAGCATTATCGTGGCCAGCATCATCTGTGGCCCCGCCATAACCCCCAACCACGCGGTTAGTTGAAAGCCGGTTAACGCCCCCTGCAGGCGGCGCACCATAACCTGGCCAAAGGCCCAACAAAGACAACCCGACAATACCAGCGAAATGCCAATTGCCTGACCATCCAGAGACGGCGCGCCGACAATGGTCAAAATCCCGATAAGCGATACACCAATGCCAAAGACTTGGCGGATGGTTGGTTTCTCCTTTAGCAAGACGGCCGCGATCACCACGCCAAAAACCACCTCAGATTGAACCAGCAAAATCGCCGGAGTCGCATCCATCATGGTGAGGCCAGAAAACAGCAGGCCATATTGAAGCGTCGCCGCCACCATGGAAATGACAAAGATCCGGCCAAAATAACCACGCGGTATATCTACAAACCAGACCATCACCAGCGCCGCCAGAATAAAGCGCAGGCTCATCAATAATAGCGGCGGGAAATAATCTAGACCCGATTTGGCTAGGGCAAAACCAAAGCCCCATGTAAGTGGCACCAACATCGCAATCAGGAAATGACGCAAGGTCATGATGGCGAACACATATGGCTCAATAGGCGGGTTAGGAATGCAATTCCTTCATCGATTGCCGCTTGCTCTATATATTCGTCAGGCTGGTGCATCTGGGCCATGCCGCCCGGTCCAAACACCACGGTTTCCATGCCCGCCTGTTGGAAATAGGCACCGTCTGTGCCAAAGGAAACCACATCCGGCCTTTCATTCGTCCATAGACGCGCAATCAATTGGGCGGCCAGTGAATCCGGCCGCGCTTCCATTGCCGGCACATCGGAAATGAGGATGAATTCGATATCTGCCTCAGGGTCAATTGCCTGCATTTCGGGGATTAGAACCTGCGCCGCATAATCACGCACCGCGCCAAGGGTGGCATGCGGATCATCGCCCGGTAATGGCCGGATTTCCCATTCAAACCGGCATTCGTCAGGAATGATGTTGCGCCCCTCACCACCATCAATCTGGCCGATGGATAGCGATGTATAAGGTGGATCAAACGGCGAGGATGGATCTGGGTTTGCGGCTTTTTCGGACGCGAACTGATTGATCATTTCAATCATCTTTGCCGCATAGTAAATCGCATTCACCTTGCCGTCGGGCTTTGAGGCGTGACCAGAACTACCGCGTACAATTGTCGTTAGCTCCATCCCGCCCTTATGCCCAATGAACGGTTGCATGCCCGTCGGCTCACCAATCACCGCCATGGCTGGCTTGATATTATATTTAGCAAGAAAGGCGGGCATTTGTTCGGCGCCAAAACAGCCGACCTCTTCATCAAACGTAAAAGCCAGATGGAGCGGCATCAATAGCTCGTTCTCTGCCGCTTTAAAGGCTGGCACCATCGCCAATGCCATCGCCAGAAAGCCCTTCATATCAACCGCGCCGCGCCCATAAAGACGGCCATCGGCAACCCGCATTTCAAACGGATTACCGCCCCATCCTTTATCGCTGGCGGGCACAACATCGGTATGACCAGAGAGAATTATCCCGCCCACACTATTGGCACCATTATCATCGGCACTGCTAGTTCCGCCGATTGTCGCAAACAGATTAATGCGCTCGCCATCCTCATGCGGATCCAGCAACACCTTGACGCCGTGGGACGTCAAATAATCCTCGATATAGGCAATGATATCGCCATTTGGGCGACCGCTAACTGTGGGAAAGCTGATTAATTTGCCAAGGATATGCTCGGCGTTCTGGGCGGTTTCGCGCATCATCCAACCATATGGACATGCTGGGGGAAATCACACAAGCGCTGACAGTCATTTGCCCGCACATGTAATGTTTCCGATAATTCCAATCCCCAATCATCCATCCACATTCCCAAGATCACATGAACGACCGCATTCTCTGGCACGATGGTTGGCTCATTCGGGCGGAACGACAACGTATGCTCACCCCAATCAGGGGCATAGGCCGTCCCTATTGAATAGCCAATGCGGCTCTTCTTTTCCAACCCATAGCGGTCCAACACCTGTTGCCATGCCTTGTGAACATCGCCGGCAATTGCGCCCGCCTTTAACGCATCCATCACCGCCGCCATGCCATCCTCAACCGCGCTCGCCGTTTTTAACAAATCGTCATTCGGCGCGCCTAGATGCACGGTGCGGGCAAGACCAACATTGTAACGTTTACGGCATCCACCCAACTCAAAGGCGATGGTTTGGCCGTCTTTAAGGGGCGCATCACTCCACATCGGGTGCGCCGTGCTAGCGGCTTCACCGGCGAGAATCAACGGGTGGATGGCTGGCATATCACCGCCAAATTCCGGCGTGCCCCGAATTTGCGCCGCCAGAACATCAGCCATCAGATCACATTGCCGCACGCCAACTTGCGCCCCGTCCCAAGCCGTCTGCATAGCAATTTCAGCAAGCCGTGCGGCCTGTCGCATCATTGCGATTTCCGCCTCGCTCTTGACCAACCGGACCCAATTCACCAACAGATCAGCATCATACCAATCGGCATCCGGAAGGCCTGTTTGCAAGGCCGCAATGGCCCGCGGTGATAGGTAATATACATCACTCTCATAACCAATGCGCGCCCGACCATGCCCGTTATCGCGAATCCAATCGGCCAGATAATCCATCGGATGCGTATCAGGGCGCTGGACCAAAGTTTCGGGATAAGCGACGATCTGGGATTGCGTCAGATAGGTGGTGAAATTAGCCGCCCCCGCATCCATCAATCGACCCATCCAAAACGGGCCATCATGCATATCAACAAGCATCATTTGCGGCGTATAGAATGACCATGCGTCATAGCCGGTGAGCCAGTTGATATTGGCCGGATCGCCAATGACCAATAGCTCCAGATCACGCTCCGCCATCGCCTTTCGCACGCGGTTTAGGCGGTCATCATATTCGGCCTTGGAAAAAGCAGGTGCCATTGCCTAGCCCCTATTTCGATGTGCGATAGGCAACACCCGGCAGCACACATAACATTTCAAAGAGCAAGTTCGCCGCCAGCAAAGCGGTGTTGCCTTGCGGATCATATGGCGGGGATACCTCAACCAGATCACAGCCGACCAAATTCAATCCACGGCATCCCCGGATAATCTCTAGTGCCTGAATGGATGTCAGGCCGCCAATCTCTGGCGTTCCGGTGCCGGGCGCAAAGGCCGGATCCAGACTATCAATATCAAAGCTTAGATAGACCGGCCCATCTCCAATCTGGGCTTTAATGCTCTCGATCAATGGGGCCGCTGATTTGTGCCACAACTCCTCGGCTTGGATAACGGTAAAGCCTTTGTCACGCGCCCAGTCAAAATCCTCAGCGGTATAGCCAGTGCCGCGCAAACCAATTTGATAGGTCCGGCTCGCGTCGATCAATTGTTCTTCATAGGCGCGGCGAAATGGTGTGCCATGGGCAATGCTCTCGCCAAACATATGCTCGTTAATATCAGCATGCGCATCAACATGGATAAGGCCAACCGGCCCATGCTTTTTCGCCATCGCCCGCAATATCGGCAGGGTCAGCGTATGATCGCCGCCAAGCGTCATCGGCACAACGTCATGCGCCAGAACATCATCATAAAAAGCGGTAATCCGGCGCACCGAGTCCTTGAGGTCAAACGTGTTAATCGGCACATCACCAATATCAGCGACATGGAGCGAGTCAAACGGCGCGGCTTTGGTCCACATATTATAGGGCCGCAACAATACCGACTCGGCTCTGATCTGTTTCGGACCAAAACGCGTTCCCGGCCGATTTGACGTTCCTACATCAAGCGGCACGCCAATGAAACAGGCATCAAGACCGCTGGCATCGGCCTGTGACGGCAAACGCATCATCGTCCCCGGACCAGCAAAACGAGGCATCTCATTGCCGCCTAGGGGCTGGGAAAAGTGGCGCTCGTCAGACATCAAAGGCTCCTAAGTGGGATACATTATCGGGGGTATTTAGTCTCTATAGCCGGTCCATATGCCAGCGCAGATGATCCGCCATAAAGCTGGAAATGAAATAATAGGAATGGTCATATCCCGGCTGCATCCGCAAGGTCAGCGCAATGCCCGTATCCTTGCATGCCGCCTCTAACAACCAAGGCCTAAGGCCACTATCCAGAAAGCTATCAGCGTCACCTTGATCGATAAGAATTTCTGGGAAACGCGCCCCATCCTCGACCAATGCCACCGCATCATAATCCCGCCATTTAGCCTCATCCGCGCCTAGATATTTTCCAAAAGCGGTCGCCGACCAATCTGCCGTGCTGGGATTAACAATCGGGGCAAAGGCCGAACAGCTCTTGAAACGGTCAGGGTTTTTCAGTGCCATGATGAGGGCACCATGACCACCCATCGAATGACCAAAAATGCCCTGTCGGTTCATATCAACATCAAATTTCTCGGCAATGAGCGCCGATAATTCATCCAGAATATAGCTGTTCATATTGTAATTGGCATCATAGGGCGCGGCGGTGGCATCAACATAAAAGCCAGCACCAGATCCAAATTGCCAATTATCATCCTCATCGGGAACATCCACGCCGCGTGGGCTGGTATCGGGGCAAACAATCGCCACGCCTAATTCTGCCGCCATCGCCCGATATTCGCCTTTTTCCATGACATTCGCATGGCTACAGGTAAGGCCCGACAGATAGAATAAAACCGGAACCGGCCCGTCATGTGGCGGCATATAAACGGCGAAAACCATATCACACCCGGTGGTTTTAGCAGCGTGACGATAGACGCCCTGAACGCCGCCGAACGACCGGTTTTCAGACACGACTTCCATTAAAACACAACGACTGAGCGGATAGACTCGCCCGCATGCATCAAATCAAAGCCCTTATTGATATCTTCAAGCGCCAAAGTATGGGTGATCATCGGGTCGATATCGATCTTGCCATCCATATACCAATCAACGATTTTCGGCACATCGGTCCGGCCCCGCGCACCACCAAAGGCGGTACCGCGCCAACTGCGCCCTGTTACCAATTGAAATGGCCGTGTCGAAATTTCCTGACCCGCACCCGCAACGCCAATGATAATCGACTCGCCCCATCCTTTATGGGCACATTCCAAGGCTTGGCGCATGACATTAGTATTGCCGATACATTCAAACGAATAATCAGCCCCGCCACCCGTTAGCTCGACCAGATGACCAACCAGATCACCGTCAACTTTGCTCGGATTGACGAAATGGGTCATGCCGAATTTCTCGCCCCATTCCTTTTTGCTGTCATTAAGATCAACGCCGACAATCATATTTGCGCCAATCATCCGCAATCCCTGAATGACATTGAGTCCGATACCACCAAGGCCAAACACCACCGCGTTACATCCGGGCTCCGCTTTGGCCGTGTTAATCACCGCGCCAATGCCAGTCGTTACCCCGCATCCGATATAGCAAATCTTGTCAAACGGCGCGGCTTTATTGACCTTGGCTAGGGCGATTTCCGGCACCACGGTGAAATTGGAAAATGTCGATGTGCCCATGTAATGCAGGATCGGCTTGCCGTTTAGCGAGAACCGGCTGGTCCCGTCTGGCATCACGCCCTGACCTTGGGTGGTACGAATTGATTGGCAAAGGTTGGTCTTTGGATTGAGGCAATAATCACATTCACGGCATTCCGGCGTATAAAGAGGGATCACATGATCGCCCTCGCTAAGGCTGGTCACACCGGCGCCAACTTCGCGCACAATGCCCGCCCCTTCATGGCCAAGGATCGCTGGAAACATGCCTTCAGGATCAGCCCCCGATAGGGTAAATTCATCTGTGTGACAAATCCCTGTCGCAATGATTTCAACAAGCACCTCACCGGCGCGCGGCCCGTCAAGATCGACTTCCATTATCTCAAGTGGTTTTCCAGCTTGCACAGCTACGGCGGCTCTGGTTTTCATTGTTACTAACTCCCTTGGTAAATGGCTTTGCATCACGGCCACGCCGATAACCAGCGCGGGCAGATCCAGCTTTCCAAAACGATGGCATGACTAATTGCCCTAATTCAACCTAGATTTTACCAAATCATGGTTTATTCGGATGGACCTAGCGTTGGCTGGTTTTCCAATCGGGATGAATGAAGGGAACATCATTCGCCCGTGGCAGGGGATCACGCCCGAGAATATGATCCGCCGCCTTTTCGCCAGTCATAATCGATGGGGCATTTAGATTACCATTGGTAATGCGCGGAAAAATTGACGAATCCGCAACCCGCAAGCCATCAATGCCGATCACCCGGCATTGGGGGTCAACCACCGCGCCCGGATCATCCGCCGCGCCCATACGCACCGTGCCGCATGGGTGATAGGCGCTCTCACAATTATCACGGATAAATTGGTCGATCTGCGCGTCCGAAGTCTGGTCATCACCGGGCTGGATTTCTGCACCTCTAAACGGATCCATAGGCTTTTGACGAATAATCTCACGGCTTAGGCGGATACAACGGCGAAAATCTGCCCAATCATCCTCATGGCTCATATAGTTGAATTTGATCGTTGGCGCGGTCTCGGCCTTGGCGTTTTTGATCCGCACAAACCCGCGTGACTTTGACCGCATTGGTCCGACATGAAGCTGGAATCCATGGCCCTCTGCAGGGGCTTGGCCATCATAGCTAATCGCGACTGGCAAAAAATGATATTGGATGTCGGGATAGGAAACCCCCGCCTGCGAGCGAATAAAGCCGAGCGTTTCAAACTGGTTTGATGCCCCTAGGCCGGATTTGAAAAACAGCCATTCTGCACCAATCCGCGCCTTGGCAAGCAAGCCAAGATGCTTATACAGCGTAACTGGCTGAAGACAGGCAATCTGGAAATACACCTCTAGATGGTCTTGCAGGTTCTCGCCAACACCGGCCCTATCAACCAATGTTTCAACACCTGCTTTTGCCAACACTGCCGCCGGACCGATGCCCGAACGCTGGAGGATCTGCGGTGAATTGATTGCCCCTGCGGCCAGAATAATCTCGGCATTGGCAAATGCCTGTTGCGGGACACCGCCGCGCATATATGACACCCCGATGGCGCGTTTGCCCTCAAACAAAATACGGTCAACCAGCGCGCCCTTCTCCAGCTTTACATTGCCCCTCTTTAACGCGGGGCGCAGATATGCATTCGCCGAAGACCAGCGCCGGCCTTTCCACACCGTCATATCCGCCGGACCAAAACCTTCTTGGCGATGGCCATTATAATCAGGCGTTGGCGTATAGCCCGCCGCTACGGTCGCCTCGACAAAGGCATCATGCAGGGGATTATCGCGCGGGCCACGGGTGATATGCAGCGGCCCATCCGTGCCGCGCCATGGTGCCTCACCGCCATGCGATTGTTCCATCCGTTTGAAATAGGGCAACACATCATTATAGCCCCAACCGCGCGCCCCAGACTCTTCCCAATGCGTGTAATCACCAACATTGCCGCGCACATAAATCATGCCATTGATCGATGACGAGCCGCCAATAACCTTGCCGCGCGGACAGGCTAATGAACGGCCACCGAGGCTTTCTTCCGGCTCGGCCCGATAACCCCAATCATAGCGCGGCATATTCATCGGATAGGACAAGGCGGCGGGCATCTGTACCAGCGGGCCGACATCACTGCCACCAAACTCAAGAACCAGTATCTTGGCACTACCATCTTCGCCAAGGCGATAGGCCATCGCGCTACCCGCCGAGCCAGACCCGATAATGATGTAATCAAAATTCTGCGCTTCCATCAGGGCACTATCCGTGACGCTGTAACCCCAAGTCAAGGGGCCGCAAAAAACGAGTGATTTTTATCAACGCCGCTTTATAGTTATCCGCATGTCTTATTTTATCGCAGAAATTGCCGCCGCCCTTGCCTCTGGCAAATTGACCGCCCGCCAGCATGTCGAGGATTGTCTCGCGGCAATCAATAGCGATGATGGCGCCGCCGCATTTATTTCGGTGAATAGCGAGCGCGCCCGCCGTGAGGCCGACCAGATTGATCAAGCGCGGGCCAATGGCGATGGCCTGCCGCCCTTTGCCGGGGTGACGCTATCGATCAAGGATCTATTTGACCATGCGGGCGAGGTGACAATGGCCGGATCAAAGATCCTTGCCAAAGCCGATCCTGCGACCAGCGACGCCCTTGTTGTGGCGCGTTTACGAGCGCTTGGCTTTATCATTATCGGGCGCACCAACATGACCGAATTTGCCTTTTCCGGTCTTGGCATGAACCCGCATTATGGCAATCCGCGGAGCCCATATGAACGTGATGTTGATGGTGGCCGTATCGCCGGTGGGTCATCGTCGGGTAGCGCCGTTTCGATTTCTGATAAAATGGCGGTGACGACAATCGGCTCAGATACCGGCGGCTCCACCCGCGCTCCAGCCGCCTTTTGCGGCATTGTCGGATTAAAACCAACGACTAGCCGGATGCCTCTAGCCGGTATTTTTCCGCTATCACCCTCTTTTGATGCGGCGGGACCGATGACCAATTCTGTTCGCTGTGCCGCCATCATGGATGACATTATGGCCGGTGGTAGCGGCCGTACCGAGGAACCATTCCCGCTAAAGGGCCTGCGCATTGCCGTACCAAGGGGCTATTTATTCGATGATCTGGACGCCAAAGTTGCCAGTGATTTCGAGGCGGCGTTGGCGCGGCTTCATGATGCGGGGGCGATTATTTGCGATATCACCATTGATATTCTAGAGGAATTGCGGCCGGCGAACACGCCAAAGAGCATCGTTGCCGCCGAGGCCTATCATATCCACCGGCATTTGCTGGGGCCTGATTACGACCCGTATATCGCCCTGCGGATAGAGGCCGGACAGGATATTCTGGCGGCGGATTATTTGGCATTGCTAGCGGCGCGGGAGCAGACAACAAAAGCGGTGCAGGCGATCACCCGCCCCTATGATGTGCTGGCTCTGCCAACAACGCCGATCATTCCGCCAAAGCTAGCGGGGCTTGAGGGGCCGGATATATTGGGCAAGACCAGCGCAATGGTCCTGCGCAATACTGCCTTGTCGAACTATCTGGATCGGCCGACGATCACCATCCCATGCCATGCAAGTGACAGTGCGCCAGTCGGATTTTCCCTAATGGGATCACGTCATCATGACCGCCGGCTTTTGGCTATCGCGACATCAGCAGAACCGATTATCAGAGGCAACGCCTAAGCCTATTCAGCGGCATCCAGCGCTGGTTTGCGGAACTGTCTAAACCGCTCGCCAATAGCCTTGCTGGCAAAGCGTGCAAGATAATTACCAATGACCAGCATCGCCGGTGTCGCCACCAACGTCAAAATCGTTGCAAAGGTCAAACCACCGGCAATTGTGCTCGATAATTGTGTCCACCATTGTGATGATGGCGCCCCGACAAGGATCTCACGGTCCAACAGCTTGATGGTCAATTGATACACCATCGGCATCAATCCCAAAATGGTGGTAACCGCAGTCAACACAACCGGACGGAAACGCACCAGACCGGCTCTAAAGGCGGAATGGCTGGCGGAATATCCACGCTTGCGATATTCGTTGAATGTGTCGATCAACACGATGTTGTTATTGACCACAATACCAGCCAGCGAAATTACCCCAAGGCCACACATAACCACGCCAAACGGCTGGTTTGTTACCCATAGGCCAAGAACAACGCCGCCTGTTGATAGGACAATCGCCGACATCGTGACAAAGGCCTGCCATCCAGAATTGAACTGCACCATCAAGACAATCACCATCAACACCAATGACAGCATGAAAGAGGTTGCAAGGAACGACTGGGTCTCGGCGATATCTTCGTTTTCACCACCGAACTTTATTTCAACATCCTGTGCCAGAGGCGCATCGGCAAGGGCTTGGCGCAAGGCCGCAAACCGTTCAGCCGCCAATACACCACTCTCAACATCGGAGTTGATATACATATAACGCTTGCCATCAAGACGCTCGATATTACCGCCCTTTTGACGTGGCTGGAGATCGGCAAAAACAGAAAGCGGGATATAGGAGCCATCAGCCGCCGGAATACGCAATTCCTTGAGCCGGTCCAAATTCCGCTGATCGCCCATAAAGCGCATCACAACATCGAGTTCATCCTCGGTGTCATCCGGCCGGAAATCAGAAATACGAACGCCGCGCGTCAGCATCTTGATCATCGTTCCCAATCCGGAAATCGAGACACCATGCCGGCTGGCCGCATCACGGTCAGTAACCAAGGTCCATTCCAAACCGGGCAATGGACGGCTATCAACGATATCAACAAAACCGCCAAGCTCGTTCATACGCGCCACAACGTCATTGGTCGCGGCGGCAAGCTCGTCAAGATCATCACCAAGAATTTCAACGCGGATCGGCAAGGCGCCACCCGGGCCCTCTTGCTGTTGGGTGATGGTCACCTCGGCGCCAGCCAAGGTCGAAACCAACGCCCGCATTTGATCCATCAGACTAACCGCTTTTTCGCGCTTGTCCCAATCGGTAAACACGGTCCGGATTGTGCCGACAGAATCACGTGGAGCCTGATTGCCAGCATCACCTGCGCGGAACGAGCGCGCGTAGAAATCCTGCACGCCGCCAACCGAACTAATGCTCTCTTCCGCCTCACGAACCAGACCATCACGCTCTTTCGCCGATAGATCACCGCGTGCCAATACCTGCACTTGCGCCTGATCAGGCTCAATCGATGGGAAGAAGGCAACACCAAGACCAGCTCTGCCATAGCCCATAAAGGCAAAGATCATGATCGAGATCACCCCGGCCATAATTATCCCCGGGCGGCGGATTGAAAACTTCAGAATACGGCGATAAAGATGCGGTGCAGTCGAAGAGATACTCCCTTTTTCAACCGTCTTTTTGCCAATCATACCACCAAGCACCGGAATGAAAATCAACGCCATAAACAAGGACGCCAACAACACGCAGATCACCGTGATCGGCAGATATTTCATGAATTGGCCAACAATACCGGGCCAGAATAGCAACGGCGTAAAGACCATCAATGTTGTCACTGTGGACGAAATGATCGGCCATGCCATGCGCTGTGCACCAGCCTTATAGGCCTCTTTTCGAGACATACCCGCGGCTATTTTACGATCGGCAAATTCGGTCGTCACAATCACCCCATCGACCAGCATGCCAGCCACGAGGATAAGCGAAAACAGCACGATGATATTCATCGTAACGCCCAAAAAATTGAGCAGGGTAATGCCAATAAAGAACGAGCCCGGGATCGCCAAGCCAACCAAAGTTGCATTGCGAATACCCAAAACCGCTAGCACCACAACCATCACGATAATCACCGCGGCACCAACGTTATTGCCAAGATCGCTCAACAGATTGCGCACATCTTTGGAATCGTCGAACAGGTAGGAAACTTTGACTTCCTCGTCAATCATCGGGGCCGCCGCGTCAATAACTGCGCGGGCCGATTCCACCACATCGATGATGTTAGAGCCAACGCGCTTGCGCACATCAAGAACAATGGCCGGTTCGCCATTTACCCGCGACCAACCCTCTGCCTGACGAAAGGCGCGGCGCACCACGGCAACGTCACCAAATTTAATACTAGTGCCGTCATTGGCCTTGATCGGCATGTTGATTAGATCGTCAATATCTTCAATGACGCCCGGCACCTTGACCAATAAACGGCCGCCACCATCATCAATCGCACCTGCTGTAACCAGCTGGTTATTGCTCTGGACCAAATTAATCACCGCGGCCGGGTTCAACCCATAGGATTCCATCGCCGACGCATCGACCAGAATTTCCAACACTTCTTCGCGGTCACCGCCAATTTCAACTTCCAGAATGCCCGGCAGTGATTCAAGCTTGTCTTTGATTTCGCGCGCCGCCAGCACCATTTCGCGCTCCGGCACCGGACCATATAAGGCCGCGGTTAAAATCGGGAATAGCGATAGACTAACCTCAGTTACCTTTGGTTCATCAGCTTCGGCAGGCAAATCCGGCTTGGCATCTTCAACCGCCTGACGCACATCAACCAGCGCTTGGTCAATATCTTCACCAGCGGCAAATTCCAGCGTTACCGCGCCATAGCCCTCTGCGCCAACCGAGGTCATCTTATCCAGACCCTCAACCGTGCGCAGATGTTTCTCCAACGGCTTTACCAATAGCCGCTCTGAATCCTCAGGCGAGATGCCTTCATATTTTACCGATACATAGGTGACCGGAATATCAACATCCGGCTTGGCCTCTTTCGGGATCTCGAAATAAGCGCCGACACCTACAAAAGACAGCACGGCCAGCGCCATTAACACCGCGCCAGTGCGCGAGAAAGCAGCTTGGATTATTGTATTCATGAGGCGTCTCCAGAGCCGAGATCGATCTGGACATTATCCCCTGCCTCAACAAAGGCCTGACCAAAGGTCAGCAAGGTCGCGCCATCGGGAAGACCCGACACAAACACCTGTTCTACACCAGAGCGAACCATCTCAACCGGCAGGGTTTGCACCTTGCCATCAACCACAATCTTGACCGTTAGCGAGCCATCGCCAGCCACCGACAAATGCGCTGGTGACATGCCGAATGCCGGCACGAAACCAACATCGATCGACGCTTCGAGGCTAACACCCGCACGCAGGCTACGATCCGCATTTGGAACGGTTATCTCAACATCGAAAGTCCGTGTCGTTGAACTTGATTTAGAGGCAATCTTGGTCACTATGCCGGTGCGCTCTCCGGCCCCTGCAATGATGATATCAACGGGATCACCGAGGGTAACTTGGGCGATATTTGTTTGCGGCACAGCCACCACTAGCATCACATTATCCATACCAAGAATGGTCGCCGCAGCGCCATCACGGCGCAGGCGTTCACCCACATCAACATGGACACTCTCTAGGCGACCGGAAACCGGCGCGGTAATAACGGAATCATCGAGCTGATCTTGCAGGACAGAGAGCTGTGACTTTGCGGCTTCAAGGCGTGCTAGGCTCTGGGAAACCGAGATGTCGGCCTGAAAATTCTGCGCCATTTCAATTTTTGCCAAGGACACACGTGCATTTTCATAATTGGCCCGTAGCTGGGCCTGTTCGAGCGGCGCGCTGAAATTCTGCTTCGCCAGCTTTTCACCAACTTCCAAACGTTGGCGGGCAACTTCAAGATTGGCTTTGGCCGCCGCTAGTTCTACATCCAGCGTGCCTTCTGATTGTTTCAAAGATGCATCATAATTGGTTTCGGCAGCAGCGATCTCAGCCTTTGCCGCGGCGATCCGCGATGGCAATGTGCCCTTGTCGAACACCACCAATGTCGCGCCTTTTTCAATCTCGATACCGTCTTTAACCGGAACATCAACAATATTGCCGTCAATGCGCGCTGATACGGTGATCTCAAATTCAGGCTCGCTCACACCATTGGCCCGCACAACGCGGCGGATGGCGGTGTTCTCGACCATGACCGCGGAAACGATTGTGCTCTTTACCGAATCATCCGATCCACCGATTTGACCACCCGTTTGGTCACCGGCCTCAACAATGGTTGATTGCGCGGCCGCCTGATCTTGGGTCTCGTCCGAATTGCCACCAAAAATATTGTCCGACAGCATCCAGCCAACAACGCCCAACGCAATTGCGCCAGCCAAGATATATGAGGTTTTCGATTTCATTTCGTGCACACCATTCAATTAAAAGCGGGCCAAACATTGCTGGCAGTTGGTTTATAACTATTGTTGCATATCGCCTTATATATGCGCGGTTAGCGCCCAAAACAACCCAAACAATACCCCGAAGCGCATTCAAAAGGGCAGGCATATCGCCCTTTATGGGCCAAAAGTATGTATTACGATCAACCTCTATTATCGGCGAGGATCATCTGGGCACCTTTATGCGCCACCATAATTGTAGGGGCATTAGTATTTGCCGAGGTCACATTGGGGAAGATCGAGGCATCACAAACGCGTAATCTGTCCATATTGTGAACCCGCAAACGCTGATCAACCACCCCTTGGCTGGCATCTGGGGTCATCCGGCAGGTTCCGCATAAATGAAAGACCGTTCCTGACCTCGCTCGAAAATCATCGATGATCTCATCATCGGACATCTCGCCAAGCGGCGTTAGGCCGGGCTCCGAGAGAATACCGCTCAGGGCCTTTGTGCTTTGCATCTTTTCAATCAATCTGGCCATCCGCACCACATCATCCAGATCGTCATTATGGCTTAGGTAATTGCCCCATATTTTAGGCTGGTCGCGGCTATCGGCGGAGTTGATTTCGACCGAGCCACGGCTTTTCGGGCGACAGCTGTTAAAGCCGATGATAAAGCCGGGGAAGTTATCAGGCTTGGTAAGCGGCCGCTTGCCGTTATACTGCACGGTATAGCTCATCGGGTTCATATATAGCTGGGTATCGGGCCGCGTCAGATTTGGCGCTGATTTCACCAAGCCACCAACCTGATTGACGCTAAGGGCGAGCGGCCCACTCTGGCGCAATACATATTTCATACCCAACGCAAGGCGCGCATGCCATTTACCAAGAACGTCATTCAATGTCGGTTGGTTCGCTTTGAAAATGTAATTAACGCCCAGATGATCCTGCATATGCTGGCCAACATTTGGCTGGTCTAACACCACATCAATATCATGCTTTTTTAGCAATTTACCCGAACCAATGCCCGATAGCTGGAGAATTTGCGGACTACCAACCGCGCCCGCAGAAAGAATGATTTCGCGCCCCGCATCAAAACGCATATTCTGACCTCTGCGCACCCCTTCAACACCAATAGCGCGCCGGTTATCAGTGATAATGCGGCGGATATGAATATCGGTGATGATTGTTAGATTTCGCCGCTTTCTGGCGGGATCCAGAAACGCCGTTGCACTCGAACAGCGCAGGCCATTGCGGGTGGTGATGTAATAGGGGCCAACACCGGCTCCCTCGATTGGGGGGCTGGCGTCACTTGGTAATTGGGTCTCTTGACAGATATCCAGAAAATCTTTCGAAAGGCGGTGATAGCTGGCACTAGCATCGGTCACAGACAGTTTTGGCTCACGCGCTTTATTCGCAGTTTCTTTGCGGTTTCCAACGATTTCATAAGAATCAAAAATCGGCTTAACCGCGGCGTAATCCCAATCACTATTACCCGCCGCCGCCCAATCATCATAATCACCTGCCTGGCCGCGGTGATACACAAGCGCATTGATCGAACTTGACCCGCCAAGGACTTTGCCACGGGGCGCATAACTCGACCGCCCGCCAAGACCGTCATCCGGCACCCCGTTAAAACGCCAATTAACCTTGGGGTTATGAAAGGAATTGCCATAGCCGATCGGTACTTTAATCCAAAAGCGTTTATCCGAGGGACCGGCCTCTAGCAACAATACCGAATAGGTGCCACATGCGCTGAGCTTGTCAGCCAAAACACATCCGGCGGAACCACCGCCGATGATGATGAAGTCGAATTTCTGCATGCCACTATCTCTGCGTTGCCCGAGTGACATAACCTTGTCCTCAGTTAATTCCTATGGCAATAGCCTTTGATAATTCTTCGGCCAACATTTCGCCGTCCTCTATCCCGACCGACAGTCGGAAAAAGCCTTCATTCATCCCAAGGCTTGCTCGTTGCTCGGCGGTTAAAGCGCGGTGTGATGATGACGCCGGATGCGATAGGGTGGTCCCAATATCGCCCAATGTAGGGGCAAAGGGAATATCGGGAACCGCCGCGATAAAGCGGTCAACCACATCACGGCCACCGTCAATTTCAAAACTAACCATGTTGCCACCGGCACCAGCGAACAAATGCTGGGCCAATTCAAAATCGGGATGATCGCCCCGTCCCGGATACAATACTTGTTTAATACCGGGCAATTCTGCCAGACGATCGGCAATGATCGCGGCCGAGGCTTGGGCCTTTTCAAAACGCAGATCAAAACTATGTAGGCCGCGCTCCGCCAACCAGCAATCAAACGGGCTAGGTGTCATTCCCCACGTTACCGCCGCGTCACGGATCTTGGTGCGATGGTCGGGATCACGCGCCGCGATATAGCCAAGCGTGACATCTGAATGACCCGACAGGAATTTTGTCACCGAATGAATAATGATATCAGCACCATGATCAAAGGGCCGATAGAGCGCCGGCGTGGTGAAGGTATTATCCACAACAAGAAGGATATTCCGCTCTGCCGCCATTTTCGCAATCGCCGCCATATCGGCCACGCGCAATGTAGGATTGGACATTGTCTCAACCATGATCATCGCGGTGTTGTCTTTGATCGCCGCCTCAAATATTGCGGCATTGGTGGGATCGGCAAAACTGGTTTCAAACCCCATACGCGGCATGTCTTGGGTTAGCATCCGCAAGGACCGTCCGTATAATTGATCGCCAGCTAGAATATGATCACCCTTGTTCAGCAAACCGAGGAACAAGGCCGAGATTGCACCCATGCCAGATCCGGTAATCAAACCGCCTTCGGCATTTTCCAACCAGTCAATTTTTTCCGCCAGCACATCGGCATTGGGGTGGCCTTCGCGGGCGTAAGTATAGCCAGATACACGCCCCTCATATTGATCATCGAGCGCCGAGGCCGAGGGGGATGAATAGACCACCGAGGGGCATAATGGCGTGGCCACGGCGACACTAGCCGATGGCGGCATCGCCGATCGGCGAACCAGTGTTTTGCGTTTCTTTTTATTATGATCGTTCGGCAATGCCATCGATATCTCCGTGAATGCACCGGCGCCAATCTGCGCCTCTTTACTAGATCAGCAAATAAGGTAAATCACCATGTTACAGGGACAGCAAGTGGGCCGCGAAATGCCCAGCCGCCAAATTTATAATCATATCCCGGCTCTAGCGCCAAATTAGGGAACCGGTCAAACAGCATTGGCAAGGCAACATTTGCCACCAACGCCCGCGAGGCAAAGGCCCCCGCACAAAAATGCGGACCCGCGCCAAAGGCAATATGCTTTTTCACATTGCGGGTTACATCAAACAATTCGGGATTGGTGAAATGATGCGGGTCACGGTTTGCCGCGCTAAAGAAGAAAAAGGCACGCCCACCCTCCTTAATCTCATAGCCATCTATTTCCTGATCACGGGCAATGCGGCGCGGCGACATGCCAATCGGCGACATCCAGCGGACATATTCCTCAAACACGCGGTCCCAGCTAACCGTGCCAGAACGCACCAGCGCCAGAGCCTCGGGGTGTGCCAGCAAGGCCCATACCGCCCCCGCAATCGCATCGCGTGGTTCATTCTGTCCGCCACTAATCGCCAGCTTTACGTTCGCCCGCAATTGATCATGCGGGGCATTGCCGCGCAATAACACCGCAATGATAGAGGCACCTGTCGGCGTATCGGGATCAGGCGGGGACGCACTAAAGGCGGCTATGCGCTCGTTGATCGCCGTATCCAGCGCATCGACCGCATCTACACAGCGCTGGCGCACCGCCGGATCACCGCCATAATTTGCAATGCCATCAATCATCGCTTGGGAATACGCATCCATTTGCGTCGCGGTCACATTGCTAAGGCCGGTGATGACCCGCAATGCCTCGCCCGATAGCATTAATGCATAATCGCGGCAAATTTCAGCCCCGCCCCGCGGTGCCAATTCATCCAGCAACAATTTTGCGGCCTGTTCAAAGG
>CBFHOS010000001.1:0-316622 GCA_965657645.1 Puniceispirillaceae bacterium (SeqCode) | reverse complement strand
GGTTGCCCCCATTGTCCAATATTCCCCACTGCTGCCTCCCGTAGGAGTCTGGGCCGTGTCTCAGTCCCAGTGTGGCTGATCATCCTCTCAGACCAGCTATAGATCGTCGCCTTGGTAGGCCTTTACCCCACCAACAAGCTAATCTAACGCGGGCCCCTCTTTCTCCGGCAGACCTTTCCCCCGTAGGGCGTATGCGGTATTAGCGGTCGTTTCCAACCGTTGTCCCGCAGAGAAAGGCAGGTTCCCACGCGTTACTCACCCGTGCGCCACTCTATCAAAGATAGCGTTCGACTTGCATGTGTTAGGCATGCCGCCAGCGTTCGTTCTGAGCCAGGATCAAACTCTTAGGTTAGACTGGTTCAACGGAATTGCTTCCGTGAACATAGCCCGCCTATTTAATCCATGTTCATTAATTTTGTTCAAAATTAGCGTTTATGAAATTCAACAGGCTGACTTTTATATCACAAAGGACGACACGTTAGTCACGTACCGCCGCCCGCGAATCTCTTCCAAAATGCTTCCAACTTTTTCAAACAGCGACTGGCTTTCGGGGTTGCCCCTGATCGTCAGTATCGTTGGCCTGAACGGCTCAACGGAGGCGGGTTATATGCCGGTCTTAGTGACCTGTCCACCCCTAAAATGAATGTTTTTCATTTTTTTTACGCTAGGACCGTTTTTTATTACTTTTCCCAAGATTTGTGCGCTTCTGAAAAGCGCTCCAGACCCCAGTTATGCTGGTCGTTTACGTTGCCATTATGTAGCAGAACCCGCCCCCAAAAGGGAAGGGGAAAAGGGCGCTTCGTTTGAATTAATTTTAGGAATGGCGGAAGCCAGCCAGTTTTTCGGCCTTTAGGTCCCGAAATCCGCGCAAAATCAGTGCCTAAACCGGCAGAATATGCCCAGTTTAGCCCGACAAAAGAGAATCGGGCATCCGCGGCACGGCTGTTTAATACCCGCTATATAACATGTGTTCTTATGTTACATGTCTGTGATTCACCCATATCTATGCCGGCATGCCTCGCGGCTTATCCGTCTATTAAACGCATAAGTAGAGACACCCGAATCACCCTCTATATATGCGAGTCTCTGGGGCTCTGACCTGCTTTTTCTTTGACTAAATCAGTAGCTTGCCTAATTATGGGGCACATTCGAATCGCGTTACGCAGCTGTCGGGCATTGGTAGGTTGAATAACAACCATGAAAATAATGATTAAAAACAATCTATTAGGCAAATTCTCTGCCGTTAAGCTGGTAACCAACACTATCATTGCCGGTATCGTCTTTGGTGCAAGTGCCGGTGCAATTCAGGCGGCAAGCACCAGTAATAACGCATTAAATAACAGTAGCTTTGATGCTTTGGAGCCAGTTTTTTACGGCGACACACCGGTGCCTCGTGGCCGTCCAGATATCGCGCTGGCCTATCCTGCCATACCGACTGACATAGAATTGCCGCATGCGCGCCCTGATATTGAGAATGTTTTGCCAAAATCGACCGTCACTCTGGCGGAAATGGTGACTAATGTTACCGGCCTGACGATTGAGGGTGAAACGCAATATAAGCTGGCATCCGGTGAAAGCCTGAGCAAATTGTTACGCCGTGCCGGTTATCCGCAACGTGACATTGCCGCATCGATTGCCGCGATTCAGGGTAAAGCACGCTTGCGGGCGCTGCCTGTGGGCAAGATATTCACCATCAGCGAGCATGGCTTTGTCTTTAATTCAAAGGCTGGACGCGATGTTTACGCGCTTCGTCATCCCGAGTCAGGTTGGGTTGGCATGACCGCTGTTCGTCCTGTGGAACGTTATTTGACCTTTGCGCATGGTGTTATTACCGATTCTATCTTCCGCGCGGCCGAATCAGCTGATGTTCCGGACACCGCCTTAAATGAATATGTGCGCGTTATGGGCTTTTCGGTCGATTTCCAGCGCGAGATCCGCACTGGCGACGCGTTCGAGTTATTGTACGAGCGCAAAGTCGACATGCTCACCGGCGATGAAGTCGGCACGACCTTACATTATGCTGGCCTATTATTATCTGGCAGCAAATTGGGGTTCTACCGGTTTGACAATGGCGAGAACAAAATCGGCTGGTATGATCAAGATGGAAATTCAGCCGCCAGAACATTGATGAGAACACCAATCTCTGGTGCGCGCCTCAGCTCTTCATATGGTATGCGCCGCCACCCCGTCAGTGGATATAACGCGATGCACCGCGGCGTAGACTTTGCTGCCGCACGCGGCACACCTATCATTGCGGCGGGTAGCGGTATCGTCAAAGCGGCGGGATGGCAAGGCAGTTACGGGCGTTATATTCGCATTCGTCACAATGCCACCTATGATACCGCCTATGCCCATATGTCACGCATTGCTAGCGGGATCCGCGCTGGTACTTATGTGCAACAGGGCCAAGTTATTGGCTATGTCGGTAGCACGGGCCGCTCGACCGGGCCACATTTGCATTATGAAATTCTGGTTAATAACCGCAAGGTAAACCCCCTAACCGTCAGCCTGCCAACAGGTGAGAAGATCGAGGAAGAAGCCCTCGACCAATTCCTAGCGCAAGTCGATATGGTTGAGGCCGAGGTTTTGGCCAATGGCACCCTGCGCTATGTAGCCAATCAACAATTACTAACCAGCGCCCAATAGGCCAAGAGCACGGCCACATTATCGGGGCCTTATGATGAGGCCCCATTACGGGAGGCCACAATGATCCTACAGTCTCTCTGGCATTATCCGGTCAAGGGTATTGGGGGTGGCAAAGTTGATCAGGCATCCCTAACAATTGCCAAACATTTTCCCGGCGACCGGCTTTTTGCTGTGGGCAATGGTCACGCAAAACACCGTGAAACACCGCCCGGCGCTTGGTTGAAAAAAGCGTTCTTCCTGCAACTGCTGAAACATGAGCGGCTAGCCGAGCTGGATTGCGCCCTTGAAGGGGACCAGATCCGCTTTAATCATCATGGCAAGATGGTGCTAGAGGCCGATATTGGCGCACCGGACAGCGATGAAGGCCAAGCCGCAATGCGCCGGATTACCGCGTTCTTTACTGAATTTATGGGGGATGAAGCCCCTGGCGAGCTTCAATTCATGCGCTGTGGTGAGGGTGCCTATACCGATCAAAGCCAGCCATTAATCAGTCTTGGCGGCAGTGCCTCGCTTGACGCATTTGCCAAGATGACAGGCACCAATTCGGATGCGCGGCGGTTCCGGCTCAATATGATTTTTGAAACCAGCGCCGCTTATGAGGAAGAAACGCTCTTGCTGGATAAGATTGTCACTCTGGGCAGTGCCCAATTGCGCGTCGTCGAACCTGTTGGGCGATGCGGTGCGATCAATGTTGATCCCACCACCGCCAAACGCGGACCAGATTACTTAAGAACGATGCGCGAGACCCTCGGCCATTCCGACCTTGGTGTGTTCGCAATTGTCACCAAAGGCGGAATCGTCAAACCCGGCGACCGACTAGAGGTGAACGGCTAGAAGGGAACGGCTAGCAATAGCCAATCCCTAGCTAGCGGCGTTATCCTGCTCGTCTTGGACTGCCTCTGCCAATTGTGCTGGCGATAGGGTGGCAACTTCTGCCACTTCCGCTGGCGCCGCGACATCAGCACCATTATTGGCCCCGTTATTAGGGGCGGCATCAGCGCTCTGCTCGTTATTGGCGTCGTTATTTGCCGCGCGTGGGTTTCTGCCGCGGCCATTATTGTTGCGCGGTGTTCGTTTTGCCCGCGGCGCATCGCCAGATGATTCGGCTGGGGCATCACCTTGTGCTTGCGGCTGGTCGCCGGCGCCCTCAGATGAGGCGCCAGCGGCTTGCTCAGCCGCTTGTTCCTGTTGCCGTTTGGTTTCGGCGGCACCGACAGCGGCTTGATGCAAACGGAAATAATGATCTGCAAACTGGCTGTATGCCTCGGCCGAGATACGTTCTCCGGCTTGGGCCGCATCCTGTGCAAGGCTCATATATTTCTCGTTTAACTGCTGGGCATTGCCGCGCAGTTTCACTTCCGGACCATTTGACTCGTATGACGTGTTACGATTCGGAACATGTGGCTGTCCGCCACCATTGCCACGACGGCCGCGACCGCGACCACGTTTAGCATTTTGAGGTTGTCTCATGAATTTTTTACCAATTAACCTTATTCAATCGCCATGGCGATTTGTCTCAAAGAGAGAGATGGTGCTCGCGATAATGTTTGCGTAATCGGGAAGCGTTCTGGCGTCACAGATGACAATTCACCGCGCCAGTTGTGACAAGACAATAAGCTTAGCCGTTACAAAAATTCAAGCAAAAACTACAATTCAGCTCGATTTCTCCCAAATTAGATCCCAAAAGCCACTATTACAGATCCGCCGCGTGCTCTGCTGACCCGTCTATTGGTCCGGCTTGGCGGTAAATTAATGTGCGAATTGTGCCAGATAGGTCCAAAACCCGTCCATCAGGATACAGCCCCGCCGCCGCCGCGATCAGATCAACATCATCTTCTTGACCATCGCCAATTTCGACAAAGGCACGTCCGCCAATGGTTAACAGGGCCGCGATATTTGGCATCAGATCACGCCACGCCGTTAATCCATCATCACCGCCATCAAGCGCCAAGCGGGGATCATAAAGCGCCACCTCATCGGCAAGACCGGCAATCTCGGCGGATGGGATATAGGGCGGGTTGCATAGAATAATGTCGAAATCCTGCGCTGGCATGTCCGGCTCTGGGTCCGTATCAGGGTCCTGATTTTTGGCTAATGCGGTAAAACTGCGCTCGATAAAACGGGCACGGTCATCCAGACCAAGGGCCGCGGCATTCGCCCGCGCCATCGCAATTGCCGATCCATTTATATCAATGCCAACACCACTGGCCGCCGGTAATTCAGACAGGCAGGCAAGCAGTAAACAGCCTGAACCGGTGCCAAGATCGGCAATCTTAAGGGGCTTGGCCGGATCGCCCGTATCTTTCAATCGTCCAAAAGCTGTCGCCGCTTCAACCAGACATTCTGAATCAGGGCGTGGATCCAATGTTGCCTCGTTAATCGCAAAGCGAAGGGACCAAAATTCACGCCAGCCCCGCATTCGGCTAACCGGTTCCCCGCCAACACGCCGGGCGATCAACTCGTCAAAGCTAGCGGCAATGGCTTCGTTGTAATTATCCAGATCCTCATGCGGCAAAACCGGACCATCCCGTCCCAATGCCAAACCCAATAACAGACGTGCGTCACCCCGCGGGTTTTCAACCCCGGCCGTGGCCAGTGTATCGGCCGCCGCATTCAGGATATGACGGGCATCTGTGGGCACTATTTACTCGGCGCCTTCGGCCAGACGCTGAGCCTGATCCTCGGCAATCAACGCCTCGACAACTTCGTCCAACGCTTCACCCGCAACAATCCGGTCGAGCTTGTATAATGTGAGGTTAATGCGGTGATCAGTTACCCGACCTTGCGGAAAGTTATAGGTGCGAATGCGCTCTGAACGATCACCCGATCCAACCTGACCTTTGCGTGAGGCGGCGCGTTCGGCCTGAACTCTGGCGCGTTCGGCATCATAGATCCGAGAGCGCAGAATCTTCATCGCCTTCGCCCGGTTTTTATGCTGGGATTTTTCATCCTGCTGGCTAACCACAATACCTGTCGGCAAGTGGGTGATGCGGACCGCGGAATCGGTCGTGTTCACCGATTGCCCGCCCGGACCCGATGCACGGAACAAATCAATGCGGATATCAGCATCAACAATTTCGATATCAACCTCTTCGGCCTCTGGCAAAACGGCAACCGTCGCCGCAGAGGTATGAATACGCCCGCCGGTTTCGGTTTCTGGAACGCGCTGGACACGGTGCACACCCGATTCAAATTTCAACCGGGCGAACACATCACTGCCGGCAATATTTGCGGTGGCTTCTTTATAACCGCCAATGCCGGTTTCAGATATTTCCATCACTTCGAAACGCCAGCCATGTTTGGCGGCAAAGCGCTGATACATCGAAAACAGATCAGCGGCGAATAACGCGGCCTCATCACCGCCTGTTCCGGCGCGCACCTCTAGGATGGCGTTACGCGAATCATCCTTATCTTTCGGCAATAACAGCAATTGTAATTTGGCTTCTTCATCCGGCAAACGCGGGCTGATATCATCGATTTCAGCCTGTGCCATCTCGGCCATGTCGGCGTCACCATCCGCATCCTCGATCATCGCCTTGGCGTCACGCAATTCGCTAGTCAGGCGCTGGACGATTTCGATCTGGTCGCATACCGGACGCAATTCGGATAATTCGCGGGACAAATTGGCCATATCCGCAGGCGATAAATCGGCCGAATGTGACAGCTTCTCCTCGACCTCGCGGCGTCGATCGAGAACTTTATCCATGGTTGATTCCAGGCTCATCCGGCTATCCTTTTCCGCTATCGCTATGGGGCAATCTAGCTACCACTTTAATGGGTGGCGAGCCATCCCCGCGCGGCGCTAATAATATCGTTTTGAGGAATTTCTGTTTGGCTTCCATCGCCAAGATCACGCATCTGGATTGTCTGGGCGGCGATTTCCGCACCGCCAAGGATAAAGGCCACCCCGGCGCCTGCCTTGTCGGCCTTTTTCATCTTTTTGCCCATGTTTCCAGACACTGGCACATCGACCGCAATTCCGGCCGTGCGCAATTCTTCGGCCATGGAAAAGACCAGTGCTTCGGCATCAGGTTCAGCCGCGATCAATGCAACACGCGGCACGTCTGCCTCGACATCGCCAACCAGCATTGCCAGTCTTTCAACACCAGCCGCCCAGCCAACGCCGCCAACAGGCGGGCCGCCCAGCATCTCGCTAAGACCATCATAACGGCCACCACCCAGAACCGTGCCCTGCGCCCCCAGCGCATCGGTGATAAATTCAAAAGCCGTATGGCAGTAATAATCGAGGCCGCGCACCAGCAAGGGATCAAAAACCCATTTCACTTCAGCCGCATCAAGAGCCGCGCAAACCCCATCAAAATGCGCCTTGGATAAAGCATTCAAATGATCTTGCAAACGCGGCGCATCAGCCAGTAACGCGCGGTCACCCTGATCCTTACTATCAAGGATACGCAGCGGATTAACCGCAAGACGGGCTTTGCTATCTTCTGATAGGGCGCTCTCATGGGCACTAAAATAGTCGATCAAGGCGGTGCGATAGGCGGCGCGACTAGCGCTATCACCAAGAGAATTTAGATGCAGTACGCAATTATCAAGCACACCAAGGTCAGCTAGAACACGCGCCCCACAGGCGATAATTTCAGCATCGGCAAGCGGCTCTGTTGGGCCAAGATATTCAACACCGATCTGGTGGAATTGCCGCATCCGGCCTTTTTGTGGACGCTCGTACCGGAACATCGGCCCCGCATAGAAATATTTCAACGGCAATGATTGGGTGAGGCCATTAGAGATCATCGCCCGCACAACACCAGCGGTGTTTTCTGGCCGCAACATCAAATTCTCGCCGCCACGGTCGGTAAAGCTGTAGGTCTCTTTAGTGACCACATCACTACTATCACCAAGCGGGCGCGAAAAGACTTCGGCAAATTCAAAGATCGGCGTCGCCATTTG
Source organism: Puniceispirillaceae bacterium (SeqCode) (assembly GCA_965657645.1). GTDB lineage: Bacteria > Pseudomonadota > Alphaproteobacteria > Puniceispirillales > Puniceispirillaceae > CBFHOS01. The sequence continues at coordinate 309,065 of CBFHOS010000001.1, read as the reverse complement.
CGCAAAGCCATAACGGGCAGACGCATCGCGCGCTGTTTCCATAACATTGCGATGGCCAGCCATAGCCGCCGGCAAAAGATCGCTAGTGCCACGAACAGGCTGTAAACGTGCCATTAGACTGCCTCTTTCTTGTCGGAGCTATCAGTAACGGCGGCGGCTTTGATAGCGGCAACACGGTCCTCGACCATCCCCACCACATGCTCGACAATATCGCCATTCGACAGCCGGTGATCAGCCATGCCGGATACATAGATCTGGTGCGTTCCCTTACCACCGCCGGTCAGACCAATATCAGTTTCACGCGCCTCGCCCGGACCGTTCACCACACAGCCGATAATCGACACGGTGATCGGCACATCGATATGTTGCAACCGATCCTCGATAACCTGCACTGTCTTGATCACGTCAAATTGCTGGCGTGCACATGATGGGCAGGAAATAACCGTCACACCGCGGCGGCGAAGCCCCAGTGATTTCAGCATCTCATAAGCCGCCTTCACCTCTTCGGCAGGATCCGCCGATAATGACACCCGCATTGTATCGCCAATACCAGACCATAACAAATTGCCAAGGCCAATCGCCGATTTAACCGTACCAGCCCGAAGGCCACCAGCCTCGGTAATGCCAATATGGAGAGGACAATCGATCGCCTCGGCGAGTTGCTGATAGGCGGCAACGGCAAGAAATACATCGGATGCCTTTACCGATATCTTGAATTCGTGGAAATCATTATCCTGTAGGATCCGCGCATGCTCTAGGGCGGATTCAACCAGCGCCTCTGGACATGGTTCCGCGTATTTTTCCAGCAAATGCTTTTCCAACGAGCCACCATTTACACCAATGCGCATCGAACAGCCGTGATCACGCGCGGCTTTGATAACTTCGCGCACACGTTCTTCATTACCGATATTGCCGGGATTGATCCGCAAGCAAGCAGCCCCGGCCTCGGCCGCCTCAATGGCGCGGCGGTAATGAAAATGAATATCGGCAATAATCGGCACCGGGCTATTCGCGCAGATGGTTTTCAGCGCGGCTGTACTGTCTTGATCAGGACAGGATACGCGCACAAGATCGGCGCCAGCTGTCGCCGCCTCTTCGATTTGCGCCAAGGTGCCAGAAATATCACTGGTCAGCGTATTGGTCATGGTCTGCACTGAAATCGGGGCATCGCCACCAACTGGCACCGAGCCAACCATAATCTGACGGCTCTTGCGGCGTTCAATAGTGCGATAGGGACGATAAGCGTTAGCCAAGCTAGGTCACTCCGGATTAACGATAATTAGTACAATGCATCCCCGATGAAGTGAAGCATCGGAGGTGTGGTTATGATATAGCCTGTCAGGCATCAGAATACCATAACAACCGCACAATATGCGGCGATCTGGGATCAATAGCAGGTCATGTATTTTAAAAAATTAAGCTGGAATAGGGTAGAGGCCCAGATTTTACAGCTTATTAATGAGGCCTTCCGGCTTTAGCGGCAAATCACGGAGAATTTCGCCAACATCGCCAGCGCTCAGCACAAGCCCGTCATTAAGGACAAATTCAAGTCCACCAGCATTGCCAGTGCTGAGATACAAACTCTCACCGCTATCGATCAGGTATATGTCGCCTGACCGCATCAGCTTGGTCATCACTTCTTCACCGTCATTACGCACGATTTCAACCCAGCTTGAGGCCACCGCACGGATGGTGATCTCATTGGCAGGATCGCGCGATGTGGCAACTGCTGATCCGCCATTCGGCATCCGGTCATTCGACCCGCTAATGGCCCCGATTGATCCGTTCGATGTTTCGGCAAGCACGGCCGTATCGTCACTATTTACGGCCGGAGCTGTTTCTGTGATCAGCGGCGTAGTCACGGCATTATTCTGCGCAACATTTGTATCCGTATCATCGGCGCTTGCTAACACCGGCATCTCTTCGCCGGTATTTGTATCGGCATCTGCATCCGCATCATCAGCATTACCTGCGGCATTACTAGCGGTGATGGTCGCGGTGTTGGTATCTACCAATGGTGCCATCGGCGCGGCAGGATCAGACACCGCCTGATTGACGGTATTCCCCGCCATGTCTGTTACCGCATTTTCTGAAGATTCCGTCGCGGTATCATCTGATGACGGCGCACTTGTCTCATTTGATGATGTGCTCACGATTGCAGTCTCACCGCCAGCGCTAACATCTAGGCTATCATCTTCACCGAATTCATCGGTATTCAATGCGTTGAGTTCATTATTTTTCAATGCAGCAAACTCGGCGGCAGAATTCTGCGTGCTAGGCGTGGCGGAATTTAGACCGGGCTTGTTGGCCCAATACCATCCGCCATACCCAATGACAGCCGCAATAATCGCAACCGAAGCCATGACAGCGCCAGAGCGCTGCGGCTTTTGGCTATTTACCGGAAAATTATAAGCTGGCTTTGCGTCGCTTGGCGCTTGCAGAGATTGATAGCGGCCAACCATTGCCGACGCATCCAAATCCAGCAACTGCGCATAGCTACGGATGTAGCCTGAAACGTAGGTGGCACCCGGCAAGCTGTCGAAAGTACCGTCTTCTAGATATCTGATATAGGCTTTTGAGAAACGTAATTCCTGCGCGACTTCATCAAGTGACAGCCCACGATCGGTTCGTGCCGCGCGCAGATCCGCACCGATAGCTTCATAGCTATCAGCCATAATCTCTTCGCCAATTTCGTCGATGCCAGTATTCTCGAGCAACGTTGTTTCGCGGTTCGTCATATAAACCTTCAGGTCGTACTTTCGCTACGTTACTGCATTCACTTTAGAAATGCATAATATGCCACCCTACTCACCTTTGCCATGTTTGCAACCAAAACCTTACAATTATTGATAAAAGTTGGTTTGGAAGCGGTGCTTGATAGGGTTATTTTTCGGGGGATAATCACCAGACTACACCCAAGATTACACTAAAATTGGATATCAAACCGCTATTTTAAATATCATTATCGAGACCAAAAGCGGTGTGTAAACTACGCACGGCAAGCTCGGTATATTCAGCCGCGATCAACACCGAAATCTTTATCTCAGATGTTGATATCACCTCCAGATTTATACCCTTTTCGGCCAATGTCTCGAACATCGCCTTCGCCACTCCGGGCTGGGTACGCATGGCAGTGCCAACGACAGAGATCTTTGTTACATTCTCGTTAGAATCAACGCCCTCATAACCAAGTTCGTCTTTGTTTTTCTCAATAATTTCAACTGCCTGAGCAGCATCACCCCGACCAACAGAAAATGTAATATCTGTCCGCTGGGTGGTTGTAGAGGCGCTCTGTACGATCATATCAACATTGACATGGTTGTCGGCTAGCTGGCCAAAAACCCGCGCCGCAATGCCCGGATGGTCAGGCAGGCCCTCAATGGTTATCTTTGCCTCATCAGGGCTGTAGGCTATGCCACTAATTTGTTCCTGTTCCATAATAGAATCCTCATTTACCACAAAGGTGCCCGGCGCGTCATTAAAGCTGGAACGTACCTGCAGGTTAACATTGTGCCGCATCGCCATAGCGACCGAGCGTGTTTGTAAAACTTTTGCGCCCGAAGATGCCAATTCAAGCATCTCTTCGAACGTAATCTGGTCCAATTTACGCGCTTTTGGCGCGATTCGCGGGTCAGTTGTGTAAACCCCGTCAACATCAGTATAGATGTCACAGCGTTCTGCACCCAACGCCGCCGCGAGGGCCACTGCTGATGTATCAGAGCCGCCACGCCCTAGGGTTGCAATTCGTCCATCGGGGGCAATGCCCTGAAATCCAGCCACCACCGCGACCTGACCCGCCAAAACACGTTCGCGCATTTTGGTAGTATCAATATCCTCAATCCGCGCCGCGCCGTGAATGCTGTCCGTGTTTAACGGGATCTGCCAGCCAAGCCATGACCGTGCATCAACCCCGAGATTTTGCAGGGCAATGGCCAACAAGCCAACAGTAACCTGTTCGCCAGTCGCCACGATCGTGTCATATTCGCGCGCATCATGCATTGGACCGATATCACGAGCCCATTCAACCAACTGATTGGTCGTGCCAGCCATAGCCGAAACGACGACTGCAACATGGTTACCAGCATCGGTCTCAGTCTTTACCCGCTGGGCCACATTGCGAATGCGATCCAAGTCACCTACCGAGGTGCCACCAAATTTTTGAACAATAAGTGCCATTTTGCCGTATGTTATCCGCAACTTCAGTGTAAAAGTGGTGCAGTCATAACCTTATCGGCGCTTCGGGGCAAGCCTATGGAAACAACCGCAGACCAAAAAGAAATAGATAATTTCGCCGCAATGTCGAATAGCTGGTGGGACGAGCAGGGCCCAATGGCGCCATTGCATCGCTTTACGCCCATTCGCGTGGATTATATCCTGGACAGCATAAAGCGTCTTCAAACCAGCGATCCAATGGCCGATAAGGCAACGCCGCTTAGCGGTTTGCGGGTTCTAGATATTGGCTGTGGTGGTGGTCTTTTGGCCGAACCAATGGCGCGGTTGGGCGCGGATGTTACCGGCATTGACGCCGCCGCCCCGGCCGTTGAGGCGGCCAAGATTCATGCCGAACAACAAGGGCTGGATATCGATTATCGCTGTATCATGTCCGAGGATCTCGCCCGTGAATGCGCCAAGACGAACCATCAATTCGATGTGATTTATGCCTCCGAGGTAATCGAGCATGTGAGTGACCGGAAACTCTTTGCCCGGGCCATTGCCAGCATGCTTGCCCCCGGTGGTACGATTGTTATCACCACGATTAACCGTAGCTTGCCAGCCCTTCTCTTTGCCAAATTTGCGCTTGAATATGTGGTCAAACTGGTACCAGCAGGCACGCATGATCCAGCTAAATTTGTGCGACCAGCGGAATTGCGGGCTGAATTTGCCGCCTGCGGGATTGCCCTTGATGACATTGTTGGCTTTGCCCCGCGCCCAAGCGCGCTTGCTTTTGGATCACGCTCTTCTAGCGGCGGGTTTATGCGGGTGAGTTCACTCGCGATCAATTACGGCGCCAGCGGGGGCTGGGCCTAATCTAAGCGGGGGCTGGGCCTAATCAAAGCGGGGGCTGGGCCTAATAGAGATCATGCGAGATCAATTATCGGGCGGTAACCACGGGATATCGACAACATCGATACCCTCTTCGTCCAGCGCCTCGCGCTCCTCACTTGTCGCCTGTCCATAGATGCCTTTGGGTTCTGCCTCGCCATAATGAATTTTGCGGGCTTCTTCGGCAAAATTCGTTCCAACATCACGGCATTCGGCTTTGATCTTGGCTTGTAACTGGCGCATATCAGCCACTAGATCCTGCATTTTCTCTGCCGCGGCCGGTGATAACACTGGCGCAGATGGCGGTAATGCAGAAGGTGAGGTGGCCGGCGACATGGCAGGTGCAGTTGCGGGGTTCTCAGCCGGAAGCGCCTCGCCTTGCCCTCTCATTGGGCTATCTTTGCGGGTTTTCGGGCTGGCCAGATTGGGCGTCATCAACGCCCGCTTCACAGCAATGCTTTCACAGGTAGGACAGCTAACTAGGCCGCGCGCACTTTGATCATCAAAAGCGGCCGAGCTTTGAAACCATCCTTCAAATTCATGTGCGCCATCACAGCGAAGTTGATATTTGATCATTCAGGATCACCTGTTATTCCTAAAACAACCACTCGCAATGCGGCTATAGCTTGCCGTGGCAATGCTTGTATTTGCGACCTGACCCACATGGGCACGGCTCGTTACGCGAAATTTTCCGCCGTGCTTCTGGCGGAGGTGCGGCCGCTGGGGCCTCGCTTGCCTCTTCTTCAGGCGGGCGCAATTCAACATGTGCAAGGACCATTGTTGTAGTCTCGCGCAGGCCAGCCAACAGCGATTCAAACATCATAAAGGCTTCACGCTTATATTCATTAAGCGGGTCTTTTTGGGCATAGGCACGAAGCGAAATACCCTGACGCAATTGATCTAGGCTGAGCAGATGCTCTTTCCATTGCTGGTCAAGCACTTGCAATAGCAATGATTTTTCCGCAACACGCATAACATCCGGACCAATCCGCACAGCTTTTTCAGCCATGTAGCGGTCAGCCGCGGCGATCAGGCGTTCCTCGATTTCGGCTTCAACAACGCCATCCTCTTTGAACCAATCGGCGGCGGGAACATCAACACCAAGAACACGCTTGGCGTCTTCGCGCATCTGATCTGCCAGCCATTGATCATGGTAACTGCCCGCCGGAATAGCGCGCTCAACCAGCTGGCCAGCCGCATCATGGCGCATTTCGGTAACAGTGTCCTGCACGTCATCGGCCCGCATGATTTCCTTGCGCTGTTCAAAGATCACACTGCGCTGGTCATTCATCACATCGTCGAATTTCAGCAATTGTTTACGAATATCAAAATTCCGCGCTTCGACTTTGGTCTGGGCCTTTTCAACAGCTTTGTTGATCCACGGATGAATGATGGCCTCACCCTCTTCCAGCCCAAGCTTTTGCAGCATGCCGTCAAGTTTTTCTGATCCAAAAATCCGCATCAGATCATCTTGCAATGACAAGAAGAACTTTGAACCGCCCGGATCACCCTGACGTCCTGTCCGGCCCCGAAGCTGGTTATCAATCCGGCGTGATTCGTGGCGTTCGGTACAAATTACATAAAGGCCGCCAGCCGCCAGTGCCTCGGCTTTCAGCTTTTCATTTTCTGCAGTTAGCTCGGCCTGTTGCTTGGCGGATAATTCACCGTCACCAGCCACATCCGCAAGGCGCATGTCAAGATTACCACCAAGTTGGATATCGGTTCCGCGACCAGCCATGTTGGTTGCAATCGTCACCGCACCCGGCACACCGGCCTGGGCAATGATCTTGGCTTCTTCTTCATGGAAACGCGCATTCAGCACGCTATGCTCGATCTTCCGCTTGTTCAGCTCGGCAGATAACGATTCCGATTTTTCAATACTGACAGTGCCGACCAAGACTGGCTGTCCGCGTGAGCGACAATCTGTGATCAACCCGATAACCGCTTCGTCGCGCTCGGCGCTGGTGCGATAGACTTCATCATCATGATCGATACGCTGGACCGGACGGTTGGTTGGGATCGCCATCACTTCAAGATTGTAAATCTCGGAAAATTCACCCGCTTCGGTCATCGCCGTTCCGGTCATGCCGGCCAGCTTTGTATACATGCGGAAGTAATTCTGGAAGGTAACCGACGCCAATGTCTGGTTTTCGGCTTGGATCTCGACATTTTCCTTCGCCTCAATCGCCTGATGCAGACCATCGGAGAAACGGCGGCCATCCATCGCCCGTCCAGTAAATTCATCAATGATCACAACCTGACCGGCCTTGACCATGTAATGGGTGTCTAGCTGGAACAGCTTGTGCGCGCGAAGAGCCTGATTGACGTGATGCAACAAACCGACATTTTCAATGTCATATAACGTGCCGTCACCCATCTGCCCGGCGCTGCGGAGCAATTCCTCAGCATGTTCAATACCAGCCTCGGTCAAGGATACCGAATTGCCCTTTTCATCAAGGTCAAAATCCTCATCAACAAAATCCGGAACGATTTTATTGGCCAGCAGGTAATGCTCTGAATTGCTCTCGGTTGGGCCGGAAATAATCAATGGTGTGCGGGCTTCGTCAATCAGGATCGAATCGACCTCGTCAACAATCGCAAAATGATGATCGCGCTGGACCATATCCTCTAGCCGGAATTTCAGATTATCCCGCAGATAGTCAAAGCCAAACTCGTTATTGGTGCCATAGGTTACATCGCACGCATAGGCCGCGCGGCGGGTATCATCATCCATCTGACCAAGGATAACCCCAACACTCATGCCCAAGAATTGATAGACCTGACCCATCCATCCGGCATCACGAGACGCCAGATAGTCATTCACTGTCACAACATGAACGCCCTTGCCTTCGAGCGCATTTAGATACACCGCCAAAGTCGCAACGAGGGTTTTACCCTCACCAGTTTTCATCTCGGCAATCTTACCATTATGCAACGCCATGCCGCCCATCATCTGGACGTCAAAATGGCGCTGACCTAGCGTGCGCTTTCCCGCTTCACGAACAAGGGCAAACGCCTCTGGCAATAGCGCGTCTAGCGTTTCGCCTTGAGTCAGCCGTGCCCGAAATTCATCCGTCTTGTCACGAAGAGCTGCGTCATCCAATGCCGCCATTTTATCTTCAAGCGCATTTATCGCATCTACCTGAGGAGCAAGCTTTGCAACGACACGGTCATTTGCATCCCCAAAAAGGCTCTTCGCCAAAGCACCAAACATTGTAACTCCCTTTATCCAGCCTTCATGCCTGTTCGGCATTTGCCCGATGGTGACAGATCAATCCGCCGACTGATTGGAGATAATCATTAGGCATAATATTGTCAATCAAATGGCACGCCATATGCGCACCTTGTTTTCCCCAATATCCGCGCTATTTGCACCTTTTGGGCAAGGCTTGTCATTATCTTTTCCGGCGTTACACTAGCGTTTTCTCGTTAGCGCGATAAATTCAGCTAGCAAAATCAATTGACGATTAGCCTTAAAAGCCGCATTAAACCAACAGATTTCAACGCCATAGTTTGCTATGGTTGGCGTTTTATAGCCAGCCACATAACGTAACAATTCCAAAAGGGTATCCGATGAAACGCCTATTACGCACGCTTATTATTGTTCCGATGATGTTCCTCTCTAGTGCCGTGATCGCCGAAGAGCGCATTGCCGTTGCCACTGTTGGCGGCGAGACAATCTGGTTGGACGAAGTCATGCAGGCCGCCGAGACATTGCCAGAGCAATATCGGCAACAGCCGCTAAACACATATTTTGATCAACTTGTGGCCGATGTTGTTGATACCCGCCTTGCCGCCACCGCCGCGCGCAAAGCCGATCTCGACCAGAATGAGCTCGTTGCCGCCGCGATGAAGATGGCTGGCGACCGGATTTTGGCCGAGGCATATCTAGGCGACACGATCCGTGCGCAAATCACCGAAGAAGCCGTTGTTAACGCCTATAATACATTTGTCGCCGATACCGCATCGCGTGAACAGGTAAGCGCCGCCCATATTCTGGTTGATGATGAGGCCACCGCAAAGGCCATCATCACCGAATTGAATAATGGCGCCGATTTCGCCGCTGTTGCACAGGAAAAATCAACCGGCCCTAGCGGCCCTAATGGCGGTGATCTGGGCACCTTTGGCCGCGGCCAGATGGTTCCAAGTTTTGAGGCAGCCGCCTTTGAACAGCCTGTCGGCAGTGTATCGGCAACGCCTGTACAGACCCAGTTTGGCTGGCATGTGATCAAGGTTAATGACCGCTCCGTCCAGCCTGCACCGTCAATTGAGGAAATGCGCGGCCAGCTCATTAACAACATGTCTCGCCAAAATCTTGCACGCATTCTAGAAGAAATGCGGGCCGGTGTTGATATCTCTGTTCGTGACTTTGCAGATATTGCCGCCGACGCACAGAAAGCCGATGAAGCCGCCAACGCCGCGTCTGGCAATTAACCCCTAGGAACCGGTGGGCCTTAAATGAACAGATCACCACTAGCACCCAAAACATTTGCCGAATTGCCGCCCATCGCGGGCGTCGATTTGGCTGTTGCTGGCTCTGGTATGAAATATCAGGGGCGCAATGACATGGTGCTTATCACCACCAGCGGTGATAGCGCCATTGCCGGTGTGTTCACCCAGTCAGATACCGCCGCGGCGCCAGTGCAATGGTGCCAGAGCAAACTAGCATCTGGTTTTAACAGTACAAACGGCATCGCCATTTTCACCAATGCGGGCAACGCAAACGCCTTTACCGGTGCCCAAGGTCTTGTTGATGTGCGTGTGATTTGTGGCAATCTGGGCGCGCGGATGGATATTGATCCAGATAATATTCTGATCGCCTCAACTGGGGTGATCGGCGAATTTTTGGATACTGATTGTCTGATCGGGCGCTTTGATGATTTGCTCGATTCGGACAAAAACACGGATACCAATTGGCAGGCGGCGGCGGATGCCATTCGCACCACCGACACCTTTGCCAAAGGCGCGGCGGCTAGTGCGCGTTTGGGTGAAACGACCATCCAGATTAGCGGCATTGCCAAAGGTTCAGGGATGATTGCGCCGAATATGGCGACCATGCTGGGCTATATTGCGACCGATGCGGCGATTGCCCCAGAGTTGCTGACGACTTTGCTACAAGACAGCAATCGCCGGAGCTTTAATGCGATCACTGTTGATAGTGACACCTCGACGAATGACAGCGTTTTCCTGATTGCCACGGGCAAGGCTGGAAACCCAGTTATTGACCATCCATCGCATCCAGATTTGCCGGCATTCATCGCCGCTTTGGATAGTGTCATGCAGGATCTGGCCACGCAGATTGTGCGTGATGGTGAGGGTGCCAGCAAATTCATCACGATTGATATCACTGGCGCAAAGAATAATGATCAGGCCCATGAAATTGGTCTGGCGATTGCCAATTCGCCCTTGGTGAAAACCGCTATCGCCGGTGAAGATGCCAATTGGGGACGCATTGTAATGGCGGTTGGCAAAGCTGGTTTAGGCATAAATCAGGATGATATTTCAATTGCCATTGGCGGTGTTCAAATTACCAAGAATGGCGCCTGCCGCGCCGATTATGATGAAACCCCTGTGGCCACGCATATGAAAAATGCCGAGATTGATGTTGCGGTCGCTATTGGCGATGGCGATGGGTCGGCGCGCATTTGGACATGCGATCTAACCCACGGCTATATTTCGATCAATGCCGATTACCGAAGCTAGCGGCGGCCTGCCGATCATATTGGTTAGCGCCGTTGCGCTCATCGACCGCGATGGTCGGGTGTTGCTGGCCCAGCGCCCCGAAGACAAGCCGATGGCCGGATTATGGGAATTTCCCGGCGGCAAAATAGAGGCTGGCGAAACGCCAGAGGCCGCGCTCATTCGTGAATTGGGCGAGGAACTGGATATCAACACCGCCGCCTCATGTCTGGCGCCGCTTACCTTTGCCAGCCATTCTTATGATGATTTTCACCTGCTGATGATGCTGTTTGTCTGTCGCAAATGGGAAGGCCATCCAAAGCCGGTTGAAGGTGGGCAATTGAAATGGGTGCGGGCATCCGCATTGCGCGACTATCCAATGCCGCCAGCAGATATTCCGCTTATCCCTGTACTCCAGGATTTGCTCTAGCGGGTTTTATGATTCCGGATCAAATTCGGTGGTGCCTAGAGTATCACCAAGGCGGTGCGTTGCCGCGCCCGGCCGCAATGGTTTTTGTTGGCTTTCATGCGGTGCCCAACCGGTCAGCGTAATAATCTCAAAGCTGGCGGGAATGGTGCCGTCATCATTACCAAATTCGCTCTGGTAGATTTCTGCCGCCCGCATGAAAACTTGTCGGCTGGTTGGACGGCGCACGCGCTCAATCATCGCATTACCCTCGCCCATGCCGCGCAAATCCGCCATCAGACGGAACATGTTCGGATAATTCACAGTGATCCGGTCGGCATCAGCCACCGGCAAAGCCAAGCCAGCACGGCCAAGCAAACCACCAACATCACGAATATCCGCCATCGGCGCTGTCCGTGGGCTAAGGCCGCCATTAATTTCGGTTTCGGCGGCGGCAAGCGCACTGCGCAATTGATGGAGGCTATTCCCGCCCAGCATCGATATCAGCAACATCCCATCCGGCTTTAGCAAATTACGCATCTGGGAAATGACGCCGGGCAAATCATCCACCCAATGCAATGTCAGACAGGAGAAAACCGCGTCAAAACTCTCATAGGCAAAGGGTAAAATTGAATAATCAGTGGCAATTGCTGGACCCTGATTACGCGCCATCACGGCAAATTGCGGGGCCGGATCCGCCTGAATGATCGTGCCAATTTTACCAAGCGGTTTTAGGTGGCGCGTCAGCGTTCCATCATGCGCACCAAAATCAAGCGATAGCGCAAAATCGCGCCGGACCAATTCCACACGGTCGGCGATACGCAGAGCCGCCTCTTCTTTTAAGAACCGGAAATCGTCATAATGCGGCGCCGCCCGAGACCGATTACGGCGCTGGGCTTGGGTGTCAAATAGGCGCGGAATTGTTTCTGCTAAAGGCTCCATCGCCGCACCATGCTAAGCCAACCCAAAAACTTCAAGTAAAATCGTTCATTAAATCCTCGCATAAAATTTCCGGTAATGCCGCCCGATTAAGCAAAGATTAATGCCTACCCGCTAGCATCACCTTGATGACAAGTTTACGCGCACCCACATTTGCCGCGCTATCGGCACTGGCTCGGTTGATCCTGCCACACCAATGTGTGATTTGCCGCCGATTTGCCAATAGCACCGGACTATGCGGCGACTGTTGGGGCGGCCTCCAGCACATCAGCGCGCCATCCTGTTCACAATGTGGTCGGCCTTTGCCCCATGCCTTGCCCGAAATGAAATGTGCGCCTTGTTGGGCCAAGCCACCACCGCTGTTAAAAATTCGCGCGGCCTGTCTTTATGGTGAAGCATCACGCGCCTTGATTCTGAAATTCAAACATGGCGATGGCCTACAGCTCGTGCCGGTTTTTGGGCATTTGCTCCGGCGTCCCTTTGCCGATATTTGTGCGGCCAGCCCGAGCCCTTTGGTGGTGCCAATCCCACTGCATCGCTGGCGATATTTACACCGGCGCTATAACCAATCGGCCGAATTGGCGCGGTATCTTTGTCACCACCATAATCGGGAGATAACCCGCGTTGAATTTGCCCCACAATTGCTAGAGAGAACGCGTGCAACGCCCAGTCAGGGCCAATTTAAGGGAGCAGATCGGCGGCGCAATATCAATGGTGCCTTTCGTGTTCCAGACAGGTTCAAAGCGCAAATCGCCGGCCGGAACATCCTGTTAATTGACGATGTGATGACCACTGGCGCGACATTATTCGAGGCCGCCCGCACCCTCACTAAAGCGGGAAGCGGACCAGTCAGCGCGGTGGTGATCGCGCGGGTATCGTCACTTTGATGGCTCTGGGATGATACGGGGATGATACGGGGATGGTACGGGGATAATATCCAAATGGCCTGATACAGGAACCATGCCGATACCCTTTGGGCAAACTAATCAATTGCGGATTATCTCAACAATGTCTATTTTCCACCCAGCATTTGATCGATAGGTGCGGCGGTATATGCGCCACATCTCGGGGGACATTCACATGGCAAAAGTGGAAATTTTTACAGCCCAAGGGTGTGGCTATTGCGCACGTGCGTTGCGCTTGTTGCAGAGTAAAAATATTGAGTTTGACCATGTCGATGTTACGCTAGACATGGAAAAGCGTTCGGCGTTGCGCAAGCGTGCAGGCGGCGTTACCTCGGTTCCGCAAATATTCATCGATAACGACCATATCGGTGGCTGTAACGAATTGATGCAATTGGACCGGCTCGGCCATTTGGATAAATTGCTCGCTTTATAAGCCACCAAAAGCGACTAGCAGAGGGGATCGGCGATGACCAACATTCTGCGTGTCGCAGCGCTCCAATATTGTGCCAGCGGTAATGCACCGGAAACCCTGTCCCACATCTTGCCGATGATTGAAAGTGCCACGCAGGATGGGGCCACCCTCATATGCCTACCCGAAGCCGCTAGTTTTATTGCCGAAAACCGCGATGCCCTTGGCGAACATGCCGAATGGGACGATGCCAGCCCGACCTTGGACGCGCTATGCGGCGCGGCGGCGGGGGCGAAAATATGGCTGTTGGCGGGATCATTACTAACCCGCCGCCGGCATGATGAGAGGCTGGTTAACCGCTGTTATCTGATCGGCCCTGACGGCCAAATTGCCGCCCAATATGACAAGATCCATATGTTCGATGCGGTTGTTGGTGACGGCCAGACATATAAGGAATCAGCCAATTTCGCCGCTGGTAACACGGCGATCATGGCGGCGATTGAGGATATCCCTGTCGGCCTGACGATCTGCTATGATCTGCGCTTTGCCGCGCTCTATCGGACATTGGCCAAAGCGGGGGCGGCGATTATCACGGTGCCAGCGGCCTTTACCTATAATAGCGGGCAGGCGCATTGGCATGTGCTATTGCGGGCTCGGGCGATTGAAACCGGTTGTTATATCATTGCACCGGCGCAATGCGGCACCCATGCCGATGGTCGGCGCACCTATGGTCATGCGATGATTATTGCGCCATGGGGAGATATTCTGGCAGAGGCAGAAACCGATGATACCGACCCAAAAGCCGGTGCCAATGACCGGATTATCATGGCTGATCTTGATTTAGAATTGGTCGGCAAAGCGCGGCACTCGATCCCTGCATTGACGCATGATCGCGATTTCACACTCTTATAAAAGAGACCGTAGGGGGCAGGTCATCAGCCTGATGACTAGTTCAGCCCTTTATCACCTATTGAGATATATTTGTTTTGGCGATCAGCGATCAACGCGGCGCTATCCATTGACTGCATCGATTTAAGCTGTTCAAAGCAAACCTCGCCAAGGCTCTCGATCGCCACCCTCTGGTCACGGTGCGCACCGCCCAATGGCTCTGGCACAATCGCATCAATAACGCCGAGGCGCATCATATGTTCTGATGTAATGCGCAACGCTTCGGCGGCATCCTTGGCATGGTCACTGCTACGCCACAAGATCGAGGCACAGCCCTCCGGCGAGATCACCGAATAAATCGCATGTTCATACATCACCACCCGATTACCAGCGGCAAGCGCAATCGCACCACCCGATCCACCTTCGCCAATAATTGCCGCCACCATCGGGGTCGGCAGGCGCAGACAGGCCCGAATAGAGGTGGCAATGGCCTCGGCCTGACCACGTTCCTCGGCACCGCGTCCAGGATAGGCACCAGCAGTATCAACAAAGCTCAACACAGGTAGATCAAACCGGCCTGCAAGCTCCATCAACCGTGTGGCTTTACGATAGCCTTCAGGCCGCGCCATACCGAAATTACGCTTGATACGCTCTTCGGTGCTGCTGCCCTTTTCGGTGCCCATAACCATCACGGCTTGGCCGCGAAAACGTGCCATTCCGCCGATAACAGCATGGTCTTCAGCGTAATTCCGGTCACCAGCAAGGGGGGTGAAATCGGTCAATAATTGGTTGAAAATCGCACTCACGCGGGGGCGTTCAGGGTGGCGGGCAACCTGTACTTTTTCCCACGGACCAAGCTTTTCATAGGTCTGCTTTAGCTCACGCTCTATTCGCGTCTGGAGCTTGCCAATTTCATCAGCAATATTAATGCTACCATCCGAGCTCATATGGCGAAGCTCTTCGACTTTGCCCTCTAGATTGGCAATTGGCTTTTCAAAATCGAGAAAATGTCTCATCACAGATCGTTATTCCTGGTTAAACCCGGTTAAATTGCGAATTCTCAGCATTTTAGTCATCTTGGCCATCGCTGGCAAGCGGATGTGCCGCGGCGACCAATCCGGCGAGCCGTTCTGGCCTTGTTGCTGTATAAATCTGGGTCGTTGAAATATCGGCATGGCCAAGCAATGTTTGCAAACTCCGAAGATCAGCGCCGCGATTCAGCATATGGGTGGCAAAGGAATGACGCAGAACATGCGGGCTAACATTCGCCACCGGAATACCAGCGGTACGGGCCAGCGTTTTCAACATCGCACTGAAATGCTGGCGCGATAAAGGCGCGGTGCCATCACCGGCGGGAAACATAAAGGGCGATGTAAGATTTGTCTTGTCACGTTCCTCTAGCCATAAAGACGCCGCGGTGCGGGCCGCATTGCCGAGCGGGATTAATCTCTCACGGCCACCCTTGCCAGTGACGATAATGCTGTCTGGTGACCGGCGGAATTGATCGACCGTCAACGCCATCAATTCCGATACGCGCAATCCGGTGGCATAGAGAATTTCCAACAGGGCCACTGCCTGCAATGCCGCTGGTAACGGCGTCAATTGACCGGCGGCGGCGATCAATGCCACGACCTCACGCTCGGATAGATGCTTTGGCAAGGGCGCTGGTAATTTTGGATTATCGATCCAGCGCGTTGGATTATCGTCGCGGATACGCTCTTCCACCAACCACGCCATGAATTGACGAAGCGCGCTTAGACGGCGGGCCACCGAACGCGCCGATAATCCGCGCTGTTGCCACTCGGATAACAAACCGCGCAAATCATCACTGGTGCAATCAATAAGATTATGACGATGGGCCTTTATAAAGGCGTTGCTGTCGTCTAGGTCACGGCGATAGGCGGCGATGCTGTTCTGGGCAAGCGCACGATCGGCAGACATTGCCTGAAGAAACCCCTCAATATGCGGATCTGGAGGCGCATTTTTAGATAATTTGGGCGTGCCAGCAGGTGGCTTTTTAGCTTTGGCTGCCATTATCCGGCTCGCCATCCAGCGATGGCGCATCACTGGTCAGGCTAGTGTTATCAGGATCTGATCCGGTGCTGTTATCGGCATCGGCTGGCTCGGTTGTGGCATTATCCACCGCATCCGCACCCTCTTCCGAAACATCCTGTGTGCCATCTTCTGGCTGGTCGCTCGCTGATGACGTTGCCGGCGTGCTCACCGGGAAGATCCATGCGCCGGTGCTGGCCGACATATCGGCCCCGCCAGTATTGGCGAGCAAATGCGCAATGACCAATTCACGGACAAGGGCGTTGGCGGCGGCATTCTGGCCAATATCGTTCAATGCGGTAATCACCACGGCCGCATCATGCGTATTGATTTTCGCCAGCGGTAAATCACCAAACAGCCAATTCGCCAGCAAAATAGTCTCGGCAACACGGCGCTTTTCTGATGCTTGCTGGATGGCCCGCAATAATAACGGCGATAAAGATACGCTTTCGCCTGATACAACCGGCTCGGCAAACGCCTGATCCAGCCATTCGCTCTGATCCGCAACCATGCCAGCAGCCTCTAGCACTGGCATCAAATGCCATTGATTGGCCGCCGCAAGATCACCATTGCGCCAGCTATCACCCTCTAGGCTCGACAGGATTTTTGCGGCATTCAGGGCATATGCAAAGGCGGGAAATGACATCGGAAGGTCCGGCGCATTCGGATTGCCAAGCGCCAATAATAGCGCAATTTTACCCGCCGCATCGCTCTGGTCTTCGCTAAGGGTACGCTCAACCTGATCAAACCCTATGCCAGCCTGGGCAAGCTCTGTGTAGAGCAAGCGCATAAAGCTACCATTGCCGTTTGCCAGATCGACATCCATCGCGGCGGCGATTAGCGGCAATCGTTTGGCCGATTGTTCCGCATCCAACGCACGCCATGCCATCGCAGTGGTCAAACCGTCTGGCGCACCAACATGGCGGGCAAGAGCGGGTTCCGCCGGCAATGCATCCACGGCAATATTGCGCCATAGCTTGGCCGCCTGTTCAGCGTCAATCAAACCAAGATTTAACGCATTAAAGGTCGATAGCATCCGCGCATCAGGACCAAGATACCGCAGGGCCACTGTGCTTTGCGCCATTTCCGGCGGCAATATTGCCATACCCTCAAGCGGGATTTCATGATGTGCCGCATCCATCAATGTTATGTGAATTGTGCCTAGGGAGGCTGGGTCAATCTCGGCTGTCTTGGTGCCGTTCAGCATGTCATTCACCAATGCAAAGAACGCCGGATCTTCGACCCCACTCGCCTCTAGAATATCAGCGCCAAACCGCGCCCCGCCCAGATTGCCCTCGACAATCGAACAGATCACCTTGGTCTTGTGCCAGAACGGATCAAATGTCTGGCTTACCTGATAGCTAACGGTGCGGCAGGCATCTTCATCACGGCGCAACATCAATTGGTGCTGGACCAGCCATTTTTTCCAATCGACCCATTGTTCATCTTGCGGCAATTGTTCTGCGATAACCGCCAGATCATTCGAGCGCCCTGCACTGGCGAGCCAGCCAAGACGGGCCTCTACCAAATCACGCGCGACAATGTTGGCCCCTGTTGGCGGCACAGATTGGCGGGCAACAGTTTGATAGGAAAGCGCCGATAAAGTTGGTGATTTACTCGTTACGACACCTTTTTCCAGCAATTGGCTGGCGGTAGTCGCCGATGTACCGCGCCAGATCAGGCTATCTAACGTCGTCGGTGCGGCGGTTTCATCATCTTCGCTAACGCCAATCGCGGCCAGCCCGACATCCGAAACATTGCGCCGGCCCAAAACAACCGAGGCGCCGGTTGTGGTGCTGGACGATAAAGCTGCGCCACTTGTCGCGCCGCTTTCTGTGTCCGTGTCTGTTGTATCCACTTCTGTGGTACCGGTTCTGTTATCATCAATACTTGGCGCAATATCGGCGCTATCGTTGAACACCGCCGGCGAACCATTATCCGCCGCCATCAGGTCAATAACACCCGGCGTGGGTACGGGCGCTGGCCCCGTCTCTGGCCCCGTCTCTGGCCCCGTCTCTGGCCCCGTTTCGGTGGCGGCGTCTTCAGTGATTAGACTCAGCGGTTTATCCTGATTATCCGCGCGCTGGGCATTGGCAGAAGGCGCCGTCACAGCAAACAGTCCAAGCGCGACAATCCCGAAGACTGTCACGGCGGCGAAACTACTCAAGACGGTTTTTGAACTATTTGGGGAGATTTTCATCTGGGACAACCTTATTAACGGCGACTGTCGGGGCCGGAATTTCCCAACTCGACAGCACAATGAGACCGGTGGCCGCAAGGCCCGCAAAAACAACAACCAAAATACCAAACCGATTCATGTTATCCTCGCTCTTCACCTTATTGTGGCTTTGCTCCATCGCGTTGGAGAGAACCGTTAGTGTATGCGCCACCAAGGCGAATTAATCGTTAAGATTGTCTAGGCGAAGATTATGTCTGGAATAGGGCAATTTTTCTACCCTCGTTGAACGTATTTATCCACCGCCATCGATTTTACGATATTGTCGGCAAATTCTATTCCCCTCGCGGCCAGTCATGCGTATCATGGCGGCGCACCATAATCCCGCCAAACCCGATTGTTTTTAATGTGAAAGCACCGCATGTCCGACAAAGCCTCTACCCCTAACCCCAACAGCCGGAGCCGAACGCATATCCGGTCTGTGCGTGAGCGCATCGACCGGCCAATTGCATTGGTTGGGTTAATGGGCAGTGGTAAATCGATGCTTGGGCGTAAATTGGCGCAAAAGCTGGACATTCCCTTTGCCGATAGCGATGTGTTGGTCGAGGAAAAGGCCGGTATTTCAATCACCGACATTTTTGATATTGGCGGTGAGGAAAAATTCCGTGACATCGAACGAAGAGCCATTGCCGAGCTGGCGGGCGGCGGGCAAATGGTTATAGCAACCGGCGGCGGTGCGCCCTGTCATGAAAGCTCGGCTGAAATTCTGCAAGAGCAAACGATCATGGTCTGGCTACAGGCAAGCGCAAAGACCCTGCTTGCCCGTATTGGATCAACAAACGGTCGGCCATTATTGGCAACAGGCGATCCACTAGCCACGCTGGAGCGCCTGATTGACGAACGTAAGTCGTATTATGGGCGGGCGCATATCCATCTTAACACTAACGGATTGTCCGGTGCCAAAGCGCTTGATGCATTGATAGCTTCTCTTGACGATCATTTGCCGCTAACATAGGTACCATCATGATTACAGACATTTCATCATCAGGGGCCTCTACATTGCGGGTTGGGCTTGGCGAGCGCGCTTATGACATAGTGATCGGCCCCGATCTAATCACCAATGCCGCCCGGCATCTGGGCGATCTTGTTGCTGGCAGACAGATTATCATTGTGACCGACAGCAATGTTGCAACGCATCATCTGCATACGCTCGAGGCTAGCTTAACACCGGTGAGCCGTCGCTGTGACAGTATTATTGTAGCCGCTGGCGAAGCCAGTAAGAGCATGGCCGTTCTGGCAAAATTGCTCGATGACATCCTAGAACTCGGCGTTGATCGCGGGGTCATGATCATCGCACTTGGCGGTGGGGTGATCGGTGATTTGGTTGGGTTTGCCGCCGCCAGCCTATTGCGCGGGGTTGATTTTATCCAAGTGCCAACATCGCTTTTGGCACAGGTTGATAGCTCGGTTGGTGGTAAAACTGGGGTCAATGCGGCCAGCGGTAAAAACCTTATCGGCGCGTTTTATCAGCCCAAAGCCGTTCTTGCAGATAGCACCGCGCTGGCTAGCCTGCCAGAGCGCGAATTGCGTGCGGGCTATGCCGAGATCGTCAAATATGGCTTACTTGGGGATGCTGCGTTTTTCAACTGGCTAGAGACAAATGGTGCCGCGGTCCTAGCCCGTCAACCGCAAGAACTGGCCCATGCCATCACCACTTCATGCGCCGCCAAAGCGCGTATTGTCGAGGCTGATGAGCGTGAAAAGGACACACGCGCCCTGCTCAATCTTGGTCATACCTTTGCCCATGCCTTCGAGGCTGAGGCGCATTATGATGGCCGCCTATTGCACGGCGAGGCGGTTGCCGCCGGTATGGGGCTTGCCTTTGATCTATCGGCGCATCTTGGCTTATGTGACAAGGGTGATGCTGGCGCCGCGAAATCTCATCTTTTGGCGCATGGATTGCCAGCTGGTTTGGCGACAATTCCGGCGGGTAGCGCACCTGCCGACACATTGGTTGCGCATATGCGGAAAGATAAAAAAGTTCTGGATGGCGAGATGCGGTTTGTCCTTGTCCGCGCCATTGGTGACGCTTTTGTTACCGGTGATGTGCCGATTGCGGCCGTCCATGATGTGATCGAGGCCAGTCGATAATGAGTGCTGATTTATGGTGGATCGCCGCCACAATATTACTATTGATTATCGCCTCGGCGTTTTTCTCCAGCGCTGAAACCGCGCTTACTGCCGCTTCTGATGCCCGCATGCGCCAATTGGCCAGCAAGGGCAACCGGCGGGCGTTACTGGTTGAACGTTTGCGCGCCGATCGTGAGGGGCTAATCGGGGCGATCTTGATTGGTAATAACGCGGTCAATGTCATTGCCTCGGCTTTGGCAACATCGTTGGCGATATCGCTATTCAATGAATCCGGTCTGCTTTGGGCGACGCTCACCATGACAGTGGTGTTGGTGATTTTTGCCGAAGTCATGCCAAAGACCTATGCCTTCACTTTTTCCGATCGCTATGCATTGGCCATTGCGCCGGCGGTGCGGGTTGTGGTGGTGATCTTAAGCCCGCTTGCTATTGCCCTGCGCTTTATTGCTAGCCGCCTGATCAGAGCGGAAGACACCGAAGATAATAGCCGCGAGGAAGAGTTGCGCGGGATGATCGAATTGCATGGTGCCGATGGTGATGCGGATAACCGCGAAACCCAGGCGATGCTATCCTCGGTATTGGATCTGAACGAAATTTCGGTTGAAGAAATCATGACTCACCGCGCCGGTGTAAACATGGTGAATGCCGATGATGATCTTGAGGTGATATTGCATAATGTGCTGGAATCACCGCATACGCGCCATCCGATCTATTCAGGAAATCCGGACAATATTATTGGCGTTCTGCATGTAAAGGATTTGCTGCGGGCTATTGGCAGTTTTGAGGCTGGTGAGAAACCCACGGTCAAATCTATGGTTAATGTCCAGAACATCGCAACCGAACCTTATTTCATTCCGGAAACCACATTGCTATTCGATCAATTGCAGTCGTTTCGTAACCGCCGCGAGCATTTTGCCGTGGTGGTTGATGAATATGGTGACTTGCAGGGCATTGTGACGCTTGAGGATATTCTAGAGGAAATCGTCGGCGATATTGACGATGAGCATGATATCGACCTTGTCGGATTGAGCGCACAGGCCGATGGGTCTTGGATTGTTGATGGCGGCGTGACCATTCGTGATTTGAACCGCGCCCTTGGATGGCAATTGCCCGATGAGGGCGCCTCTACCTTGGCCGGATTGGTGCTATTTGAGAGCCGAACAATCCCAAGTCCCGGGCAGGAATTCCGCTTTCACAACATCCGTTTTCGTATCTTGAAAAAGAGCGGCAACCGGTTGACTAGCATTCGCCTTTGGACAACATCCGACACCTGAAATGGACCTATAAAAGGACACCAACATGGACCCGATTTATGGTGACAATCACCCAACAGACCTTAGCCCACCAGCAGAGCGCGAAGAGGTTCACAATCGCCGCATAGCAGTGAATGGTTTTGTCCGCATTGATGGCAATTATGACATCGAAGGTGAATTGACCGACCATAAAACCTATGCGTTCGATAGCGAATTCAGGGGACAAATCACCCCTGATAGCCCTGTCCACCATATGAAAATCCGCATTACCATTACACCAGATTTAGAGATTGTCGCGGCCGAGGCGGTTACCCTTGCCGGACCTTATGCGATCTGTCCGACGGCAAACGATATTTTTGACAATCTGGTTGGCCTGCAAATCGGTCCGGGATGGCGGCGCAAGGTTGCCGCGGCCATTGGCGGGCGGCATGGCTGTACGCACATCACCGAATTATTAGGGCCAGTCGCAACAATTGCCTATCAAACGCGCTTTGGTGAGGCCGCGCGGCAACGGCGAATCATGCGTGATAATGGCGCACCCGACGATGGCAGTGGCGCGGATGGTATGCGCGAAGACGCCTTGGCAAATAGCTGTGTTGCCTATGCAACCGACTAGCAAATTGCGCCCCCGATCAGGCGCTTAGATGCAGCTCCAGCGCATGCACGCCATTCGCCAAATCCTCGGCTAGCACTTGGTTTACCCGGCGATGCTGTTGCACCCGCGAGAGGCCCGCAAAGCAGGATGCCTTTATTGTAACCTCGAAATGAGTGCCGCCACCCTCGCGCCAACCCGCATGTCCAGCATGGTGATGACTGACATCCTGAACATCTAGAAATTCAGGGGTGAGGGCAGTTTTTAGCTTTGCCGCTATGGAATCGGCGCGCGTCATATGGTATCTCCTAAATAAGGGGATGAACGATCTGCTCAGGCAGGGGATGAATAATCTGCAACCGGCAGAAAGGCGAGATGGATCCTATTATGAAACGCCCCAATACACCAGAAAATCTGTCCGAAAGTGACGAGCCAGCGGTTGAAATGAAGCTGTGCGCGGCCGATGGATGCCGGTCTGAGGGGTTGTATCCTGCCCCTAAATCACGCGACGCCCTGCGCGATTATCTATGGTTCTGCATGGAGCATGTGCGGGCCTATAACAAATCATGGAATTACTATGAAGGCCTGCAAGGCGCGGCGTTAGAAGCGGAGATCAGGCGCGGCGTGACGTGGGAGCGTCCAAGCTGGAAATTCGCCACCGGACAGGCGAGTGAAGATTTGTTTGACGATACGCTAGGACTGTTTAACTTCGAGAATCGTGAAAAAGAACGTCGTCAGTCAAAAATGGCCCCCGGCGAGATGAAAGCATGGAAAGTAATGCAAATGGAACCGGTCGCCGATCTCGAGGCGGTCAAAAAGAAATACAAGCAATTGGCAAAGGAAAATCACCCAGACAGAAATGGGGGTGACGCCAGCGCCGAAGAACGGTTAAAAGATATCAATCTGGCCTATGACCTTATAAAAAAATCACTAAGCGGCGACGAAGACAGACCAACATCTTCCTAAACGCTATCCAAGACTCAATCTGGAGTAAGTATAATTATGTCTAGCGAAAATCAAGCTGTGCCAAATTCTCAAATCGCATCAATGGCACCTGATATTACTGTCAATGCAAAGGACCTTTTTGGCCTTGATATCGACATGATGGTTCCGGCCTTTTCACAGGCTAGTGATCATGTGCCAGCGCGCGATGACACCTATCAGTTCGACCATGACACCACCCTCGCCATTCTGGCGGGCTTTGCGCATAACCGGCGGGTGATGATCCAAGGTTATCATGGCACGGGTAAATCGACACATATCGAACAGGTTGCCTCACGTCTGAACTGGCCTTGTATCCGGGTTAACCTTGATAGCCATATCAGCCGTATTGACCTCATCGGCAAGGACGCCATTGTTCTGCAAGAGGGCAAGCAAGTTACCGAATTTCGCGAAGGCATTTTGCCATGGGCGCTGCAAAACCCGGTGGCATTGGTATTTGATGAATATGACGCCGGCCGCGCCGATGTGATGTTCGTCATCCAGCGCGTGCTCGAGGTCGATGGCAAGCTTACCTTGCTCGACAGCAATAAAGTGATCCATCCAAACCCGCATTTCCGGTTATTCGCCACCGCCAACACGGTTGGTCTTGGTGATACAACAGGTCTGTATCATGGCACCCAGCAAATCAACCAGGGCCAGATGGACCGTTGGTCGATTGTGTCTACTCTCAATTATCTGGCGCATGAAGATGAAGTCGGCATTGTGATTGCCAAAATGCCTGAATATGATAATGCCGAAGGCCGCGAGCTTGTTGCATCAATGGTGCGTATGGCGGATCTAACGCGCAAAGGCTTTATGGCTGGCGATCTGGCCACCGTGATGTCGCCGCGTACGGTGATTACATGGGCCCAGAACGCAACCATCTTCAATGATGTGACCGTGGCCTTCCGCCTCAGCTTTTTGAACAAATGTGATGAGATTGAACGGCCAACTGTTGCTGAATATTACCAACGCTGTTTCGGTGTTGATCTGCCCGAAGCACCGGGTCATCAATCCAATCAGTCTGGGCAATCTAGTCAGTCCGGGCAATCTAGGGCCTAAATCAAGTGATCTCTGGCGCGCATCTCCAGCTAACCAAGGGCAAACGGCATGTCTGAAGACAATGAACAGCGGTTCTTAAAGTCGAACGCTGCCGCCATGCGGGCATTGGCCGGCGGGCGCGAGCATCAGGTTACCTATGCCGGTTCTGATACCCATGTTGGCGAGAGTGATGTGCGCTTGCCAGCCTTGCCGCCAACCGCAACCCCATCCCAGCGCGCTAGCCTACGCGGGGCCGCCGATGGTGCCGCATTGTGGCTGGCCCATCATAATAACGAAACCCACAAGAAATTATGCCCGTCTCCGGACGGGGCACGGGCTATATTTGAATCAGCCGAACGTGCGCGGGTGGAGGCCATTGGCTCTATGGGCATGGTTGGGGTTGGTGCAAACCTCGAGGCGGCGCTAAACCAGCGTTACGAAAACAGGCAGATTGAAGCACCGGGAAGCGCCGATGAAGCCGGTATCGCCGAGGTTGTGCGGCTATTACTGCGCGAGGAGCTAACCGGCGCCAAGCCACCGTCAAATGTCGGCATGGTAATGGATCTATGGCGGCCATGGATCAAGAGCCGCGCCGGTGATTTGCTGGGCGAGCTCGGCGAATCGCTCGATGACCAAGCCAAATTTGCCGAGATTTCGCGGCGCTTGATTGGCGCCCTTGAAACGGATCTTGGCGATAGCTCTTCGGATCAAGATGACAATGCCGACGATAGCCAAGATGAAGATGATAATGGTGACAGCCAGAGCGATCAGGATGGCGATCAGTCAGCCGTAGGCGAAGACCAAAGCGAAGGCGATGACAGCCAGACCATGGAAGATGCCGGCGATGCAGGCAGTTCTGAAGAGGGCGAAATGGTCGATGCTGACGGCGCCGATGAAGGCATGTCAGACGGCGAATCACCAAATTCAGATCAGGACGGACAAAGCCAGAATCGGGGGGCGAGCAATGATGGCTACCGTATTTTTGACGATCGTTTTGACGAGATTGT
The DNA here is from genome assembly GCA_965657645.1 of Puniceispirillaceae bacterium (SeqCode). Classification (GTDB taxonomy): domain Bacteria; phylum Pseudomonadota; class Alphaproteobacteria; order Puniceispirillales; family Puniceispirillaceae; genus CBFHOS01. Next base: position 283,546 of record CBFHOS010000001.1, on the reverse strand, counting down.
CGCCGCCGCAGATCTGTGTGATGCCGAAGAGCTAGACCGCCTGCGTGCTATGCTTGATCGCCATATGGAAAATGTGAGCAGTGTTGTCGGCAAGCTTGCCAACCGGCTCCAGCGTAAATTGATGGCGCACCAAAACCGCTCATGGGACTTTGACCTAGAGGAAGGCATACTCGATGCCGCAAAGCTACATAGGGTTGTGACCCAGCCATTGAGTTCGCTGTCCTACAAGCAGGAACAGGACACCAAATTCCGCGATACGGTAGTGACCTTGTTGCTCGATAATTCCGGGTCCATGCGTGGCCGCCCGATTACCATCGCCGCCGTGACCGCCGATATTCTGGCACGCACGCTAGAGCGTTGCGGCGTGAAGGTCGAAATCCTCGGCTTTACCACCAGAGCATGGAAAGGTGGGCAATCACGCGAATTATGGCAACAGGCTGGCAAGCCAACGGCGCCGGGCCGGTTAAACGATCTACGCCACATTATATATAAGCCAGCCGATGCCCCATGGCGCCGCGCCCGCAAGTCACTTGGACTTATGTTGCGGGAAGGTATCTTGAAAGAGAATATCGATGGCGAGGCGCTATTATGGGCGCATGACCGGCTTTTGGCACGCAATGAAGACCGGCGCATCATGCTGGTGATCTCGGACGGAGCGCCAGTAGATGATTCGACCCTATCGGTGAATAGCGGTAGCTATCTGGAAAAGCATTTGCGCGAAGTGATCAGCTATATTGAGACACGCTCGCCGGTTGAATTGCTGGCCATCGGTATCGGCCATGATGTAACCCGTTATTATCGCCGCGCCGTGACCATCACCGATGTTGACCAGCTAGGCGGGGCGGTTGTGGGCCAGCTCACCGATCTGTTTGATGAAGATAATAACAAATCCAAATCCAGCCGCCGGGTTGCCTGATTATCTGGCACCTAAATTCAGGCAATAAAAAACCCCGCCAATGGCGGGGCTTTTTGCGATTCGGTATGGCCTAAAATGTTAGGCGCTTGCTGCCATGATTTCGCGCTTTAGCAGGCGTGCCTCATCAGCAAGTTCAGCATTACGGGCTTGCAGCAAAAATGCATCCAAGCCGCCATGCTTTTCAATGGTGCGCATTGCGCTAGTTGACAGGCGCAGGCTGATTTTCCGGCCCAAAATCTCGCTCTGCACGCTAGCATGCTGAAGATTTGGCAGAAAACGACGACGTGTGCGGTTTTTCGCGTGGCTGACATTGTTGCCAGACATCACAGACTTACCAGTAATTTGACAGCGCTTGGCCATGATAATGGCTCCCTTAGTCTTGTGCGTTAGCACGAAATACAATTGAAGCGTGGGTATAAGCCAGCGTCTTCACAAGGTCAAGTCTGAAAACGGCGTGCACCATAGGTTTCACCCCACATTCCGGTATAATAGACAGCGAACCGGACAAATTTGCACAAAACAAACTATCATTTATCACATTTATGCCAACTTGGCGTCGCGTTAGCCAATTATTAACCAAAGCTGGGTTAATTCTTGATACTTTCGAATAATCCAAAAGGCATAGATAATGACAAACCCACCGGAAAACCAACAATCAAACCGGCTAAAACGAAATATCAGATTGTCTGGAAAACGAACAACAATGGTGCTCGAGCCATATGTCTGGCAAAGCGTTGATAATATTTTAGAGCGTGAGGGTGTTGACCTCGATGAATTTTGCAAAAGCGTTGACGAAGCCCGCATCGGTTCCAGTCTTGCCTCGGCAACCCGGATGATCGTGCTCACCTATTTCAGGCTTTCGGATCAATTAAACAATCCACCGTTCTGGAATCCGGAAGAGCAGGTAACGCCCGCGAAGACGCCGCCCGCGCATTTTTCATCACCAGCACCAGCGGCAATGAAAGTCTCTGTCTTACCGTTGGCAATTAGGCGCTTTGCGCAAGAAGAAGAGCGTGCTTAATCGCTTTTTGGGCATTAGGTATAGCCCCCTTGGCCGCCCCGATTTCACTAACGCCATCGCGTGACATTAGGTCTTGGAGTTGGCGTATAATCGCCTCTGGTACAGTTGGACCTTGCAAAGCTAGGGCCGAATATAATTGGACTAGATCAGCCCCGACGAGGATTTTGGCATAGGCTTGCCATCCCGTGCTGACGCCGCCGACGCCGATTACCGCCATCCGATCGGCGGCGTTATCTGCTTGTTTGTTAACGCGGGCAACCACGCGCTCTAGTATCATGGTTGATAATTCAAACAGTGGATCACCAGACAATCCACCGGCTTCGCTGGCAAAACGGCTACGCAAACCTTCTGGCCGTGAAATCGTTGTGTTGGTTGCAATAATCCCGCTCACGCCGGCGCGCGAACAGCGCTCGATAATCGCATCAATCTCGTCAAATGATAGATCAGGCGCCATTTTCAGGAATAATGGCCTGTCATACCCGGAATCCGCCAACCCCGCCTGTCCAGCCGCCAATAGCTGGGCAAGGTTTTCATCTGCCTGTAGATCCCGAAGACCGGGGGTGTTTGGCGATGAGATATTAAGCGTCACATAATCCGCCAGCTCGGCCAGATAGCTAACCGCGACGCGGTAATCATTGGTCGGATCATCACTGGTTTTATTGGCCCCAACATTCACCCCTAGAATGCCACTATAGGACCGCACAGCCGCCAGATTGCGATGTGCCGCCTGCATGCCCTTGCCGTTAAATCCATAGCGGTTGATTACCGCCTGATCCTCGGTAAGGCGAAACACCCGCGGGGTTGGATTGCCCGGTTGGGCCAGCGGTGTGATTGTGCCAACTTCAACATGACCAAAGCCAAGCTTCATCGCGCCCTTATAGCATGCCGCATTTTTATCAAATCCAGCGGCCAGACCCAGCGGGTTTTCAAATTCGAGGCCAGCAATATGAACTGGCATTTTTGGCAATGACGGGGCCGGACCAAGGCCCAGCGCCAGCGTTTTCACCGCAGCCACATGGGCTGCCTCACCCGGCAATAGCCGCGCAATTCCAGCCAGAGCCTGCCACATTATGAATGCGCCTTTTGGCTATCCGCCAATTGCCCATCTAGGGCGTCACTAATCAGGGTGATCGATTTATCTTTGCCATATAGCGCAAAGAAAGAGCCCATGCGTGGCCCTTCTGATTGACCTAATAGGACCTCATAGAGACAGGTAAACCACAGCCGCAGATTTTCATATTCCGCCGCCTTACCAGTGGCATAGACAGCCGATTGAATATCTTCTGCTGGTGCATCATCCGGCAAGGCCACCAGCGCATCCTTTAGCGCCGTCAGATGCACGCGTTCCTCATCTGTTGCAAGCCGATAGGTCTTTGTTGGGCGCACCAAATCCTGATAATAATTCACCGCGTAACCGATCATCCGATCAAGTTCTGGATGTGTCTCGGCGGTAACGCCGGGCGCGTAATCACTCACATATTTCCAGACAATCGAAGGCTCTTCCGCCATACATACCGCCGCCAAATTCAACAACAAAGTAAACGTAACCGGCAGGCTCTTGACCTCTGGTGCGCCGCTATGAATATGCCACACCGGATTTTCCAGCTGGACGGCTTGATCCTGTTCATTGAACTTGCCCAAATGCTGGTAATATTCATCAACGGTCTTTGGAATCACGTCGAAATGCAACCGCTTCGCCCGCTTTGGCTGGGCATACATAAATAGCGATAGCGATTCAGGACTGCCATAACGCAACCAATCTTCAATCGACAGGCCATTACCTTTGGATTTAGAGATTTTCTCGCCATTCGCATCAAGGAACAATTCATATGACAGGCCCGCTGGCGGTGTGCCGCCCATCGCGCTGGTGATTTTCGATGATTGCGTAACCGAATCGATAAGATCCTTGCCGCTCATTTCATAATCAACACCAAGGGCATACCACCGCATCGCCCAATCGCATTTCCATTGCAATTTACAGGCACCGCCAAGAATCGAGCTTTCACACTCAACACCGGTATCGGGGTGGATATAGGTGATCGTATCAGTCGCTGTGTTCTGTCCTGTCACTTTTGCCTGAAGCACTTTACCGGTCTCCGGGCAAATCGGGAAAAACGGGCTATAGGTCGCGCGCCGTTCCTCGCCAAGGGTCGGCAACATGATATCCATGATCTTGTTATAACGCGCCAGAACCACCCGCAAGGCATCATCAAACGCGCCTGATTTATAGACAGAGGTTGATGAGATAAATTCATATTCGAACCCAAAGGAATCCAGAAACGCCTGCAAACGGGCATTATTATGCGCACCAAATGACGGATGCGTGCCAAAAGGATCGCGCACCTCGGTCAGAGGTTTATGCAGATCAGCCGCTAGCAATTCTGCGTTTGGCACATTATCCGGCACTTTGCGAAAGCCATCCATATCGTCAGAAAAGCAAATCAACCGCGTTTTCTGGCCGGTTAAGGCTTCATAGGCAAAACGCACCATCGTGGTTCTAACGACTTCACCAAAGGTACCGATATGCGGCAAGCCAGATGGTCCATAGCCTGTTTCAAAAATGATGGTGTCTTTTTGCCCGCCAGATTTCTTCAACCGCTGGGCAAGAGAGCGCGCCTCGGCGAATGGCCATGCTTTGGCATCATTGGCGATTTCCATCATCGTCGTTTGTAGATCAGTCATCTTCAAAATTCCTGCTAGCTATCTGGCGCAAACCGCCGCAATCATCGGCTGTGCTCGGGCTATCATATGCCGCAAAAATGACGCGCAAGCAAGGATGATAGGGCGATGCGTTGTTGGCTGGCGGCAATAAAACGCGCTATACCAACAGGCATGAGCAGCTATCCACCCAACTTTGCCGAGACTGTGCCCGAATTGCATAGCGCACCGGTATTCTATCCGCATGGGAAAAACCTCATATGGATTTCCGCCAATGGTGAGATTAGCACGCTCGATCAGCACTCCCTATCGGCAGAACTGGCATTGGGGCCGGCGTTATTATGTCACCGCCGTTGGAGCAGTGCGAAAGCCGGTTTTGAGATCGAAACCGCGCTCGATCTGATGGAGCTATTCGCCTTTGTCCGGCCAGCACGTTTTTGCCTGCCAACCGCCTCTGGGCTTGCCGCGCAACTATCCCTGCCGGCCCCGCAAACAGCCGAGGATATGGCCGCTACATTGCCCAAAGTTGCCTATATGTTGCTTGATGAGCTGGCTGGATTAGAGCAAAAGGCACGGGGTGAGGCTGGCCGTATCGCAACCATGATGGCCCAAGGCGGATGGACGTGGGGACCATTGATTCTGGCGCATCTTGGCCTTGCCCCAGCCGCGCAAATGCCGCCTGATGGACGCGATGCGATGATCTGGCAACGCCTGCCCGAATATAGCGATTACACACCATTGAACGAGCCCGGTTCATTGCCGGTTATTCCCGATGCAGCGCGCGAACGGCTCGACCATATGCTGGGCGGGGCGAACAAATCCGGACGGGCCGAAACCAGAGAAAGCCAGTCCGATTATGCCGCCGCCGTTTCCGCCAGCTTTGACACGCCTGACGCCGGACCGCGCCCCGCAATGGTGCTGGCCGAGGCCGGAACGGGCACCGGCAAGACCCTTGGCTATCTGGCGCCCGCAACATTATGGGCCGAAAAGAACGGCGCCGCGGTATGGATCTCAACCTATACCCGTACCCTCCAACACCAGATCGCGGCAGAATTAACAAGGCTCTATCCCGATGCCGAGACAAGGGAGAAAAAGGTCGTTTTACGCAAGGGCCGTGAGAACTACCTCTGCCTGTTGAATCTGGAAGAAGCCTTGATGCAGATGCCCGGACAACCGCGCCGCGCAACCGCTCTTGGTCTGATGGCACGATGGGCCGGTGCAACCAGTGATGGCGATTTAACCGGCGCTAGCTTTCCAGCATGGCTGTTAGATCTATTGGGCCGTAACATGAGTGTGGGCCTTGCTGATCGGCGCGGTGAATGTATCCATGCGGCCTGTCCCCATTACAATAAATGCTTTGTTGAAAAATCCATGCGCCGCGCCCGCCGCGCCGATATCGTGGTGACCAATCATGCCTTGGTGATGATCCAAGCCGCCTATGCCAGCAATGATGATAAACGCCGCCCGACACGCTATGTGTTTGACGAGGGGCATCACGTTTTTGACGCCGCTGATAGTGCCTTTTCCGCCTATCTCAGCAGTGGCGAAGCGGCCGAGTTACGCAATTGGGTGCGGGGCGCCGAGGATGGCCGCAAGGGCCGTGCGCGGGGGCTTAAAAAGCGGCTTGAGGAAATTCTGGCAGGGGATAGCGCGGCGCTAGAGGAACTCGATGCGGCCTTGGAGGCGGCCCGTGATCTACCGGGGCAAGGCTGGCCAAAACGCTTATCCGCCTTTCAACCGATGGGCACTGGCGAGACCTTTTTCATGCATCTGCGCAACGCCCTTTATGAACGCGCCAGCGATACCACAAGCCCGTATGATATCCAGACGCACATTCACCCTGCGCCCGATATGGTAATCAAAGCCGCCAAACCCTTTGCCGAGTCGCTGGCCCGCCTCGGTACCCCTCTGACAAAGCTGGCCAAGCGGTTAAAGACGTTATTGGATGACAAGGCAGAGGAGCTGGATACCAGCACCAGATCGCGCATTGAAGGGGCCATTCGCGGGCTAGAGCTACGCGCGACTGGGCCGGTTGCAAGCTGGCAATTGATGCTTGGCGATATCGCCAATGGCGAGCGCGATGGCTTTGTTGACTGGATGCAGATTGACCGGCTCGATGGACAGGATCGCGATGTTGGCATGGCCCGTCACTGGCTTGATCCAACAATTCCCTTTGCTAGCGAGGTACTAGAATCGGCCCATGGCGTGGCGATCACCTCTGCCACCTTGCAAGATCAGGCGGCCCGACAAAAGGCGCTAGATGGAGATATGGCAATACCGGATATCGCGGCGCCGCAGATCGTGCCGCATGATGGCTGGCAATCAGCAATAACCCTCACCGGCGCGAGCCATTTGGACCACGCCACCATGCGGGCCAGTTTCCAATCGCCATTTGATTATGCGAACCAGACCAAAATTCTGGTGGTTAATGATCTGGAGCGCGACCGCCCAGAGGCAACCGCCGCCGCGATGGCTGGATTGATGAAGGCGTCTGGTGGTGGCGGATTAGGTCTATTCACCGCCATTCGCCGGTTAAAAGCGGTCTATCCATCACTTGCGGCACGACTCGATATGGCCGACATCCCCCTTTATGCCCAGCATATTGACCAGATGAATTTGCAAACCTTGTTGGCGATGTTCCGCGAGGATCCAGCTAGCTGTCTATTGGGCACTGATGCGGTTCGTGATGGCATTGATGTGCCGGGGGCGGCCTTGCGCCTCATTGTGTTTGACCGGATGCCATGGCCGCGTAGTGATATATTGTTTCAGGCACGGGCAAAATGGCAGGGCCGCGATGCGTGGACCGAACGCCTGACCCGCCTCAAATTGCGTCAGGCCTTTGGCCGTCTCATTCGGCGGGCCGATGATCGTGGGGTGTTTGTAATGCTGGATAGCCGCCTACCGACCCGCCTTACCTCGGCCTTTCCGCCTGATGTAGAGGTCGAGCGTATCGGTCTTGCCGAGGCCATCGCCAAAACCGGGACATTCCTTAACCCCTAATTTAAATCGGGCCCTGATATAGATTGGGGCCCGCGCATAAAAAAACCGGAGGATGATACCATCCTCCGGCTATATTTTATCTGGATGGCTGGCTTAGAAGCCCATGCCGCCCATTCCGCCCATGCCGCCCATATCAGGGGCAGCTGGCATTGCGTCTTTTGGCTCTGCACGATCGGCAACCATAGCTTCGGTTGTGATCAACAGGCCAGCAACAGAAGCAGCATTCTGTAGTGATGAGCGAACAACCTTAGTTGGGTCGATAACACCAGCCTTCACCAGATCGGTGAATTCGTTGTTCTTCGCGTCATAACCAAAGTTCTCGTCAGCAGTTTCCATCAATTTGGCAACGATGACTGAACCTTCAGCACCAGCGTTCTCAGCAATGTTACGAGCCGGAGCCTGGATCGCGCGGCGCACGATGCCGATACCGACTTCCTGATCGCGGTTAGCTGGCTTTAGGGCGTCGAGTGCAGATGTTGACTTAACCAAAGCAACGCCGCCACCAGCAACGATGCCTTCTTCAACAGCCGCTCTTGTTGCGTGCATTGCATCATCAACACGGTCTTTACGCTCTTTCACTTCAACTTCAGTAGCACCGCCGACCTTGATCACAGCAACACCGCCAGCCAATTTGGCCAAACGCTCTTGCATCTTTTCACGGTCATAGTCTGAAGTGCTTTCTTCAGCCTGTGCACGGATCTGGTTACAACGTGCTTCGATCTCGCTCTTTTCGCCAACACCATCAACGATTGTTGTTTCGTCTTTAGTGATCTCAACGCGCTTGGCAGAACCGAGCATATCGAGTGTCAGGCCATCGAGAGAAATACCAACTTCCTCAGACACAACTGTGCCATTTGTCAGGATCGCGATATCTTCAAGCATAGCTTTGCGGCGATCACCGAAACCAGGAGCCTTAACAGCGGCAACTTTCAGGCCACCACGAAGACGGTTAACAACCAATGTTGCCAAGGCTTCGCCTTCGATATCTTCGGCGATGATCAACAATGGACGGCTAGACTGCACAACTTTTTCAAGAATTGGCAGCATGTCCTGTAGGTTGGCTAGCTTCTTTTCGTGCAGAAGAATGTATGGCTCTTCAAGAACAGCCTTCATCTTTTCTGCATCAGTCACGAAGTAAGGTGACAGGTAACCACGGTCGAACTGCATGCCTTCAACAACGTCCAGCTCAGTGTCGAGGCTCTTTGCCTCTTCAACGGTGATCACACCTTCATTACCAACACGCTCCATAGCTTCGGCAATCATCTTGCCGATTTCTTCTTCGCCGTTAGCTGAAATTGTGCCGACCTGTGAGACTTCATCAGACGTTGAAATCTTCTTTGAACGGGCAACGATAGAAGCCACAACTGCGTCAACAGCCATGTCGATACCGCGCTTAAGGTCCATTGGGTTCATGCCAGAGGCAACAGCTTTTGCGCCTTCCTGAGCAATTGACTGGGCCAGAACTGTCGCTGTTGTTGTACCGTCACCGGCAACGTCATTTGCCTTTGATGCAACTTCGCGCACCATCTGTGCACCCATGTTCTGGAACTTGTCCTTTAGCTCGATATCTTTGGCAACAGTTACACCGTCTTTGGTGATGCGTGGTGCGCCGAAAGATTTTTCGAGAACGACGTTACGGCCTTTAGGACCAAGCGTAACTTTCACGGCGTTAGCTAGAATGTCGACGCCCTCAAGCATCAGTGTTCTGGCATCCGCGCCGAATTTGACTTCTTTAGCAGCCATTTTATTTATCCTTCTTTTGATGTTTATCAAATAATGGTGGTCGGGTTTGACCGGAGGGGATTATTCGATAATGCCCATGATGTCAGACTCTTTCATGATCAGATAATCATGACCGTCGATTTTCACTTCTGTACCGGACCATTTGCCAAATAGCACGCTGTCGCCAGCTTTAACGTCCAAAGGCTGTACTTTGCCTTGCTCGTCTCTTGCGCCATTACCTACGGCAATGATCTTGCCTTCCATTGGCTTTTCTTTAGCGGTATCTGGAATGATAATCCCGCCTGCGGTTTTCTCTTCTGATTCCATCCGCTGAACGACCACACGGTCGTGTAGGGGCCTGAATTTCATGCCTACTTCTCCTCAAAAAGGGGTTATTGTTTGTGTCTTGGCACTCACAAAACGAGAGTGCCAAATCCATGCTCGCTATTTGGGTGTATGGCGCCAATTTGTCAAGTGTATTCATCACAAAAGATGCATGCGCACATGGCGTTACCGGGGAAATTACCGGGGGAGTTAACGGGGAAATTACCGGGGGCGTGAACCAATAGGTAACAAGTCAGATCGTCCCCGACAAATAGCCAACCGAAACCAGAGGTTCCTAGGCAACACCCAGCTTTTGCTGGAGCGCAGATGATGAGGTTGTGTATTGGAACCTAATTTTCTTTTCCGGATGCACGATGCCATGCGCCGCATGTGACATAAGCGCGGCCTCGTGGAAGCCTGATAAGATCAGCTTGAGCTTGCCCGGATAATAATTGATGTCACCAATCGCAAAGATAGACGGTGTCGAGGTTTCAAACCGCTCTGTATCAACAGGGATCAGATTTTCCTCCAGATTAAGGCCGAAATCCGCAATCGGACCAAGCTTCATTGTCAGACCATAGAATGGCAATAACACATCAGCCGGCAAGGCCAATGGCACGTCGGCGCCTGCCTCTTGCACGAGAACATGGGATAGATTGCCGTCATTGCCATCCAGACCTTTGAGCTGGCCGATTTGCAACTTTACCTTGCCCGCCTCAACCAATGCCCGCATCTTGGCGACCGTATCAGGGGCCGCGCGGAAATCGTCACGGCGGTGCACCAATGTCACTGATTTAGCAATATCAACCAGATTAACCGTCCAATCGAGCGCCGAGTCGCCGCCGCCCGCAATAACCAGATCCTTGCCCGCAAGTTTATCGCGCTGGCGCACCGCATATTGAATGCCGCCCGTTGCTTCATAAACGTCCAGACCCTCGAGCGGAGGACGCTTTGGCACAAAGGACCCACCACCCGCGGCGATCACAACAACAGGTGCTTTGATTGTTACATTGTCACTTGTTGTCAAAACCCACTGGCCATCATCATGCTTTTCAAGCGCCTCGGCCATCTGTCCATAATGAAACACCGGATTAAATGGTGCGATCTGTTCCATCAAGCGATCGGTTAGTTCCTGACCCGTGCAAATGGGCACGGCCGGAATATCATAGATTGGCTTTTCTGGATAAAGCTCGGCACATTGCCCGCCCGGCATATCGAGAATATCAACCAGGTGACAGCGCAGATCGAGCAAACCAAGCTCGAATACAGCGAAAAGGCCACACGGGCCTGCACCAATGATAATAATGTCAGTTTCATGCGTTGTAGTCATAACAACCTCTTGCAACAGCTTTGCGGCAAAGCTCAAAAATGGGTGACCAAGGGGACATAATCCTTTGCGCCAAAAAGTACAACCCCGACCCTTGTTCTAAAGGCGCTAGTTCGGCTGGGATAAACACCGGCTATGCGGGCTATCAAGGATGGTTTGGAAACGGGTGGGGATTATCGATAGGGCGTATTTCCACTGCGGCACCTTGGCGTCATCAATAATGACAACATGGCTAAAGCCACACCGCCGCAAAAAGTCAGCCTGATCCGGAATGGTGTGACCGGCGGCGATGATCGGTCCGGTAAAACCGAATTCACCGCGCAACCGGCGGGCATGGGTAAAGCCGCGCCCATCAGAAAACTTGGCGAAAGTAATCACGATGCTGCCGCCATCTTTGGGCAAATCATCAACCGGCGGAATCGCGTCAGCCGTGCCAAATTCCACTAGGGAGTCAACCGGGGAATCAGCTGGGGAATCAGCCGGGGAATCAGCCATGGCAACAGCTATGGCATCGTCGCTGGATGGGACAAGATCCGCACTAGCAAGATCAAACAGTTTCATAGACAGCATCCTTGAATGAGGCCGGACCAAGACGCGCCAACGTGTCAGCAAATTCTTCGCTCGCGGATAATCGCCTGGCTTTATAAAGATCAATAATCCGCGCAATCGCATCCGGCACATCAGCCTCGACAAATGACGGACCAAGGATTCTACCCACAGCCGCATCCTCACCTGTTTTACCGCCCAGCGTAATCTGGAAGTTTTCGACGCCCTTTTTGTTCACCCCAAGAATACCGATATCGGCGGCGTGGTGATGACCACACGCGTTGATGCATCCAGAAATATTTAACCGTATCGGACCAATATCCTGCCGTGTTTTGGCATCGCCGAACTTTTGGAAAATCATCTCGGCCAATGGCAAAGACCGCGCATTGGCAAGGTTACAATAATCAAGACCCGGACAGGCAATCATATCACTAATCAAGCCGTTCTCGCCGCCCGCCAACTGCAATTTTGCAAGCGCCGTATAAATCGCGAATAGATCAGTTTGGCGCATATGCGGGATCACCAGATTTTGCGAATAGGTCACCCGCAATTCGTCCTGACCATATGTCTCGGCCAGCGCGGCAATCGCCTCCATCTCGGACGCCGAGGCATCACCGGGCGGGCGCCCAATCGATTTCAGCGAGACCGAGACATTCACATAGCCCGGCTGGTAATGCGGTGACACATTGCGCCGCACCCAATCATCAAAGCCCCTATCGTCGGCACGTTTGGCCGTTACTGCCGACCAGTTTTCATGCGATTCTGGCAAGGTTGGCGGGGTAAATTGCGCCAATATGCGGTCCTGCTCACTCTGGTGCAATTCGATTGCGCTATCCTTTATCAACAACCATTCGTTATTTACCGCATCACGGAAGGCGTCGATGCCCATGGCCTCAACCAGAATTTTAATCCGCGCTTTATAGATATTATCGCGGCGACCGGCGGCATTATATACGCGCAGGATCGCCTCCAGATAACTCAGCAAATGACGCTTTGGTAGAAAACGCGATAGCTGTTGTGCAACCCGAGGGGTGCGCCCCTGACCGCCACCAACCAGCACCCGAAAACCAATTTCACCAGAGATGCTCTTGGTTAAACGGAGGCCGATATCATGGAAACCCGTGGCAGCGCGATCAACCGCACCGGCCGACACTGCGATTTTGAATTTACGCGGGAGGAACGCAAATTCAGGATGCAATGTCGACCATTGGCGGATAATTTCGCACCAGCCGCGCGGATCCTCCAATTCGTCTGCGGCGGCGCCAGCAAACGGATCGGATGTCACATTTCTTATACAATTGCCGGAGGTCTGAATGGCATGCATATCAAGACTTGCCAGCCGGTCCAGAATATCTGGCGTTTCAACCAGCTTGATCCAGTTGAATTGGATATTTTGGCGGGTGGTAAAATGACCAAAGCCACGGTCAAAATCCCGCGCAATGCCAGCAAGCCCCCGAAGCTGTGCGCCCGACAACACGCCATAGGGGATCGCCACCCGCAACATATAGGCATGCAATTGCAGATAGAGGCCGTTTTGCAAGCGAAGCGGTTTGAACTCGTCCTCGCTGAGCTCTCCTGATAGCCGGCGGTTTACCTGATCACGAAACTGGGCTGACCGGCTGGCAACAAAATCACGGTCAAGCTTGTCATATTTATACATCGCTTTCTTCCTTTAACTTTGCCTTGGTTATGGTGTTGTCCTAGGTCGGGTTTAGATCCTTTGGCGGTACAATGCTGGGGCCACCCAATGCCCGAATGCGCTCTCTTGCTGAAACGTCTGCTTTGCCATCGATGGGTATTTCATAAATCGCTGTGACTTCATTCGCCGCCTCGCTATTGCTGGCCTTGGCCAAAGCAAGTCTGCGCGCGACCTTGTCGAAATGACCGGCATAGTGACGGTCCTGCCACCATTGCAAATCATCGCCCAGCCACACCACACTGCCATCATCTAGTCGGTTGGCGGTTATCAGAATATCAGCCGACTGGTGCTGGGGCTGGGTCTGGGATTGGGGCTGGGCATTCGGCCTGTCCGAAATATTTGTCATTAGGCGAACACTCCCCGGATGATTCTACCGCTCGCCGCCGAGATTTGCGTTTCCGCCAGCGGATCGGATGACGGTGCCCATTGCTGGCGATGCGCACTTGCCGAGGCAATGTAATCGGCATCGATGCCCCGATTGTGCAAAACATAACGAAGCGCCTCGGCGCCCTGATGATTGGCGGGATCACCACCGATCAAATAGATCACGCGGTGTCCATCCATCTTGGCCTGTTCTAGGATTGTGCCAAGATGCTCCGCCGCCTTGCCAGATCCACCAACCAGATCAACCTCTCGGCGGGCAAGATCCAGAATGTTTGGTGATACGGACCTGTCATAGATGATGGTATCTGCACCGCGGATCGCCGCCACCGCACCAAGCGACAGCATGTTGGTATCACCCGCGCCCGCCTCAACCAGACTGATTGAGCCAGACGGTTTTTCCCGCGAACCCGACAGCAATTCAAGAACAGCGCTATCGGCCTGTTGCACGCGATCACTCATCACGAAACGGGCGACCGGACCTTCTATAATCTGGTGCTGGAGACTGCGCCGCATGGCCGCCGGCAAATGACGAAGCCGTGTGCGTAATTCACGCAAATACACCGCAACATCACCAAGGCGCGGATGCAGCATATCCTCTAATTTGGCACGGATATTCTGGCCAAGAACCGGCGCAAGGCCATTCGTTGAAATGGCGATGGTAACCGGACCCCGATCAACCAGCGAACCAAGATAAAAGCTACATAGATGAAGCGTATCGGGCACATTAACCGGCACTCCGCGTGATTTCGCATAATCGGACAATGCCTCATTTAACGCCGGATCACTGGTCTCGATGATTACCAGAGGGCGGCCGTCAATCTGTGCGGCAAGCGGTTCAACGCCGCTATCCAAAATCGCGATGATATTTACCCGGTCGCTGATCTTGTAACGCATTTCGGCGGCGCCTGATGAGGCGGTCTTCGGGACAACAACATCTACTTGCGGCGCGAATTTCAGCAATAGCCTTATCTTGGCAACCAGCCCGTCATCGCCGCCCCCAACATTACCGCCCCCGACATTACCGCCAACCACAAGCGGAGCGCGCGTGCCAACATCCACAAAAATTGGAAATTGTGTAACCGTTGGCAAGGCTGGTATCGCCGCTGTTTTATGTAGATCAAGAAATGTCATCATATCCTGTTTCTGACCAATTTTCGGCCTAGCAAGATACCACATTAGGCATTTTATTCTTTTTTAGTATAAAAATATCGACCTTTAGCGAATATTATTTCTTTAATAACAAATTATTGGCATTTTATCCCAAACTTGTGACCAAACAGGAACATCCAGACCACCAAGCCTTATTCGGTTTTGATGTGATAATGCGGCAAACGGTCCGTTTGGCCTTGGGGAATAGATGCGGCAAACGGTCCGTTTGGCTTTGGGTGTTAGGGTTGCTATATACACATCACCGGATTTACTTATGGGCCGGTCCACCTATCTCGGATATTCGCATAATGGCTGTTTCAAACCACGCGCATAGCAAACCAACCAATGTCATCACCCCCCAAGACCATCCCTATCGGGCGGTGGTGTGGTGGCTGTTGATCATGGCTGGATTGGTGGCGATGATGGTGGTGATTGGCGGTATTACGCGCTTGACTGGTAGCGGGCTATCGATGGTTGAATGGCGGCCATTAATGGGCACATTACCGCCGATGAACGCGGCCGAGTGGGAACGGGTCTACGACCTTTATAAACAATCACCGGAATATCAGACATTCAATTACGGAATGGATATGGCCGGCTTTAAGATGATTTTCTTCTGGGAATATTTTCACCGTTTATGGGGCCGCCTGCTCGGGGTCGCCTTTGCCCTGCCATTGGTGTTTTTCTATGCGACCAACCGCATTCCGGCAACCTTTGGCCCGCGGTTGTTGACGCTATTATTCCTTGGCGGATTCCAGGGCGTTGTTGGCTGGTGGATGGTCAAATCTGGCCTCACCCAGGATGCCAGCGTATCGCAATACCGATTGGCGACACATCTATCCGTCGCGTTGGTGATTTTCTGCCTATTGATCTGGACCGCGCTGGATATCCGCAATGGCCGTGTGTGCCGCCCGATTGGCGCGCATGCCCTAGCCAGCCTCGGCCTGATCGCCATTACAATTGTTGCTGGCGCATTGGTTGCGGGCATGGATGCGGGCCTATTATATAATGAATATCCATTGATGGGCGAGGGGCTAGTGCCGGTCGAATATGGCGATTACGGCGCGATGGATCCGCTGGAAAACCCAGCAAGCGCCCAGTTCCATCACCGCTGGTTAGCGGCACTTACCGTCATTGCCGTGATTGTGCTTGGCCGCCGTGCCCGCAAACAGGCCGCTACCCGCTTGGCCGGAACTTGCGTGATTGCCGCGGTTGGCCTGCAATTCATCATCGGCATTACCACATTGCTATATGGCGTGCCGGTTGCGCTGGGCGGTCTGCATCAGGCTGGTGCAGTGGTGTTATTGGGCACGATGGTTTGGCTGCTGCACCGCCTTGGTGAAGCTGCACCACACGCCTAAACCCAGATTTTTATGACTGCTTTTTAATCACCGGTGCACGGCGGATATGAAGCTCGGTAAGCGCGCTATCGTCAACTTCTGACGGCGCTGCCATCATCAGATCCTCGGCCTTACCATTCATCGGGAACAAAATAACCTCGCGGATATTCGGCTCGTCAGCAATCAACATCACCATGCGGTCGATGCCCGGCGCGATGCCACCATGCGGCGGGGCGCCAAAGCGGAACGCATTGATCATCGCTGGGAACTTCTCATCGACAACTTCATTTTTGTAACCGGCAATTTCAAACGCCTTATACATCACTTCCGGCAGATGGTTTCTAATCGCGCCAGACGATAATTCAACGCCATTACAGACCAGATCATACTGCCACGCTTTGATGTCCAGCGGATCCATTTCTTCCAGCGCCTTCATGCCACCCTGCGGCATTGAAAACGGGTTATGCGAGAAATCAATCTTGCCAGTGGTTTCATCACGCTCGAACATCGGGAAATCGACAATCCACGCAAAGCGGAAGACGCTCTCGTCAATCAGCCCCTGATCAGCGCCAATTTTCACCCGCGCACGGCCAGCCAAGCTTGCCGCATCATCAGCCGGTGCACAGGCAAAGAACACGGCATCGCCATCCTCAACACCCGCGGCGAGACGAATTTCCTCTGCCTTTTCGGCACCAAGCGCCTTGGCAACTGGCCCGCGGG
This sequence comes from Puniceispirillaceae bacterium (SeqCode), assembly GCA_965657645.1. Classification (GTDB taxonomy): domain Bacteria; phylum Pseudomonadota; class Alphaproteobacteria; order Puniceispirillales; family Puniceispirillaceae; genus CBFHOS01. The sequence continues at coordinate 266,740 of CBFHOS010000001.1, read as the reverse complement.
CCTCGCCCTCACCATAGATAATATAACCAAGTCCCGGCGCACCTTCGCCTTGGGCCCAGCTATTCATCCGGTCGGCAATCGCGCGGCTTCCACATTTTGGTCCGGGAATAGCCCGCACCACGGCGCCCTTTTCAATGTTCTTTGCGAAAATCGAAAATCCGGAATCACGGAAGATTTCGGTCACATCACAAATCTCGAATGGCACCCGCAAATCTGGCTTGTCATTGCCATATTTCAGCATCGATTCGGCATAAGGGATATGGACAAATTCCTGATCGCTTTTCTTGTCCGAAAATTCTTCAAACACGCCGCGAATAACAGGCTCAACAGCGTCAAACACATCCTGCTGTTCGACAAAACTCATTTCCAGATCGAGCTGGTAAAATTCACCTGGGCTACGATCTGCGCGGCTATCCTCATCACGGAAACAAGGCGCAATCTGGAAATAGCGGTCAAAGCCCGACACCATAATTAGCTGTTTAAATTGCTGGGGGGCTTGCGGCAGGGCATAGAATTTGCCCGGATGCAGACGCGCTGGCACCAAAAAGTCACGCGCGCCTTCAGGTGAAGATGCGGTTAGGATTGGTGTCTGGAATTCGGTGAAATCTTGCGCAACCATGCGGGCGCGAATTGACTGGATAATCTGGGCACGCAACATGATGTTGGCGTGTGGCCGCGACCGGCGCAAATCAAGATAGCGATACCGTAGCCGTGTTTCCTCGCCCGAATCTTCATCCGAATTTACCTGAAGCGGTAATGTATCGGCTGCTGATTGTACTTCAAAACTCTCAATGCGCACTTCGATATGGCCGGTCGGCAGGCTCGTATTGATCGTTTCTTCACTGCGGCTAACGACCTCACCAGTGATTGTCACAACTGATTCCAGCCGGGTCGCCTCAACTGTGGCAAAGCTTGAATCCGATGAATCGGCAACACATTGGGTCAGCCCGTAATGATCGCGAAGATCAATAAAGACAAGCTGTCCATGATCACGTTTGCGGTTGATCCAGCCCGACAGGCGGACTTTCTCGCCAACCTGCGCCTCGGTTAGGGCGGCACAATTATGGGTACGGTAAGCATGCATTGGAAAAGCTCCGAAATGGGCCGGTATCCGGCCTGACAATAAGTGTCCTTAAATGGGCTGTTACCAAAATCCCTTGGCAACAAATTGATCGAACGAGGTTCAGCGCCGCGCAGTATGCAAATATTGCGGTTTTTTCGCAACCAGCTTTTATACTAGCCATGTTAGACGCCATATTCAGTGGCATATCTTGGGGCCCCAAAATTATTGAGGCAGGTCATGATCGGGGCTATTTATCCCGCCGCCGACTACGCCGCTGGCGACGAGCGCCATCACCCTCATCTGGTTTTTGCGGTATATCCTTCCACGCCACACCAATCGCCGCCTGCATCGCATCAGCGTCAAAGGGGCGTTTGGTCTGGCCCGATAAAGCCGCCGCCATTGCCGCTACATGCTCTGGGCTAGTGCCACAGCAACCGCCAATGACGGTGGCGCCCATGTCACGCGCAAACAAAGCATAATCAGCCATTAATTCAGGCGTGCCGTGATAGTGAATGGCGCCTTCCACATAGGCCGGAATACCGCAATTGCCCTTGGCGATAACTGGCACGCCGGGCTTTGCCGCCAACATGCCATCAACCGAATGCAGTAATTCCGCTGGACCGATACCACAATTGGCGCCAATTAAATCGGCCCCATGCTGGCTCGCAAAACTGGCATAATCACCAGGCGTGATACCCATCATAGAACGTCCCGCGGTATCAAATGTCATGGTGTTGGCAACTTTAACGCCCGTCGCCTTCGCCGCTTCTAGTGCCGCCGCGACCTCTTCGTTTGACGACATTGTTTCGATCCACAGCATATCAACACCGCCAGCGACAAGCGCATCGGCCTGTTCGCGAAACGCCGCAACCGCGCTGTCATGTGTCAAGGCACCCAGCGGTTCAAACAATTCACCGGTTGGTCCAATTGATCCGGCAACAATGATTGTTCGTCCGGTCTTGGCACTATGCGCATCCGCCGCCGCACGCGCCACCTTGGCCGCGGCAACGTTCAATTCGGTAACGCGGTCTTGGGCTTCGTGCAATTTCAGCCGGAACGACGTACCGCCAAATGAATTGGTGAGAATAAGATCAGACCCGGCATCAAGGAAACTATTATGTAGCCATAGAATATCGTCAGGACGTTCGACATTCCATAATTCCGGCGGATAGCCCGTTTCAAGACCACGGCCAAACAGATTGGTTCCGGTGGCACCATCAGCCAACACCCAGCCCTTTTCGGCCAGCAATTTATCAATTGGATGAGTCACTGTAGAAAAATCCTTGATTGTTTATGCGGATGTCTGGCCACGCCGTGGGGCGCGCCGACTAGGCCGACGCCTTATCCCTGTGGCCTCGGCACGACGCTCGTTCAATTGATCAAGCAAATCGCGCTGGTCATCTACCGACATATCTCGCCACAATGCAATTTCATTGCGGGTGCGATAACAACCAAGACAAACCTCGCTTACCGCATCCATCTGGCAGATGGAAATGCAGGGCGATGGCAAATTGTCTTTGGTCCGTGGGTCAGCCATGTATCAGCCTATGCAAGCGCTGTTATGAGCACCAAAGCGATGTGCGGATTATGCCGCGACGCTATCGTCCTCGGCCATCAGCATTACGCTGTTAAGTGATTCAAGGCCAGAGATATTGTCTTCACCAGCAACGATTGTTACCAGACGGCCGCGCATGCCAACCTTTGTATCAGCATCAAGCGCTGGGGCTTCGACATCAACAACGTCAAGCAATGAAGATGCTTCTTCCATCATCAACACTGGCATATCTTCACGCAAAAAGGCGCGCAGGATACGCTTTACATGAACTTCGTTAGACAAAGTTTCGATGTGGCGCGCGCCTGATGGGATGATCAGCGCGTCATAATCAACCGCCAAGGCAGTCGAAATAGTGGCGTCAACCGGATAGGACATACCCCATCCAGAGCCGTTCCATGCATTTGTTAGGCCCGCATCACGAGATACGATTTTCAATTTTGCGCCAGCGGTAAGCATCGCAGACTGAATAGCGATAAAAATCTTTTCGTCGAAGCCGCTTGCAACCATGATAGCGACTGTCTTACCTGCAAAATTGGATATCTGCATAGGGATAACTCCTTTGTTTGGATCATAATATTCGGGTGGGCTTTGGCCCAAGAACCGACGCCTGTTGCGTCGATAACGGTAATTCACTAACCAAGCTTTTGTTAAAAATGCGCCGTTCATATAATGATCGGCACTGTCGTGGCAGAGGTCTAATCTGCCTAGCTTTGCAAGTGTTCGTAAAATCTTATGGCGGGATATAGCCTGTCTTGATGATTTGTTCAAGTCTGATCGGTTGGATAATCCGAACCGATTGAATATCATCAGCCAATCTAGGCCAATCTAGGCCAATCCAACCCAATCATCTGGCTAATCATCTGGCCAAAAGCCGCGCGCCGGATTTATCCAGATCGGTTTTTATGATCTCTTTTTGGGGCGGATAGCGCATCTTGCGGCGTGTCGATATCAAAGTGGATGTTATCGTCATGCCAACCAAAACTATTCACCGCGGCGAAATTATGCCCCAATATCTGGCGTCCACCAGCATCACCCGATAACATTTGCAAATCGTCAAAGAATGCACGGCCCCAGATCACCGGATTGCCCCGCCGGCCATCATGTTCAGGAAAGCTAATGCGGCTATGGCTATTGGGCAGAGCCTCATGATCGGCAATGAGTGCATCGATCAAATCGGCACCAATATAGGGCATGTCGCCAAGACCGATTAACGCCCCTTCATATATGTCAGGCACCGCGGCAATGCCAATGCCAACCGATCCCGCCTGCCCGGTTGCAAAATCTGGATTATGCACAAAACGGAGCGGCAGACCGTCCAGCGCCCGTTCAATGGCGCTGGCTTGATGCCCTGTCACCACAATCAATTCTTTTATGCCACCATCCAGCATCGCCTGTGCACAGCGGCGCACCAGCGGTTGACCATCACTATCACCTAGCAATTTATTAATGTTGCCCATGCGCCGTGATTGACCCGCCGCCAGCAATATTCCGGCGATGCTTGGGGCCCTTGATAACTGTGGTGACTGTGGTGACTGGGATGATTGGGATGATTGGGGCAATTCTCCGCTTGTGTTTTGGCGCTCGGTCATTTTGCGCGGCAAGGGGCGTGAGGCTATTTCCATCAATAATCCGCCAACCGCCATACCGGCAATTTCGACGTGATCAATCTGGCATCCCGCCAACAACAGATGCAGTACCCAGTCAAAGCCATTGAGCTTTGGTGAACGGGCACATCCCGGCATGCCGATGATCGGAATTTCGCTATTCTTACCGGCTGGGATATGCGCCAGCATTAACAAATTACCCGGATCAACCGGCAGGCCAAGATGATCAACTGTGCCACCTGACAGGACAATGCCCTGCGGCACGACATCACGGCGGTCGGCAATGGCCGAGGCACCGCAAATCAAGATCACCTCCGCCTTTTCCGCCTTGGCATTTTCAATCGCGGCCGATATCGCGCCCTCTTCATGCGGCACACGCTGGCTCGAAACCAAAGTGCAATCTAGCTGGTTAAGACGCGCCTTTGTGACGCCTTGGGTGGCGCTAAGAACGCTCTCTTTCATGCCATCAACACTGGTCTGGATCAGGGCAAAATTGCGAACGGAAAGCGGCATAAAGGCGAAAACAGAAGCTGGCGCATCACCCAAACCATCTGGCGGATTAACCAGCGCAACAACAGCATCAACCGCATTGGTGCTAATGCCAAAGGGGATCACCTTCAAGGTGGCAATCATATCGCCTTTTTCCACTAGCTGGTTATGGGCAAGGGTCGCCAGCGTAATGCCCTCATCGACCAGATTAACCGCCCGAATGAGATCCGGATCCAGCCGCAACACACCGCGGCATTGGGCATATATATTGACCCGCCCAGTTGCTGCCTTGGAAACACGAATGATACCAGCGCGATCATCATCATCCGGCAACAAACCGGCTATCAACCGCGTTGCTGCGATATCCTCGCCGATTTCGCCCTCTTCAAGACGCGCGATGGTCAGAGTGGTAATGCCGCTATCGACAATGATCTGTTGCAGATCGGCGGTGATTACACTGCCTTTGGCGATTTTGCGACCGGCCGTTTTACCAGAACCCGATGACGGTAGAAAAACCGCATGCGCAAGAATCCCGCCAACACATTCACCGATCGGAACAGGGCCGAACTTCATCGCCCTTTGACCTTCTCGCCCCAAGTGTTTTGGATGTTTTGGGTGTTTTGGATGTTTCGGGTGTTTTGGATATTTTGGGCAAGGCGCTCGGCGGCGATCAATTCACCAAGGATAGAAATGGCAATTTCCGCCGGCGTCTTTGCCCCGATATCCAGCCCCGCCGGACCATGAATGCGGGCAATATCATCGGCACTAAACCCAGCCGCCGCCAGCCGTTCACACCGTGCCGCATGGGTTTTGCGCGAACCAAGCGCGGCGATGTAATAAACCGGATGCGCCAGTGCCGCCTGCAGGCCGGGATCGTCAATCTTTGGATCATGCGTTAACGTCACCACCGCGCTATTGGCATCAAGACCAACATCCGCCATCACATCATCAGGCCAGCCAGTACGACAGGTAACGCCAGACATATGACCAAAGCGGTCACCGCCAGTAAAGGCGGCGCGTGGGTCGATCACAATGACATCAAAACCGGTCTGGGCCGCAATCGGCGCCAAAAACTGGCTGATATGAACCGCACCAACAATTATAAGGCGGCGCGGCGGGTGCTGGATAAAGACAAACCGCTCGCCCCTATCATCGAGGCCCATATCATAAAGGCCGGTTTCATCATTATCACCGGCATCATCACCGGCATCATCAACCGGCCCACCATTACGCGCATCAAGGCAAAGCCGGACTGTCTCGCGCCGGTCTATTCCAGCGGCCATCTTTGTTAAAACGGCACCCGATAGGCCGCTCTGTCCCGCCGCCATAATGGGCGTTATCAACACCGCAATCTGGCCGCCACAGGATAGGCCAACTTCCCATGCGGTGGTATCGGCAACACCAAAATCAAGCCGCTCACCAACGCCTGTTTCCATGCTTTGCATAGCGGCATCGATAACCGCACTTTCCACACAGCCGCCAGACACTGATCCGGCAAATTCCATATCACCGCGCACCACCATCACACTGCCAACGGGGCGCGGTGAAGACCCCCATGTCTGGATAACAATGGCGAGCGCAACTTTATGCCCGCCCGCATACCAATCAGCCGCCCGCCTCAATAAGACATCATTGGTTGGGGCGTGATTTTGGGCTCCGCCTAGCTGATTTGTGACCTGATTTGTAATCTGGTTTTCCGACATGTGTTAAAAATATGCCTCTTACCTTGGCGCTAGTGCAAAATTCCAGAGCGGTAAAGCCAAATAAACCAAAGTGATGGCCTAAACATCCTCGCTATATCTGGTCTGATGATAGGCAGAATTACCAGACCAATGCGACATAATTTCTCACCATTATACGGTTTTTCAAGAACTTGCCGGAAAATTGAATTAAAGTGGTTTACAGATCGCCGGTTTGCTCCAAACATGGAGCGGCAAATAAGAATGCGGGGAATGATATGACACTGGTCAATTTTAACCTGAACGGAAAGCCCGTTAGCGCGGATGTACCAGACAACACCTTGCTGGTCAGCTTTATCCGCGAGACAATGGGCCTAACGGGAACGCATATCGGCTGTGACACCAGCCAATGCGGCGCGTGCATTGTTCATATAGATGGTGTTTCGATCAAATCATGCACCATGCTGGCGGTGATGGCCGAAGGGGCAAACATTACCACGATCGAAGGCATCAGCGACGGCGATTCCATCCATCCAATGCAACAGGCATTTCACGAAAACCACGGTTTGCAATGCGGGTTTTGCACGCCGGGCATGGTGATGAGTGCAATCGAATTGGTCGGACAAAACCCAAACCCTAGCGACAGCGAAGTGCGCGAAGGGCTGGAGGGTAACATCTGCCGCTGTACCGGCTATCACAATATCGTAAAATCGGTGCAATCCGCCGCCGCTGTTATGGCCCGCAAATGAACCCTCCCCGCAAGTAGAACCCTGCAAGGGTGTTAGGTGAAACCAATATGTACAAAACGACATATATAAAGGCCGAATCAATCGACCATGCCAGTGCAAGCATTGGCGATGATGGCAAATTTCTGGCTGGCGGCATGACCTTAATTCCAACCATGAAGCAACGATTGGCGAGCCCTGAAATTCTGGTTGATCTTGGTGGATGTGCCTTATCCGGCATTGAGGATTGCGGCGCGACGATCAAAATTGGCGCGATGACCAAGCATGTTGATGTGGCAACATCACCCATCGTGCAATCGGCCATTCCAGCCTTGGCCTCGCTGGCCGGTAACATTGGTGACCGCCAAGTGCGCAACCGCGGCACGATTGGTGGCTCGCTGGCGAATAACGATCCATCCGCCTGTTATCCGGCGGCGGCGTTAGGCATGGATGCGATTATTCATACCAATAGCCGCGATATTGAGGCGGCAGATTTCTTTGTCGGAATGTTCGAAACAGATCTAGAAGAAGACGAGATCATCACCGCGGTTAGCTTTCCAAAGCCAGAGGCCGCGGCCTATGTAAAATTCCCGAACCCCGCCTCCAGATACGCGATGGTTGGCGTTTGTGTCGCCAAAACCAGTGATGGGATCCGTGTTGCCGTGACGGGCGGCGGCGAAGACGGGGTTTTTCGTCATGATGAATTAGAGGCCGCATTATCGGCTGAATTTTCACCCGCCAGCGCCCGCAATGTGTCTATAGATGCAAGTGAGATCGTCAGCGATATGCACGGAACTGCCGATTATCGGGCCCAGCTTGTTGGTGAATTAACCGCCCGCGCAGTCGAAATGTGCTAGCACACCACTGGGGACGTCACTTGGTACATAACTGGGGACATAACTGGGGACGTCACTGGGGACGTCACTGGGGACATCACTTGGCACTGCAAGGAGCGCCACAGATATCAACAGATGCATTTGCGATATTTGTCTGGGCGAAACCACATTTTGAGCAATCCGCCCTGCGGCGCTATTGCGGTTGCTTTTAACCCCCTTTTTCGCCATATACTGCTCTATAGACACTGCTATTGTTACCACCAATTGCCGAGATACAGTCATGACGCCTTATGATGACAGCAATGATAAAGCCAAACTGGATGATCCGGTGGGTTCAACCGGCGCGCCTGCTAATGCACCTGTACGCCCTAGCCAAGCCGAGGCTGAGGCTGCGGTAGAGGTTTTGCTGCGCTGGGCCGGTGATGATCCGACGCGCGAAGGCCTTGTCGGCACGCCCGGTCGGGTCGCGCGCGCATGGCAGGAATTTTGTGTTGGCTATAGCGAAGACCCAGCTGAAATGCTGAACCGCACCTTTGAAGAGGTTAGCGGCTATGATGATATGGTGATGTTGCGCAACATCCGGATGGAAAGCCATTGCGAGCATCATCTTGTACCGATTCTAGGCACCGCGCATATTGCCTATATGCCGGACCGGCGTGTTGTCGGCATTTCCAAACTGGCCCGCGTTCTTGATAGTTTTGCCCGCCGCCTGCAAACCCAAGAAACGATGACGGCGCAGGTTGCTGAATGTATCCAAACAGCGTTACAGCCACAGGGTGTTGCTATTTTGATCGATGCACAGCATCAATGCATGACCACCCGCGGCGTTCGTAAACCTGATGTTTCAATGGTGACAACGCGCTTTACCGGCGTGTTTGCGGATAACACTGATCTTAGAAATAGATTTCTGGATCAAACCAAGCTGGGATAACCTAGCATTGTGCGAATTGAGCCTAATCGACCAGTTCATTTAGGAGTGGGCGTTCCATGCAATTATCTCCCGTCCTGAATATTTTGGGTCTGCTGACTGGCATGCTCGGCGTGGCCATGCTTATTCCGATGTGCTTTGATCTGTATTATGGCTCCGGTGATTGGCAGGTTTTTGCCGTTTCAGCCTTATTAACAGCCTTTGTGGGTGTTGCCGTATGGCTCGCCACATCCCAGCGCGAACCGTTCGATTTGGGATTGCGCCAAGCCTTCCTGCTAACCAACGGTTCATGGATCCTGATCGGCGTTTTTGGCTCGCTACCCTTTATGTTCTGCGAATTAAACCTCAGCCCGACAGATGCCATTTTTGAATCAGTCTCTGGCATCACCACGACCGGATCGACCGTGTTGGAAAATGTCGAGGCGGCGTCAGCTGGCATTCTGATATGGCGGGCCTTGCTACAATGGCTCGGCGGCGTTGGTATCATCGTGATGGCGATGGCGGTGTTGCCGATGCTCTCGGTTGGCGGGATGCAGTTATTTAGAACCGAATCCTATGATAGCGCCGATAAGGTGGTGCCGCGGGCGGCCCAGCTTGCCGGTGGTATTGGCCTTGTCTATGCCTGTTTGACCGCGATGTGGACGATTATGCTATCGATGGCTGGTTTAGATTTCTTTGACGCTCTGGCGCATGCGATGACAACGATTGCCACGGGTGGTTATTCAACCAAGACCGCCTCGATTGCCGCCTTTGATTCGGTATCGGTTGAGTGGATCATTATCGCTGGCATGATTGTGGGTAGCCTGCCATTTGCCCATTATCTAGCGGCGGTGCGCGGCGGTTGGCGGGCCCTAATAAAAGACCCCCAGGTTCGTTGGTTCATGATGTTATTGGTCGGCGTTGTGACGTTGCTGGGCTGGTTCCTTTATGACGAGGGCATGCCGATGACACTTGCCATTCGCCAAGCCAGCTTTAACGCGATTTCGATTATGACAGGCACCGGTTTCGGCAGTGCCAACTTCTCGGCATGGGGCGGGTTTGCCTCGACATTGCTGTTGATGGCGATGTTCATTGGTGGCTGTAGTGGCTCTACCACATGCGGTATCAAGGTCTTTCGGCTACAGGTTTTGGCAACCACAATCCGTGTTCAGATTGGTCGTCTATTGCGCCCGCATGCGGTTGTTCTTGCCTATTACAACCGCCGTCCGGTAACGCCTGAAGTCATGGATTCGGTGATGGGCTTTTTCTATCTCTACATCGTCTGCTTTGTGATGCTGGCGATCTTACTAGGGATGATGGGGCTTGATTTCATCACCGCCCTGTCTGGCGCCGCCACCTCGATCAGCAATGTTGGCCCCGGCCTTGGCAACTTGATTGGTGCTGAGGGTAATTTTGCGAGTGTTCCGGACGCCGCAAAATGGGTCATGGCGTTTGGCATGCTGCTTGGTCGGTTGGAATTATTTACCGTTTTGGTAATGCTGAACCCCGGCTTTTGGCAACGCTAGGGCAGGACAATACCTTCCATTGTGGCGAGTTCGCTTCGCGCCTGTTCGTCCAGCCCTTTAAGAGCGGCTAGCAAACAGGTTTGCACGGCGGCGTTATATTCATTCGCCGTTGCCGATTCAGGAATCGTTACCGAATGGAAAGCTGACAGATTGACCATGCCGCGTTGACCACCAACGGGCTGGAGCCACATTAACCGTCCCGCCAATTCAACCTTGATTTTCGTTTCCTGCTGGTCGGTAAAGCTGTTCTTCAAACCGGTTTTCTGCGCCAGCTCGATCTCGGTAATGGCGGCGCGGGAAATATCAAAAATTATCTCACCGCTACCACCGGCAGGTTGCAGAACACGCGCGGCCCATTGGGCGACTATATTGCTAGGATAGGGGTTTTGAAAATGCCCGATATACGGTGCCTGCATTGGCATTTGCCAGTTTTCAACAATTTCCAAACGGCGCGCATTTAGCGGCACCGGATTGAAATCAGCCTGTTTGAATTGAGGCGGCGCCGTGACCGGCTTTGCCGACCCACCACAGCCACTAAGACCAAATAAAATCAGCAGAGAAAACAGCCCAACTATGCGCATTGCAAAATCTCCAAGGAAAGTGAGGTTATAAAGATGGCGCAGATAACACTAAAAAGCCAGAAGCTATGCAGAGAAATTTGGGGCCAAATCGCTTATGACGTGCCCTGAACCGGCGCCAGCGCGTCTTTATGGAACTGCCGGTCGGTTTTGCAAAATTCACAAACCACGCCCAGATAACCATTCTCATCGGCGAGGTCTTGCACCTCTTCCTTGTCCAGCTGGCTAAGCATTGATTGAACCTTATCCAGCGAACAGCGGCATTTATCACGAACGGCTCTGGCAGGTGACACATGCGGCTCCATCGAATTGAACAGCCGGTAAATCAGATCAGCCGGAGACAGCGCCGGATCAAGCATTTCAGAACGCTTTACCGATTCCATCAATGTGCGGGCGGTATGCCACGCATCATCACTATTCGCCCGGTCAGTCTTTGAGGCATCATCACCGCCCTCAACCGCGAGACGTTGCAACATCATCGCACTGGCCTGCCAGACACCATCAACCAAACCGGCAACACAGGCGACCGAAGTATCAAGCTGTTCAGAATTGGCAAACCATGAAATAGCCGCATGGCCCAAGGTCGCACCATCAAGTTCGACAATGCCTTGATAACGTCCGGCGGTGGCCCCGCCATCAACGGTAAACGCAATATAGCCATCACCCATGAGGGCTGGCACATCCGCCGGCAGACTATCGGCAACATCATCAGCAACCGGCATCGGGGCACCAGCGTCAAAGGCCGTATAGCCGCGCATATCGCCGTCAGAAGTCACATCGGCAAACAATGTTTTCACCAAGCCGTCACCCTTTGCCTGCAAGGTGAACACCCCGTCAAATTTCAATGTGCTAGAGAGACAACAGGCAAGAGCCAAGGCCTCAGCCTGTAAGCTGGCTATCGGCAGGGGATAATCATGTCGTTCCAGAATTGACGATGCGGCAAAGCCCACCGAGGCAAAACGCCCTCTGATAGTGGCAACATGATCAGACTCGCTGCGCAGGAAAAAAGGCAGGATCTGCGCATCGTCATGCGGCTTTTCAATCAGGATTTGCCCGTCATCAGCTTGGTCATTCATCATCTTCACTCAAAAACTCTAATACGGTCAAAATCGGCCTATTATCCGGGCACCCATTATCTAGTTACCGGCGGCGCACCATGCAAGGATCGCCTTTTGCGCATGCAATCTATTTTCGGCTTCGTCGAACACCACCGATTGCGGTCCATCAATCACCGATGCGGTAACCTCTTGGCCGCGGATTGCTGGCAGACAATGCATGAAAATAGCATCGCCAGCGGCCACCGCCATTAATTCATCATTGACCTGAAACGGAGCCAGATCCTTGAGGCGATTGCCTTCATCATCACCCATGGAAACCCACACATCTGTGACGATTGTCTGGCTCTGGGTGGCCGCCTCAATGGCATTATCAAATAACCGGATATCACCGCCATTGGCACGCGCCCATGCCAACAAATCGGCTGGTGGCGCATAACCATTGGCACAGGCAATACGCAACTCAAAACCGAACAAAGCCGCCGCCTCGATCCAACTCACAGCGACATTATTGCCATCACCAAGCCACGTCACAACCTGTCCTTCTAGGCTACCATGGCGTTCAATCATGGTCTGTAGATCCGCCATAATCTGGCATGGATGCGAGCGTTCTGTGAGCGCATTAATCACCGGAACCGTGGCATGCTCGGCTAGCGTTAACAGCATTGAGTGGCTGAAACAGCGGATCATAATACCGTCCACATAACGCGAGAGAACCCGCGCTGTATCCTCGATTGACTCGCCGCGTCCCAATTGCAAATCACTCGCCGACAATACCAACGGCGTGCCGCCAAGCTGGGTAATACCGACCTCGAAAGAAACCCGCGTGCGCGTTGATGGCTTTTCAAAAATCATCGCGATGGATTTGCCGGCAAGCGGCTTTTTGCCACTATTACCCGCGCTAAGGTCGAGTTTCATTTGCGCGGCGTCATCGAGCATCGCTTGCAATGTGTCTCGCTTGAAATCCTTGATATCTAGAAAATGTCTCATCATTTTTCCTGTAGCTTGATTCGGGTCAGGCAGCGTCTATCGCCCAATATTTGCCTATGTCTTTGTCGCATCACCAATGGCGGTGTTGAACTTTTGCAGAGCCAGATCAATTTCGTCCGTGCTCACAATCAATGGTGGGAGAAGACGGAGGGTGTTTTCGCCCGCTGGAACCACTAACAAATGGTCATGCCGCAACGCCGTACCAATCGCCGCAATGTCGTAATTCTCGTTGATCTTTATGCCCCGCAAAAATCCGCGGCCCCTAATTTCGTCGATCTTATCGCCGTGCATTTCAGCCAAATTATGCAATCCACGATCGAGATGGGCGGCGCGCTCGCGCACACCATCCATAAATCCGGGCTTGGTCAATTCGGTTAGAACAACTTTTGCACATGCCATCGCCAACGGATTGCCGCCAAAGGTAGATCCATGCGTTCCCGGCGTCATGGCATTGCCAACAGCATTACTGGCAATCACCGCGCCAGCCGGAAAACCACCGGCAATACCCTTTGCCACGGCAATAATATCCGGCTTGATACCATCGGCCTCAAAGGAGAACATATCGCCAGTCCGGCCAATGCCTGATTGCACTTCATCGGCGATTACCAAGGCGCCAAATTCATCCGCGGCGGCGCGGACACCGGCAAGATATCCATCTGGAACCCGCCGTGCCCCGCCTTCACCTTGTACAGACTCGATCATAATAGCGGCAACATGGTCACCCATGGCCCCGCGCAATGCGTTCATATTGCCAAAGCTCACATGCTCAAACCCGTCTGGCATGGGGCCAAAACCGGTCCGAAATACCGGCCGATCAGTCGCCGCTAGCATGCCCAAAGTCCGGCCATGAAAGGCGCCTGTCGCACATAGGATTGTGGTCCGCTCTGGCTCGCCCTTTTCATAGGCCGCCCGCCGCGCAATCTTTACCGCGGCCTCGGTTGCCTCGGCGCCCGAATTGCAAAAGAATACCTGATCAAGTCCCGATATTTCCGCCAGCATACGAGCAACCGTTTCTTGGCCGGGGATCCGGTAAAGATTGGATGTGTGCCATAATTTTGTTGCCTGTTCCTGCAACGCGGCCACCATCGCAGGATGGGCATGGCCAAGCGTGCTAACCGCAATGCCGCTGGCAAAATCCAGATAATCCTCGCCAGCGTCACTCGTCATCCAACAGCCCTTGCCGCTGACAAAGGCTATTTCGGCTCTACCATATGTCTTCATCACAGCAGAGTTTGCTGCGTAATCTTCTGTGTTTTTCATTGCGGTACCGATATGTGATCCACGCGCGGGACGTTTTCTAGCATTTGTGTTTGAGCAATTCATCTGGCCCAAATCAGAGCGTGTCCCTACCTATTTTGGCCCAAAAATCAAACCACCAATGCGCTATCACAGCTATCATTGGTGGGGGGTGCAGAACAGGTAAAGGCATTGCCTTGATTTAGCTTTATGAAGATCATCAATATAGCGCCCAATGTCAAGACAGCCCAATATAAGACGGCCAGCACGCAATTGGGCAAAAGAACGAGGCTAGTCCTGACGAAAATGCTTGGCCAGACGCAATCCCTGCGACTGGTAGTTAGAGGTCGATCCTGTATCCCCATAAAGCGTATCGGGAATGGCCGCCATTGGTTCATAAACCAACCGGCAAACAGTCTGGCCACCTTCAATCAGAAATGGCACATCATGCGAGCGCACCTCAAGAACGGCGCGGGTATTATCAGCCCCCAGTTCAGACATGCCAAAGCCGGGATCAAAAAAGCCCGCATAATGCGCCCGAAATTCACCAACACGGGTATCATAGGCGCGCATTTCAGCGGCATGATCACGCGGTACAGTAACAAATTCGCGGCTGGCCAGAATGTAAAATTCATCGGGGTTGAGAACCAGACCACCCGTGGTCAAATCAGCCTCGGTTAGTTTTTCCCAATAGCCGGTAACGTCACAGCTATTCGGCGCATCAACATCAACAAGGCCCGCATGTTTGCGCGCGCGCCACCCGATAATGCCGGTGTTTGGATCTGGATCCAGATTAACGCTAAGGGCAACACCATCACGGATATCGAGCGTTTCATGGCCATGCACAAGCGGGCTTGTGGCCTGTAGGAGATGCATCGCATCATCAGAAATATCAGCCTCACCGCGGCGCAAACGCAATTGTGACAGGCGCGATCCCTGACGAACCAGAACAGAGAATGTCCGCGGCGAAATCTCGGCGTAAAGTGGCCCTTCATACCCAGCGGCAACCGCCTCAAATTCGGTCGCGCCATTGGTGATTAAACGTGTAAAAACATCAAGCCGGCCGGTTGAGCTCTTTGGATTAGCCATTGCCGAGACGTCTGGTGCCAGCGCCAGTGATTCTTGTAATTTAACAATGTAGACGCACCCGCGCTCTAGAACCGCGCCAGAGGTGAGATCGACTTTATGCATGGCCAATTTATCGAGCTTGTCGTCAACATTTGCGCCCTTGCCCGGCAAGAACGATGCCTGTACCCGCCATGCTTCGGCGCCAAGCCGTAGATCCAGACTTGCTGGCTGGAACTGAGACGCCTCAATCCCGCCGGTCGCAATAATCGCCCCTGTGGCAACCGCCTCATGCAATTGCTGGACCGGCAAAATACCGTTCATCACTTGATTCTCATTCATGCCAAAACCCTGTGCTTAGCCTTTACCTGTCTAGCTCTTTAAGCGGTAACCCGTGTATAGCGCACGATAGCATAGCAAGCCCAAGATGACATTCACTATCGCCAAACCAATCAGACCAATTGAGATCGGCCGATCAGCAATCCCAATCATGCCAAACCGAAACCCATCAATCACATAAAATACCGGATTATAAGTTGCAATCACATCGAAAGGCGGCGGCAACCGGTTGACCGAATAAAAAGTACCGGACAGAAACGCCAGAGGCTGGATAACAAAATTTGTAATCGCCGCCATTTCATCAAATTTGTTCGACCAGATGCCGGCCAGAATGCCCGCAAAGGACATTGCCAATGATCCCAACAACAAAAACACCAATGCTGTAAGGGGTTGGTACGGCACTGTTCCACCGCCGATTAGTACCAGCGTAAAGGCCGCCACCAATCCAACCAACACGCCGCGCGTCACTCCGCCCGCGGCCAAACCGACCAGTAATTCGCCCGGTCCAATCGGCGGCATCATTAAATCGACAATGTTGCCCTGTACTTTTGATACGACCAGCGATGACGAGGTATTGGCAAAGGCGTTTTGAAGAACCGTCATCATCACCAGACCGGGCACCAGAAAGGTGACGAAATCAACGCCATTGGTTAAATTACCCCGATTACCAACCGCCACCGAAAACACCATCAAAAACAAAATCGATGTTATCACCGGCGCCGCTACTGTTTGCGTGCCGACTTTCAAAAACCGGTACACTTCGCGCAAATATAAAGTTTGCAAGCCAACCCAGTTAACCCGCCCAATTTGAATGGGACGGATCATCATCGCCCCGCTATCCTGGTCAGGAGAACGGGTGCTAGTAACAGGTGCATTAGCGGGTGATTGGGAACTGGTTGGCTTTGTCATGCGGCAAAACATAGGCGCAGTGCCGCAAAACTGCAATGCGGATATGCAAACTGTAATGCCGAAATGAATATGTTACGGTAAGAAATGAACGAGTCGAAAGCGCAAACAAGATTAATGAACAAAGCGGTCCATTATCTGGGCCGTTATTCCGCGTCGAGGCAACGCCTGCGCGAAGTCTTGGGACGTTTTGCCCAGCGCAAGCTAGAGGATTTACCACCGGCCGAGACAAAAGCCGCAATCGAAACGGTCATCGAAAAATGCGCCTCATTTGGCTATGTTGATGATGCGCAATTCGCCGCCACCCAAGCCCGTAGCCAGCGCCGACAAGGACGCTCGCGGATGGGGATCTTGCAACGATTACGGGTTCATAGGCTCGATGATGACATCATCAGCGACGCGCTCACCGGGGCCGATGAAGGGATTAGCGACGGCGAATTGATGGCCGCCTTGCGCTTTGCCCGCCGCCGCCGCCTTGGTCCTTATCAAACGATAAAAACCGACGATCCAGCCAAACGACAGCGGCAAATGGCATCCCTTGCCCGCGCCGGATTTAACATGGGAATTTGTCGCCAAGTAATGGATCTGGAGGACGAAGTGGCGGCCGAAGACCTTGCCGAGCAATTACAGGATGTTTCAGCCGACTAGCAACTTGCCGAAAGCGAATTTGCCTGCTTAGAATAGAGTTGGGATACACACTATCCGCAGGTGAATATTAGGTGACGTAATCGGGGGTCTCATCACATGAGCAATGATACAATCTTCAGTCCAAGTGCCGCCTTGGTCGCATCGGCACATATTGACGAGGCAGGTTACAACCGCCTTTACGCCGAATCTCTTGCTGATCCAGATAAATTCTGGGACGAGCATGGCAAATGCGTCGATTGGATGAAGCCATATACCGAGGTTAGCGATGTTTCCTATGACGCTAGCGATCTGCATATTCGTTGGTATGCGGACGGCACCCTGAATGCATCGGTCAATTGCCTTGACCGCCATCTAGACAAACGCGGCGATCAAACGGCTATTATCTGGGAGGGTGATGATCCATCCGAAGCGCGCCATATTTCCTATCGCGCGCTTTATGAGGAAGTCTGTAAATTCGCCAATGCTCTGCGGGCGCGTGGGGCGAAAAAGGGCGACCGGATTACCATCTACATGCCGATGATCCCAGAGGCGTCAATCGCCATGCTGGCCTGTGCCCGCATTGGTGCGGTTCATTCCGTAGTCTTTGGTGGGTTTTCGCCAGATGCCTTGGCCGGACGTATCCTTGATTGCGAATCGACCATGGTGATCACCGCTGATGAGGGCCTTCGCGGCGGCAAGACTGTGCCGCTAAAGGCGAACACTGACGAGGCCTTAAAATCCTGTCCAAATTGCACTAGCTGCTTTGTGGTAAAGCGCACCGGCGGTGATATCGGTTGGGTTGAAGGACGCGACATCTGGTATCACGAAGCGATTAGCACAATGGCATCCGATTGCCCGCCAGAGGAAATGAACGCCGAAGACCCGATGTTCATCCTTTATACATCGGGATCAACTGGCAAGCCAAAGGGCGTTCTGCACACCTCCGGCGGTTATATGGTCTATGCCACGATGACCTATAAATATGTGTTCGATTATCATGATGGCGATATTTATTGGTGTACCGCCGATGTCGGCTGGGTTACCGGCCATAGCTATATTGTCTATGGGCCATTGTCCAACGGTGCGATCAGCATAATGTTTGAGGGCATCCCGACCTATCCCGATAGTTCCCGTTTTTGGCAAGTTGTCGACAAGCATAAGGTCAATATTTTCTATACCGCGCCAACAGCCATCCGCGCTTTGATGCGTGAGGGCGACGAACCAGTAAAGAAAACTGACCGGTCGTCACTGCGTTTGCTGGGTACTGTTGGCGAGCCGATAAATCCAGAGGCGTGGATGTGGTATCATAGCGTTGTTGGCGAGGGCCGCTGTCCGATTGTTGATACATGGTGGCAAACCGAAACTGGCGCCGCCTTGATCACGCCTTTGCCTGGTGCGATTCCAACCAAGCCCGGATCGGCAACAAAGCCATTTTTTGGTGTTCAACCGGTTCTTGTTGACGGTGACAACAATATTCTCACCGGCGCGACCGAGGGCAATTTGTGCCTCAATTATTCATGGCCCGGCCAGATGCGCACCGTCTATGGCGACCATCAGCGCTTTATCGAAACTTATTTCACAACATTCCCCGGCCGCTATTTCACCGGTGATGGGGCACGGCGTGATGAAGACGGTTATTATTGGATTACCGGACGGGTTGATGATGTCCTCAACGTATCGGGGCACCGGATGGGCACGGCGGAAATTGAATCGGCGTTGGTCGCACATTCACAAGTTGCCGAGGCGGCTGTGGTTGGCTATCCGCATGATATCAAAGGCCAAGGCATTTATGCCTATGTGACCTTGATCCAAGGGGTTGAGCCGACAGACGATCTGTTGGCTGAATTGCGACAATGGACCCGCAAGGAAATTGGCCCGATCGCCACTCCTGACTTGTTGCAATGGGCACCACAATTGCCAAAAACGCGGTCTGGAAAAATCATGCGGCGCATTTTGCGAAAAATCGCCGCAAATGAGTATGACCAGCTTGGTGACACCTCCACTTTGACCGATCCTAGCGTTGTTACCGATCTGGTGGATAATCGCCAGAACCGATAATTGGGGCATTTATAATCGCGCCAGAGTCGCCAGAGTATTGCCAGAGTCGCTACAACACTAACGCTGTGCCGCTTTTGGGCTAGCCAATGCCTAGCTCGATTGCGCGGCACACCGCGTGGGTTCTATTTCGTGCGCCCAATTTGGAACGCAGACCCTTGAGGTGATGCTTTATCGTGACTTCGCTGAGGTCCAACTGGCCCGCGATTTCTTTGTTGCTGCGCCCAGATAATAACCCGGTCAAAACCTCTTGCTCACGCGTCGTCAACAATGCCTTTGATGGCTTTGTGCCATTATAGTTCATGAATTCCAGCGGGATATAAGTACCGCCAGCCGCCATCAAACTCAATGCGCCGATTAGTGCGCTGGCACTCATGGTATAGGGAAGATAGCCAGCAACCCCAGACAATAACAATCCACGAACATCTCTTTCAGGGAGATGCGATCCCATGACGGCAAGGGGAACTTCTCTCACAACTGCCTCACGGAATTTTCGCACACCGCGAATGCCATCCATGTCATTCATCGCCAAATCCAAGGTGATGACATCAATGTCAGGGTGACGATTTGCGAGCTCAATCGTTTCGGCAAGGCTGCCCGCTGTAAAAACGATCACATCATTTGTTTCATTAGACAGATGCTGTTGCGCAAACTCTCTACTTAGGCTGTTTGCAAAGCCAAGTACGGTTTTCATAATCATTCTCCGTTCAATTTTGCTCATCAGATAATTTTCAAATCGAGTAATATGCTACTCAATAAATCTATCGATCAGAGGATCAAACGTTAGGGAAGGAAACTATAGTAAAATTTATTTATTCAATTCATTCGTAAGTATAATTTATCTTATATTCATATTTTTATTAATTTCGTAATTAAAATAGATAGTTATGGATTGTTGAGATTTTCGAATTAAAGAATTCACAGATGAAATTTTATTAAATTTTCCTAAAACTCCTACTTTAAGTTGCTTTTGCGAACCTAAATAATAGCTCATTGCGATAGTCCATTCGCGGCGCTTGTCACGATGAGGACGCGCCAAATAGGCCAATGTAGAGTGATATTGCGTGGTGGTATATTTAACCCCCACGGCGATATCCAATGGCCAATCTTTGGGTGCATGCAGCATGAAATGCGAACTGTTAATGCTTGACGCTAGGGCTTGGTGGGCTTTGGCCGCGGGAATAATGCGGCCAAAGCCTTTGCCCAATTCAAGCGTATAATCAGCCAGTAGCGGCATCATAACCTTATACTCAGCCATGCTTCTCGTGCGGCTCTTGCCCTGTTCCATCATCATGCTATGCGTCACATTCCATGTGGATCCAACCTGCCACCACCATGGTTCACTCTTATCGATGGTTGCAAACCTGTTCCGCTTTGGTCCGGGTTTGAAATGATAGGTGGCGACCAGATCGATTTTACGACTCGAGATGCCCGGTTTGGATGCACCGGTCCGAAGATTGTAATCCACCGCCACTATATGTAGCCCGGTGATCTGATTGGCATGATCTTGCCAATAACGACCAAAGCCAAAGGCAACGATATCTCCGGTTAATTTGGAGTGCAGGGGAATGCGCCGCGCAAAATGCGTCTTTACATAGGCACCGCCCGCAAGACTTTGCCGGTGGCTAGTCGCAATAGCGGCTAGCACCAAATCAGTGCGGGAGGCTGGCTGATCATTTGTGCGGTCAAAGTTTGTTTTGTCACAAATGATAGCAAATATTTGGCAGATACTCGCAAGGTACGAGCCGGGCGCCACCTTTAGTGACCCGCTAGAAGGATTTAGCGAAGGCGATTGGGCCCGCACCCCTTGCGCCATCATCAACGCCTGATTATGCCAGCCGCCGAGACAATGATTTATGCCTTTATTTGCCAACATACGCTGGGTTTTGTGCATAGTCGTTTCGGCCACTCTGCGCAAATGATGCAACGCCCACTGGCACCGGCCAGCCTGCACCGCAACATAGGAAAGGCTCATCCTAATTAGCAATGAATGGGGGTGAAGCTGTATGCCGATATTGCCCATCTGATAGGCCATTCTGGGGAGATTAGCGAGGCTCAGGCGGGCAATTTCAGCCACAAACCACTGCTCGCCATAAAGCGGGCTGGCAATCAAGAGGTGTCGTACAATATTACGACCAGCGCCGTTTGCATCTGTCGAATTAACCAAAGCGTGATGACTAGCCCTTGCCACTCCTATTGATGAAAGGACCAAGCCGAATAGTCCAAAAATCATCAACCCATGGCCGAAAGTCACAATGGCCTGCCTAACTATTTTCTGAGGCGTCTACAATCATGACTTATAATTATCATTAAGTTTTTCGCGCAATGGCATTTATCGCTGCGCGTTAATCAGCGGCTATAAAAGCGTTTTCAACTTTTCCACGATAAATTCGGCGGGCTCGTTAAACACGATCGTGCCCTTAAAGGTGCCGTCGCTACGATAGAGGTAAACCGCGGCCGAATGATCATATACAAAATTGCCATCGCCGGTTTCGATCTTTTTGGCATAACCGCCAAAGGCCCGAATGGCATCGCTAACCGCTTGCGCATCTCCTGTTAGGCCGGTTGCCTCTACATCAAATAATGACAAATAGGATTTCAATTGCGCCGGCGTATCGCGCTCATGATCAACAGAGATGAAAATTGTTTGGATCACACTGGCATCGATTCCCCGCTCGACCAGATCATCAACCGCACCTGCCAGCGCTAATAACGTCGTTGGACAAACATCAGGGCAATAGGTGAACCCAAGAAACAAGGCGATGGGCTTACCCGCAAAATCACTATTGGTACGGGTCACACCATCTTGATCAATCAGGGTGAATTCACTCTGGTCAAATGACGGAAAGCCGGTATTGGTTTGGCGCGCCTGATTTTCAGAAATCACAAAGACCAATGCGGCAAGTATAACGAATAGCAAGCCAGCAATTACCGGAATAAGCCGGATTGATTTGGGTTTCTGATGGCTGGAATCTTGATGGCCGGACTTTTGATTGGATGATGTCTGTGTCATGCCCATGAAATAATGCCTTTGGCACGAAGATGCAACTGGCCGAATCACGAGCCATTTAACAAGGCTCTTTATTGACAAAACGGGCCGCAAAAACCATCTAACAATAAACATCAATGGCGGGATTGTTTTTCAACCACAATTCTGTGTAAATTCTGCCTGCAAAATAAGAGCCCATGTCTCTCATAGATCGCCCTTAATATGATGAACAAATATTCAGGATAAAATGAACGCTGTCATTCTTCTCATCGATCAGATTGTTGATCTATTTATCTGGACCCTCATTGCCTATTTGATTATCGGCTGGTTGGTCGCTTTTCGGATTATTAACCCGTGGCAACCAGCCGTGCGCATCGCGACAAATTTTCTGGCGCGGATCCATGAGCCGATCTTGACCCCTATCCGGCGTTTACTGCCGGATCTTGGCGGCATTGATATCAGCCCGATCATCGTTTTTCTGGCCGTTCAGTTTCTACGCAATCTATTACTGGGGTTTTTGGCGACTGGCTATTAAGCCATAGGTAACTCAGCGCTGGGTAAATAAGCGCTTGGTAAATAAGCACTGGGCATAGCCGGGTAAATGTCGTGTGTGGGGAAGTTTAAGGCGTTTCTTTGGCTGTGTTCATACAAGCACACCAACAAGATAATGCAAAATTTAGAGTAAAGATTTTGGGCAGAAGTGCCCTTAGCGAAATTCAGTTTGGAGTCCACCATGTCCGAAGCCACAATAATCGATGGCAAGGCGTTTTCAGCAGATTTGGTCACGCGGGTAGCGGTTGAGGTCGCCACCATCAAAGCGGCCATTGGACGGGCACCGGCTCTCGCCGTGGTGTTGGTTGGCGAGGATCCAGCGAGCGCAGTCTATGTGCGCAACAAGATCGAACGCACCGCGGTTGCTGGTATGCGCTCTATAGAGCATCGCCTCTCCAAGGACACTGATCAGGACACGTTGCTGCGGCTCATTGACGAGATGAATAATGACGATGCGGTTGACGGTATTTTGGTGCAATTGCCATTGCCGGACCAGATTGACGAAGACGCGGTGATTAATGCCATTGACCCGCGCAAGGATGTAGATGGGTTCCATGTGGTCAATGCGGGCAATCTTGCCACGGGCCAAGACGCGCTAGTGCCTTGCACGCCCTATGGCTGTCTATTGTTGCTCCGTGACCAGCTTGGTTCACTATCTGGTTTGAACGCCGTTGTCGTTGGCCGTTCAAACATTGTCGGCAAGCCAATGGCCCAGCTATTGCTAAAAGAGAGCTGTACGGTGACGATTGCACATTCACGGACCAAGGATTTGCCAGAGGTCTGTCGCCGCGCCGATATTCTGGTGGCGGCGGTTGGTCGCCCGGAAATGATTACCGGCGACTATGTAAAGGACGGCGCCACAGTTATCGATGTCGGGATTAACCGTGTGCCAGCCCCAGAGCGCGGCGACGGTAAATTCCGTCTTACTGGCGATGTTGATTATGCCTCGGCCGCGGCAAAGGCAGGGGCGATCACCCCCGTTCCCGGCGGTGTCGGACCAATGACCATCGCCTGTCTATTGCGCAACACTGCGGTTGCGGCAGCACGTCGCTTTGACGTTACCATCGGTGATATCTAGGTTAGAGCCTAATTCACCTCAAAGAGCTGTAGCTAGAAGAGAAACAAATATGTCCCTAGACCAAATCATTCTTGCCGCGGCGCTATTGATTGTTGCGGGCATCCTTGGCTGGGGCGTTATGACAATGGCGCGCGGCGGTGAGTACAACATAAAAAATTCCAACCGCATTATGCGTTACCGCATTATTTTTCAGGCAGTGGCAATCGTCATTATCATTGGATTAATGCTATGGCGCCGTGCCAACGGCTAGCATAGAGCCGGTAATGATCGGCGGATAAAGGTACATTATGGTTAAGTTGAACAAAATCTATACACGCACCGGCGATACTGGCGAAACCAGCCTGGTCAATGGCGCGCGCGTTTCCAAACATTCGCGCCGCCCGTCGGCATTTGGCGAGATTGACGAGGCCAATTGCGTAATTGGTCTTGCCCGTCTAACCACCACTGGCGCCGCCGATGACATGCTGGGGCGCATTCAAAATGATCTGTTTGATCTGGGCGCGGATATCGCCACGCCAGAGAGTGACCAACCGGCCTTGCGCGTAACCGCATTGCAGGTCACGCGGCTGGAATCCGAAATTGATCAAATGAACAGCAATCTAGAGGCGCTAACATCGTTCATCCTACCTGGTGGCAGTGATGCATCGGCATGGCTACATCTGGCCCGCACCGTGGCCCGCCGCGCCGAACGGCATATGACCGAACTCGCCACGGAAGAGGTGGTCAACGAAGCGGCAATGCAGTACATAAATCGTCTCTCCGATCATCTATTTGTATTGGCGCGGCATTTGAATGAGAATGGCAAAACAGACGTTTTATGGCGGCCGGGTGAAAATTCTGGCCAAACGAAATAATATCGCTCCGCCCATGTGTTCGGGCGGTTTAACAGTCTAAGCAACCTGGAGGTTATAGACATGAAGGTCCTAGTCCCAGTTAAACGGGTTATCGATTACAACGTAAAGGTACGCGTGAAACCGGATAATTCCGGTGTTGAATTGGCCAATGTTAAAATGGCAATGAACCCATTCGACGAAATCGCGGTTGAACAGGCATTGCGCCTGAAAGAGGCTGGCGGCGCCGATGAGGTTGTTGCGGTTTCAATTGGCCCAAGCCAGAACCAAGAAACCATCCGTACAGCGTTGGCGATGGGTGCTGATCGCGGCATTCACATCGAAGCCCCGCAAGATATCGAGCCGCTTGCCGTTGCCAAGTTGCTAAAAGAGATTGTTGCCCGTGAAGAGCCCGGCATTGTGTTTGTCGGCAAACAGGCGATTGATGATGATTGCAACCAAACCGGCCAGATGCTTGCCGCATTGCTTGGCTGGGCGCAGGGTACATTTGTATCGGGCATCGAAATCTCTGGTGACAAAGCCGCCATCATCCGCGAAGTCGATGGCGGGCTAGAGCATATGGAAATCAATATGCCAGCGGTTGTGACTGTCGATTTGCGGTTGAACGAGCCACGTTATGCCTCACTGCCAAACATTATGAAGGCAAAGAAAAAGCCGCTTGATTCGCTTAGCGCCGACGAGCTTGGTGTTGATGTGACGCCGCGCCTCGCAATCGTAAAAGTCGAAGAGCCAGAAGCCCGTTCAGCCGGTATCAAAGTGGCCGACATAGCCGAATTGGTTGATAAACTCAAAAATGACGCAAAGGTGATATAATCATGAGCATTCTTATCCTTGCCGACCATGATGATGGTCAACTAGCCGCCGCAACCTTGAACACCGTAACCGCCGCCACACAAATTGGTGGTGACATCGATATTCTGGTTGCTGGTGATACGAGTGGTAATGTTGCCAAGGCCGCCGCCGCGATTAATGGCGTGGCCAAGGTTCTGGTTGCCGATAGTGCCGAATATGCGCATTGCGTTGCGGAAAACGTAGCCCCGCTTATCCAGTCTCTGGCCAGCGGCTATAGCCATTTGCTAGCACCGGCGACAACCACCGGTAAAAACGTGATGCCACGTGTTGCCGCTTTGCTTGATGTGATGCAGATCTCTGACATCATCAAGGTCGAGAGCGACAGCGTATTCCAGCGTCCTATCTATGCCGGTAACGCCCTATCAACCGTTTCTTCGAGCGAATCAATCAAGGTTATCACTGTTCGTGGAACCGCGTTTGAGGCGGCTGGTGAAGGCGGAAGCGCCGCCATTGAGACGGTTGCTGGTGGCGGTGATGCTGGTCTGTCTAGCTATGTGAAATCTGAGCTTTCAAGCTCCGAGCGTCCGGAACTGACCTCTGCACCGATTGTTATTTCAGGTGGCCGCGGTATGCAGGACGGCGCTAATTTTGCGATGCTGGAGAAAGTTGCTGACAAGCTTGGTGCCGCGGTTGGTGCCTCGCGGGCGGCGGTTGATGCCGGCTTTGTGCCAAATGATTATCAGGTAGGCCAGACCGGCAAAGTCGTTGCCCCTGATCTATATGTGGCCGTCGGTATTTCAGGTGCGATCCAGCACCTAGCCGGAATGAAAGACAGCAAAGTCATTGTTGCCATCAACAAAGATGATGAGGCACCAATTTTCCAAGTGGCTGATTTCGGTCTGGTTGCAGATCTATTCGACGCTGTTCCTGAGCTGGAAAAAGAGCTCGGCTAAAGGCCCCCATAAAGCAAATTATAAATCATGCGATAAAGAGGCGGGTTTCCGCCTCTTTTTTTATCCGCATTTTGCCTAATCACCCGGTCAATCACCCGGTCAATCACCAAGTCAATCACCGAGCGGCAATGATTGAATACGCTCTATCATGGCGGGCTCATCCCACTCATACGGGCCGACAAATTCCCAACTTGTTTGTTGATCCGCCGAGAGAACAAAGCTGGTTGGCAATCCGACAACGCCCATTTCCCGCGATAATCGGGCCTTTGGATCATAGGCGGCAAACGGTGTTGCCACGCCATATTCCTCTAGCACGGGACCCGCCTTTGCCACGCCCCCGCGATCAATTGAAATAACCACAATTTTGATATTATCGGCCGCAAGCATCTTTGCCGCACGGTCCAGCGCCGGTAATTCATCGACACAAGGGGCGCACCAAGTGGCCCAGAAATTTACCAATATCGGCGTGCCCTTAAAATCGGCGAGGGTCATTTCACCGCCCTTGGCATCGGTTATCACGCTGGTCATCGATGGCGCTGGCTTGGCTAGCCAATCTGGCTGTCTTTTGCCAGTGGCCTCTGCTGTATTTACCAGACCCAAAGTAACGATCATTACCGGCAAAATCCGCGCCATTACCGAGATAAGGCCGCGGCGAAATCCGTGCCGTGATAATTTTGGCTGAAAAGTCACCCAAAGCCGCGTATAAGACATGTGGTAATCCATACAGGAAAGAAGAGTTAAGAATGTCAGCAGACGATAGCACCAAATCTAGCATTTGGGGGGGACGATTTTCAACCGGCCCTTCACAATTGATGCAGGAAATAAATGCCTCCATCGCCTATGACCAAAGGCTTTATCGTCAGGATATTGCTGGTTCGAAGGCGCATGCCTCAATGCTGGCGAGCTGTGGGATTATTTCGGCTGATGATTGCACCGCGATCCATGGCGGGCTTGATCAGATCAGCGCCGAGATTACAGCTGGCGAATTTACCTTTTCCGAAGCGCTTGAAGACATCCATATGAACATTGAATCGCGCCTTGCCGAATTGATTGGCGAGCCAGCACGGCGGCTTCATACCGCCCGGTCGCGTAATGATCAGGTGGCAACAGATTTCAAACTTTGGGTGCGCGAATTACTCGATTCAATCGATCACGCTCTGGCTGACATGCAACGTGCGCTTGTCACCAAAGCCGAGGCCCATGCCGATACGCTGATGCCAGGCTTTACCCATTTGCAGACCGCCCAGCCAGTGACATTTGGGTTCCATCTGATGGCCTATGTTGAGATGATTGGGCGTGACCGCGGGCGTTTTTCTGATGCCCGTGATCGGCTCAACGAATCACCTCTAGGCGCGGCGGCTCTGGCGGGAACATCATTCAAAACCGATCGGCATATGACGGCTGAACTGCTTGGCTTTGACCGGCCAGCGGCGAATGCAATGGACGCTGTATCCGACCGTGATTTTGCCTTGGAGTTTTTATCAAGCGCGGCGATCTGTGCGGTGCATCTATCACGTCTTGCCGAGGAAATCGTCATCTGGTCGTCCGACCGGTTTAACTTTGTCCAATTGTCAGATGCCTTTACCACCGGCTCGTCAATCATGCCGCAAAAGCGCAATCCGGATGCGGCCGAGTTGGTGCGGGCAAAGCCGGGCCGTATCATTGGCTCGCTAACAGGTTTGCTGATTGTCCTTAAGGGACTGCCGTTGGCCTATGGCAAAGACATGCAGGAAGATAAAGAAGGTGTGTTTGACGCGGCCGATGCCTTGGCAATCGCGGTGGCGGCAACGACTGGCATGATTGTCGATATGGAACCCAATGCGGATGCAATGCTTGCCGCGCTTAAAACCGGTTTTCCAACGGCGACTGATCTTGCCGATTATATGGTCCGCGAATTGGGTATGCCGTTCCGTGAGGCGCATCATGCCAGCGGTAGCATTGTCGCCCTTGCCGCCAAAAAGCAGTGTGATCTGGATGATCTGTCATTGGCGGAAATGCAGGAAATCGAACCACGCATCAAGCCAGATATCCTCGGCATTTTGACAGTGCAAAGTGCGGCCGCCGCTAGAACCAGCTTTGGCGGCACCGCCCCTGATGAGGTGCGGGCGCGGATTGCTGATGCAAAGAAACGCTTTACACTTTAATAACTAAGCCAGATTATTCACCCTTATCCGCCCACTGTTATGCAACAGGATCACGGCGGAACATGCAATATCATCACTGGCCGAGCGGCCAGGATCATGGGAGAGCCACATGCTACGGCGGTTTACTATTTTTATGCTCGTTGCCTTTCTATCAGTGACCAGCCTGTCGGCATGCGGCAAGCGGGGAGCGCCTTATCGCCCATCAGAAGTGCCAACCACGCCCGCTAGCTAGGGCGGCGTTGCGTCATCTCACAGATCTCACAGATTTCATAGGATTCAAAAATGTGTGCATTCTACCGCGATGAGACCGGTCATATGGTTGTTGACGGTCTGTCGCTTGACACCATTGCGGCCGACTATGGTAGCCCCCTTTATGTATATTCTGGGGCGGGCATAGTCGCGGCCTATAATGATTTTGCCGCGGCCGTAGCGCCGGTTAATGGCAAGGTTCATTTTGCGGTAAAGGCAAATTCGGCATTAGGCGTTATTGCCTTATTGGGCAAACAGGGCGCTGGCGCCGACATTGTATCCAGCGGTGAGATGGAACGCGTGATCGCCGCTGGTATTGCCCCTGCGGATATTGTGTTTTCCGGTGTTGGCAAAAGCGAGAGCGAAATTGCCGCGGCGCTGGGCGCGGGGGTCGGCCAGATCAATGCCGAATCACCTGTTGAGATTGATATGATTAGTGCCGTTGCCGCGAACATGGGAATTGTCGCGCCGGTTGCCTTGCGGGTGAATGTCGATGTTGATCCGGGTACACATGAAAAGATTTCAACCGGCCAGCGTTCAACCAAGTTCGGCGTATCAACGGGCCAGCGTGAGGCGGCTGATCTCTATCGCCGGATATGTGAAGATACGTTCATCGCGCCTGCTGGCTTGGCGGTTCACATTGGCTCACAGATCACCAATCTGGAACCTTTTGAGACGGCCTATAAAGCCTTGTTAAATCTTGCCAATGGTTTGCGCGGCGAGGGTCTTGCTGTGCCGACTTTGGATCTTGGCGGCGGTGTCGGTGTTGATTATGACAATGGCACGCCAACGGATTTCACCGCCTATGGCAAGATGTTGCCGGGTATTTTCAAAGATAGCGGCTTTGCCCTTGGCTTTGAACCGGGCCGGTCAATCGTTGCCAATAACGGCGTGCTATTGACCCGTGTGATTCTGGTCAAGGAAGGTGATAACAAGCGTTTTGCGATTGTTGATGCGGCGATGAATGATCTGATCCGTCCGACCTTGTACGAATCCTATCACAACATCCAGCCAGTGGCGCCGCTTGGCGAGAATATCGGAATTGCCGATATTGTTGGGCCGGTATGTGAAACTGGTGATTATCTTGGCCGTGAACGCCAGATGCCAGCCTTGGCCGGCGGCGATTGTCTGGCGGTTATGTCTGCTGGTGCCTATGGTGCGGTGATGGCGTCGAGCTATAACACCCGCCCACCAGCCGGTGAAGTCATGGTGCTGGATGGCAAGGTGCATGTACTACGCGCCCAGCGCAGCGTTGCCAGCCTATTGGCCGAGGAAAATATCCCGACATTCTAGGGTGATGATTTCCGTCCAGCGATTACGCTTTACTATTGGTAAATCCGGTTGGCCAAGGGCGCCACGGTGATATTGGCCTCGCCCGAACTCTCGACATCAAGCTGGATGAAAAAGCCAGTTTTCTCGCCGGGGTCAATCAACTGCGCCTCGGTCTTTATGATGACCTCATTCATAATCACGCCATCGGTGGCCGTAACTGTCACCCGCAAATCAGGCGCATGCGAGCGCACCATCCGGTTGTTCAACAGATTGCCACTTAGCCGCAGATTGTCGCCGCTATAACTTGCCTCAAGATCGGTCACCTCTAGGCCCGTTAGCACTGGACGAATGGTCAAGCCGGCGACATCAAAGACCCCGATCAAAGACGGGAAATAGGCCGTGATCACGCCGCGGTTAAAGGCGACACCCGCGGCAAGACCGAGAAACACCAGTAAAATGGCAAGGGGAAGTCGCAAGGCTTTGAATGCTTCTTGAACATCATTAGGCTCGTTGCCCATCGTGTCTTTGCCGACCTTGGCCTGCCAGACATGGCTACAGACAGAACAGCGGACAGCTTGGCCTTCCGGCTTGAATTTGTGACTGTCCACACGAAAAATTGTTTCACAATTTGGACAAGTCAGAAGCATCAAAAAGCACCCGTTAGAAGTTTCTAATGTTAAGTCGATACATCAAACTATCCGCTAGGGGAAGAGGGTGACAAAAAAACCATAGCCACAAAGCAAAATCAGGCCGAATCACCCCAAAAAAATCTAAACAAAGCGATAATTATACCTATACGCTTTGCTTCACACGCCAATCATGGGCATTATTGAGGTCATGGAATAAGGGTAGAAAGACATTTAGTGGCGAAAAAGAACGTCAAAACACCAGAAGCCACGGCATCTAAATCGTGGCGAGACCGCTTCACCGGGCCGAGATTATGGCGTTATGGTGCGGGTTTGGTTGTGCTGGCCGCCTGTTTTCTGACCGCTGGGTTCCAGCATTATGTCTTAACCTTGCCGCGTGCATCCGGTGCGGCACTCGCACCAACCGATGGCATTGTCGTCACCACCGGCGGCCAACAGCGGCTAAGTGATGGTTTGGAGTTACTATCGCTGGGCAAGGCCGAAAAGCTGCTGATTTCTGGTGTTGGTGAGGGCGTAAACCGGGCCATTTTGGTTCAGGAGCTAAATCTTGATGCCGGCCAGATCAATGCATTGTTCTGTTGTACGGAACTGGAATATGGCGCCCGCGATACCAGAGGGAATGCGCTCGCCACCCGCGAATGGGCGGAAAAACATCAAATGCGGTCATTGCGGCTGGTAACGGCGAATTATCATATGCCGCGGGCCTTGGTTGTATTCAGCCAAGAAATGCCAACGCTCGATATCTATCAATGGCCGGTTAGCCCGCCTGATCTTGATCACCAAAATTGGTGGCAACATCCGCAAACACGGCGGTTACTAATGCGGGAATATGCAAAATATCTGGGTGCCAGAATTGGCCTTTAACAACCGCGCTACTAGAGCTGGCCAGCGTCAATGATAGAGCGTCTGATCTCGCGGGTGCGGGCAAACAGATCTTCAAGCTTGTCACCTTCCTGCCAGCGAATTGCCCGCTGGAGATAAGATAAATCCTCTGAAAAACGCTGGAGCATTTCCAGAACCGCCTCGTCATTATTCAGAAAGATATCACGCCACATTACCGGATCAGACGCGGCGATGCGGGTAAAATCACGGAAACCAGATGCCGAAAAGCGGATCACGTCATTCTTCAATTGCTGTTCCAAATCAACCGCCGTGCTAACGATGGTATAGGCAATCAAATGCGGCAAATGAGACGTTAACGCCAACACCTTGTCGTGATAATCAGGCTCCATACGTTCGCAAACCGCGCCAAGACCACCGACAAATGCCTCAAAGTTTGCAACCACATCCTCTGGCACCTCTAACGGTAGGATAATCCAGTATCGGCCATCAAATAGATCAGCCAAGCCAGCCGATGGTCCTGAATGTTCGGTTCCAGCAAGCGGGTGGGATGGCAACCAATGAATGCTATCGGTGACATGCGGGGTTACATCACGCAACACAGACCGCTTTGTCGAACCGGTATCGGTTAGCACCGCCCCCGCCTTCATATGCGGAATAATCTGTTCGCTCAACGGGCCCAGCGCGCCAACCGGAACCGCCATGATCACCAGATCGGCATCAGCCACAGCCGTGATCGGGTCATCGCTAAAATGATCGACCAAGGCCAGCGCATCTTTATTCTGGGCCATACCAGCACCGGTATCACAGCCAGTGATTGTACCCACAAGCCCACCACGCCGCGCCGACAAAGCGATTGACGCGCCAATCAAGCCAAGGCCGATGATCGTGATGTTGGAATAGTACTGGCTCATTTGTTTCATCCGTTTAGAGATTTAGGCGTTTAGACGTTCAGGCGTTTAGACATTTAGGCGTTTAGCACGCCGCTATGATCATCATGCCCCTATGCAATTATTTGCTGCGGGGCTGGGCTAGGGCCGCCATGCCGATTAATTTTACATTGTCGCCGACATTATCGCCAAGAGTGTCATCCCCGCCTGTAGTTGGGGCGGCAGTTTTTTTGGCGCCAGTCTTTTGGTGGGATCGAAATACCACGCCATCGGGCTGTTTAACAGCATAAAGCATTTCATCGGCATTGGATTGATCCGGCAAATGTGGGCCAATGATATAGCTAGGGGCAATCGCATCCACGGCAAATAACGGTGTCCGCGCAATCACAAACAGATCATCCCGGTCCCATAGAATGGCCGCCAATTCATCAGCCAGATCACATGGCACCATCGCATAGCGCGCGCTATTGCCAATCGCCGCCACCGCCGCCGCCGCTGAATTATAGGGGGATAATGTCATTGAACTGCCAAAATGCCACAACGCCGCTGGTAGACATGGGTCAACAATGGCGATTTCAATATTGGCATCTTGCTGGGCAATGCTAGCCGAGAAAATCTGGCGCCAGATACCTAGAATAACTGTGTTGGGAATACCATCGCGATCAGAGTTTGGCAGGGCCTCGATCAAGCGATGAACAACGTCCGCTTCACGCCCCGGACGAAAGGCGGTTTGGCCATTCTTGGCCTTGATAATTTCACCAGAGAGTCGCCATCGCGATTGCAACGCCGCCAGAATTTCATTATCCAGCCGGTCGATTTCCCCTCTGAGTTCGCTAAGCTTGTCAGTCATCAAATATCACCTGTTACAAATTTTTTGGATCCCGTCATCAAACTGACTGAGTGGAGTTAATCGTCCATAGTCTGAATAACACGGCTGGATTGCGGGGCCAGCCTTGCCGTCTTCAAACCCTTATTTGCCCTAACTTTACTGGTGTTTCCAGCCGGTGCATAGAGCAATTTATTCGCCTCGGCAACAAGCACACCACCAAGCGGTTTGGCCCAGCGCGCACCAAGCCGTTCAATCGTCGGTGCCACCCTCAAGGTCCAGTCACGCGCCGCTGGCGGCATGAACAGAACCGTGCGCATGCTGGTGATTTCAAAGCCAGTCTCCACCAGAACCTGACGCAATTGGCGGCCAGAATAAGGCCGGCCATGACCAAACGGCGTATGTTCTGCCCGCGCCCATAGCCCCAAGCGATGCGGGACAATCACCATCAACCGCCCGCCACCATCCAGACTACGCCATGCCTCGCCAAGCAAACGCATGGGATTAGCATCAAATTCCAGCGCATGAGCCAGTAACAATCGATCAAGCTGGACATCCTGCAAGGGCAAATGATGCGGATCAACCAAAGCGCTGCGAACAGGCCGGTCAACAGGCCAAGCCAATGGCCCATAACGCCGCGGCAGTAACGCCAACCCACCGGTAATTTCCGTCATAAAGGGTGCGCCAAAACCGATCGCGGCATTATGCGCATTTGGCCCCTGATCCCAGAACGCCTCGACATGCGGTGCCAATAGGGAACACACGTTCTTGCCCTGCCGCGTTTGGTAAAAAGCGCGGATTGCGGCGCCATCACCAAACATCTCGCACACACCCCCATTTTTGCATCGTTAAGGCTCTATTATTGACTATAATTCTTTGCTCATCATTGCGCCGCAACATTGACTTTATGCCCGCTAGCTGTAACAGCATGTGATCTATTTTGCAGTGCAGCATTGAAATTTATTCCACCTTTTGATAGCAAAGTCACAATTCATCACTTCGGGTCGCGATAAGGACCAGACAATTGACCAGTAACACAGCCGCAAAATCCATCCTAATCAGGAAATATGCCAACCGGCGTTTATACGATACCAGCAAGTCGCGCTATGTGACCATGGACGATCTGCTGGCGATGGTACGCGCCAAAGTCGATTTTCGCGTTGAGGATGCAACATCTGGTCAGGATTTAACAAGGCCAACGCTGTTGCAAATTATCTGCGATATCGAAGGCAACGGCAACGCCATGTTGCCGATCAGCGTGCTACAACAATTGATCCAGTCATATGACGGCACGACAGAGCCAATTCTCGCGCGTTATCTAGAGCGGGTCATGTCAGCCTTTCAACGCCACCAAAGATCAGCCGAGGATGCGCTTAATTCAAGCCTCGATAGCATCATCAAAACCGATGATGAAGCCAGCAGTGACATCAAGACCCCACGCAGCGACATCGAGAATTTGCGGGCTGAATTTGCCGTGCTCAAAGGCAAGATGGACAAGATCGCCTAATTGCCCGGTAGGTTCGACAATTGACCCGGTAGGTTCGACAATTGATACGCAATTGTCTCACAATCATCATACGCGTCCGGCTTGGCCGTGGTCACGCACAGGGCGGTAACATCCGGCAGGGCCGCCAGCGCATCAAATAACGTGCGGGCCAGCGTTTCCTGAAGATCGAAATGACGGGACGTCACAATGGCGCGAATAGTGTCTCTGATCTGATCATAATCCAGCGTTGCCGCCACATCGTCATTCTGTGGTTCACGTTCGCCATCCAGCATCAATTCGGCGTCAATCACCACGCGCTGTGGGGCGGCACGTTCATGGTCGTAAATTCCAATGGACGCCTGTAATTCCAGCCCTTTAAGCATAAATTTCCGGTTCATTTCATATCCTCACGCGCTAGACCTTGGCGACAATCCAATCAGGGTAAATACCACATTTTTCAATGGCCATCTTGGCCCCGCCATCACGAAACAGGCCATGATCGGTAATCAGAATCGAGCGCATACCAACACCGCCAGCCCCAATAATATCAGTGTGCAGACTATCGCCAACCATCGCGACGCGCGCCGGATCGATATTGCGTTGATAGAGATCTTGCAAACGGGCTAGCGCATGCTCGAACGCCGGTGCATAGGGCTTGCCATAGAATAGTGGCTCTGGGAACAAACTTGCGTCCAGTCCTGTGTCCAGTCGGCTGGCAACATTTTTTATCAGACGCGCGGTCCAATAGCCGGGCTCGGCGTTCAGGCTGTCTTCATGCGGCGACACCACATCGGGATTGGCCACATGCAATTGTCGCCCACCTTTGTAAAAAGCCTGCTCCAGCGCCTCTTGGTCTTCCTCACACCAATCAACCGCACCAAGCATCACAAAATTCTTGGTTTCCTGATAAAAATCAGCATCACGATCGGGCCGGCGTTCCCCATCCACGCCAATCGGAAAGGACGTTGCGCTAAGGCTGCCAATAGCGGGATAATCCTTGCTCTGCACCCCATTGGGTATCACCCGATTGAGCATAGCATCGCGGCTCGAAACAATCTGTTCACGCGTAATCGGCAGGCCCCAACTTTGGTACTTTGACCAGGTCTTATCATTATCAAAGCTGGCGCCATTGGTCAGGACGATAATTGGCGTGTCAGCCTTGGCCGCCGCATCAAACAACTCACCAATGCCATCAATCGGTCCAGACCCGACATTGATCACGCCATACCCATCGAGTACCAGCGCATCAAATTCCCCAATAACATCAACCAACCGCGCCGCATTCCGCGGTGAGGCCGACACCGCCGCAGGCATGATCGGGCGATAGGCCTGATAAATATCCAGCGCATCATCAAGGGTAATGCGGTCGCTAGGCGGTAATGACAAGGCTTTGAAATTATCCAGCATGGACTATCCCACTTTCCTCACGTTGACGGTTTAAGATTTGAGTTCGGCCGCGGTAATGAACTCACCAAAGGCTTCGCACCAGATGAGCAATGCCGGATAGTCACCAACATTCACACCGTCCGGAACGGCGAGGCTGAAATTAGTAAAGGCCTTGATCGAGCCAACCACCACGGATTGTGATTTGATTTTCATGAAATCAGCCTCGGTGGTGACAAATTCAGGGGTAAGATAGAGCCGGTAATCAGGCCCGGGTGCAACCTCGCCATCCAGCCAGACCATCTTGTCATTAACCATAATCTGGCCTTCACCCCAGTGAAACCGATCCGAATCACCAATATCGCGAACAAAAATGCCGCGGCGCTCGGCGCTCGTCTCCAACGCCGCGACTTCGGCCTGATTAAGGCCTGTCTCTGCGGTAATGATAGGCAGAAAATACACCCCAAGGCCAAAGCCGATGATCAGCCCGTCGATAAATATAAAGAGGGCGAAAAGCACCACATATTTGCGAATGACGCGAAGAAGATTTTGTAGCATTGCGGCCTCATTATTGAAGTGATTTTTTTTCTGTGCCAGCCAGTTTTTCTGTGCCAGCATAACCAATTAGACCGGTCGCAAGTTACAGGAATATTAAATTTTACGCCACCGCAATCCAACAATTTGGCGCCATTAGCCAATATTCTATGCCTGAAGTTTTATCTCCCAAAATTTACCTCAGGTAGTGACCAGATAGGAACCAAAGCGATGAAGCTTGAAACACTGGACGTTCTCATTGTCAAAAACCCACCACCCGGCCATGGTGGGCGCTATTTCATTTTTGTCATTTTGAAAACCGCATGCGGAATCAAAGGCGTTGGCGAGGTCTATGCCGCAACCTTTGGGCCCGATGTTGTAAAAGCAATGATCGAGGATGTGTTCGCACGGTATCTAGAGGGGACATCCCCGCATCAAATTGAACGGTTCTGGCGCCGCACCCACGGTTCAGGTTTTACCCATCGTCCAGATTTGTCGATGCAGGGCGTGGTTAGCGGCTTGGAAATGGCGTGCTGGGATATAATCGGCAAGGCCGCGGACCGGCCGGTTTATGATTTACTTGGTGGCAAAGTGCATGACCGCCTGCGCAGCTACACCTATTTATATCCAAATGACGATCAGGATCCCGGCAGTTTTTATAGCGACCCAGTCGCCAGCGCCGAGACCGCCGCCTTGCGCGTGGCCGAGGGCTTTAGCGCCGTGAAATTTGATCCGGCAGGTCAATATACAGTCTATGATGGACGCATTGCCGATCTGGAGGCAATGGACCGTTCAGAAAACTTTTGTAAGCTGATTCGCGAGGCCGTTGGCGATAAGGCCGATATGTTGTTTGGCACACATGGCCAATTTAGCGCCGCCGGTGCCATTCGCATGGCCCAGCGCCTAGAGAAATACCAGCCGCTATGGTTTGAAGAGCCAACACCGCCCGACATGCCAGAAGAAATGGCAAAGGTCGCAAGGGGCACCACGATACCGGTGGCAACAGGCGAGCGGCTTTGCACCAAATTTGAGTTTGGCCGTGTGATAGACAGCGGCGCCGCGGCAATTCTCCAGCCTGATCTGGGCCGTGTCGGTGGTATCCTAGAAGCCAAAAAAATCGCCGCAATGGCCGAGGCGCGCTATATTCAAGTCGCGCCGCATCTCTATTGCGGGCCTATCGTTGCCGCCGCCAATATCCAGCTCGCCACGATGATTCCAAACTTCCTCATTATCGAATCAATTGGCAAGATGGACGGGTTTCACGGTCAATTGGTGAAAAATCAGATCAAATGGGAGGATGGCTATATCATCCCGCCAACCGTACCGGGCCTTGGCGTTGAATTGGACGAGGATGTGGCCCGTGCGCATCCGTGGGATGGCGGGCCGTTGCACCTCGAAATGGGGGCTGAACCCTTTGATGCCAAGCGTCACCGGCTATTCCCCGGAGGCTGATCACGACCCTTTCGCCGCACCGCAAAAGCGCGGTGTGGTGACCTTATATTACGCTTATGTGGCAGTTCGATCACGCGGCTTGGTAATGCGGCCAGATAATGCTGGCAAAATACGAGCAGGGAAAACGATTACGGACTTGACAGAAGGGGCGTGAGGCGTATATTCCAGCCCTCAATCCGCACTGGGGGCCCAGCGCGGTTTAATTATGCGCCCGGACCACACCCTAGAGTGACCAAGGGCAGACAGACCGAAGCCTTTACGTTAAAAAAGGCGCGGGTTTATGAATAGATAAGGATTATCGCCATGTATGCATTGGTGAAGACCGGCGGCAAACAATATCGCGTCTCCAAAGATGACACTATCCTCGTTGAGCGTATCGCTGGCGAAGAAGGGTCTCAGGTTATTCTGGACGACATCGTAATGCTTGGTGACGGTGACAAGGTCACAATCGGCACACCACGCGTTGAAGGGGCCGCTGTTAGCGCCACTTTGGTAAGCCAGACACGTGGACCGAAAATCATCATTTTCCGCCGCAAGCGCCGGAAGAACCACCGTCGTACAATGGGTCATCGCCAAGATCTGACCTTGCTGAAAATCACCGCCGTCTCTGCAGACGGTAAGGGTCTAGCCAAGCCAGCCGCCAAGCCAGCAGCGAAGAAAGCCGCACCGGCAAAAGCAGCAGCACCAAAGGCAGAAGCTAAGGCAGCACCAAAGAAAGCAGCTCCAAAAGCAGCAGCGCCGAAAAAGGCCGCCGCCGCAAAAAAGAAAGCAGCTCCAAAAGCAGCGGCTAAGAAATAACGCGGCTAAGACATAACCAAGTGCAACCGGCACCAAGGGCCGGCACCGCAGTTGACTAAAAAGGGTTTGAAAAATGGCACATAAAAAAGCAGGTGGTAGCTCCAGAAACGGCCGCGATTCGGCTGGTCGTCGTCTTGGCGTTAAAAAATACGGTGGCGAATCTGTTCTTGCGGGCAACATCATTGTTCGCCAGCGCGGCACCAAAGTTAACCCCGGCGTGAATGTCGGCATGGGCAAGGATCACACTTTGTTTGCTTTGATTGAAGGCAAGGTTGCTTTCAAAGAAAAGTCAGGCGGCAAAATGTTTGTGAATGTACTGCCGATGGCGGAAGCTGCCGAATAGGCTCAGCTTAGACATTTAAGCTGTCCTATGGCAGCTGGAAACGCGGGGGGATAACGCTTGTTGTTCCCCCTTTTTCGTACACTGACGAATTGGCTCATGGGAGTCCGCACGGAAATCATATTATGAAATTCCTCGATCAGGCTAAAATCTATACGCGTTCCGGCCATGGTGGCCCCGGATCAGTGAGCTTTCGCCGCGAAGCCCATGTGCCTCTTGGCGGGCCTGATGGTGGTAATGGTGGGCGCGGTGGTGACGTCATCGCCAAGGCGGTAAACGGCCTGAACACCCTCATCGATTATCGTTATCAACAGCATTTCAAAGCCGAATCGGGCCGCCCTGGTGCTGGCCGTGACCGCTCTGGTGCGTCTGGCAATGACGTGATCATGAAGCTTCCGATCGGCACCCAGATTTTGTCTGATGATCAAAAGACCGTGCTTGCCGATCTAACCTATGAGGGCCAAGAGATTATTCTGGCCAAGGGCGGCAGTGGCGGTAAAGGCAACGCCTTTTTCAAATCTTCGACCAATCGCGCACCGCGCAAATCCCAACCCGGTGAAGAGGGTCAGGAGATGTGGGTATGGTTACGCCTCAAGCTAATCGCCGATGCCGGTCTTTTGGGTATGCCCAATGCCGGAAAATCGACGTTCTTGAGTGCGGTTTCAGCGGCGCGGCCAAAAATTGCCGATTATCCCTTCACCACCCTGCACCCTAATCTGGGCGTGGTCGGAGTGGATGCGAAAGAATTTGTGATGGCAGACATTCCCGGCCTGATTGAGGGCGCGCATCTTGGCGCTGGCCTCGGTCACCGGTTTTTGGGGCATGTCGAACGCTGCCGCGTGCTGTTGCACCTGGTTGATGCGACGGGCACCGATCCGGTTGCCGCTTGGCGCATTTTGCGCGACGAGCTAAAGGCTTATGGCGGCGGGTTGAATGACAAGCCTGAAATCGTTGGCCTAACCAAGCTTGACGCCACACCAGCCGATTACGCCGATGATCTGACCAAGGCATTGAAGGCCGAGGGCGCAACCAATATTCTACAATTATCCGCAGTTACTGGTGAGGGTGTTACCCCTGTTCTGCGCCGCCTCATCAGTGTGATCGAAGACGCTGTGGCCGAGGAAAACCGGCCCGAGGAAGAAGAGCCATGGTCGCCATAAACGAGGCATCCACAGCCATTGAAAACGCCGAAATTGTTGTTCTAAAAGTCGGCTCTGCTCTGCTTGTTGACGAGGCAAGCAACGCAATCAACGCCGCTTGGCTGGCCGGAATTGCCACCGACATCGCCGCCCTACGTGCCGCAGGTAAAGCCGTCATAGTCGTATCGAGCGGCGCCATTATCCTTGGCAACCGTGTGCTAGGCATCGAAAGCGGAACCATGCAGATCGAGGAAAAACAGGCCGCCGCGGCCGCCGGTCAGGTTGTTCTTGCGCATTCATGGATGGAAGCGCTGGCAAAGCATGACATCCGCACCGCACAGATTTTATTGTCGCCTGATGATACCGAGACAAGGCGCCGGCACCTCAATGCACGCGCCACCATTCGCGCTTTGCTAGATCATGGCGCCGTGCCGGTGGTGAACGAGAATGACACGGTGGCAACTTCGGAAATCCGCTTTGGCGATAATGACCGTCTGGCGGCCCGTGTCGGGGCAATGGTTAGCGCCGATATGCTAGTGCTGTTATCTGATGTGGATGGTCTCTATACGGCCAATCCGCGTGCCAGCGACACCGCCGAGCACCTCGCCAGCGTGCGCACAATTACCACCGATATAATGGCGATGGCGGGAACTGCTAATGCCAGCTATGCGTCGGGCGGGATGGTGACAAAATTAGAGGCCGCACG
The DNA here is from genome assembly GCA_965657645.1 of Puniceispirillaceae bacterium (SeqCode). Lineage (GTDB taxonomy): Bacteria > Pseudomonadota > Alphaproteobacteria > Puniceispirillales > Puniceispirillaceae > CBFHOS01. The sequence goes on along the minus strand of CBFHOS010000001.1, from coordinate 225,584 downwards.
CATTGCAACCGGCGCGGGGTGCCAGATGCTGATCTGTGATGGCCGCGGGAACCAGCCTATTAAGGCGTTAAAAGAAGGCGGCAGAAGCACATTATTTCATGCCGAAGCATCACCCTTGGCCGCGCGCAAACAATGGATTGCCGGCGCATTATCGCCAAAGGGGCGCATAATCGTTGATAATGGCGCCGCAAAAGCGGTGAAAAAAGGCCTGTCGCTATTACCCGCCGGTGTTGTATCGGTTGAGGGCAATTTTGAACGCGGCGATCTGGTGGCAGTCAATAATCAGGCAGGTGACACTGTGGCGCATGGCCTGTCCGCCTATTCGGCAAGTGATGCGACAAAGATTAATGGCCATAAAAGTAGCGAGATCGAAAACCTGCTGGGCTATCGTGGCCGCGATGAAATGATCCATGCGGATAATCTGGTGGTAGTAGAATTGTGATCAGGCACGCATTTGCATTCTGCCCTACCCGCATTAGAATTGTGCACCATATTCAAACCCAAGCGTAACCAATAAAGGCTCTGGCATTATGAACGATCAATCAGCAATGATTTCTGAACTGGTGGCAAACGCACGCGCGGCCCAGAATGTCTTGGCGAATAGTGATTATACGGCGCGGGTTGGCGCTCTTACCCATATCGCCGCGCTTATTCGTGATCGGCGGGATGACATCCTGACAACCAATGCAATCGATGTGAATCGCGCCGTTGAAAACAAGGTGAGCACCGCTTTCATTGACCGTTTGACGCTTGATAATGACCGGGTTGAGGCAATGGCGGCCGGTCTTGAGGCGATTGCCACATTGCGTGACCCGCTGGGCGCGGTTCTGGCCGAATGGACCCAGCCGAACGGCCTGCATATCAGCCGCGTATCAACCCCGCTCGGGATTATCGGGGTGATTTACGAATCGCGGCCGAATGTAACGATTGATGCGGGTGGCCTTTGTTTGATGGCTGGAAATGCGGCGATTTTGCGTGGTGGATCGGATAGCCACCATACCGCCACCCTATTGGCCGAAATTATGGGCCAAGGTCTTGGCGCGGCTGGTCTACCGGCCGGTGCGGTGCAGATGGTACCAACAAGCGACCGTGCAGCGGTAGGCGCCATGTTAACGGCGACAGGCGAGATTGATGTGATTATTCCGCGTGGTGGACGCTCGCTGGTAGAGCGCGTGCAAAACGAAGCACGGGTGCCTGTATTCGCCCATCTTGAAGGCATTTGTCACCTTTATATCAGCGCCCATGCCGATGCCAAAAAGGCCGTATCGATTGCGGTTAATGCGAAAATGCGCCGGACCGGTATTTGCGGCGCGGCAGAAACCCTATTAATCGACCGGGCTATTGCCAGCACGATGTTGCCGCAAATCGCCACGGCCTTGCTTGATGCCGGATGTGAATTGCGCGGTGACGCAGATAGCTGTGCCCTTGTGCCCCAAATGATTGCCGCTACTGACGAGGATTGGGTAACCGAATATCTCGATAGCATTATTGCGGTGCGAATCGTCGATGGGCTGGATGCGGCAATTGCCCATATCGGCACCTATGGCTCTGATCACACTGATTGCATTATTACCGAAGACGAGGCCGAGGCCGAACGGTTCCTCGCCCTTGTTGATAGTGCCATTGTCATGGTCAATGCATCCACCCAGTTTGCCGATGGCGGTGAATTTGGTATGGGCGCCGAAATTGGTATCGCAACCGGACGCTTGCATGCGCGGGGGCCCGTTGGCACGGCCCAGCTAACCAGTTTCAAATATGCGGTTAGAGGCAATGGCCAGACCCGCCCCTAGGGATCAATTTGTGGCGAGGCGCCACCATATGCCAGCGCTGTTCCACGATTCGCGGCGGCGGCGTGTTGGCCTCATTGGTGGCTCGTTTAATCCGGCACATGACGGTCATTTGCACATGGCATTAACCGCGCATAAGACCCTCCAGCTTGACGAAATATGGATGCTCGTATCGCCGCAAAACCCGCTGAAATCGACCGCGGCGATGCAATCTTTGGCCGCGCGGATCGATCATGCCCGCCAGATTACGGCACCATACCCATTCATAAAAGTGATTAGCCCAGAGGTTGGCTTTCGCTCGTCATATACATATAAGACATTGAATTCATTGAAGGTGATGGCCCCTAAAATGGCTTTTACATGGATTATGGGGGCCGATAATCTGGTCCAGTTTTTCTCATGGCGAGAATGGCGGCGGATCAAAAATACCATGCCCATTGCCGTGATTGACCGACCAAGCTATTCTTATCAGGCTATTTGCGCCGGTCGGAAATTAAAATCTGTGCGGCTGTCATCGCGGCAATTGGCGAAACATCTGACTAGCCAATTAACCAAAGACGGAGTATGCCAGACCCGCAAAGCACCATTTTGGTGTTTTATTGCTGGCCGCCGACACCCTGCTTCGGCAACGGCGCTACGGGCATTGCAAGGAAAGTAGTATCAATGCAGTGCCAAACCAAATTATGGAGAGACGACCATTTCTAAAGTGCGGACTCAGCTGACACCGGATCAGATCCTCGACCTAATTTCCACATCTCTCGATAGTGATAAAGCGGAAAATATTGTCACCATTCCTCTCGCGGGGAAATCATCGATGGCCGATTACATGGTGATCGCTAGTGGTTCCTCATCGCGCCAGGTTGCGGCAATGGCAGAGCATGTCGAATTCAAATTGAAACAAGCCGGCATCGAACTGCTCGGGCTTGAAGGATTGCGCCAAGCCGATTGGGTCCTAATCGACGCCAATGACGTTATCGTGCATCTGTTCCGGCCAGAGGTACGCGATTTTTACGGTCTAGAGCGGATGTGGACGAGCGAGCAAGCCGAAGAAGTCGTGACCGTCGGCACTGACGCCTAGGCACCCAGCAAATTACAGGAAACAGGCCATGAAGCTGGTTATTCTTGCGGTTGGCAAGGGGCGCAACAGCCCAGAGACAACATTGGTGCAAGATTGGCTGGAACGCCTGCCCAATGGTGGATCCCTCATTGAGGTGGAATCCAAATTCAAAGACGGCCCCAAACGCACCGCGGACGAAACTGCACGCCTGTTAAAGGCGATGCCCGATGGCGCAAATCTGGTCGCGCTCGACCCGCGTGGCCGTGATCATTCCTCCGAAGAATTAGCCGCCCTGATCGGACAATGGCGCGATGACGGGGTTGGCACGGTATGCTTTGCCATTGGCGGGGCGGATGGTCATGATGACGCCCTTCGCCAGCGCGCTGATCGGGTGATTTCACTTGGCCGGGCGACATGGCCGCATATGCTGTTCCGCGCGATGCTGGCCGAACAGCTATACCGCGCGACATCGATCCTCGCCGGTCACCCCTATCACCGCGCAAACTAGTTCACCCGCAACCTAATCGGTCCCCCAATCGTCCTCCAATCGGCACCCCAGCCAGTCTCGACTTTATAATCCCCCGATACTATAACAAGGCATGAACAAAATAGAGCAAACAAGCGGCCCTGTTATTCTGTGTATTATGGATGGGTGGGGCCATTCTACCGAGACCCGCAATAACGCTGTGGCATTGGCAAATACACCCGTTTTTGACAGCCTAATGGCGCGTTACCCGCATAGTTTAGTATCGGCCTCTGGCGCCGATGTTGGTCTACCCGATGGGCAGGTTGGCAATTCGGAAGTCGGCCATATGAATATCGGAGCCGGCCGTGTTGTGATGCAGGATCTACCGCGCATTAACGCCGCCGTTGCCGATAATAGTCTGGCCGATAATCCGGTGTTGCGTGATCTTTGTAATAGCCTAGCGGCCTCTGGCGGCACAGCCCATGTGATGGGCCTCGTCTCACGCGGCGGCGTTCATTCGCATCAGGATCATATGCTGGCGGTTATCAAATGCCTTGCCGATTGCGATATTCCGGTTGCCGTTCACGCCTTTACCGATGGCCGGGACGTGTTGCCAAAGATCGCTGGCAAGGATATCCCCGAATTTGCCGCTAATCTGCCGAGTGGCGCCGATATAACCACGATTACTGGCCGTTATTACGCCATGGACCGCGATAACAGATGGGAGCGCACCTCCGCAGCCTATGACGCCATTGCAAGCGGCAGTGCGCCATCCTACGCCGATTGTGACAATGCCATTAGTGATGCCTATAACAATGGCCAGACCGACGAGTTCATCACCGCGCGGAAAATTGGCGATTATGACGGTATGAAAGACGGTGACGCCCTCATCATGGTGAATTTTAGGGCCGATCGCGCACGCCAGATCATGGGGGCCTTTGCGACGCCTGATCAGGTTGGTTTTGACGCCGCGCCACCGCAATTCTCGCATATAGTCGCGATGACCTCTTATTCCGACATTCTGGATCCGCATATGGCGATCATGTTTGCCAGCGGCACCATCGAGGATGGGCTTGGTGAGGTTGTGGCCAAGGCCGGCAAACGTCAACTCCGGCTAGCCGAGACCGAGAAATATCCGCATGTGACATTCTTTTTTAACGGCGGCGACGAGAACAGCCGTTCCGGCGAAGACCGTCACCTTGTGCAATCGCCAAAGGTTGCGACCTATGATCTACAGCCCGAGATGAGCGCCGATGGCGTTCTAGAGGCGGCGCTTGATAGTATCACTAACCACAAGCACGATTTGCTGATCATTAACTTTGCTAATCCGGATATGGTTGGTCATACCGGTGATTTGAACGCGGCTATTCATGCTGTTGAAACGGTTGATGCCTGTGTGGGTAAACTTTGTGACGCGGTGATCGCGGCTGGTGGGCAAATGCTGGTAACCGCCGATCATGGTAATTGTGAAGTGATGTGGGATGATGCCGCAAATTCGCCGCATACGGCGCATACCAACAATCTGGTGCCGCTGATCTTGGTCAATGGCGGGGCTGGTACAAAACTCAATAATGGCCGGCTCGGTGATCTTGCGCCTAGCTTGCTAGAGATGATGGGCCTTGAACAGCCTGCCGCTATGACCGGACGCTCGTTGCTGATAGGCTAATAAGCTGGTGGTTACAAACAGTGTGCTTGCGCCAATTTATCGCGGCTGGCACGATATATGAATAGTGAATTAAGTTATTAAATAACATAGCACATAGATATTGTTGCACATGCGTTTGGGATACTGTTGCACGTGCGTTTGGAGATTAAGTTTATGCAATCGAACAACAAGTCAAAGCCGAGACATATCATCCAAATCCTTGGACTATGCACCTTGGTCTTTTTGGGTGGCATGGCATTACCGTCTCTCACCACTGCACAGAGCGGTTCCCAAGAGGAAACCTACCGCCAGCTCGGTTTGTTCGGCGACGTATTCCAGCGCGTTCGTGAGAGTTATGTCGATGAGGTTGACGATAAGGAACTCATCGAGGCCGCCATTACCGGCATGTTGCAATCACTTGATCCGCATTCATCCTATTTGGACACTGATAATTTCAACACCATGCAGATGCAAACCAAGGGCCGCTTTGGTGGGCTCGGTATCGAAATCACCGTTGATAAGGGCATGGTAAAAGTAGTCTCGCCAATTGATGACACACCCGCCGCCAAAGCCGGTCTCCAGCCAGAGGATTATATCATCGCGGTGGATGATGAATCGATCATTGGCATGGCGCTGTCGGACGCTGTTGAGCGTCTGCGCGGCAAGGTTGGCTCTGAAGTAACAGTGAAAATTCAGCGCGGTCAGGAAGAGCCATTCGACGTTACCGTCATCCGTGACTTCATTAAGATTAAATCAGTCCGTTCAGAAATTTATGACGGCATTGGCTATGTGCGCCTCACCACATTTTCTGAACAGACCACCCCCGGCCTGATGGCGGCGGTTGACGATTTCTTCAAAACCGAAGGCGATGCGCTAAAGGGTATCGTGCTTGATTTGCGGAACAATCCGGGTGGTTTGCTCACCGAGGCTATTTCGGTATCTGATGCCTTTCTAGAAGAAGGCGAGATCGTTTCAACGCGCGGTCGTAGCGCCAGCAAAGGCAGCCATGTCTATGCCAAGCCGGGCGATATTGCCCGCGGTCTGCCGATGGTTGTGTTGATCAATTCGGGCTCCGCCTCTGCATCTGAAATCGTTGCGGGCGCCCTAAAAGACCACAAGCGTGCGATCCTATTGGGCACACGTTCATTCGGCAAAGGTTCGGTCCAGTCCGTTGTGCCCGTGTCCAACAGTGCCGCGATCCGGTTAACCACCGCGCGTTATTACACCCCGTCAGGTGTCTCTATTCAGGCCAAGGGCGTTGCCCCTGATATCGAGGTTGCACTGGCCCGCATTGAAACCCTAGAGGGCGGCATAACCCGCGAGGAAGACCTGCGCGGGGCATTGGATTCCAGCGCCGATAGTGAGGAAGCTGGTGAAGGCGAAGACGCGGCTCCGGCTGAAAAGCCTGATCTGTCTAAAATTGATTTCCAACTTGCCCGGGCGCTTGACCTGATTAGAGGCGTGGCCGTATTTGGTGCGATGCGGTCTGGATCATGACGGCCCCCTATATCCCGTATGACGAGCGCCCTTATCGGCCCTGCGTTGGCATTTTCCTGTTGAACAAAGACAATCTGGTATTTGCCGGACGGCGGCTGGATAGCCGCGCCGAGGCATGGCAAATGCCACAAGGTGGTATTGATTTGGGCGAAACCCCGATCACCGCATGTCTGCGTGAAATGAAGGAAGAAATCGGCTCCGACGCCGCGACCCTATTGCAAGAGCATGACGAGTGGCTCAATTACGATATTCCCCTACCATTGGCCGACCGGCTGTGGCATGGGCAATATAAGGGCCAAAAACAGAAATGGATGGCACTTCGCTTTGACGGTAGCGATGCCGATATTGATATCAATACCGAGATCCCAGAATTCTGCGAGTGGAAATGGCTAGAGCCATCCCTGCTCATCGAGCTGGCCGTACCGTTCAAACGCAATGTTTATGAAAATGTCCTAAAAGCATTCGCGCCACTAATTGCTTAGCGGCGCGCATTGCTCTGTAATTTTTGGCTAAACCGGCTAGGTGGCTAGATCGCCGCTAGAACCGCATTCAGGAAATCAGCCTCGGTCTCACTTGCCTTTTCGGCGCGTGTCTTGACCTCTGCCGCGTCAACCGCGTCCAGATCCTCGGCACGTTCGGCAAGAATGGTAACACTCTCACCCGATACATCAGCAAGGCCACCATCAATCATATAACGATTGATGATTTTGCCATTCTCATGCACCTCAACCACACCGCGTGTTAGATCGGCCAGCAATGGCGAATGCCGTGGCAATACGCCGAACAGACCCTCAGAGCCAGGAGCCACAACCATTTGCGCAGCTTTCTGGACCATGATTTTCGCTGGGGTTACCAACTCTAATTGTGTAGTTTCAGCCATCCGACCAATTCCTTTTCAGCCCGTCAGAGACGCCGCTATTAAGCAGCGTCTTGAACGAGTTTCTTACCTTTTTCGACTGCTTCTTCGATTGTGCCAACCATGTAGAAGGCAGCCTCTGGAAGATAGTCATAGTCACCATTGATGATGCCTGAGAAGCCAGCGATTGTGTCTTCAAGGCTAACCAGCTTACCCGGTGAACCAGTGAACACCTCAGCCACGAAGAACGGCTGTGATAGGAAACGCTGGATCTTACGAGCGCGGTTCACAGTCAGCTTATCTTCTTCAGACAATTCATCCATACCCAAGATGGCGATGATGTCCTGTAGTGACTTGTACTGCTGCAATACTTCCTGAACAGCACGTGCAATCTCATAATGCTTGTCACCAACAATGCGTGGATCGAGCATACGTGATGATGAGTCAAGCGGGTCAACAGCAGGGTAAATACCAAGCTCAGCGATCTGGCGTGACAGAACTGTTGTCGCGTCCAAGTGCGCAAATGAAGCCGCAGGTGCCGGGTCAGTCAAGTCATCGGCAGGAACGTAAATAGCCTGAACCGAGGTGATTGAACCCTTGGTTGTTGTGGTAATACGCTCTTGCAACGCACCCATATCAGTGGCCAGCGTTGGCTGGTAACCCACCGCAGAAGGGATACGACCAAGCAGGGCTGAAACCTCAGAACCGGCCTGTGTAAAGCGGAAGATGTTATCAACGAAGAACAGCACGTCCTGGCCTTCTTCATCACGGAAATATTCAGCCAAAGTCAGGCCAGTCAAAGCAACACGTGAACGCGCTCCTGGAGGCTCATTCATCTGACCATAAACGAGGGCGGCTTTTGAACCCGGGCCATCAGTCTTGATAACGCCTGATTCAACCATCTCGTGATACAGATCGTTACCTTCACGTGTACGCTCACCAACACCGGCGAATACAGAGTAACCACCGTGCGCCTTGGCCACGTTGTTGATCAATTCCATAATCAAAACGGTTTTACCAACACCGGCACCACCGAACAGACCAATTTTACCACCCTTAGCGTAAGGTGCGAGCAGATCAACAACCTTAATACCTGTTACAAGGATCTCGGCCTCAGTTGACTGGTCCACATATTCAGGCGCAGCGCGGTGAATTGGGTAATGCTTCTTTGCCTTTACTGGCTTACCTTCGTCAACCGGCTCACCGATAACGTTCAGGATACGGCCAAGTGTTTCTGGACCAACTGGTACAGTGATTGGCGCGCCAGTATCTTTTGCCTCAGTGCCGCGAACCAGACCCTCGGTGGCGTCCATCGCGATTGTACGAACTGATGATTCGCCAAGGTGCTGGGCAACCTCAAGAACAAGGCGCTGGCCGTTATTATCAACTTCCAATGCGTTCTGAATTGCCGGTATCTCGCCTTCAAACTGCACATCAACGACAGCGCCGATTACCTGACTGATTTTACCAACTGCGTTATTTGCCATGGTCCTGTTACTCCAAGCTAAAACCCGTTAAAGGCCTCATTGCCCCTGTGGGTTATTCTAGGTTAATTCAAATTTCGTTAGACGGCTTCGGCACCAGAGATGATCTCGATCAACTCTTTGGTGATAGTTGCCTGGCGCGTCCGGTTATAAACCAATGTTAGACGATCGATTAGATCACCCGCATTGCGTGTTGCATTATCCATTGCCGTCATCCGGGCGGCCAATTCAGAGGCCGAAGATTCTAGCAATGCACTGTAAAGCTGGGTTGAAATATTGCGGGGCAGTACGCTGGCCAGCAATTCTTCTTCTTCCGGCTCGTAATCATATGAAACGCTATTTGCGTCATCTGCGGTTTCATTACCGCTAACATCGGCTGGGATTAGGCTAGAGATTGTGACTTCTTGTGAGATAACCGACTTGAACCGGTTAAAGATCACTGAGCACACATCAAATTCGCCAGCGGCAAAACCGTCGCGAATTGTCTGGCCGATTGAATCCGCATCACCAAAAGATACGCTTGTTCCCTGAATGCCCTCGAGATTATCGATAAACAGATCAGAAAATTCACGGCGCAGCGCATCGGCAGATTTACGGCCAACCATCAATAGTTTGACAGTCTTGCCTTCACCTTGTAGCCGCGCCACTTCGGTCCGTGTTTGACGCGTAATTGATCCGTTGAAGCCACCACAAAGGCCACGGTCAGCAGAGATAACCACCAAAAGATGACGGTCCTGCTTGCCATTACCAACGAGCAGTGCGGGCGCAGACGCTGGGTTGGCTTTGCCAGCAAGGCTCGCCACTACCTGTTGCATGCGCTCGGCATAAGGGCGGCCCTTTTCGGCCGATTCCTGTGCGCGGCGAAGCTTAGCTGCCGCCACCATCTTCATGGCAGACGTAATCTTTTGTGTGGATTTAACGCTGTTAATCCGCAGTTTCAGATCTTGCAAAGATGCCATAAACCAACTCCGTTATTTGGTCGTTAAACTGGCGGTTTCCCGCCAGCTCACCAAATGTTAGGCAAAACTCTTGCCAAATGCTTCGATTGCCGCGGCTAGCTTGGCTTCAGTATCGTCTGAAAGCTTCTGCTCACTGCGAATGGTTTCCAGAACGTCCTGTGCAGATGAACGCATGTGATCCAGAAGACCAGCCTCAAAACGGCCAATGTCGCTAACTTCGATTGCATCAAGGTAACCCTTAACACCAGCGAAAATCACCACAACCTGCTCTTCAACCTTCATCGGGCTGTATTGCGGCTGCTTTAGCAGTTCTGTAAGGCGTGCACCGCGCGCCAGCAATGCCCGTGTTGACGCATCCATATCTGAGGCGAACTGGGCAAAGGCGGCCATCTCACGATACTGCGCAAGCTCAAGCTTAACTGAACCAGCAACCTGCTTCATCGCCTTGATCTGGGCCGCAGATCCCACACGAGACACTGACAGACCAACGTTAACCGCTGGACGAATGCCCTTGTAGAACAATTCTGTTTCCAAGAAGATCTGACCATCGGTGATAGAAATCACGTTAGTCGGGATGTAGGCAGACACGTCACCAGCCTGCGTTTCAATCACTGGCAGAGCAGTCAAAGAACCTGAGCCATTGGCTTCGTTCATTTTCGCCGCACGCTCTAGGAGACGTGAGTGCAGATAGAAAACGTCACCAGGATAAGCTTCACGTCCTGGAGGACGGCGAAGCAATAGTGACATCTGGCGATAGGCAACCGCTTGCTTTGACAAATCGTCAAACACAACAAGCGCATGCATGCCGTTATCGCGGAAATATTCGCCCATTGCACTGGCAGTGTAAGGAGCAAGGAACTGCATCGGTGCAGGATCAGACGCTGTTGCGGCAATCACGATTGAATATTCAAGCGCGCCTTGCTCTTCGAGTGAGCGAACAATCTGGGCAACTGTCGACCGCTTCTGGCCAACCGCTACATAGATACAGAACAATTTCTTTTTGTCATCGTTACCAGCCGCTTCGTTAACAGGCTTCTGGTTGATGAAGGTGTCAATCGCAATCGCGGTCTTACCGGTCTGGCGGTCACCAATGATCAATTCACGCTGGCCACGACCAACTGGGATCAAGCTATCGATAGCCTTTAGACCAGTTTGCATTGGCTCATGCACAGATTGGCGCGGCATAATACCCGGCGCTTTTACCTCAACCCGGCTGCGGGTGACGTCTTTAAGCGGGCCCTTGCCGTCAATTGGATTACCAAGCGCGTCAACAACGCGGCCTAGCAAGCCTTTGCCGATTGGCGTATCCACAATCGAACCAGTCCGGCGCACAACGTCGCCTTCTTTGATTGAGCGGTCATCGCCAAAGATAACAATACCGACATTGTCCGATTCAAGGTTAAGGGCCATACCCTTAATACCACTTTCGAATTCAACCATCTCACCGGCCTGAACTTCGTCAAGACCGTAGGCACGAGCAATACCATCACCAACAGACAGGACACGCCCGACTTCGGCAATTTCAGCTTCGCTTCCAAAATTGGCAATTTGTTCCTTGAGGATCGCTGAAATTTCAGCCGCACGAATATCCATCACGCAACACCCTTCATGGCTGTCTCCAGCCGGTTAAGTTTGGTTTTGATTGACGTATCAATCATTCGAGACCCGATACGAACGACCAGCCCACCAATTAGAGATGGATCTACCCGCATCGAAAGAGATAATTTATCGCTGCCAGCCAGAGAGGCGACAACTTTTTCCACGCTAGCACGACGCTTTGCATCGAGAGCTACCGCTGAAACCACTTCGGCTGACACTTCGCCGCGACGATGCGCATGTTCCTCTAGGAACGCATCAATCACCCGCCGAAGCGCATGCAACCGACCATTGGCCGCTACCGTGCCAATGAATTTGACGGTAAGCGGCTCAGCGCCGCCTTTTTCCAGAACCTCGGTCAATACCTTGGTCTGTTCCGTCCATGAGATAGCTGGCGAATCCACCACCATCTTCAATTCTTCATTTTCTGAAACCAGTTTAGCGAACCCAACTAGGTCCGCTACCACTGCGTCAATTTTGCCAGCGTCGCTTGCTAGCGCATATAATGCGCCCGCATAACGGCCAGCAAGACCTTTAGCGCCTGAACTCAACGAATTACCCTCATCCTAAAAGATATGGTTTAACAGGTGGCCTGTTTGCCGCCCGCCACCTAGCGCACGGCCTGTATTTATAACGATGTGGAGGTATCATAGCCATGCGGGAAAGGCAAGCATCCAAGCAGTGAAAAATGCCGCATTAGGGTAAAAAATTCTGCCCCGTTATCTGCCTCACCATGCCGCTAGGCCGCTAGAGAAAATTATAGGGGTCGATATCGACCTGCAGCTTTACCCCTGCCGGTAATTTACCCGGCCCGAGCCATGCCGCCAGAACGGCTTGTATGTTTACTGATTTGTGGGTTCTAACCAGAAAACGCCCACGATACCGGCCACGCAAAAAGGCCAGCGGCGCCGCGGCAGGGCCAAAAATATCAACATTCTCATAATAGGGGCGTGACGCCGCCAGCATTTTTAGCGCGGCAAATAGGCGTTGTTCGTCCGGTGATGAGAGGATAAGCGCCGCCAATTGGCCAAAGGGCGGCATCCCAGCGGCGTTCCGCGCGGCGGCCTCATGCATTAAAAACCGGTCCCGATCACCTGAAATAATGGTCTGCAACACCGGGTTTTCAGCCTCTAAAGTCTGGAGCATGGCCAACCCGGCAATCGATTCGCGCCCCGCCCGACCACTAACCTGTGACAACATTTGAAAGGTGCGCTCGCCAGCCCGCAAATCACCACCGGCAAGACCAAGATCAGCATCAACCACCCCAACCAGCGTTAGTTTGGGGAAATGGTGGCCCTTTGCCGCCATCTGGGTACCGATGATGATATCAACCTCGCCATCAACGACTGATTGGATAAAGGCCTCAGCGATTTTTGGCGACCCCACCGTATCGCTGGACATTACCGCAAAGCGGGCATCGGGGAATCGCTGTAACACCTCTTCACCCAGGCGTTCCACCCCCGGCCCACAAGCCTGCATGACATCTTCCTGACCACAGGCGTTACATTTGTTTGTCGGACGCGTTTCATGGCCGCAATGGTGGCATTTCAACCGCCCCGCCAACCGGTGTGCCACCATCCAACTGTCACAATTAGGGCAGGTCACCTTATGCCCACACCCACCGCAGAGTGTCAGCGGGGCATAGCCGCGGCGGTTTAGGAATAACAGGCTTTGCTCGCCCTTTTCCAATCTATCCTCGATTGCCTTTACCAATGGCGGCGACAACCACCGGCCACGCTCCGGCGGGGTTTTGCGCATATCAATGGCTTCGATCGTGGGCATGGTTGCCCCCTGTACCCGATTGGCCAGCACCACATGATGATAGCGCGGCGGCCCACTTGCCTTTGTGCCATCACTAACCTTGCCCGCATTGGCCCAGCTTTCCAGCGATGGTGTTGCCGTCGCCAAGATAATCGGACAGGCCTCGCACCGCGCCCGTAATACCGCCATATCACGGGCGTGATAGATCACTTGTTCTTCTTGTTTGAAGGCGTGTTCATGTTCCTCATCGACAATGATCAGGCCGAGATTATCAAAGGGCAGAAACAGAGCAGAGCGCGCACCAACAACGACCTTGGCTTGGCCATCCAGCGCAAACCGCCACGCTTGGCGTTTGCGGCCTTCGCCAATGTCGGAATGCCATTCAACCGGTACATTTCCAAAGCGGGCGGCAAAACGCTGGCGCCACGCCGCGGATAGAGCAATCTCAGGCAAGAGAATCAGCACTTGCTGGCCAGCTTTGATCGCGGCGATAACAGCCTCGAAATAAACCTCGGTCTTGCCTGAACCGGTTACACCATCGAGCAAAAACGCTTTATAGCCCTTGCCAATCGCCGCCGAGAATTGCTCTGCGCCAGCAATCTGGTCATCGGTGAGTTTTGGACCGGCAATATCAAGATGTGGCGGCGGCGGCGGTTGATCTGCTGACACCTGATCTACATGCAATAGATTTTGCCGTTGCATACCGGTGATCACTGCCGCACTAACCCCCGCATCGCGCGCCAGTTCAATACCAATCCGGCCAACACCGCCCTCCAATAAGGACAAAACGCGCTGTCGGGCGGTGGTTAATTTAACCCCGTCCGGCATTATTTTGGGCAAGCTATAGAGATTTTGCATTGGCGGCGGGGTGAGGGCCTTGGGCTGGCTCAGGACCATTTTCACAACGCCGCCTAATCTGGCGAAATTCCAACGTGCCGTATGTTCAATAAAATCAACAAAGACCGGATCCAAACCGATAATTGGCGCCACTGCCGCAATCGGCTTTAGCCGCGCTGGATCAATATCGCCGCCCCCCGGCCCCAATACAATGCCATGCACCAGCCGGTTGCCAAATGGCACCTGGACCACCGTTCCACGTGGCAATTCCGCATGTGAGCGCGGCGGCGCATAATCATAGGCATCAGCAACCGGCACAGCCACCGCCACACGAAGCGCATTTACGGCGCTATCCGTCATCGTCTGATCACCATTTGATGTAGCAACATTCATTACAATCTTCGGATATCCTCTATATGACAAAGCCCGGTCGGGCTGTCCTATGCCGGTGGATTTGCTATCGCTCTTGCGATAAAGTGCAACCGTGCGATAAAAGCACAAACATCATTATTGCGGAAGTGAGAGCCAGCAGACATGAAAATTTTTCTCGACAGTGCCAATATCGACGAAATCAAAGCATACACATCAACCGGTCTTGTTGATGGTATTACCACGAACCCATCCCTTATCGCCGCATCTGGCCGGAATATTCTGGATGCCATTAGCGAAATTTGTGAGCTTGTTGAAGGGCCGGTTAGCGCCGAAGTCACAGCGACCGATTTTGATACGATGATGGCAGAGGGCAAAAAGCTCGCCGCACTGGCAAAGAATGTAACGGTTAAAGTGCCGTTGACCGAAGATGGATTGCGCACATGCCGCGCCCTTAGCGACGCTGGAACAAACGTCAATGTGACCTTGTGCTTTACCCCGGGCCAAGCCCTGCTCGCGGCGAAATGCGGTGCTACATTCATTTCACCCTTTGTCGGACGATTGGATGATTTGGGACAGGACGGCATGGGTTTGATCGAAGAGATCTGCACCATCTATAATAATTTCGGCTATGACACCGAAGTTCTGGTGGCCTCTGTTCGCAGCAGCCAGCATGTTGTTGACGCCGCGCTAATGGGCGCAGACGTCGTGACATTGCCGCCAAAAATTCTTGGTGCCCTATACAAACATCCGCTGACAGACAAAGGCCTTGATGCGTTTCTGGCTGATTGGAAAAAGACCGGCCAGTCGATCCTGTAGGGAGTGGCACGAACCCCAAAAATAGCCCCGAAAACAACCACAACAACAACCACTGGAACAAAGCCATGAGCAAAGAATCAGAGGGAGATGAGCCCAGCGCCAAAGCGGTGCTGGCATATCTGAATGCCCATCCTGAATTTCTGGCTGAGAATGGCTTTGTTTCAATGACGGCGCCGTTTGGGAATATTATTGATCTCACCCCCGCCATCGCGCGGCGGGCGCGCAAAGAGGCGCAGGAGATGAGCGCCACCAATCGCTCGATTTTGCATGTGGCCGCAGAAAATATGGCGAGCTGGCGGCGACTCCATCTTGCGACACTGGCCTTGCTGGCGAGCGCCGACATCACCAGCCTATGTGAGGTGGTCGAACAAGATTTTCCGGCTATTTTCGATGTTAAAGAATGTCATCTGGTGACCTATCAACCGCATGGCATGCTGGATAATGACGGCTTTACCAAAACCGACGAGGCCAGCATCAATGCCGCGCTTAATGGCAAAGCAATGATTTTAGGCCCACCGAATGAGGCCGCGCTATCCTTGTTGCAGGCGCCGGCGCCATCAATTGCCATGATCCGATTACCGGACCGGCTATTGTCACCTGTGTCTAATTGTTTATTGCTATTGGCGGGCAAGGATAAGACGAGCTTTACACCTGATCTTGGCGGCGATCTATTGATCCTGTTGGCTGAAATGGTCGGCGTCACCCTTGCCGCCCGCGTTGAAATTGCCACGCGCGGTGTCCGTGATGATGACGATGTGGATGATGATCCGGGTGATAATCCGGGTGATGATCCGGGTGATAATGATGCATAGGGGCCAGCGATGATCCAGTCGTCGCACCGCCAAGCATGGCTTGCATGGCTTCGCAACGAGAAACGCTATGGCGACAACACCCTTGCCGCCTACGAAAATGACCTTGATGATTTTTCGGCCTTCGCGGCCAGCCAAAACCCATCGGGCAGCCAAAACGCATCGGGCCCACTTACAAGACCATTATTTCGGGGCTGGCTAGCCAGCATGGCCCAGCGCAATTTAGCCCGCTCGACAATTGCAAGGCGGGTGTCGTCATTACGCAGCTATCTTCGCTATTGCGGGCGAACCGGCCTTGTTGAAGTCGCCGATATGAGCTGGCTACGCTCGCCGCGGCCAAAGCCAGCCGTGCCCAAAGCCGTATCATCAGCCGACGCCAAAGCGTTATTGGCCGCCATCTTTGAGCGGCGCGGCACGGATTGGGCAAAGCAACGGGATTTTGCCTTGCTGATGTTGCTCTATGGCACTGGATTGCGCATTTCAGAGGCGCTATCCCTGCGCCGTGCCGACACACCGATTGGTGAATGGCTATCGATAATTGGCAAGGGCGGCAAGATGCGCGAGGTTCCGGTATTGCCAGCTATTGCCGAGGCGATTGATGATTATCTGGGGCAATGCCCGTTTGATAATGGTCCAGAATCACCGGTTTTTGTGAGCAGTCGCGGCGGTCCGTTTGGTGCCCGTGCGGCCCAGCGTTTGGTAGAGGGTTTGCGTACCCAGCTTGACCTACCGAGCCATGTCACCCCGCATGCATTGCGGCATGCATTCGCCACCCATCTATTGGGCAATGGTGGAGATTTGCGGGCGATCCAAGAATTGCTGGGCCATGCCAGCCTATCAACGACCCAGCGCTATACCAAAGTGGACGAGGCGCATCTGGTGCGGGTGCATAAAGAAACCCACCCGCGCGCCAAATAGTCCGCCTTCAATTAGGCTACATATGAATGGCGCGTCCATCGACAGCCAGAGCCGCCTCTTTAACAGCTTCATTCAAGGTCGGATGACCGTGACAGGTGCGGGCGATATCTTCAGATGACGCACCAAAAGCCATAGCCGTGGCGCATTCATGAATAACTGTGCCAGCTTCATGCCCAATGATATGCACGCCAAGAACCTTGTCCGTTTCGGCACATGCCAGAATTTTCACAAAGCCCTGATCATGGCCCATCGCACGGGCACGGCTATTGGCAGAAAACGGGAACACGCCTTTTTTATAATCGGTGCCAGCGTCCTTGAGGGCCTCTTCAGATTTGCCAAGGGTGGCAATTTCCGGCGCGGTGTAAACAATCCCCGGCACGTGATCATAATCAACATGACCGGCAAGTCCGGCCATCATTTCAACCGCGGCAACGCCATCTTCCTCGGCCTTATGCGCTAGCATCGGGCCTTCAATCACATCGCCAATGGCAAACACATCTTCCAGCGACGTTTCAAAACGGGCATCGACTTTAATCCGGCCACGCTCGTTGACGGCAATGCCAGCCGCCTCTAAACCAAGACCGTCAGTTGCCGGATGGCGGCCAACCGCAACCAATGCAACATCAGCCTTGATCGTTTCGCTATCCCCACCTGCCGCCGGCTCGATGGTCAAAGTGACCCCAGACTTGCTCGCTTTGGCTGATTTAACCGCCGCACCAAGCCGGAAATCGAGGCCCTGCTTTTTCGCAATCGCCATGAATTTCTTTGCGATTTCAGCATCCATGCCGGGCAAAATGCGCGGCGCATATTCGATCACTTCAACCGATGCACCAAGACGCGCCCAAACCGTACCCAGCTCTAGTCCGATATAACCAGCGCCAATCACAACCAGCTTTTTGGGAACCTTTGGCAATTCCAGCGCGCCGGTTGAGCTAACGATCCGTTTTTCGTCAATCTCGATTCCAGGAAGGCTGGAAGCATGGCTGCCAGTTGCGATCAGAATTTGCGCACAGCTATAGCTACCTTTGGCCGGACCATCGGTGATTGTTACCGCACCAGATCCATCAATACGGGCAGAGCCTTGTAGATGAGTGACTTTATTCTTTTTGAAGAGAAAGCCGATGCCAGTCGTCAGACCAGATACAATATCGTTCTTGCTCGCCATCATTTGATCGAGGTCTAGCTTTACACCGCTAGTCACAACACCAAGCTTGGCTAGACCACCATCATTCGCCGCGGCAAAATGTTCAGATGCATTCAACAATGCCTTGGACGGAATACAACCGACATTAAGACAGGTTCCGCCAAGCGTCTCGCGCCGGTCAATACACGCAACATTCATGCCCAGCTGGGCCGCACGAATCGCCGCCACATAACCGCCGGGGCCAGCACCAATAACAATGAGATCGAATTTTGTATCGCTCATAAGAGTCTCTTTCATGTTAACGCAACAGCGCTATAGACCAGCACTAATGCCTAGACGCCCATCATCAGACGCCGTGGATCCTCGATCATGGCCTTGATTCTGGCGAGGAAGGAAACCGCCTCACGGCCATCAACAATACGGTGATCATAAGATAGGGCCAAATACATCATCGGCCGAATAACGATTTCATCATCAACCACAACAGCGCGCTTTTGGATATTATGCATGCCAAGAATGCCGCTTTGCGGTGGGTTCAAAATAGGTGTCGACATCATCGAGCCATACACCCCGCCATTCGAGATCGTAAAGCTACCGCCTGCCATTTCGTCAGGGGTGATTTTACCATCACGGGCACGCAGACCAAAATCGCTAATTGTGCGCTCGATATCAACCAATGACATTTCGCCAGCATCCTTGACCACAGGAACCACGAGGCCTTGCGGAGTGCCAACGGCAACGCCGATATTATAATAGTTTTTATAGATGATCTCATTGCCATCAATTTCCGCATTAACAGCAGGAAACTCACGCAGAGCCGCAATCGCGGCCTGTACGAACACACCCATAAAGCCAAGACGCACCTCATGCGTGGCCTCAAATTCCTTTTTGAATTCAGCCCGCATTTCCATCAGCGCCGACATATCCACCTCGTTAAAAGTGGTTAACATCGCGGCGGTGTTCTGGGCGGTCTTTAGGCGGCCAGCGATAATCTGGCGTAGCTTTGACATACGGACACGCTCTTCACGGGCGGCATCAATGTCGCGTGACGGTGTGCGCGGCGGTGCGCTAACAGGCGCAGAAGATTGGGCAGAAGATTTGGCCGTGCCACCCTTCATTGCCGCCAGAACATCGGCCTTGGTCAAACGACCATCAACACCAGTGCCGGTAATAGTCGCCGGGTTCAGATTATTTTCTTCAACCAAGCGGCGTACCGCCGGTGATAGCGGATGATCAGATCCAGACGCCGCAACCGGTGCCGGAGCTGGTGCCGGAGTAGGTGCAGCTTTAGGAGCAGGCGTTTCAGCCGGTGCGGTTTCCGTGGCCACGGCAGGAGCGGCAACACCGCCCTCATTTACGCGGCCCAACAATGCGCCAACCTCGACCACGGCACCCTCATCCGCAACGATATCGGCAACAACGCCGGCAACAGGTGACGGCACTTCAAGCGTTACCTTATCGGTTTCCAGCTCAACAACTGGCTCGTCAATAGCGACAGCCTCACCAGCTTTTTTAATCCAGCGCGCAACCGTTGCGTCACTGACAGATTCGCCCAAAGTTGGAACAACAATATCGATAGCCATTTTTTAGCACCCTCCTCTGGCGCCTACCTAACATCGTCAAAAGCGTAAATTGGCCTTTGAGCAATCACTCTCTATTTGGCTGCAGATTTTTCTGCGGCATCGTTAAAACCAAGCGCCGCCGCAATCAACGCCGCCTGTTCGTCATTATGGCGACCAAGGTTGCCTGTTGCTGGAGACGCCGCACTAGCGCGGCCTGCATATTTCAGCTTGGTTTGCTTTGTGCCCACATCTTCCATGATTTCTTCGATATATTCACGGACAAAGCTCCAGCTACCCATGTTGCGCGGCTCTTCCTGACACCAGATAAATTCGGCCTTTGGTGTTGCCGCGATATAGGCTTGCATGGCTTTGGCTGGGAACGGGTAAATCTGTTCAAGGCGCAGGATTTCGATATCCCATGCTTTGGCTTCGTCTCTTGCCGCGGCCAGATCAAAATAGACCTTGCCGCTACACATGATGACGCGCTTTGCCTTGCCGTGATTGACCTTTGTGCCTTGCTCGTCAAGCACACGGTGGAATGAAGTTCCCGGGCCCATATCGGCCAAATCAGACACACATGCCTTGTGACGTAGCAGTGATTTTGGTGTCATCACAACAAGCGGCTTGCGGAAATCGCGGCGCAATTGACGGCGCAGAACATGGAAATAACTTGCTGGTGTGGTGCAATTTACCACCTGCATATTATCTTCGGCGCAAAGCTGTAGATACCGTTCTAGGCGGGCCGATGAATGTTCTGGGCCCTGTCCCTCATAGCCGTGTGGCAATAACAGAACCAAGGCGTTCATCCGCAACCATTTGGACTCGCCAGATGAGATGAACTGGTCAATGACGACCTGTGCACCATTGGCAAAATCACCAAATTGCGCTTCCCACATTACCAATGCGTTTGGCTCAACCTGTGAGAAGCCATATTCAAACCCCATGACCGATGCTTCGGACAATGGTGAATCAATGACCTCAAAACCGGCCTGATTAGCATCAAGATGGCTTAATGGCGCGTAACGCTCTTCGGTGTTTTGATCAACCAGAACGGCATGACGCTGGCTAAAGGTACCGCGGCAAGAATCCTGTCCCGACAAGCGTACCGGATCACCCTCAAGCAACAATGATCCAAAGGCCAGATGCTCGGCAGTCGCCCAGTCAATGTTGCTACCACTCTCAATATTTGTAGCGCGCGCTTTCAAAATACGGGTCAATTTCGAATTGAGTACCATATGCGGCGGCGGGGTTGTCATGCTCTTGCCGATCTGGCGCAACACATCCAATGACACCGCTGTATCACCGCGGGTGTCAAGACCGGCCGATGTCTGCATGCCGGACCAGCTACCCTCGAGCCAATCCGCCTTATTCGGACGGTAGCTCGTGCCAGCCTCAAATTCCTCATCCAGATAAGCCACGCGGTCATCGACAACTTTTTGCGCACTCTCCTCGGTAAGGACGCCCTCGGCGATAAGCTGTTTTGCATAGATCTCGCGCGTTGTCGGATGCTTGGCAATGGTCTGATACATCAATGGCTGGGTAAAGGCTGGCTCGTCACCTTCATTATGACCAAAGCGGCGATAACAGAACACATCCAAAACAACGTCCGTGCCAAAGGCCTGACGAAATTCGATCGCAATCCGCGCCGCGTGAACAACCGCCTCTGGGTCGTCACCATTAACGTGGAAAATCGGTGCCATAACCATTTTCGCAACATCTGTCGGATAGGGCGACGAGCGCGAATAATGCGGCGATGTGGTAAAGCCGATCTGGTTATTAGTGATAATGTGGATAGTGCCACCGGTGCGATAGCCCCGCAGCGCCGAAAATGCAAAAGTCTCAGCGACCACGCCCTGACCCGCAAATGCGGCATCACCATGCTGGAGAATGCCCAGCACTTTGGTCCGGTCAATATCGTTCTGCTGTTGTTGCTTTGCCCGAACACGGCCAATCACCACCGGGTTAACAATTTCCAAATGCGATGGGTTTGGCGCGAGTGACAAATGCACAGGCTTATCATCAAAATGACGGTCGGCCGAGGCACCCATGTGATATTTCACGTCACCCGAACCACCTGCATCCTCTGGGTTTGCCGGATTGCCTAGAAATTCAGAAACAATCGCTCTGAATGGCTTGCCAAGGACGTTATGCAACATGTTGAGACGGCCGCGATGGGCAAAGCCAAAGGCCACTTCCTCTAGGCCCAATTGCGAACCGCGCTTGAGGATTTGTTCAATCGCCGGCACAACGGCCTCGCCGCCATCCATGCCAAAACGCTTGGTGCCGGTATATTTCTTATGCAGATAACGCTCGAACTGTTCGGCATCAACAAGCCGCTCATAGATCGCATGCTTGCCGCGCTCGGTGAAATTGGTCTGATTACCAATGGCCTCGATACGCTCTTGAATCCACGCCTTTTGCGCCGGATCCTGAACATGCATGAATTCAACACCGATCGTACCGCAATAGGTCTTGCGCAGAACATCGACAATCTCACGCAGGGTCGCTGTTTCAATGCCAAGCACATAATTGATGAAAATCGGGCGGTCCCAATCATCATCACCAAAGCCATAAGTGGCCGGATCCAATTCAGGATGGAGCGGCTTGGTTTCAAGCGATAGCGGATCAAGGTTGGCAATCAGATGACCTCTGATGCGATAGGCCCGAATTAACATGACAGCGCGCAGGCTATCGAGTGTGGCGGCGCGAATATCACGCGCATTCATCGACCGACCAGATACATGGCCCGCGGCAACAGCCTTAATCGAGGCATCAGGATCTATCGCCCCGACAACACGACTTGGAGAGCGGCCCCAGCTCGGTCCATCAGCGAGTTCTGTATCCTCACCAACGGCTTCTAGCTCGGCAAAGTAAGCTGCCCAGCTTGCATCGACTGATTTTGGGTCTTCGCGCCAAGCGGCATTCATCTCGGCAATAAAAGTAGCGTTTGCACCTGAAAGAAAGCTGTAATCCAGTGCCTCTTCCTTGTCGTCAGCGGTTACCGACATACCTACAGTTTCATCCATCGTTACTATCCATTTTCCCAACCAACTAGAACGCGCCGACCATCAGTCTATGCCCAATTTGGGTTAATTCAAGCCGATAAGCATCAAATTGTTAAGCCTTTGCAATTGCCCGCATCACCGCATCACCAAGTCCGGCCGGTGAGGGGGCCATTTCAAAGCCTGCCGCTTCCATCGCCGCAATCTTATCAACCGCCGCACCGCTACCACCGCTAACGATCGCACCAGCATGGCCCATGCGCCGACCCGGAGGTGCCGTTTGACCCGCAATAAATCCGGCGATTGGCTTTTGATTAGGCTGGGCCGCATAAAAGGCCGCGGCCTCTTCCTCGGCTGAACCACCAATCTCGCCAATCATGACGATGGCTTCGGTTTGATCATCAGCCAAAAACATCTTCAAACAATCGATGAAGTCCGTACCATTCACCGGATCGCCGCCAATACCAATACAGGTGGATTGACCAAGACCAGCCGCCGTTGTTTGCGCCACCGCCTCATAGGTCAATGTTCCCGAACGCGACACAATACCGACCTTGCCCGGACGGTGAATATGGCCCGGCATAATACCGATCTTGCATTCGCCCGGGGTAATGATACCCGGACAATTAGGCCCGATAAGACGGCTGTTGCTAGCGTCCAGCGCCCGCTTTACCCGCACCATATCAAGCACTGGAATGCCCTCGGTGATACAGATGATTAGCGGCATGCCCGCATCGATTGCCTCTAGAATAGAATCAGCGGCAAATGGCGGCGGCACATAGATAACCGACGCATTAGCATCGGTTGCGGCCATCGCATCGGCAACAGAATTGAAAACCGGCAAATCCAGATGGGTTTGACCGCCTTTGCCCGGCGTAACACCGCCGACCATGTTGGTGCCATAGGCAATGGCTTGCTCTGAATGGAAGGTTCCCTGAGCGCCGGTAAATCCCTGGCAAATCACCCGGGTTTCCTTATTAACTAAGACTGACATGCTACCCTCGCTTATTTGATTGCCGCGACAATTTTGGCAGCAGCGTCCGCCAAATTGTCTGCTGGGATAATATCAAGACCAGATTCGGCCATGATACGTTTACCTTCTTCAACATTTGTACCTTCAAGGCGAACCACGAGCGGCTTGGTCAGGCCAAGTGTCCGCGCCGCTGAAACCACACCTTCGGCGATAATGTCACACCGCATGATACCGCCAAAGATATTCACCAAGATGCCTTTGACATTGTCATCAGACAGAATGATTTTGAATGCCTCGGTCACACGCTCTGCGGTTGCACCGCCGCCAACATCAAGGAAGTTGGCAGGTGACGCACCATTTAGCTGGATAATATCCATAGTCGCCATCGCCAAACCCGCGCCATTGACCATGCAACCAATATCGCCATCGAGCTTGATATAGTTAAGATCAAATTCAGATGCTTTAACCTCGGCTGGATCTTCTTCGCTCAGGTCACGCAATTCCATCACCTTTGGGTGACGATATAGTGCGTTTGAATCAAAGCTCATCTTGGCATCAAGCGCCAACAGATCACCCGCACCGGTAACAACCAGCGGGTTAATCTCAACAAGGCTGGCATCCAGATCACAAAATGCTGTGTATAGGCTCTTTAGAAATGCAGGAAGCTGTTTAGCGGTGGCACCAGACAATCCAAGAATACCGGCAATACGGCGCACATGATGTGGCTGGAGTCCAGTTGCCGGATCAATTCCAAGCGACAGAATTTTGTCAGGCTCGTTAGCGGCAACTTCTTCAATATCCATGCCGCCTTCACTCGATGCGATAAAGGTTACCCGGCTATTACCACGGTCAACCAAGAGTGACAGATATAGCTCCTCAGCAATATCGCATCCATCCTCGACATAGAGCCGGCGAACCTCGCGGCCTTCAGGGCCGGTCTGGTGCGTTATCAATGTTTTGCCCAAAAGCTCAGTGGCGATTTCCCGCACTTCGTCGGTAGATTTAACGACCTTTACGCCGCCAGCCTTACCACGGCCACCGGCATGAATTTGCGCCTTAACCACATAAACCGGACCGCCGAGTTTATCGGCCGCGGCCACAGCATCATCTGCCGAAAACACGGCCGTTCCCTTTGGAACCGGCACGCCAAATTCGCCAAGCAATGTTTTGGCCTGATGCTCATGAATATTCATTCAAACAATCTCCAAAGAAACCCCAATCGGGGTACAGATAAAAAAGAGCGGGTAAAACCCGCTCATCTAAATTATTCCAAACCAGCAACGATTTCGTTCAAAGCTTCGACCGCAGCCACCGAATTATCAAACATTGCCTGTTCTTCAGCGTTAAGCGCAATTTCAACAACGCGCTCCACACCGTTGCCACCAAGGACAACCGGCACGCCAACATAGAGGCCGTTCAGACCATAGGCACCATCAACATAGGCGGCGCATGGTAGCACCCGCTTTTTGTCTTTCAAAAATGCCTCGGCCATTTCAATGGCTGATGATGCTGGTGCGTAGAATGCTGAACCAGTTTTCAACAGGCCAACAATCTCTGCACCGCCATCGCGTGTACGCTGGACGATCTCGGCAATCTTTGCCTCGCTCGACCATCCCATCTTGATAAGGTCAGGAACAGGAATACCAGCAACCGCAGAATAACGTACCAGCGGCACCATTGTGTCGCCGTGACCACCAAGAACAAAGGCCGTTACATCTTCAACAGAAACGGCAAATTCTTCGGCGAGGAAATAGCGGAAGCGGGCCGAGTCGAGCACGCCAGCCATACCAACAACATGGCTTTGCGGCAAACCAGACGCACGCTGGAGAACGCCAACCATAACGTCAAGCGGGTTAGTGATGCAGATCACAAAAGCGCCCGGGCAGTTTTCTTTAATGCCAGCGCCAACCTGTTTCATCACATTGGTGTTGATACCGATCAAATCATCACGGCTCATACCCGGCTTGCGGGCAACACCTGCGGTCACGATAACCACGTCACTGCCAGCAAGATCAGCATAGTCATTAGTACCGCTAACAACCGAGTCAAAGCCCTCAATCGGGGCGGCCTGGGCGATATCGAGCGCTTTGCCCTGGGGGATGCCTTCAGCAATGTCAAACAGAGTGACGTCGCCTAATTCCTTAAGACCCGCTAAAAGGGCCAGAGTGCCGCCAATATTGCCAGCGCCCACAAGAGATATCTTATTTCGTGCCATGATAAAGTTCCGGTTTTTACAATGAACGGCAGTGCTGGAAGCGGTCTGTAACAAACCAAGTCAGAACATGCCTTTGATGTTGCTGGGTTTACAAAAATTTGGCCTCTGTTACAAGGCTTAAGCCGCAATATCGGTAGGAATATTGGTTTTAACCGTCCGTCTAAGACAATTTACCACGGCGGGTCATCTCGCCAAGACGCGACATCGTGCGGGAAAACTCAAAAGCAAATTGATGGCCGTGATAAAGATCGTCGATCGGGCCATGCGCCGAGGCGATAATAAAGCGCCCACGGTCATATAACGCATCGATCAACCACATGAACCGGCGCGCTGTATGTTCATTGCGCTCGTCAAAGCGCGGAATACCAACCATTACCAATCCAGCAAACCGGCCCGCAATCGCCAGATAATCACGCGCCGCCAACGGCACATCGCACAAATCCTCAAACATGACCATCGCCACGTCACCCGCGGCCTTGGCTATGACAATGTCACGGCCAGCGACCTTTATGGTTTCGCTAGCCACCGGTACACCGGCGCGCAATTCATCAAATGCCACATCCAGCGCCGCCATCGTTTTAGAATCGCCAGCCGATGCATCGATTTCATACCATGCCGGCAATTGCGCCAGAACCGCACCGCGCCAATCATCACCATCGGCAATCTCAACCATCCGGCACCGCTGTTTCAATAGTTCGATAAAGGGCAGAAAACGATCGCGGTGCAGGCCATTTTTATAAAGATCATCCGCATGGCGATTTGAGGTCGCAACCACAATGACCCCGCGATCGAGCATCTTTGTAAACAACCGCGCGAGTATCATCGCATCGGCAATGTCGCGCACCTCCATCTCGTCAAAACAGACCACCTGTCCTTTATCGGCCAAGGCGTTGGCGGCATCCTCAATCGGATCATCGGCATCCTTTTGGCGGGCGCTGTGAATTAAATCCTGCGCCAGAACCATGAAATCATGAAAATGTAGCCTCCATTTGCGAGGATGCGCGCGCCCCTCGGGCAGGGCGCTATAAAACATATCCATCAGCATGGTTTTGCCGCGACCAACCCCGCCATAGATATATAGGCCCATATCGCCATCGTCGGCATTCCGCCTGCGTGCAAGCAAGCCACCAATCCAGCTACGCCGCCCGCGCGCCGCAATCACATCAACCAATTGATCGAGCGCGGTCGCCATCTGTGCTTGGCCGGAGTCGAATTTCAACTCGCCACGATCGATGCGCGCTTGCAGTAATTGGGATGGATAGGTGGTTTTATCGGGCATTAGCCTCAGGACCGCACAAAAGGATAGCCAAGACGCTAACCCAATTTCACCAGCAGTTCAAACATGTTGCACATCAGCCAACCGGCCAATAATACACCTAACGTGCCGCTAGTTTGGTCTTGATGCTAGCGATTGCCTTGCCCGGATTTAGCCCCTTTGGACAGGTTTTCGCACAGTTCATGATGGTGTGACAGCGATATAGCGCAAAGCTATCATCCAGCGCATCAAGGCGTTCCTCGGTATGATCATCACGGCTATCAGCCACCCAGCGATAGGCCTGCAACAACACCGCTGGCCCAAGATATTCTTCACTATTCCACCAATAGCTAGGACAGGCGGTTGAACAGCTAAAGCACAGCACGCATTCCCATAGACCATCGAGCTCTTCGCGCTCTTTTGGCGATTGGCGGCGCTCTTCACCGGCGGGTGCATCTTCCTTGGTCTTTAGCCATGGTTCAATGGCGGTAAGCTGGCGGTAGGCATTGCTAAGATCGGGAACAAGATCCTTCACCACAGGCATATGCGGCAGAGGAAAGATCTTTACATCACCTTTCACATCCTTGATCGATTTAAGACAGGCAAGCGTGTTGGTGCCGTCAATATTCATCGAACAGGAACCACAAATGCCCTCACGGCATGACCGCCGGAAGGTTAGGCTGCTATCCTGCTCGCCCTTGATCTTGATCAACGCGTCCAGAACCATCGGGCCACAATCATCCAGATCAATTTCAAAACTATCGATATGCGGGGTCGCATCATCATCTGGCGACCAGCGGTAAATCTGGAACGTGCGTACATCGGTGGCCTCGGGCGCCGCCTTGTAGGTTGTGCCCTTGGTCATTTTGGAATTTTTTGGAAGCGTAAACTCAGCCATTTGTTCCTCGATTATCCTAATATACGCGTGGTGCTGGCGGAATTGGCGCCACATCGTTGCTCAGCGTATTCATAATAACGCCGCGGTATGACAGCTCCGAATTGTTCTTTTCGTCAAGCCGCATGACCGTATGCTTCATCCAGTTTTCGTCGTCACGCTCTGGCCAATCCTCATGCGCATGGGCGCCGCGTGATTCCTCACGCTGGGCGGCTGACCGGATGGTGACAAGCGCCTGACCAACCAGATTATCCAGCTCCAACGCCTCGACCAGATCCGTGTTCCAGATCAATGATTGATCCTTCACACCGATATTCGCCATCTTTGCGGCGACTTTGTCCATGTTTGAAACACCATCGCTCAATGATTGAGACGAGCGGAACACCGCCGCATGACGCTGCATCACATGCTGCATTTCCAAACGGATCCCAGCGGCGCTGGCATCACCATTGGCATGACGCATGCGATCAAAACGATCCAATGCCTTGTCGGTCGCTGATTGCGGGGCCTCTTTCGGGGCCGCGCCCGGGGTTAGCAATTTTGTTGCCTGATGCGCCGCCGCACGGCCAAACACAACAATATCCAACAACGAATTTGTACCCAAACGATTGGCGCCATGAACCGATACACACGCGGCCTCGCCGATCGCCATCAACCCCGGAACCGTGGCGTTTTCATTGCCATTGCTCGGGGAAATCACCTCGCCATTATAGTTTGTTGGAATGCCGCCCATATTATAATGGACTGTCGGCAATACCGGAATTGGCTCTCGCGTGACATCAACACCACAGAAAATCTGGGCGGTTTCGGTAATGCCCGGAAGCCGTTTATGCAGGGTTTCAGCATCAATATGCTCTAGGTGCAACATGATATGGTCTTTGTTTGGACCAACACCGCGACCCTCGTTAATTTCGATGGTCATCGCCCGGCTCACCACATCGCGGCTGGCCAGATCCTTGGCGGTTGGGGCAAACCGCTCCATAAAGCGCTCGCCTTCGCTATTGGTGAGGTAGCCACCTTCACCGCGCGCACCCTCTGTGATCAGAACGCCAGCGCCATAAACGCCGGTTGGGTGGAACTGGACAAACTCCATATCCTGCAACGGCAAGCCAGCGCGTAGCGCCATCGCATTGCCATCACCGGTGCATGTGTGGGCTGATGTACAAGAGAAATAGACGCGGCCATAACCACCTGTCGCCAATACGGTCTGCTGGCCCCAGAAACGGTGCAAGCTGCCATCTTCCATGCACAGCGCAATGATACCGGCACATTCACCATCTTCATTCATCAACAGATCGAGGGCGAAATATTCGATATGGAACTCAGCCTGATATTTCAGACATTGCTGGTACAGTGTGTGCAAAATCGCATGGCCAGTCCGGTCAGCCGCCGCACAGGCGCGCCGGGCCATTGATTTGCCGTAATCAAGAGTGTGACCACCGAACGGACGCTGGTAAATCTTGCCCTCATCAGTCCGCGAGAAGGGAACACCGTAATTTTCCAACTCGATAACCGATGGAATCGCATTACGGCACATATATTCAATGGCGTCTTGATCACCGAGCCAGTCCGATCCCTTGACCGTGTCATACATATGATACTGCCAATTATCGCCTTCACCCATGTTGTTTAGCGCCGCGCCGATACCGCCCTGCGCCGCCACTGTGTGCGAGCGTGTTGGAAACACCTTGGTAACACAGGCTGTTTTCAAACCACCCGCGGCCATGCCCAATGTGGCCCGCAAGCCAGCACCACCAGCACCGACAACGACGACATCATAATAGTGATCGGTAATTTCATATGCAGCCATAACCTACCCTTTGCTTCCCACTTCCCGGCAATACCAAACTGGTCCGGGTGCCCTCTAAAGAGCTATTTTGGCCAAAGCCCACAGGCTAATAAGGCCAATAACGAACAGGTCAAATTTGACCAACATAATAAACATCCGGCGACCGCGTTGGAGCGATACATAATCCTCGATCACCACCTCGATGCCAAGCGCGGCATGGTACAAGCCAACAACCAGCAAAATAGCCAGAGCGATAGCATTATACGGCTTGGCAATAAGCGCAGTTGCCGAATCATAATCAAGACCACCCATAGTCGCGAGCAGGATCGTAAAATACGACATCAACGCCAATACAGCGACAGCGCTAAAGCGTTGCCAACGCCAATGCGAAACCCCCGAAATACGGCGGCGGTGAGAAATGCCGGCAGGAAATTCAGCCATCAGATCATTCGCCCCCTAAAACCAAACCATAGCCCATAGCGCCACTGTCAAAACGACACTCGCGATAAGGACTATATAAGCATTGCGATATACAAGCGGTAGGGTTAGGCCAAAACCTAAATCCCAGCCAAGATGCCGAATGCCATTCATAGCATGATAGATCAAAGCCACCGAATAACCGAATAGGACAAATTGACCCAAGGGGTGCGCCAGCAATCCGGACATGGTGGCATAGCTATCGGCGCCCATAGACAGGGAAACAAGCCATGCGCATAAAAGCAAAGTGCCCGTCGATAGCACAACACCCGTTGCGCGGTGCGCGATGGAGAGCATTGAGGTCATTTGCGGACGGTAGACTTGCAAATGCGGTGAAAGAGGGCGTGGCTTAGACATAAAAACCTCGACAATCATGATTGCAAACAGAGGCGCAGTTATCAGTCATTGGCTGGGTTTAGTCAATTGCGTTTGCCTTTTTTCTCCCATCAGGCCACAAATCAAACTATGAAAAAGATCCTCTCAATTCATTCATCCGTCATGGTCGGTTTTGTTGGTAATAGCGTTGTTGCGCCGGTTCTATCAACATTGGGCCACGCGCCGCTAATGATCAACACCGTGACGCTTCCCGCGCATCCCGGCTATGGCCTAGCGGGCGGCGGCGCAACTTCGCCAGATGATATCACGGCGTTTTTGGGCGCACTTGAGACACTCGGGGCGTATCGCGAGATTGAGATCGTCATTTCAGGCTATATGGGATCCTTGGCCCAGCTCGTGATAATTGGTGAGGCGATTGAAAAATGGCAGTCTATCCAGCCGAAGGGTTGTTATATTTTCGATCCGGTGTTGGGCGATAATGACACGCTTTATATCGATGCGGGCCTTGCCGATGCGATGGTTGATCACTTGTTACCACTGGCACAGATCATCACCCCCAACCAATTTGAACTTGGCTATCTTGCGGGCCAGCCTGTGCAGAATAAAGACGATGCGGTCGCTTCTGCCCAGATACTGTTGGCGCGCAACACCAATTTACAGGCGGTGGTGGCGACCGGCATAGATGATCAGGATCAAAATGGTGATTTGCTGGTCCAGCGCATCGCCGAACCGCATTTTGCCCCTGCCCTAGATACTGGCAAAAACGTCTCTGGCGGCGGTGATTTGCTAACGAGTCTATTGGCCGGACATATTGCCAATGGCGCAGAAATTCCGGCCGCGTTCATCGCCGCCAGCCAAAAGACCCAGCGCGTGCTCGCCGCTAGTCCATCTAGCCGCGAGCTTGCTTTGCGAGAAAATTTAGCGCTATTGGCTAGCTAGCGTCCGCTGATACCGCGGGCCACCAACAACTCGGCAATCTGTACCGAATTTAGCGCGGCACCTTTGCGCAGATTGTCAGCCACGCACCAGAACACCAGACCATTTTCAACCGATGGGTCACGCCGGATTCGGCTGATATAAACAGCGTCCTCACCAGCGGCCTCATGCGGCGTTACATAGCCTTCATTCGCCCGATGATCGACAACAATACAGCCATCCGCTTCAGACAGAATATTGCGCGCCTGCTTCTCATCCATAGGCTTTTCTGTCTCGATAAAGACAGCCTCACTATGGCCGACAAACACTGGAATACGCACACAATGCGCGACAAGCTCGATGGCTGGATCAAGAATCTTCTTGGTCTCAGCGGTCATCTTCCACTCTTCCTTGGTAAAGCCATCATCAAGGAATACGTCGATATGCGGGATCGCGTTAAAGGCAATTTGCTTGGTAAAGATTTCCGGCTTTACCGTGTCATTCACAAACACACCGCGGGTCTGGTTAAACAGCTCGTCCATCGCCGGACGGCCAGCACCAGAAACCGCCTGATAAGTCGACACCACAACCCGCTTTACGGTAAAGGCGTCATGCAACGGCTTTAGCGCGACGACCAGCTGGGCAGTCGAACAATTAGGGTTGGCAATAATGTTGCGGCCACCATTGGCAATGGTTGTGCCCTCGATTGCATCTGGATTGACCTCTGGAACAATCAACGGCACATCGTCATCCATGCGGAATGCAGATGAATTATCGATCACGATACAGCCAGCCGCACCTGCCTTTGGGCCATATTCCTTGGAGGTATCACCACCAGCAGAAAACAGCGCAATATCAGCTGTCGAGAAGTCGAATTTATCGAGCGCGGTAACCGTTACAATATCACTCTCGCCATAGGACAATTCCTGACCAACAGACCGAGCAGACGCGAGCGCATGCACCTTGTCCGCCGGAAAATTCCGCTCGGCAAGTGTTTGCAACATCTCGCGGCCAACCGCACCAGTAGCGCCGACAACGGCAACTCTATATCCCATTTTAGTCTCCTAGCGGCCGTCTCGCCGCCTTCAGCAATAGATTAACGCGCTAGATGATCCAGCGCCGAAATGACCGCATCGGTCATGCCTTGTGTACCGGTTTGTTCACAACCAGCCGTCATAATGTCGCCGGTGCGTTTCAATGCCAGCGCATCGCTAACCGCCTGATCGAGAAGATCGGCCTCGGCGCCTTGATCGAAACTATAGCGGAGCATCATTGAAAAGCTCATGAACTGGGCCAGCGGATTAGCCAGACCTTTGCCGGCAATATCCGGTGCAGAACCGTGTACCGGCTCGTACATCGCCTTTGGCAGACCCGTCTCAGGATCAGGATGGCCAAGCGATGCCGACGGCAACATACCAAGCGAACCAGTCAACATAGCCGCACAATCAGACAACAGATCACCAAACAGATTATCCGTCACAATCACGTCAAACTGCTTTGGGTTACGCACCAATTGCATCGCGCAATTATCGGCGAACATGTGATCCAGCTCAACGCCGTCACCCTCGGCCGCATGCAATGATGTCATGACCTCACGCCATAGCACGCCTGAATGCATAACATTGGCCTTTTCAACCGACATAAGCTTGCCGTTACGCTTGCGGGCAAGATCGAAACCAACCCGGCCAATACGCTCGATTTCCGGTGTTGTATAAGCGTTAGTATCGTAACCACGCTTGGTCCCATCTGCCAGCTCTTCAATACCGCGTGGCTCGGCGAAATAAGATCCACCGCAAAGTTCGCGCAGGATCATGATATCAAGACCAGACACAATTTCCGGCTTTAGCGTAGAGGCGTCAACAAGGGCAGGGAATACGATAGCTGGACGCAAATTAGCGAACAGATCCATTTCCTTGCGCAACCGCAACAAACCACGCTCTGGCTTTAGGTCAAACGGCAGATCGTCATATTGAGGACCACCAACAGCGCCAAACAGAACCGCGTCAGAGGCCATGGAATCAGCCATCGTCTCGTCAGTCAAAGGCGTGCCATTAGCGTCATAAGAAGCGCCGCCAACAAGACCTTCGGACACATCAAAATCAAGACTGCGGTGTTTCGCCAGCCAATCCATGATGCGCATATTCGCCGCCATCACTTCATTGCCGATACCATCACCTGGAAGCACCATCACTTTGCGATTTGAAGCCATTTTTCTCTCTTCTTCTGTCACCTAAGCCACCCCGATGAAGGGGGCGGCGCGGTTTCGGTTAGGAGTGTTGGGACGGGCGCCCGGCCTAGAGCCAGGGCTGGGTGTCCTGCCGCTTTGTTTCATAAGAATCAATCGAGTCACTCTTTTCAAAAGTCAGACCAATATCATCCAGACCTTCGAGCAGGCATTTCTTGCGAAACGCGTCAACTTCAAACGAGATGGTCACACCATTTGGACGTTTGATCGTCTGTGATACCAGATCGATTGATAATTCTGGGTTTTCAGTATCCGCCGCGTCAGCCATCAGCGCATCACGCTCGTCAGGTGAAACCACAATCGGCAAAATACCGTTCTTAAAGCAGTTATTGTAAAAGATATCGGCAAAGCTAGTCGAGATCACACAGCGGATGCCAAAATCAAGCAACGCCCACGGCGCGTGTTCACGGCTAGAACCACAGCCAAAATTATCACCAGACACCAGAATTTGCGAATCGCGATACGGAGCCTTATTCAGCACGAAATCACTAATTTCAGTACCGTCCAGCGTAAAGCGCATCTCGTCAAACAGGTTCTTGCCAAGGCCAGACCGCTTGATGGTTTTCAAAAACTGCTTTGGGATAATCATATCCGTATCAATATTCAGAATATTGAGGGGGGCCGCTATACCAGTTAATTGATCAAACTTTTGCATAATAACCCCCTCTAGAATTCGCGAATATCGGTTAGGTGACCAGTCACAGCGGCGGCAACGGCCATCTCTGGGCTAACCAGATGTGTACGACCACCACGGCCCTGACGGCCCTCGAAGTTACGATTAGATGTTGATGCACAGCGCTCGCCATCAGCCAGCTTGTCAGCATTCATCGCAAGACACATTGAACAGCCCGGCTCGCGCCATTCGAAACCAGCCGCGACAAAAATCTTGTCGAGACCTTCGGCTTCGGCTTGTTCTTTAACCAGACCGGAACCTGGAACAACCATTGCCCGCATGCCATCAGCCACAGAACGTCCATCAGCAATAGCAGCAGCGGCCCGCAGATCTTCGATGCGGCTGTTGGTGCAAGACCCGATAAAGACTGTGTCGATTTTCACATCGGTCAATTTCTGGCCGGCCGATAGACCCATATAGTCAATCGCCCGCAAAAGCTTTGCCCGCTTCATCTCGTCCTTTTCCTTTTGTGGATCTGGAACCGATGCGGTGATAGCCAACGCGTCCTCTGGGCTTGTGCCCCATGTCACTGTCGGCGCAATATCCCCAGCCGCCATCGCGACTTCGGTGTCATAGCGTGCGCCTTCATCCGACGGCAATGTGCGCCAGTAATCAATTGCCTTTTCCAGCAATTCACCCTTTGGCGCCATCGGCTTGTCGATAAGATAATCAAATGTTGTCTGGTCAGGTGCAATCATGCCGGCGCGGGCACCGCCCTCAATCGCCATGTTACAGATTGTCATCCGGCCTTCCATAGACAGGCCGCGGATAACAGATCCGGCAAACTCAATCACATGACCAGTACCGCCAGCGGTGCCGATCTTGCCAATGATTGCCAGAATAACGTCCTTGGCAGTAACGCCATGGGCCAACTCGCCATCAACAGTAATGCGCATATTCTTTGCCGGCTTTTGGATGAGCGTCTGGGTGGCTAGAACATGCTCTACCTCGGATGTACCGATACCAAATGCCAATGCCCCAAAGGCGCCATGCGTTGCGGTGTGCGAATCGCCACAAACGATGGTCATGCCCGGAAGGGTAAATCCTTGCTCTGGCCCAATGACGTGAACAATGCCTTGGCGGATGTCGCTCATGGCGAAATACGGAACGCCAAATTCAGCTGAATTGCTGGCCAATGCCTCAACCTGAATGCGCGATTCTTCATCGGCAATACCGCCACTGCGGTCGGTTGTTGGAACATTGTGATCAGCCACAGCAAGCGTGCGCTCTGGACAGCGCACCGCACGGCCAGCATTGCGCAAGCCTTCAAATGCCTGTGGGCTCGTTACTTCATGGACAAGATGCCGATCAATGTAGATCAGGCATGTGCCATCATCTTGCTGATGCACAACATGCGCATCCCAGATTTTGTCAAATAAGGTTTTTGGAGCCGACATATCTTTCTCCCGATTTCTGCCGGCGAGGAGTTCTTCCCTAGCCGGTCAGGCCAATCAGGAAGAAGACGCCTCGCGATACGTTGTTTTTTCAGCAATACGTGCGGCCTTACCGGTACGTCCACGAAGATAATATAGCTTCGCACGACGAACACGACCACGGCGAACAACCGTCAATCCAGCAACTTGTGGTGCATAAAGTGGAAATACCCGCTCTACGCCTTCACCATAAGACAGCTTACGAACTGTGAATGAAGAGTTTACGCCAGCGCTCTTGCGCGCGATGCAAACACCTTCAAAGGCCTGAATACGCTCACGAGAGCCTTCAACAACCTTTACATCGACGCGGACAGTATCGCCCGGTGCGAATTCAGGGATCTCACGCTGGGACAGCGCATTTTCCATTTGTTTTTTGCCAATACGGTCAACGATATTCATCGCTCGTTTCCCTTCATCCAATCCTGCTGTTGTTTTTGCCCATCAAAAACTTCCAGCGTTTAATCACCATTATGCAGGTTTTGCTTGTCCAAATAGCGTTGCCACATATCCGGACGCCGTTCCTGCGTCTCTTTTTTCGCTTCCGCCAGTCGCCAATCAGCGATCTTCTGGTGGTTGCCGGACGCCAAAATTTCTGGCGCCGCTAAATCCTTCCAAACGCGGGGCTGTGTATAGAGCGAATGCTCGAGCAACCCCGTCTCAAAACTCTCATCGCGGTGGCTTTCTTCCTTGCCCATAACGCCGGGCAACAGCCTCACTACCGCATCCATCGTGATCATCGCCGCGGGTTCCCCGCCGGATAACACATAATCGCCGATGCTGATTTCCATCATTCCCGCATCTTTGATCACCCGCTGATCTACACCTTCATAACGGCCACATAAGAATACTGCGCCCGGCTGTTCAGCCAGATCACGAACCGTTGCCTGATCAAGCAAGCGGCCGCGAGGCGTCATGTATATTCTAGGCCCAGGCGCGTCTGCCACTGCATCAAGTGCCGCGGCAACCACATCGGGTTTCATCACCATGCCAACACCACCGCCAAGTGGGGTATCATCCACAGTCCGGTGCTTATCGCGCGCAAAGTCGCGAATGTCCAGCGTTTTCAAACTCCAAATGCCGGCTTTTAGCGATTTTCCTGCCAGAGACGCACCAAGAGGCCCCGGAAACATCTCAGGAAACAGCGTAAGCACCGTGGCTTGCCATTTTGCCTGCTGTTCGGCCTCTATCTGCGAATCAGTCATGACACCGCCTTTATTCACCTCGTTTGGCCTTAGCCTCACCCAGTTTTTTTGGGCCCGGCTTTTTTTGGCCCGATTTACTTTGGCCCGGCTTTTTAGGCCTGGATTGCTCTCTAGCCAATGTCACCATGCCAATCGGTGGGTCTAACACCACCTCGCCAGCTTCATCGTCAATCTTAGCAAGATAATCGCCGGAAAAGGGGAGCATAAAACTTGGCCCTTTTTCTGGCTCTATCTCGACAATCTCACCAGCACCAAAATCGTGGATACCGATGATTTGCCCCAGCGCCCCATCTGCCTCGGTGACCACCGTCAAACCAATCAGATCAGCATGATAATGCTCACCCTCATCGCTTGGTGATAGCTTGTCGCGATCGATCAAAAGCTGACAACCGCGCAAGGCATCAGCCGCCTCTTTGCTCGTTATCTCAACGGCACTAACCAGAACAAATCCCTTGGGTGAAACCGATTTGACAGATAGCGACAATTGTCTGCCATCTTCTAGCCAAACCGGTCCATATTTATCCAAGGCCTTGGGCTGGTCGGTGAAGGGCTTTACCTTAAACTGGCCACGCACACCATGCGCACCGGTAACCGCCCCCAAAGACAAGCGCTGAATGGGCATTATTCGCCCGCCTTTTCCTCTTCAGCCGGAGCCTCTTCAGAAGCAGCTTCAGCAGGGGCCTCTTCAGCAGGGGCCTCTTCAGCCGGAGCTTCTTCAGAAGCAGCCTCAGCAGGGGCTTCTTCAGCAGGGGCAGCAGCGGCAGCGGCTTCAGCTTCAGCCTCGGCAGCGGCGGCGGCGGCAGCATCAGCAGCAGCGGCTTCAGCAGCCTCGGCGGCTTCGGCTTCACGCTCGGCGCGTTTACGGCCAGGAGCTGATTTCTTTGGCTGTGGACGAGACGCAGGCGCCTCAGCAAGACCGGCAATTGCCAGCATCTTTTGAACACGCTCAGTCGGCTGTGCGCCTTGACCAAGCCAATAAGCAATACGCTCATTATTTAGTGTCATGCGCTGATCATGGTCCTTTGGAACCATTGGATTATAGGTACCAACACGCTCTACATAGCGGCCATCACGCGGCGATGAAGCTTCGGCTACAACGATACGGTAAAATGGACGTTTTTTCGCGCCACCACGGGCAAGTCTGATTTTCAAAGCCATGAATTAAATCCTCTCATCGGCATTAAGTATTTTGATATTCGTTTCGTACTATTTCTTTTTACCCGACGGCTTGCCGCCTAATCCGGGTAATCCATTTGGAAGCCCGCCCGGCAAACCGCCGCCAAGGCCTCCCAATCCTTTGGGTAGTCCCCCACCCAATTCGTTTGATCCCAATCCTTTGGATAGAGCATTCATGTCTGGCATGCCGCCGCCCATTCCGGGCATTCCGCCGCCCATCATAGCTTTCATCGCCGCGGCGCCACTTTTACCACCAAGCTTTTTCATCATCTTGGCCATGTCTTGATATTGTTTTACCAGACGGTTCACATCCTGAACTGATGTGCCTGAACCCGCCGCGATACGTTTGCGGCGCGATGCGTTCAACAAGCCAACAGAAACGCGCTCTTTCTTTGTCATCGACAGGATGATTGCCTCTTGGCGTTTAATCATCGAATCATCAACACCCGCGGCGGCAATCTGTTTTTGCATCTTGCCAAGACCGGGCAACATTCCCATCAACCCACCAAGACCACCCATCTTTTGCAATTGGCGGATTTGGGTGAGGAAATCATTCAAGTCAAATTGACCTTTGGCCATCCGGCGGGCGATTCGCTCCGCATCCTCAGCCTCGATGGTTTCAGCCGCCTTTTCAACAAGGGCAACAATGTCACCCATATCAAGAATACGTCCAGCCATCCGCGCCGGATCAAAATCTTCCAGCGCATCCTGTTTTTCACCAACACCAACCAGCTTGATCGGACAGCCGGTGATATGCCGCATCGATAGGGCGGCACCGCCTCTGGCATCACCATCAAGACGGGTCAGGGCAATACCGGTAACGCCAACCGCGTCATGGAATGCTTGGGCGGTATTCACCGCATCCTGTCCGGTCATCGCATCGGCAACCAGCAACACTTCATGCGGGTTTGTTAGCTTTTTGATATCGCGCAATTCAGCCATCAGGCCTTCATCGATGCTAATACGACCAGCCGTATCAAGGATCAGCACGTCATAGGCTTGGAGTTTGGCCGCCTGTAATGCGCGTTTGGCAATTTGCGGCGGGCTCTCACGATCGGCCTCTGGCAACACCCCGACTTCGGCCTGTTCAGCCAGCATCCGGAGCTGTTCACGCGCCGCTGGACGGGTCACGTCCAAAGAGGCAAGCATGACCTTTTTGCGGTCCTTGGTGCGCAACCGCAAGGCAAGTTTACCCGCGGTTGTGGTTTTACCTGAGCCTTGCAATCCAGCCATAAGGATAACTGTCGGCGGGTTTGTCGCGCTCGCCAAAGGCTCGGCATCTCCGCCCAACACCTCGGTAAGCACGTCATTAACAATCTTGATAACCTGTTGATCTGGGCGGACTGATTTAAGAACGTCCGACCCAACCGCGCCTTCGCGTACCTTGGCGATAAATGATTTAACCACCGGCAGGGCAACATCGGCGTCGAGCAGGGCAAGGCGAACCTCGCGCAGAGCCGCGTCAACATCAGACTCGCTCAGCGCACCACGTTTACCTAGCGCACTAAAGACGTCCTGTAATTTGTCCTTTAGGTTATCGAACATGGTTAATCAAAAATACCTGTATGGCCCATTTAGTTTCACTATCGTCGCGTCGTCATATCCACGCTTATGCCAAACAGAAAAAAGGCACCCGTGCTCGAAAACTTCAAGGACGGATGGAACCCGCTAAGGTCACTTTGTCGGCGATGGCCTGAATATGAAGTGTCTATTGCCCTTTTCTGCGGGAATTGTCAAGAATAGAGGCATGTTTTTCACGTTATCCAAAATTCTCGCTATTTTGCTAGAACCGTTATTTCACCCCTACCTGTTATTATTGCTGGCTGGCATCAGCAAATTACGCAAGAAGCGGCGGGCAATGCGCTTCTTTGTGATAGGCGCAATCATCGTGCCCCTGCTCTATGGATTTCTCCCCTTATCCAGCTTTGCCACGCGCCAGCTAGAGAATAGATTTCCCCAACCGACCAGCCTTCCAGAGACAATCGATGGCATCATTGTTCTTGGCGGTCATACAGGTAGCGGCGAGGTATCAGAATCGCGCAACCAGCCCCAGCAAAATGCTGCCGCAGAGCGCCTAACCTTTAGCGCGTCACTGCATGCGCAATATCCCGACAGCATTTTGCTATTCACCGGATTTTCCAGCTCTCTGGTGCCAAAGGGATGGGATGAGCCACAGATCATCAAAGCATTATTAGCCCAATCCCCCACAGTAACGGCACGGGCAAAAGCAAATAGTCGATCAACCATTCTGTTTGAGGAAACCAGCCGTAATACATATGAAAATGCCGTGAACAGCCGCACCGTTCTGGTGCCGCAACCAGCATCAAGCTGGATTCTAGTGACCTCGGCAATCCATATGCCACGTGCCATCGGCACTTTTGAGGCCGCTGGCTGGCGGGGGATTATTCCTTATCCAGTCGATTTCACCACAACGAGAGATAACAAGCATTGGTTCGATATAGCCGACGGTCACGACATGATGCGGCGGGCGTGGCACGAGATATTCGGCCTGGTTATGTACCGCTTTACCAACCGAACCGCCGCATTATGGCCATCGCCAAACGCGGCGAATTAGGGGCCGATATAACGAGCTATCGATTCTTTTTATCGATTCTTTTATTCGGGCGCTTCGTCATCTACACCGGCAAGGGCATTGGCAAATTCACGCGCGTCAAATGGCTGGAGATCATCGACACCCTCGCCAACGCCAACCGCGTGAACAGGCAGACCAAATTCCTCGGCAAGCGCAATCACCACACCGCCTTTGGCCGAACCATCCAGCTTTGTCACAATCAGGCCAGTAATGCCGGCAATCTCCTGAAAGGCTTTGACTTGGGATAGGGCGTTCTGGCCAACAGTACCATCAAGAACAATGATCGAATTATGCGGGGCGGCCTCGTCATGCTTTTTTATCACCCGCACAATCTTGCCAAGTTCATCCATTAATTCGGAGCGGTTTTGCAACCGGCCAGCGGTATCGATAATCAGAACATCACAGCCCTTTTGCGTCGCTGTTGCCATCGCTTCATAGGCAAGAGCCGCCGCATCGCCGCCCTGTTTACCGGCGATCACTTGTGTACCTGTGCGCTCGCCCCACACTTGCAATTGTTCAATCGCCGCGGCGCGGAACGTGTCACCTGCGGCTAGCATGACCGATTTACCCATCGCGCGCCATTGCTGGGCGAGCTTGCCCGCAGTCGTCGTTTTGCCAGAGCCGTTTACGCCAACCAACAACACGACATGAGGCTTGTTCGCCGTATCGATATCTATCGGCTGGGCCACCGGTTCCAAAATATCACTAATGCCATTGGCCAAGGCCAGCGCGAGTGATTCGCTAGTCACCGGACCATCAAATTTATGTTTATTCATCGCCGCAGCGAGTTTTAACGCCGAAGCTGTGCCAAGATCCGCCGCAATGAGCGCGTCTTCCACTTCCTCGAGCGACGAGGCGTCTAATTTAGAGCGGCCCAATAATGACGATAGCGAAGAGGTGACTTTGCTACTGGTCTTGCTAAGGCCGGATTTGAGTTTCTTAAACCATTTCATCTATCGCCGCTCCACAACCGCCACACCACCATCGCGCGCCGTAACAGTCACATCGATGAGGGTACCTGCGGCAACATAATCACCCAAAAGGCGCATTTTACTATAGCCACGGCCATGCCCCATATTGCCTGATTCAACAAGCATCTGGTCATTACTGCCAATGATATTATCGAGAAATCCATGTAACCGCTGGGCGCCAATCTCACGCAATTCACCAGCCCGCTGTTTAATAAGAGCGCCATCGACTTGCGGCATCGACGCGGCCGGGGTTCCGGCCCGTGGTGAATAGGGAAATACATGAAGATAGGTGATGCCAGCGCGGGCAATCATATCTTTTGTAGCTATGTGCGCGGCCTCGGTTTCGGTTGGAAATCCGGCAATGAGATCCGCCCCAAAAACCACATCGGGGCGGCGCCTACGAGCCTCGTCACAAAAGCGTGCAATATCACGCCCCAGATGACGGCGCTTCATCCGCTTTAGGATCAGATCATCACCATGCTGGGCCGATATATGCAAATGCGGCATTAACCGCTGTTCGGTTGCCAGCACATCCATCAACTCGGCATCGGGTTCCGCTGGATCAATAGAGGACAGCCGCAAACGTTTCAGCGCCGGCACTTCATCCAGCACCATCCGCACCAATGCCCCAAGGCGTGGCCGTCCGGCAAGGTCACTGCCCCAGCTAGTAATATCAACGCCGGTGAGAACAATTTCCTCGGTGCCATTTTCAACAAGGTGACGCGCCGCTTGGGTAATCTCGCGCATCGAGGCAGACCGGTTATTACCGCGACCATAGGGAATAATGCAAAAGGTACAGCGGTGATCACAGCCTTGCTGGATCTGCAAAAATGCGCGCGTATGTTCATGGAAACTATCGATCATATGCGAGGCCATCTCAGTCACCTGCATGACGTCACTAACGATTTGAACAGGGCTGTTCCCTTGGCTCAACTTCTGCCAGCTTTCAGCTTGTAATTTGTCGCTATTGCCGATGATCTGGTCGACTTCATCCATCGCCGCCCAGCTATCCGGGGCGATTTGTGCGGCGCATCCAGTGACGATGATACGCGCGTCTGGATTGGCGCGGCGGGCTTTGCGAATGGCTTGGCGGGCTTGGCGTTCGGCCTCGGCGGTAACGGCGCATGTATTGAAAATAATGGCGTCATTCAAGCCAGCATCAGCCGCCTGATTGCGCATGACTTCAGATTCCCAGATGTTCAACCGGCACCCAAAGGTTTCTATCTGTGGGGCATTGCGACTAGCCATTACGAGCCCGCCAATAGCGCCGCTAATTCCGGCGAAAGCACACCTGAATAGCTATAGGAAATTGGCCCGATCAGCATCACCCGTCCACCGGCACTGCCATCATCGATCCAGTCAATGAACACCGACCCGCCATCCATGATAATCTCATTATGACGACCACCAAGACCGCGCCGGTAAATCGCAGCGCCAACCGCGCATGCACCCGAACCACAAGCCATGGTTATGCCAACGCCGCGTTCCCACACACGCATGCGAAAAACGCCATCATCTCGCTTCGCCACAATCGAGAAATTCACCCGTTCTGGAAAGATTTCATGATGCTCTATAATCGGGCCAATCTGGGCAAGATCAATCGCATCAACATCATCAACAAAGGCAATCGCATGGGGGTTGCCTATGGAATGACAAACCACCGGCGGAAGATTATGACCAAGATCAAGCGACAGGGTATCGCTTGCGCGCGCCAACGGCACATCTTGCCAGTCGGTCCGCGCGGGTCCCATATCAACCGCAATGAGATTGTCACCATATTGGTTGTCATAATGCGCCGCTAGCATACCGCCATCAGTGGCAATCGATAGCTGGTCTTGACCCAATCCCTGCATCACAAAATCAGCCACACAGCGGGTGCCATTGCCACAAGCGCCAGAGGCGGTGCCATCACTATTCAAAATATCCATCTGGATATCAGCCACATCGGAATCACGGATGATCAATAGCTGGTCACAGCCAATACCGCGCCGCCGATCAGTCAGCGCGCGCGCAGCATCAGGCGACACGGTCAAGGCCTTGCCCCCGCGTGCGTCGAGAATGATGAAATCATTCCCCAAGCCATGCATTTTCAAAAATTCAGTCATAATCCCGCATATACGCCAAATTTTGGCCTCAGGGAAGAGGCAACACCGATATCATCCCCGTGTCACAACGCCGGCCTACCCCAAAACACCAGTCCGGCCGCACATTATTACCCAAAGACTAGAGGTCAATCGTGATTGGCACATGGTCAGACGGTTTTTCGGCACTGCGCAGATGCGGGTAGATCGCCGCGGATTGCACGCTTTCGGCCAGATCATTTGACACCCAGACATGGTCAAGGCGGCGGCCACGGTTGTTCGCCGTCCAATCGCGTGATCGGTATGACCACCACGAAAAGATTTTCTCGTCAGGGCCATAATGCGCCCGCACCGCGTCATGCCAGCCACCATCAGCAATCAATTTTTTTAGGCCATCGGTCTCGATCGGGGTGTGGCTGATAATTTTCAGCAATTGCTTGCTCGACCAGACGTCCTGTTCCAACGGGGCAATGTTCAAATCACCCACCAGCACGGATTTCTCAGGCTTGTTCGCCGAAAAATGTGCCGTCATTTCAGCCAGGAAATCAAGCTTATGGCCAAATTTCGGATTTTCGTCACGATCAGGCACATCGCCGCCCGCCGGAATATAGAAATTATGGATGCGGATACCATTATCAGTCACCGCCGAAATGTGCCGGCAATCCTCTTTGCCGACAAAATTCATGTGCGCAACATCTGACAGCGGTGTGCGGCTTATGATGGCAACACCATTATAGCTTTTCTCGCCGCGAATGGCCTGATGCGCCCATCCCGCCTCGCGCAATGCTTCGGCTGGAAAATGCTGATCCTCGGTTTTTGTTTCCTGCAAACAAAGCACATCAATATCATTCTCATTGAGGAAATCGAGCACCAGCCCAATCCGCAAACGCACCGAGTTAATATTCCAGGTCGCTAGTCTCATAAATCTTGGTTCCTATTCACTATAGCCTATTTGAGCGGGTG
The DNA here is from genome assembly GCA_965657645.1 of Puniceispirillaceae bacterium (SeqCode). Taxonomy (GTDB): domain Bacteria; phylum Pseudomonadota; class Alphaproteobacteria; order Puniceispirillales; family Puniceispirillaceae; genus CBFHOS01. The sequence goes on along the minus strand of CBFHOS010000001.1, from coordinate 180,824 downwards.
GCCTATTTAGGTAGGCCTAGCGGTTCAGATCATAATCGCTCACGGTAAAGAATTCGTTTCTGTAGCTATGCCCGTAGCGCATATTCTGGAGCGTAACAACAGTGGTAACATCGGCGGCATCACGAATGGTCCAGCGGCGCAATTCAAACGGCTTTTCGGTAAATTCCAGAATGAGTTTGCCCGCCGCCCGGCCAGTTTCTTTCTCCAGTGAAATGCTGATAATACCGTCGGCTTTTTTGCTGATCGTATTAAAATCAGCTGACCGCAATTTCACCTGTTCCTGCAAAATAAGTGTAAGGGGTGTTTCGCTGATTGGATAGCTCACCACGTCTTTTCGGGCGGGGCGGTCAACATGAAGCCAGACCGGTGTCGTTAGTAGAATAAGCGGCTCGTCCAGATCATAGATAATTTTCATCCGGTGAGGGCGGCGCAGATGTAGCTCGCCCTCGGCCGTGGTGCCATCAGACGCGATTTGAATGAAATCAGCCTGCATCGTGGTGATTGTATCAAACCATTTTTCCGCCATGCTGACATAATCCTCAGCAAGCGCAGGTTTAACAGCGCCCATATACCAAGCGCTAACAGCCATGATTGTGATAAATTTCAAGGCACCATTCATGATATTAAAAACCTAAGGTTCGGGACATTCGGATTAAAATCCATCTTCATTATTGAGCAGAACTTCGCGTTTACCAACATGGTTTGCGGCGCTAATAATGCCCGCGCTCTCCATTTCTTCGATGATTGTCGCGGCGCGGTTATAACCAATTTTCAAATGCCGCTGAACAAAGCTGGTTGATGCTTTTTGTTCACGCACAACCAATTGAACGGCCTGATCATAGAGGCTATTGCCATTGCCGCCTTCACCTAGCGGCAAGCCACCCGCTTCGCCGCCTTCCGGTTCATCCGCAACAACGCGCTCGTCATATTCTGGCTCGCCTTGCAGACGAAGGAAGTTGGCAACGGCCTCGACCTCACCATCCTCGACAAACGGACCATGCACACGCACAACCCGGCCGCCACCCTCCATGAACAGCATATCGCCGCGGCCCAGCAATTGTTCGGCCCCCTGTTCACCAAGAATCGTGCGGCTATCAATACGCGAGGTAACTTGGAAACTAATACGGGTCGGGAAATTGGCCTTGATCGTGCCGGTAATAACGTCAACAGAAGGGCGCTGGGTAGCCATCACAACATGGATACCGGCGGCGCGGGCCATTTGCGCTAGACGCTGCACCGCCCCTTCGATTTCCTTGCCCGCAACCAGCATCAAATCGGCAACCTCGTCGATAACAACCACGATGAATGGCAATGGCGCCAGATCCAGAATTTCCTCTTCATGCACAGGCCGTCCTGAATCCTGATCAAAACCGGTTTGCACACGGCGGGTCAGAACCTCGCCATTGGCGCGGGCCTCGGCCAGACGTTCGTTATAACCAGTGATGTTACGAACACCCATCTTGGCCATATTGCGATAGCGGTTTTCCATCTCGCGTACCGCCCATTTCAGCGCAGTTACCGCCTTTGACGGATCGGTTACAACCGGACTAAGCAAATGCGGAATACCATCATAAACCGACAATTCCAGCATTTTCGGATCGATCATAATCATCCGGCAGGTTTCTGGCGTATGACGGTATAGCATCGACAGGATCATCGCATTGATACCAACCGACTTGCCCGATCCGGTGGTTCCCGCCACCAGCAAATGCGGCATCTGGGCCAAATCAACAATGACCGGCGCACCGGCAATATCCTTGCCCAGTGCCATTGGCAATCCACTATTATCATCTGTCCAGACCGGATCATCGAGAATTTCGCGCAACATAACCGTCTGGCGGTCTTCGTTTGGCAATTCGATACCGATGACGTTTTGTCCGGGCACTACCGCGACCCGAACCGAAATAGCACTCATCGAGCGGGCGATATCATCAGCCAGCGAAATGACCCGCTGGGATTTGGTTCCCGGAGCTGGATTGAGATCATAACGGGTGACAACCGGACCATAACGAACATCGCCGATACTGCCGTTGATGCTAAAATCACCAAGCACTTCTTCAAGCTGGCGCGCGCGTTCTTCCAGTATCTTTTGAGACGGGCCAGAGGCCGCCTTTCCCGGTGTCTTTAGCAATTTATGCGGTGGTAATTTAAACCCTGAGCCGCCATCAAAATCGAGTGAGGCTTGCGTGGCGCGGCGTTGTTTCGATCCCGCAGTTGCAGGTGACGACGGCGCCGCATCAAGCGGCGTTGCCCCAGCAACAAGCGTTGGTTCCTGCCGGCTTTTTGCACCTGATTTTTTCTTTGCACGCCGGGATTTCTTTTCTTTTGCACTAGCCCCCGTATCGGCGTCATCACCATGCGCCGCCGCCGATTGTGACCGCGATAGAATGCCGCCAAACACCAGCTTTGCGCCCTTGCCAACAACGCCTAATGGCCACGTGATAATGCGCCATTGCTGGCGTGACATCGCCGCCGCCCAGACAAAGGCCATAGCGCCAAAAATCAAACAGCCAGTGCCCAGCAGATGCATTGTGGTAATGCCATAGAAATCCGGAATAGGCGGGATTAACGGCAATATCATGCCGGTGATGATAGGTCCAACCGACCCCCCTATAGAGCCGTCCATAAACGCACCAGCGGCGCCATAAAAGCCCGCCGCCAGCAAAACCAAAGCAACAGGTGCCATGAAAAAGCGGACGCGTTTATGGCCAATTTCCTGATTGCGAAGAAGCCGATATCCCCAGCTTATCGGAAGGATGGTAAAGGCGAATGCGGCAAGGCCAACCGCCTCATACAGTGCCGATGCAACAGTCGCACCATAGCTGCCCAGCCAATGTTGGACCGGGCGGGTGGAAAAGACGCTAAGGGAATTGTCGCTGGAATAGGCAGGAAGCAATGTCATCAGCAACAGAACGCCGATTGCAATCAGCACAATGCCGGTAATTTCCATCAAACGGCGGCGCAGAAAAGACGCCAGCGCAGGTGATAGGAATGGTTTTTTTTCGGTCGGATCAGCCATCGATTTATGCTAACCCATTACCATAAATGACCGCCACCCTTTGCATTACCGCTTCGATGCGATCATGATCATGGACCAGCGCCAAACGCACATAATTCTGCCCCGGATTATTACCACCATCAGCATCAGTGCCGACGCCCATAAAGGATCCTGGCATCGCCCGCACCGCCTGTTCTCGCATTAATCGCTGTACGAAAGCCACATCATCATCCACGCGCAACCACAAAAAGAAGCCGCCTTGTGGTGGCTCTATTGATAGGTGACGCGCCGCGATGGCAAAAGAATGGTCATAATGTGCCCGAATTTTGGAAACATGATCATCATCGTCATAAACATCAGCCGCCGCATTTAGCAATGGCGTTGGCAATAATGATCCACCATTAGCCACAACCTTGGCAAAGGTTTTTATCGCCTCGGCATCACCGATGATGTAGCCAGCCCGCAAGCCAGCCGCACTAGAGCGTTTTGACAGCGAGTTCAATACCACCAGATTACGCAGCGGGTCATCACCCGCGGCGCATGGCATTTCGGCCACCGCCTCGAGCATGCCGATTGGCGGCGAACCACGCCAGATATCAGAATAACATTCATCCATCACCAGCAGAAAATCATGCCGTCGCGCCATTTCCAGAGCCGATTTAAGATATTCCATCGGCATCACACTGCCTTCTGGATTGGTTGGGCTACATAGATACATGATCACCGTGCGATCGAGCGTATCGGTTGATAACGCGTCCAGATCAGGCAGAAAGTCATTCGATGCATTCGCGTTCATATAGGTAATCGTGCCGCCACTAGCTAGCGCACCTGAACGCCATGCGTGATAAAACGGATTGGTCACCAGCGCGATCGGGTTTTCCTTTGTGTTGCGGACCAAACCGCCAAGAAACGCCAGCGGTTCACGCGTGCCAGTAACGGGAAAAATCTGTGCGCTCAATTTGCCCAGCGCCGCCGCCGATGGCCACCGCCGGCCAATATAATTGCCGACCGCCTCGATAAAGCGCGGATTACCGGCGGCCTTTGGATAATATTGCCAATCACGATTATGCTGGCTGACGCTATTGGTGATTAAATCACCACCGCCAAGCTGGGGCTCGCCGATAGATACATCCAGCATTTCAAGCCCTGCCGCTGGCTCGATACCGGCAAGGGCGGCACGGAGCTTGACGAACATATTGTCATCGAACAAAGCGTAATCTGGATTGAATTTCATATCTTAAAATCTCATCAGGCAAGAGGCCGATTAAACTGCGGATTGGGCGCTTGGCTATTGTTACCGCATCTGGCTTTATGGGGCAATTGGCAGTATAACCTACCCGTATAACCTACCTATATCACCTACCTGTATCGCAAAACAGGAAAGGGCGTTGCGACATAGTTTCTACAGTAGCTCTATGGTATTTCTGTAGAAATTCTAATAGCCCACCGATAGAGTGAAGAAACCATCCCGCCGCAAGGGATACATAGCCTACACAAGGAAGAGCGACTAATGGCCAAACGCCCAGCAATTTTTCTGGACCGCGATGACACCCTAAACCTCGATGAAGGTTACACCCAGAAAATCAGCGATTTTGGCTGGATTAAGGGCGCGCCCGAAGCGTTGCGGCTGTTTAAAAATGCCGGCTTGGACGTCTATATCGTAACCAATCAGGGTGGTATTGGCCGTGGGATTTTTACCCAAGAGCAAATGCAGAATTTCAACGACCATCTATGTGCCGAGGCGATCAAGATCGGTGGTGTGATCAAGGATGTTGCATGGTGTCCGCATCATCCCTTGGCGGTTGATCCGGCCCTTGCTGGCCCCTGCGATCATCGCAAGCCGGGGCCCGGGATGATCCTTGGTCTAGCGAAAAAATGGGATATTGATCTTGGCAGTTCGGTGATGATTGGTGACCGCGATACCGATGTCGCCGCGGGTCGTGCGGCGGGCTGTCACGCCTATCTGTTCGATGGCACGGACCTAGAAACCCTCGCGCGTTATGTTTTAACCACCCATTTTCCCAATAACGTAATTTCATCGCAATGAACCAGCCGGATCCGAATGCTGAAATTTGTGTCGTTGGCGGCGGTTTGACTGGCATGATGATGGCGATTGCACTTGCGCATACGCCCTATCAGGTTCGCCTGCTTGATCGGTCTACCGGCACCAATCCACCAGCCGATGGCCGCACCACGACGATCAATCTGGCCAGCCAAAAGATGCTGGCGGCGCTCGGTGTGTGGGACCATTTGCGCAATGCGCCGACGCCGATTTACGCGATACATGTTGCCAGTGGGATTGCCAGTGGGACTGCCAGTGGGATTGCCAGCAATAATGTGCGTGAGGGCAGAACGCTACAGGCCCGCCGCCGCAACGGTTTTGATTTAATCTGGGATACCAGAAAATCGGCAAATTCGGATTTTGCAGAGCCAGAGCCGATGGGATTTGTGGTTGATAATAGCGATCTATTCGCCGCCCTAAAGACCACTTTAGAGGGCATCAAGAAACCCCGGAACATTACCCATCTCACCGGCATTAGCGTTAGCGGCATGAGCACAGGTGACGGGCGGGCAATCGTTAGTTTGGGGCCCGATCATGCGCCAATTGCCTGTGATCTGGTGATTGCCTGTGACGGTGCCAATAGCCAGTTACGGCGCGGTGCTAATCTGCGGCAGATCACAGAAAGCCGGTTGCCGGGTCACAAAGAACAGACCGCGATTGTGGCGCTAATTAATGCCGAGCGCCCCCATAACAATGCCGCCTATCAACGATTTTTGCCAGATGGACCCATCGCGCTAATGCCGCTTGATGGCACTATGCTATCGCTTGTCTGGACCAATGGTGCGGGCGCGGCTGATGATCTTTTGGCGATGAGCGAGGATGAATTTAATAAATCCTGTAGCGCAGCCTTTGGCAATGCTCTGGGATCTTTAACGCTGGCTGGTGATCGCCTGAAATGGCCCTTGGCGCCCGCCATTACGCCGCAAATGACGCGGCCACATTTGGTGCTTGCGGGTGATTCTGCCCATGCTATTCATCCGCTTGCGGGTCAGGGTTACAATCTGGCGCTTGGTGACGCCGCCGTGCTTGTTGATGCGCTGGCACAGGCCCATGCGCGCGGCCTATCGGCGGGTCACAGCTCCATTCTGGTTGATTATGCGGCCGGTCGGCGCGGAGAAATTGCCGCGATGAGTAGCCTCACTAGCGGCCTCAATCTGATGCTGTCACAACAATCAGGCGGCGTTACATCGCTATTATCGATGGGTATGAAAATGCTCAACGCGACCGGATTGAAATCCGTATTTGTCAAAATCGCCCGCGGCGGGGTGCTAACGAAAGCATCGTTGCTGGACGGCAATCTGCCCAAATATTAGGGGCCAAATATTAGCGCAATAAGTATTAACGAGATAAGCCAGCTTCTTCTAAACGAGCGAGATAGTCGGCCATTAACTGGTCTTGGCGCACGCCGTAATCATACAGCAAGTCCCAGCTAAAAATGCCGGTTTCATGGCCATCATCAAAAATAATCCGGATGGCGTAATTGCCGACCGCCTCAATCGCGGTGATGGCCACATTCTGTTTGCCATCTGGCGTCGTCTTTTGATCTGCACCATGGCCTTGAACTTCGGCGGAGGGCGATTCAACACGCAATAATTCTGCCGGTAAGTTTATTATTTTGGCATCACCACCGGAATCATTTTTGGCAAAAGTGACCGCGAGCGAGCGTTTATCCTTCGCCAGTTTAATTTCGGTCGGCCAATGGGTGATGTTCATTTGCCAGCTTCATCAATAGCGGTAAGGTCGCGCGCCTCGTCCACCAGCATCACCGGCACACCGCGCCGAATGGGAAATGCCTTGCCCGCTTGGCGGCTAATCAATTCATCATTAGCACGGTCATATTCCAACGGCCCGCGGGTGATCGGACAGACCAGCACATCGAGCAACGCCTTATCAATGGCGCGATCATCATTCTTGTTATCTTCACCCGAATTAGTGGGGGCATCAGTGCCGTGCGTCATTGCCACTATCCTCTTCATGGAGTGCCATTTCCATCATCGCCACCAACAGGGCGGCGCGTTGGCTGGCATCATTAGCCTCGAGCAATGCCTGCTTTTCGGCAACATCAAACGGACAAACCATCGCCAGCGTATTCAAAATCTGTTCATTCTCAGACTGCTCTATCTGATCCCAATCAGCCTCAAAACCGCGCACTTTGAAATATTGCCGCATCACATTCAATAGCTGTTCACGGTCATCAATCGGCGCGTCAATCCTATCAAGATCGCCCTCAAACTCCTGCCAATTGACAGAAGCAAGGCGAAAACCGGCCGCACTCTCATGATGACTCAACAGCTTGAAACGGCACATGCCGGTGAGCGCAATCATCATCTGGCCATCGTCGGTTTCCTGAAAATAGCTAATCCGGCCAGCGCATCCAACGCCGAACAAATCACTCTCGTCGGTTAGCGGCTGGACCATGCCAATAAGACGATCAGGTGTCGCCAGGGCCGCGTCAATCATCGCTAGATAACGCGGTTCAAAAATATTCAACGGCAATTGCCCACCCGGCAATAATAGCGCACTAGGAAGAGGAAAAATCGGGATCTCACCCGGCATATCGGCTAATTGCGACAGAAACTTCATATTCCTTGCACCTCTATAATTTACCTATGAAAACAACATTGTAGATAGTTTGCGGCGGGCCTTTGATACGTCTGGATTAGCCGCACCGAGTGCACTGAAGAACTCTAGCAATTGATGCCGTGCCGCGGCTTCGTTCCAATTCATATCAATCTTAATCGAGGTCAGGAGCTGGTCCATCGCCTCGGCATGTTCGCCGCTAGCAAACAGCGCTAGCGCCAGCTTTTGACGGGCTTCAAGATCATTCTCATCAGCCTCAATAGCGGCGCGTGCGGCGGTAAGATCACCCGATGCCCCCGCCGCTTTTTCCGCCAATTCAAGCGCCGCAATCGCTGGCTGCATAGCGGCATTTTCGCGGTAATCATCATTTAGCTGATCAACGACTTCGCGCGCGCCTTCTAATTCACCAGTGCCGATAAGACAGCGCACGACCCCGGCAAGGGCCTCGACTGATTCCGGTTCGGCCGCCATCACTTCTTGGAATTTAACCATCGCAAGATCAAAATCCTGCACTGCCAGCGCGGCCTCGGCCTCTTCTAGCATCGCCGCAACATCCGGTCCGGTGCCGCCCATTGCCGCTAGCTTTTCAACAAAGCTCGCCACCGCAGAGCCGGGCTGTGCACCGGCAAATCCATCAACCGGCTGGCCATCAACAAAGCCGTAAACCGTTGGCACTGACTGCACCCGCAATTGCTGGGCGATCTGGCTGTTATCATCGATATTGACGCGGACCATTTTGACTTTGGTCTTGGTCGCATTGGCACTATCAACCGCCTTTTGCAACACCGGCCCAAGCTGTTTACACGGTCCGCACCATGGTGCCCAGAACTGGACAATGACCGGCTGGTCGCGCGATCCTTCGATGACCTCGGCCATAAAATTATTCATATCCACATCAATTGGCGTCGGGGCGGCGGAAATCATCTGATCCATTTTAGTCTCACTTAACGATGGTGTAGGCAGTGCAGGCGTTGAACCGGCTTTGTAGGCCATATTTAAGCATAGCACGCGGCCAAACAAGGGTTACCCATAATATAGGGATGAATATCGGGTGGGAAGTTGGGTGAGAAATTGGGTGGAGTATCGGGAGTGAAATTGATCATCCATTTAGGCGGGAGGTTAAACGCTAGGCAGGCCTAAAAATCAATTTCATTCACCTGATGGCCAACATGCCCGATGAAACGAAGCAAGCCAGCCGGCGTCACGCCCAATGTCATGTCATTAACCAGCGGGTGTAGATACAGCATATCAGCCCGCAATAATAACGTATCAATGGCGAGGCTTACCTTATGCTCAGGGTCATTAATAATGGTGAAGGGGCTAACCGCACCGGGCCGCACACCCAACATTTCAAACAACCGATCAGCGCTGCCAAAAGACAAACGGTCGGAGCCTAAATCACCCTGAATGTTTTTAAGATCAATTGCCCGGTCTTCTTCGGTCACCAACAGAAAATTCCGTTTTTTACGATCCCGCAGATACAGGTTTTTCACATGCGTGCCGATCATCTCACCGCGAAGCTGTTTGGAATCCTCGACCGTGCGCAGGGGCGGATGATTAAAGACTTTATAATCCACCGCCAAATCATCCAGAACCGCCATTAGCGCTTCGGGTTTTGTGGGCAGGCTATCTTTGAATTGTGACGATGCATCCATTTTAATCTCATCTCGTTTGGCACGCTATATATGACGTTCTGTATATTTTGGTTTTTGTTATTGGGTTCTGTTATTGGGTTCTGTTGGCAAAATGTAGCCCAAGCGGGGTCCGCCTGAACAGGGGAAATCCCATCATGGCCGAATTGGGAAACCTGTGAGGAAACCGGTCAAAAACATCGCAAAATGTAACAGAATGCAACTATTGACCCCTGTAGCCGTGCCCCCTAAACCTTTGGTGAACAGGGAAAGCGATCAATTATGGTGAATATCGGTCTAGTCGGATGTGGCATGTGGGGGCGTAATTTGGCCCGCAATCTGGCACAGCTAAAAGTGCTTGGCGCTGTTGCTGACCGCGACCCAGCGAATGCAGCAGACTTTGCCACGCAATTTGACGTTGAACAAACTGACTTTGCCGCGATGCTTGCTAATCCAAACATTGACGGTGTTGTTCTTGCCACCTCCGCGCCCAGCCATAATGCCTTGGCTATCGAAGCGCTAGCGGCTGGTAAGCATCTCTATGTTGAAAAGCCGTTGGCCCTAACCCTTGCCGATGCACAACAAATAGCGGTGGCGGCCAAGGCGGCCGATCGCCAAGTCATGGTTGGTCATTTGATCCGCTATCACGCCGCTTTTCAGGAATTGCTGGCACAGCTTGCGGCGGGGGCCATTGGCCAAATTCGTCATGTTCAGGCAAACCGGTTGGCGATGGGCCGCATTCGCAACACCGAATCTGTTCTGTTTGATTTATGCCCGCATGATTTATCGCTCATTCTGGCAATCATGGATGGCCAGCCAACCAGCGTTTCTTGCGCAGGGGCCAGCCATGTTACCCCGGGGGTTGTCGATGTGTTATCGACCGTTCTTGGATTTGCCGATGGGCGTTCAGCGACCATGCAGACGAGCTGGATGTCGCCTTATAAAGAGCACCGGTTGACGGTGGTTGGTTCGGCTGGATCGCTGGTCTTTGACGACACCCAATCATGGCCGGAAAAACTGACCCTGTTTCAGGATAAAATCCGCCCTGATGGCGAGGCCTTTATGATCGAGCGGGCCAGCCCGATATCACTACCCATTGCCGAGGCAGAGCCACTAAAAGACGAAATGCGCGCGTTTGTTGCCTGTTGTGAAACCGGCGAGCCAGCGCCAACAAATATTAACGAGGCACTGAACGTGCAGGCCGTTTTAGAATCCATGCAAGACCAATTGATCGACACCAACAATCACCCCAGATAAAAGAGCCAGAAATGTCCATTCCCTTTATTGATCTAAAAGCACAACAGGCCCGCATCCGCGATAAAATCGAGGCCGGCATTAATGGCGTGCTCGATCACGGCGCCTATATCATGGGGCCGGAGGTTGGTGCATTGGAAACGCGGCTTGGCGAATGGGCCAATGCCAAACATAGCGTTAGCTGTTCATCCGGAACTGATGCGCTTTTGCTGGCGTTGTATGGCCTGTCGCTACAACGCGGTCAGGGGGTAATTGTCCCGGCCTTTACCTTTGCCGCTAGTTGCGAGGTGATGGCGACCATGGGCGCGGTTCCGGTATTTGCCGAGGTCGATGCAGGCACCTTTAATCTGGACCCAACCAAGCTTGATCAGGCGCTTCAGGCCGGAATTGATGCTGGCGTTGAGGTGGTTGGTGTTATGGGTGTTGGCCTGTTTGGCCAGCCAGCCGATTATGAGGCGATTGTCGATTTTGCCCGTGAACATAATTTATGGGTGATTGATGACGCCGCCCAGAGCTTTGGCGCTAGCTTACATGGCCGCAAAGTTGGCTCTCTTGCCGATGTTACCTGCACCAGCTTTTTCCCGGCCAAGCCGCTTGGTTGTTATGGCGATGGCGGCGCGGTATTTACCGATAATGACGAGATTGCCGAGATCATGCGGTCTTGTCGGGTGCATGGCATGGGCAAGGATAAATACGAGAATATCCGCATTGGCATGACCGCTAGGCTCGATACGATGCAGGCCGTTGTGCTGGATGCAAAGCTCGATATTTTCGCCAGCGAACTAGTCGCGCGTCATGCCGCGGCGGATCTATATGAAGAATTGCTTGGCTCTATTGTCGAGGTGCCGCATTTGGCGTCTGGCGCAACCTCTAGCTGGGCCCAATATACGGTCAAGCTCCCCAAAAATAGTGACCGCGGTAAGATCTGTCAGGCGATGCAGCAAGATGGCGTGCCAACCGCGATTTATTATCCGATCGCAATGTGCGACCAGCCGCCGTATAAATCCTATCCGGTGGCGGGCGGGCATCTGGCTGTTACTGCCGATCTATGCGAACGGGTGATTGCCCTGCCGATGCATCCCTATCTGGACGACGCCACCCAGAGCAAAGTCGCCGCAGCATTAAAGGCAGCGCTATAGCCACTATCCCAGATACCAGCACCCCAATAAATTCAGCCATTACCCGCAATTTGACACTTGCAAGGGTCGGACGCTTGGATTATACAGTCCCTCAGCGGATCGCTATGGTCTAGTAACTAGACCAAACGCGGGTGTAGCTCAGTGGTAGAGCACAACCTTGCCAAGGTTGGGGTCGTGAGTTCGAATCTCATCACCCGCTCCATTTTCTCTTTAAATATGTGGATATAAATACCCTTTTTTTAGGGGATACGGCGTTGTGCCGGCCTATCCGCATGCCCTATAGCAAAAGCGCCGCAGCCCCCAGCGGATTGATCAATATGTGCGTGACAGAAATGCCATCATCTACCATTCGTTAAGGATGCTAGACGACAATGGTCATTAACGGCCAATTGAGGAGTAATCCAGACCGGCGGCGCGCATATCGTCGGGTGCATAAACATTGCGCAGATCGACCAATACCGTACCCGTCATAGCATCGAGAAAATGCACCGCGGTGAGGGCTCTAAATTCGTTCCACTCAGTAACCACAACACTGGCATCGGCGCCATTGATACAATCCTTTGCATCTGTGGCGAAATTTGTTGCCGCCGGTAAAAGCGGCTGTGCCTCGTCCATCGCCTTTGGATCATAGGCCGAGACAATCGCCCCCGCCGCCACTAGACCAGGCACAATTTCAAGAGCCGGACTATCCCGCATATCATCAGTTTCCGGTTTGAAGGCAAGCCCAAGAATAGCAATCTTTTTGCCGGTTACATCGCCGCCCATTGCCGCAATTACCCGCTGGACCATGGATAGTTTGCGCTCGTCATTATAGCGCGCCACCTCGTCCACAATGCCAACGCTCGTGTCATAATCCTGGGCGGTTTTAACCAATGCCAGCGTGTCCTTTGGAAAACATGAACCGCCATAGCCCGGCCCCGGATGCAGGAATTTTGCGCCAATACGCTTGTCCAGCCCCATGCCCTTGGCCACATCATGAACATCCGCGCCGACCTTTTCACATAGATCAGCAATCTGGTTGATATAGGAAATCTTCACCGCCAAAAATGCGTTACTGGCATATTTTATCAATTCCGATGTTTCCAGACTGGTGAATAAAATCGGCGTTTCGATCAGGAATAATGGCCGGTACAACGCCCGCATAACGGTTTTGGCCCGGTCACTATTGGTACCGACAACAACACGGTCAGGACGCATAAAGTCACTGATCGCCGCGCCCTCACGCAGGAATTCAGGGTTGGAAACCACGTCAAAATCGGCCGTGGCATTATGCTGGCTAATGATGGCGGCAACCTCGCGGCCAGTGCCGACCGGTACCGTCGATTTGGTCACAACAACTGTATAATCGGTCAGATGCGCCGAAACCTGCTCCGCCACCGCATAGACAAATGACAAATCAGCATGGCCATCACCACGCCGCGCCGGCGTACCAACCGCGATAAAAACAGCATCCGCAGCGGCAACCGCTGGTCCTAGATCAGTTGTGAAATGGAGCCTGCCAGCGCTGATATTACGCGCCACAAGATCATCTAGGCCCGGTTCGTAAATTGGCATTTCACCGGCAACAATTTTGTCTATTTTGCTTTTATCTGTGTCAACGCAGGTGACGTTGAAGCCGAATTCGGAAAAACAAGTTCCCGAAACAAGGCCAACATATCCAGTACCAATAACTGCAATATTCACAATTCTATTCCTTTAACTACGCCTTATTCGGTTGGTCCGGCGATCATCTGCTCGACAGCGGCGGTAATCACATGACCAAGCGCAATATGGCCTTCTTGTATATGCATGGTCTTGTCGCTTGGAACGGCGATCAACAGATCGGCAATTCCCGCTAATGTACCACCAGATGAGCCGGTCAGCGCAATTGTCTTTATGTCCATCGATGTAGCCTGTTCGATGGCGGCAACAACGTTTTTAGAGGTGCCACTAGTGGAGATACCAATAAGCACATCACCAGCCCGGCCCAGCGCTTGAACCTGACGGGCAAACACACCCTCAAAGCCAAAATCATTCGCATAGGCGGTAATAAAAGACGTATCCGTGGTAAGAGCCAATGCCGCCAAACCGGGACGGGGGCGCTGGTGATCCAAAGTAGCCGTAAATTCTGCCGCAATATGCTGGCAATCGCCGGCTGATCCACCATTACCGCACAGCATCAGCTTACCGCCATTGCCAAGCGATTGGGCGATCATCTGCGCCGCACTAAGTGCAGCCGCACTACATTGCGCCGCGGTTGCCCGCTTCACATCTGCTGATATATTAAGAGTGGTTTCGATCTGGCTTAGCAATTCTGCTTTCATCAATCCCTCTTGCGTTGCGTTCTTGACCAGCCCTTTATGTACCGTTAAGTCATATTATTCAACAGAACATGCAATCGGAAGGTCGATCGGATGATAAAAAAAGCGATTTTCCCAGTAGGTGGATTAGGAACCAGATTCCTTCCAGCGACCAAGGCGCTGCCGAAAGAAATGCTGCCTGTTGTCGATAAACCACTCATTCAATATGCCGTCGAAGAAGCCGCCGCCGCCGGTATCGAAGAATTCATTTTTGTGACCGGCCGGAATAAAACCGCCATCGAAGATCATTTCGATCATTCGTTCGAGCTTGATGCCACCTTAAAAAGTCTTGGTAAGGACGATGCGCTGGCAACCATTCACGACATGGTCAAAGATCCCGGATCCGTGGTCTATGTTCGCCAGCAAGAACCCGCCGGTCTTGGCCATGCGGTATGGTGTGCCCGCCAATTTGCCCAGAACGAACCAGTGGCAATCTTGTTGGCCGATGACTTAATCCTCGGCAAAGGCTGTCTTGGTGAGATGGTCGATGCCTATCAGGGCGGCAATATGGTTGCGGTCATGGATGTGCCAAATGCGCAAACCGGATCTTATGGTATCGTTACTCCCGGCGCGGATAATGGCCATTTAGTCGAGGTGAAGGGGTTGGTTGAAAAGCCAAAGCCAGAAGATGCCCCATCCAACATCGCCGTGGTTGGCCGCTATATTATCCAGCCAACAGTATTTGATGCGCTAACCCATCAAGAGCGCGGGGCCAGCAATGAAATTCAATTGACCGATGCGCTGGCAAAACAAATTGGTGGCGCGCCATTCCACGGTGTGCGCTTTTCCGGAGAGCGGTTTGATTGCGGATCCAAATTAGGCTTTTTGCAGGCCAATCTTGCTTTTGGTCTTAACCACCCTGACATGTCCGATGGATTGCGCGACTGGATTTCCAAGAGGGTTTAATGGAACAACATGAATTTCACCCAACGATTCTGCGCGCCTATGACATTCGCGGGATTTACCAGCAAACCCTGACCATTGATGATGCCAAAGCCATCGGGCGCAGTTTTGCCGCTATTCTGGCGAAACGTAATCTTGGCAACAAAGTCGCCGTTGGTCGCGATGGACGGATCTCTTCACCGGCGCTGGCCGAGGCATTGATTGCCGGACTTGTTGATGGTGGGGCCGAGGTCTTTGATATTGGCTGTGGGCCAACGCCAATGCTGTATTTTGCCAATGTTTTGTTGCAAACGGATGGCGCCATTCAGGTAACAGGTAGCCATAATCCGCCAACCCATAATGGCTTTAAGATGGTTATGGATAACGCGTCATTCTTTGGTCCAGATATCGATGAACTCGGCGCGATGAGTAAAGCCGGTATTGCCAAAAAGGCCGGTGGCAGTGCCATCACAAAATCGATTTTTGACGATTATGTAGCGCGCCTCACAAAAGACGCTGATGTTGGTGATGTGTCGGTAATCTGGGATTGTGGCAATGGCGCCAGCGGCCCCGCG
This sequence comes from Puniceispirillaceae bacterium (SeqCode), assembly GCA_965657645.1. Taxonomy (GTDB): domain Bacteria; phylum Pseudomonadota; class Alphaproteobacteria; order Puniceispirillales; family Puniceispirillaceae; genus CBFHOS01. The sequence continues at coordinate 165,364 of CBFHOS010000001.1, read as the reverse complement.
ACCGCCGCCATGGTAGCGCGCCTTAGCGGCACCCACAGTGTGATGTTTGAAGAGATCGATGGCACCTTCCCCAACCATCATCCCAATCCAGTTGATCCTGAAACGCTCGAAATCCTGCGCAAAGCCGTGGCTAGCAAGAGTGCGGATCTGGGTATTGGGTTTGACGGTGATGGTGATCGTATCGGTATAATTGATGCCAAAGGCCGGATGGTCCCCGGTGATATTCTAACCGCCTATTTGGCCAAGGATGTTGCCAGCCGTAACCCCGGCAAGCCGATTATTCTGGATGTGAAATCATCCGATGTCGCGATGCAACAAATTACCGCTAGTGGCGCCGAGGCCCAGATTTGGAAAACCGGCCATAGCCATATGAAAAAACGGATGAAGGAAATCGGCGCGCCAATGGCTGGCGAAATGTCCGGACATATCTTTATTGCCGATCAATATTACGGTTTTGACGATGCGCTCTATGTCGGTATTCGGGTGATTAGCCAGATGCATAAGAGCGGTGTATCGATCACCGATTATATGGACCAGCTTCCGGTTCAGCACGCCACCCCAGAGTTGCATATTCAGTGTGATGACGAGGTCAAATTTGGCGTGATGGAGCGTCTTTCCGCTTATGTATTGTCCCAGCGCGGGACCGATCAAACATCGCTAATTGATGGCGTTCGTGTGCGTGATGATGAAGGATGGTGGCTGGTACGCGCCTCTAACACCGAGGCCGCCCTTGTTGCCAGAGCTGAGGCTGATAACCCGGCCGCGCTAAAACGTCTTATTACCGAAATGGAAACCGCGCTTGAGCAAGCCGGGATAAAGTGGCAGTTTTCATAAGTCATTGCGACAAATAAACAGGTTTAACCATTGATTAAATGCGGCAATATTGATTAGCTCAAATAGGCTATTCTATTGCTAGCCCTAACCATATTTGGAGATACCTGATGCCCGCGATGATTAAGCTTGGCAATTTGTCGATCAATCAACAGATGCTGGATTTCGTCAACACCGAATTGCTGACGGGGTCTGACATTAGCCCCGATGCATTTTGGGCTGGCTTTGATGCGGCGGTTCACGAATTGGCCCCGATCAATCGCGACTTGTTGGCTATCCGTGCCGACTTACAGGAAAAGATTAACGCGTGGCATCGGGAAAATGCTGGTGGTGCTATTGATCAGGACGCCTATGAGGCATTCTTAAAGGATATCGGCTATCTGGTTGAAGAAGGACCAGCCTTCAGCGTTCAGACCGAAAACGTAGATGACGAGATCGCCAAAATCGCTGGGCCTCAATTGGTCGTGCCAATCACCAATGCGCGCTATGCCCTAAACGCCGCCAATGCCCGCTTTGGTAGCCTGTATGATGCGCTATATGGCACTGATGTTATTGCAGAAGATGACGGTGCCGGACGCCAAGGGGGGTATAATCCCGTTCGGGGCGAAAAAGTTATCGCCTATGTAAGAGGCGTTCTTGATGATGCCGTCCCCCTTGCCAGCGGGTCTTGGACCGATGTCCAACAATTATCCGTCGAGAATGGCGCGTTGAGCATCAGCCTTAATTCTGGTTCTGGCTCTAATAGTACAACGCTAGCCAATTCAGCGCAGTTCTCTGGTTACAATGGTGATCCGGCGAACCCTAGTTTGGTAATCCTTGCCAATAACGGCCTGCATTTTCAAATCATCATTAACCGCGACGGCGTCATTGGTGCGCTCGATGCGGCTGGTATTAATGATGTGATTGGCGAATCTGCCCTTTCCAGCATCATGGATTGTGAAGATTCGGTTGCCACCGTTGACGCCGAAGACAAGGTCCTTGCCTATCGCAATTGGGCTGGTTTGATGCGCGGCGATCTAGTTGATGAATTTGAGAAAAATGGCCGCATGGTTACCCGAAAGCTAGCTAGCGATGTCAGCTATATTGCAGCGGATGGATCACCAGCCTCACTGCATGGTCGGGCGGTAATGTTGGTGCGCAATGTCGGGCATCTGATGACCAATCCAGCCATCCTTTTGGCCGATGGTAGTGAAATTCCTGAAGGCATTATGGACGCCTTTATGACTGTCACCGGTGCGCTCAGTGACCTTAAAGCAAAACGCAATTCGCGGACTGGCTCGGTTTATATCGTCAAGCCAAAGATGCATGGCCCCGATGAGGTGAAATTCACTGACCAGATTTTTGCCGCTGTTGAGGGTCTTTTGGGACTAGCGCCAAACACCATCAAGATCGGCATCATGGATGAAGAACGCCGCACCACGATTAATCTGAAAGAATGTATCCGTGCCGCCCAGCACCGCGTCGTCTTTATCAATACCGGTTTCCTAGATCGCACCGGCGATGAAATGCATACATCAATGGAAGCCGGTCCAATGATCCGCAAAGGTGACATGAAGGCCGCGACATGGATTGATGCTTATGAAAACTGGAATGTTGATGTAGGGCTTGAATGTGGTTTGGCCGGTCGTGCCCAGATCGGCAAGGGCATGTGGGCAATGCCTGATCTTATGTCGGCAATGATGACACAGAAAATTGGCCACCCTAAATCCGGGGCTAATTGTGCATGGGTGCCATCACCAACCGCCGCCACCTTGCACGCGTTGCATTATCATATGGTCAATGTTGGCGAAGAACAGGCCCGCATCGCCAAACGCCCGCATGCCGAGCGCCGTGATATTCTGTCAATTCCAACGACAACACGGCCGAACTGGTCACATGAAGATATCCTTGCCGAATTGCGCAATAACGCCCAAGGCATTCTTGGCTATGTTGTGCGCTGGGTCGATCAGGGCGTTGGCTGTTCCAAGGTTCCCGATATTCATGGTGTCGGATTGATGGAAGACCGCGCGACCTTGCGTATTTCATCCCAGCATATCGCCAATTGGCTGCATCACGGTATCTGCACCAGCGACCTTGTGATGTCAGTCATGCAGGAAATGGCCAGCGTTGTTGATCAACAAAATGCAGGTGATCCCGCCTATGAGGCAATGGCACCTGATTTTGATAAATCAATTGCGTTTCAAGCGGCCTGTGATCTGGTGTTCGCCGGCAAGGCCCAGCCATCAGGCTATACCGAGCCTATCTTGCACAAACGCCGCCTAGAAAAGAAAGCGGCCAATGGCGTTTGATCTCGATCCACATATTTCAAAAACACCGGGCTTTCCGAAAGAGGGCATTACCTTTTATGATATTAGCCCGATCCTAGAGGATCGGGTGATTGTCAAACAAGCGATGGACGAGCTGGCGCGGATTACCAAACCGCTCGCCCCTGATATTATCGCCGGTATCGATGCGCGCGGGTTTCTCTTTGCGCTACCATTGGCAATGGGATTGGATTGTGGCGCGGTGATGGTCCGCAAGGCGGGTAAATTGCCCGGCGAAGTGTTTGAGCAATCCTATGCGCTGGAATATGGCGAGGCGCGGCTATCGCTTCAGGCCCATCGCCAGCTTGCCGGCAAGCGCATTGTGCTCTGTGATGATTTATTGGCAACCGGTGGCACGCTTGATGCCTCGGCAAAGCTAGTGGCCAAGGCAGGCGGCATCCTTGCTGGGGCTGTTTGCATTATCGAATTAACCGGATTGAATGGCCGGAAACGCCTAGATTGCCCCGTTCTGGCACTCCAGCAATATGAGTTTTAGCCTGATCCGTTCTATCGGAAACGTTCTAACGGGCACCAAAGCCAGATAAGATAATCTTTATTGTCCGGAGCACGATGTTCAAATCGAGCAACAGCGATACATTCTTGATATAGAACAGATCATATTCAATCTTAAGGCGGGTGCTCTCGACGTCATCGGCGTACCCTTGGCACACTTGCGCCCAGCCGGTGATGCCGGGCCGAACCGAGTGGCGCAGGGGAAATAGCGGAATTTCCTTGACCAATTGATCCATCAAATCGACCTGTTCAGGGCGCGGTCCAATCAGGCTCATATCACCGATAATCACATTATATAATTGGGGCAGTTCATCAATCCGGGATTTGCGGATGAATTTGCCAATGCCGGTAACACGCGCATCTTGTGAACGTGCAAATTGTGCACCTTTGGCCTCGGCATCATTTGTCATTGACCGAAATTTATAGATCGTAAATGGACGCCCACCACGGCCAAGACGCCGCTGGGTAAAGAGCGCCGGACCCGATGATCCAAGACGGATAATGATCGCTATGACAAGCATAGGAAGACACAACAAGATCAACGCCATTATAGATATTACAATATCGGCTAACCGTTTAACCGACATGTAAGACGGCGCAATGCTGGTTTTAAGCATGTCACTGGGGATAAAGCGGGCTGAATCAATGCGGCCGGTATGGCGTTCGATATATTCCTGTAGGGGCACCACCGGTACCGCATTAATCAAACACCATGACAAGAAAGGTGTCCAACTAGGGTCCTTCATATGGTCCTGATCAACGGCAATGATATCAACCGGCGTTTCGGGCAGATTTGGCGACCTAAGCGAGATGAAATTAACGACTTTACTGGTCGCAAAGCCGGCCAAATCATCAGTCAATAACGCCCCGGGAAGGGCAACATTCTGGCTGTGGCGTTTCACCAGATTTACCGCAAACCAGCTAAGGCAAATCGTTCCTGTTAGAAATGTGATAACAAAAAACTGGATCGAATAATCAAATCGGAATAGCAACAGAAATGCCATCGCGATCAATACCAGCATAGACCAGATCGGCAAAATCTGTCCGCCCACCCGATAAGTAGAAACACTGGCCATCCGATAACCGATGAATTGCGTCAACAGAAACGCGCCGGTCAATAATAGAGCAGAATTCTGGATCGTTTCAGGTAAAGTCAGCTCCATATCACGCCGCAACACTACAATCGTAAGCCATTGCAATATAGCAAACACAGCGAGAGATCCCAACGCAACCAGCACCATCGAGCGACGACGGCTTGTGGCGCGGCGGTGGGTTTGATTGGCCCGTTTGGTCCAATCGTCACGCTTGCTTTGTTCGCTTTGAACAGACATCGATTGATAGTGCCTCTATTACCCGTGTTTAGCGCGTGTCGGGGCACCGGTCTGGCATCCCGAAAAATCAATATTAGAAACTATAGTCATGAACAACGTTTTTCATGCCATAATTAACACTTACGCGCCACAATGAAGTATATGGATTGAGTGATGAGTACGCAAAACCCCGTCCGCAACAACAAAGCCGTTCTGTCATGGGGGGCTTTTGATTGGGCGAGTTCACCTGTTCCCACGCTCCATGCGACATTCATTTTCTCGGTATATTTTGCAACCACAGTGATGCCCGATGGCGGGTCGGCGGCGTGGGCCTGGTTAACCGCCGCGGCCTCTCTTATGGTTGCCATTGCCGCGCCATTTCTTGGCAAAATAGCGGATCGCCGTGGGGCCAGCAAAACCCTGCTTGCAATTGTCACAATCGGCGGGGTGGTGGCGACCGGGCTATTATGGCTTATCAAGCCAGACCCATCCTTTGCCATCCTCGCCATTCTATTGTCTTTCATTTCCATTTTCATGATGGAGATCAGCTTCGTTTTTTATAATGCGTTATTGCCCGGAATTGCCCGCCCCCAAGAATATGGACGCGTTTCAGGCATGGCTTGGGGATTTGGTTATGCTGGCGCGATTGTGGCGCTGGCCATTGTTCTTGCTCTTTTTGTAATGCCGGAGAACCCACCATTTGGTCTTGATAAAGCCTCGGCCGAACATATTCGGATAACGATGGTTTTTGCGGCGCTATGGTTTGCCGTTTTTGCCTTGCCGTTATTCTTGTTTGTACCAAAGCCAGCACCGGTAAAAACATCTGGCCGGTTCTGGGATGAGCTAAAAATCAGCCTGCGGACAGCGGCGGCCATACCCGGGATGGTGCGGTTTTTAATCGCCAGAATGCTATTTACCGATGGGCTAATCACGTTATTTGCCTTTGGCGGAATTTATGCCGCAAAGATCTTTGGCTTTACCCAGACAATGGTTTTGATTTTTGGCATTCTGTTGAACATCACCGCCGGACTGGGCGCCGCGATCAGCGGTTGGGCAGATGATAAATTCGGCTCGATCTGGGTTATTCGGATTAGCCTCGTTGCCCTGATTATTTTGGGCAGTGCGGCGATCATCGCGCCAAATGAAATGATCTTCTGGATTGCCGGTGCGCTGCTCGGGATCTTTATCGGCCCACTGCAATCATCGTCACGCGTATTTGTCGCCCGACGTGCCCCAGAGGACCAGCGGGCCAGTCTATTCGGCCTGATGATGCTATCGGGAAAGGCCACGAGCTTTGTCGGGCCATTATGCTATGGATTATTGGTCACGCTTTTCGCCACCGAACGCGCCGGAATGGCGGTGGTGATAGTGCTATTGATTGCTGGATTATGGTTAATGCCGCGCAAGACCTAGGTCCCTAGCTTTCAGGCACTTCCATTTCTGCTCTGATTTCACTGCGGAAACTATCGATAGAGACCGGCTTGCCATCACGTTCAACATGCCAAAAGGTCCAGCCATTACACGATGGCAGGGATTGAAGCTTGGCGCCAAGAACATGAATAGAGCCACTATCTTTTTGATCAGTAATCAATGACCCATCAGCCCGCACTCGTGCGGTGAAACGCTTTTTGGCATCAAACAGACGATCACCCGGTGCCAGAATACCGCGCTCGATCAAGGTACCGAACGGCACCTTTGGCTGGGCCCGCCGCGGCGTTGTTGCCAATAGATCTGGCGAGGCAATCGGTGTCACCTCGGCAATCCGCGCTGTGGCGATCTTGACGAAGTTTTTGTCTTGTTCAATGCCGATAAACTGGCGGTTCAGGCGTTTTGCCACCGCGCCGGTTGTCCCTGTTCCAAAAAACGGATCAAGAATAATATCATCGCGGTTTGTCGAGGCGAGAATTACCCGGGCCAATAGTGATTCTGGCTTTTGCGTTGGATGGGCCTTTTTGCCGCCGTCTTCTTTAAGGCGTTCCTTGCCCGTACAAATCGGCAATTCCCAATCAGAGCGCATCTGCACATCGTCATTTAACGCCTTCATCGCCTCATAGTTAAACGTGTGGCGTGATGATTGCGATTTGGCCGCCCAGATCAACGTCTCATGCGCGTTGGTAAAGCGGCGTCCCCGGAAATTCGGCATTGGATTGGTCTTGCGCCAGACAACATCGTTCAGCACCCAGAAATCCATATCCTGCAACAATCCACCAACACGGTAGATATTGTGATAACTGCCAATGACCCAGATCGCACCGTCCGGCTTTAGCACCCTGCGGGCCTCGCTCAACCATGCTTTGGTAAATTTGTCATAGGCCGCAAACGAATCAAATTGATCCCAATCATCATCAACCGCGTCAACTTCGGTATGATCCGGACGCGATAAAATGCCGCCGAGCTGGAGATTATAGGGCGGATCGGCAAAAACAAGGTCAACAGACGCATCTGGCAGTTCTTTCAACCGCGCTACGCAATCCCCTTGAATAATAGTATTCGTTTTCACTCTGCAATCCTTACCATCAACCATATTATTCCGATATCACTCAAAAAAACTGCACCGAAAGCGGTGTTTTCCCGCTAGATATCGGTTGAATATCGGAATATTTAACTCTGTCTGTCATTAGTAATGAATCATAGAATCATACAAAGTCAACATGTTAAGGGATATTGTTAAAGTAACAACAACATGTTGTGCCGGATCTTTCTCTTTTACATTTATGTAGTGAGGGACACATGCGGCCAATTACCCATTTTCGATGTTTTGACGGCAAAATAGCCAAAAAGGCGGATGTGTCGCGCCGTGACGGGTTACTCTTTTGCCAATGACAATAGGTTTGCTCTAGCTGAGCAATCTTTTAACCGGCGCAAAGCTGCGGCGATGATGGGGGGTGACGCCATTTTCAGCCAGCGCTTGTTGATGCTGGCGCGTTCCGTAACCCCGGTTACGCTCCCACCCATAATCCGGATAATCCAGCGCCAGTTCGTCCATAATATTATCACGCGTTTGCTTGGCGATGATTGACGCGGCGGCGATCGAGTAGGATTTCGAGTCACCTTTGATAACCAATTGTTCAGGACAGCCGAGCGACGGCGAAATATTGCCATCAACAAGGCCAAGGCTCACCGACAACCCCGCTTGTTGTTCTATGTGACGCGCCAGATCCGCCGCCACCTCGCGCATGCCATGCAATGTGGCTTGCAGGATGCCAAGCCTATCAATCATATCCACCCCGATTGAGGCGACTGCATAATGGTGCGGGCCATCGATCAGAGCGGCAAAAATCCGCTCTCGCTTGGCGGCGCTTACTTTCTTGGAATCATCCAGCCCGTCTGGGATCTGGTCATAATGCGCGGGCGACAACCACACCGCCGCAACCGTAACCGGTCCCGCCCACGGCCCACGGCCCGCCTCATCAATGCCGATAACGGCGGCGGGATTGGCTTGCTCAAAACATAAATCCGGCATTACCCGCGGCGTCTCTGGTCAACAGCCTCACGCAGGCGCGGCATGATTTCGACAAAATTACACGGCATGTGGCGGATATCGAGCTGATAACGCAAAATATCATCCCATCCATCCTTGCAACCCGATGGTGAGCCCGGCAGTGCAAAAATATAAGTGCCGCCAGCAACCCCAGCCAAAGCCCGTGATTGTACCGTCGATGTGCCGATTTTCTGATAGGATAAGAACCGGAACAACTCGCCAAAACCCTCGATTTCCTTGTCAAATAAACCGCGCAGGGCCTCTGGCGTAACGTCTCGGCCAGTCAATCCTGTACCGCCAGTGGTAATCACCGCATCGATCGTTTCATCGGCAATCCAGATTTTCAATTGGGCCGTAATCGCCGCCACATCATCGGTAATAATAGCGCGTCCAGCCAACGTGTGGCCGTCACCTGTAAGGCGCTCGACAAGCAAATCCCCAGATTTATCATTCGACGCCTCACGGCTATCAGATACCGTCATCACCGCGATATTTACCGGTTGGAATTCTATCGAATGATTAAGTCTGTCATCGCTCTTTGCCATCGCGTTCTTCTTTATTTGGCTATATTCATCTGCAATATGCCGGTACCACCAGCGGCCAAACCTCGCAATGACGTTGCCTGCTCACCGAGCTGCATTCGGTACATCGCAAGATTAATCAAAACATTCTTAACATAATAACGGGTTTCACGCGCCGGAATTGATTCAATCAGCAAGAACACATCATCCTGATGGTTCACTTTTCGTAACCACTTACGCAGATTACCAGGGCCACCATTATAGGCCGCCAGCAATCGCACAACCGAATTTTCGATCAGGCTCTCATCCAGCAAATGATTGATATAGGTTTGGCCGATGGTGATGTTTGTTGCCGGATCAAACAATAGATGCCGGTCGCGGGTGCGATAGGATTTATTGCGGGTAATGAACGACGCCGTGGCCGGCATCAATTGCATCAGACCCGCCGCCTTGGCACTGCTTTTGGCGTTCGGGTTAAAGCCTGATTCCTGACGGGCAATTGACCAGACAAGCGCTTGATCAACGGTGAATTCAACATCGAATTTCGGGATCGGATAAAGCGCACTATAATAAACGCGGCCCGATTGTTTGCGCAGCAATTCACCCGCCCGATAGGCAAGGCCCGCAAGCCCATGATCCATCGCAAAGCGCAATGCGGCGACTTTCAAATCATCCGACATATCGACCCACAGATAACGTAACTCGCGCTCGGCATCGTTAATCCGCCCGATCTGGAGAAAGGCGAATAAACGCTGGCCAGCATCGCGTGCGGCAACCCATTCGATGAATTGCTGGTCTTTTGGTGGTAATTCAAATGACAGCGGTATCGTTTGGCCAAGGGCTTGGCGGGCGACGACCCCGTAAAAACTATTTAGCTCTGAAGCGGCGATTTCCAAAAAGCGTGTGGCGCTAGCCGGACGGCCTTCGCGCATTTCCACACGGTGCGCCCAAAATGCGGCGGCGGACCGCAAGCTAGGCGTTGCCTCAGGCAATTCGGCAAGGGTACGGAAAAACATTCCCGACTGGCCAATATCACCACTACGCCACGCCGCAAGGCCGCTAGCCCAATATCCCATTTGTGCGTTTTCATATTTTGCACCAATCGCATAACGCCCTTGGGTAATGGCTTTGTCATCGAGGCCAAAAATGAAATAGGCGTGCGCGATCTCGCCGCGTAACTGTGCTTCTTCACCCTTGGTCAAATAGCGCAGATTGCTTTTTGCATTGATCGTTTGCAATGCGCCTGACGGCCACCCACGCCGGATAGCACGGCGAATTTCAAGCGCAATACCCCGTGTTTTCCGCGGCGATGCACGGCCAGCGTTCGAGGCAGGGATACGCGGGCGATAGCCGCTCGATGTGGCCAAACCATATCCATTCAAATAGCCCGACTTTGGCGCTTTCGGCATGGCCTTGTTCTTCGGCCGGCGCTTTTTTGCCAACCAATAGATCCGGCTCGCATCGGGATGATCATTATAGGCCGCTAGCCAACGCGACAATTCACCATAGGTAGAGCGCCATGCATTCGGATGCAAATAGCGCTGGGACAACAGCCGACCAACAAGAATGTCATTTTGCAAGCGGCCCATCTCGCGGTTCGCCTGTTTCATCCGGCCAACTTCTTGCATGGCAAATAGACGCTGATACTGAATGACGTCAAAATTACTCAGCGGCAACGGCAATTCACCATCTGCACCGCTTGTTTCTGCTGGGGTACCTGCTGGAGTGAGAGGAATTATTTCCGGTCCGAATATCGTAAGCTCGACTTTTTCCAGAGCGGGTTCTGGGGCGGGTTCAGGGGCGGGTTCTGGTGCAGTTTCTGGAGCAGGCTGGATCGTTTCGGAAGCTTCTCCTGTATCCAGGGTGCTCTTGGTATCCAGGGTGTTCTGGGTATTCAGGGTGCTTTGGGCGGTGGCACTCATCACACCACTAAATTGCACACTGGCAAACATCGTTGCGGCAAGACCCAGTCGCATAGCCATTTGCATAGCCATTTGCATAGCCATTTGCAGGGGCTGGCGTGATCCACATAAAAATAAACTATTCACGTTCAAATATCCGCCTTATGCCGTGTTTCTTAGTGTTTTTAGGCCAGCCCAGAAACAGACAGCCTTGTTATAGCTTGCCCGCTAGTGACAATAAATCATGGAATGCTAGCCGCTTTTGCGCTGGCGATCGTAATAGATAGGCCGGATGAAGGCTAGCCAATGTTGGCCGATTAATGCCGTCACCATAATCCACATCACGCCACTTGCCGCGCAATTTCATAATGCCGTCTTTGCTATCAAGCAACGCCTTTGCCGACGAACCGCCAAGGATAAACACAATTTCGGGGTTGGCTAGCTGGATATGACGCCGCAACCATGGCAGCAGCATATTCACCTCTTCGGCCGTCGGTGTGCGGTTGCCCGGTGGTCGCCATGGCAACAGATTGGCAATGTAAACCAACGAGCGATCGAGCCCGATAGAGGCCAACATTTTATCCAGAAACTGCCCTGATGCGCCAACAAACGGAAGCCCGACACGGTCTTCATCTCGCCCCGGTGACTCGCCAATGATCATCACCCTTGCACCGGCATTTCCATCGGCAAATACCAGATTGCTGGCGGTGTGTTTGAGGGCGCAATCATCCATCGTCTCTAACGCCGCGCGCAATGCCGTCAATGTCTGGATTGATGCCAAAGTTTGGTCGGTGGCCACATTTGATACCGGAGCTGGGTTTGGAGCTGAAACCGGAGACAGCGTCGCCGATGCAGTGTTTAATGCCGGAGATGGTGCCTTGGATAGCTCTGGAACCTTGGATTGCTCTGGCGCGGGTGTTTTCGTGACAAAATCGGCAATGCGTTGGGCCGGTGCATCTGGGTCCGGCTGGTCCAACAAAACCTCGTCAATACCGGCATCAACTTGCCATGCGAGCAGGGCAATCAACTCTTCACGGGACTGTAGGTGCGCAGACATATAAGATTCCGTCAATTTTCGGTTGTTTTGAACGCCATAATCGCGCAAATATCTTTGGCGTAAGTTATCACAGAAACTGCCCGAAAGTTTAGATAAATCATCGGGTCGAACAAAAAAGCGATTGGGGTGCGTGACATGGAACGCGAAACTATGGAATTTGACGTTGTTATCGTTGGCGGCGGTCCTTCGGGTCTCTCAGCGGCAATCCGGCTCAAGCAATTGGCGGCAGAGGCGCAAAAAGAGATCGAGATCTGCGTCATTGAAAAGGGCAGCGAAGTTGGCGCCCATATTCTATCTGGTGCAGTGTTAGAGCCGCGCGCGCTAAACGAGCTTATTCCAGATTGGCAGGAAAAAGGCGCGCCGCTAGATACGCCGGTCACATCCGACAAATTCATGTTCCTCACCGAGAATAAATCATTCCGGCTACCGACACCGCCAAGCATGAACAATCACGGCAATTATATCATTTCGCTTGGCAATTTCTGCCGCTGGCTTGGTGAACAGGCCGAGGCGTTGGGTGTTGAGGTTTATCCCGGCTTTCCGGCGGCTGAAATCCTTTATGATGACAATGGCGCGGTGCGCGGTATCGCCACCGGCGACATGGGCATTGGCAAAGATGGAGAGCCGACAGATGCCTATATGCGCGGCATGGAATTAATCGGCAAACAGACTATTTTCGCGGAAGGGTGCCGCGGTCATTTGACCAAGAACCTGTTTGATAAATTCGATCTGCGTGAGGGCAAAGATCCCCAGACATACGCAATCGGTATCAAGGAATTGTGGGACATTGATCCAGCCAAGGCAAAGCCGGGTCTGGCATGGCATTCGGTCGGATGGCCCTTAGCCAGCGACACTTATGGCGGATCGTTCCTGTATCACCTAAATGGCAATCAGGTCGCTGTCGGCTATGTTGTGGCACTGGATTACACCAACCCGCATATGTCGCCGTTTGAAGAATTCCAGCGGTTCAAGACCCACCCAGCAGTGCGTGATGTGTTCGAAGGTGGACGGCGCGTTTCCTATGGTGCGCGGGCGCTTAATGAAGGTGGGTTCCAATCCGTTCCTAAATTGACGTTCCCCGGCGGCTGTCTTGTCGGTTGTACCGCTGGCTTTTTGAATGTGCCAAAAATCAAGGGCACCCATACCGCGATGAAATCGGGAATGGTTGCGGCCGAGGCTATTTTCGAGGCGCTTGACGGTCTTGACGCCGGTCATGAACCAGCAAGCTATCCGGAAAAATTGCAAGAATCATGGCTATGGCCTGAACTATATAAGGTCAGAAACATCCGCCCGGGATTTGGCAAAGGTTTATGGCTCGGTCTCGCCCATGCCGCTATCGACACATATCTATTGATGGGTCGGGCGCCGTGGACATTGAAAAACCACGCCGACCATGCCCAATTGAAAAAAGCCGCCGATGCGCCGGTCATCGAATACCCGAAACCAGATGGTGTGATTAGCTTTGACCGTAATTCTTCGGTCTATCTATCGGGAACAAATCACGAGGAAAACCAGCCAGCGCATTTGACGCTAAAAGATAGCAGTGTGCCGATTGAGCATAATCTGGCGCTCTATGATGCACCTGAACAGCGCTATTGTCCGGCGGGAGTTTATGAGATCCAACGCGATGAAGACGGGTCCAATCCGCGCCTCCAGATCAACGCGCAAAATTGCGTGCATTGTAAGACCTGTGATATCAAAGATCCGTCGCAAAACATTGTCTGGGTAACGCCCGAAGGGGGCGGAGGGCCAAATTATCCTAATATGTAGGTTGCTCTAATAGATGATTACCCTACATATAAGGTAGGGTAGCACTAGGCACGGCACAGACGGGCCCCGGACCAGCGTATAAGGACCCGGACCTGCATATAAGGAACTGACATTATGTATTGCCGATTTGCAGTATCACCAAAGGGAAAGTCGCCGCGTGATGCTACCCGCATACCAAAAATACGTAATGCGCTAACGCAATGGCGGCCTGTTATGGCGGTCCTAGGGGCGGCGATGGTCCTTGGGGCCTGCCAGAGCCAATCTATCTCACAACCAGCCAAGCTAAAAACCGAGACACCTGCCGGTAATTTTCTAGCCGCCCGACAAGCGCTCTATTTCAACGATGTTGAGCAATCGGCAGATTTTTTCCTGCAAACGCTAAAGAATGACTCCAGCAATATTAACCTGCTGCGCCAGAGTTTTATCACCCAATATTATTACGGTGATATCGAGAGGGCGGCGGCGCTTGGGCGCCAGCTGGAAAGCCTGAATGTAACAATGCCACTTAGCCACGAGCCAGCCATCGCGCTGGCAATTCGTGATAATGACTGGGGCGCCGTGCTTGTTCTGGCCGATAAAATTGCCGAGACCTCATCCTCTATTGGCATGGCTGGCATTATTAAAGGCTGGGCGCTGGTTGGTAATGGCCAAGGCGGCGCCGGCATTAGCGCGGTCCTCGAGGCTGGACGAACCCAAAAAGATCTTGAATATGGCATGCCAGCGCATTTTCGCCTTCATGCCGCGCTGATGGCCGAGGCAATCGGTAATAACAATGAGGCAATCCAGCGCGCCGGCGGGCTAGCCACGGAACCGCTATCGATCCAATCAACTTTCCAGCTTGCCGAGCTATTGGCCCGCGATGATCAAATTGATGCGGCTTTGTCTGTTTTGGATGACCGGTTGTCACGGCGTTATAACATGCCCCAGATCAACAATATCATCACAAATCTACCAGCCACCCCGCCGCCAACTCTGGTTCAAAACATCGCCGCCGGTATCGTTGACACAGCGCTGGCTGGCAATGTTGGCGAGGAACGGCGTCTGTTTGCGGCGCGGTTGCGCTTTGCTCTATTCTTAGATCCCGAAAATGATTTAGCGCAATTTTTGCTGGCCCAGCAATTCTGGGATCTAGACAAAACCACAGAAGCGTTGAGCCATTTTAGCAAGATTAATCCAAGCGGCATGATGGGACGGCCAGCCGCCCTTGCACTAATGGATATCGCATCAGATCAAGAGGATTTCGGCAAAGCGATAAAAATCGTTTCCGCGCTCATCAAGGCATCACCAGATGATGGCTATCTCTACAAGGTTCTGGGCGACACATATAGACGCGATGGTAATTATGCCAAAGGCCGCGCCGCCTATTATCAATCAATCGATAATGGCTATCGCTCCAGCGGTTTGCTTCGCAATCTAGGTATTACGCTGGAACGCCTTGGCGTGGATGAAGAGGCCGAACAGCAATTGCGGGCGTCATTAGAGATTAATCCAGATGATCCTTTCACCCTCAATTACCTTGGTTATTGGTGGGCCGAAGAGGGGCGTAATCTGGATGAGGCCATTGCCTTTATTGAACGCGCCGTTGAATTGCGACCGGAAAGCGGTTTCTTTGTTGATTCGCTCGGCTGGGTTCATTTCCGCCTTGGTGACGCTGAAAAGGCCGTACGTTACCTAGAGGCGGCAACCGCGCTGGAACCGTCTGATCCTGAAATCATCGGTCATTTGGGTGATGTTTACTGGACCCTTGGCAGGGAACAAGAGGCGCGTTTCAAATGGCGCTTGGCCCTCTCATTCGCGCGCTCCGACGAAGAGGCGAAAAAGCTCAAAGACAAAATCGCCAATGGCTATCGCGCCGCCGAATTTGATGGATAGGCCCACCCGATGAGTACAACCATCGCTCCGGCCAAAATTAATCTGAACCTGTTGCTAACAGGACGCCGCGATGATGGGTATCACCTGCTCGAGTCCGACGTGGTTTTTACCGAATTTGGCGATAATCTATCATTCGCGCCAAGCGATCATGACGCCATCGAGATCATTGGCCCCTATGGCGATACGCTGGACACTGCCAACAATCTTTGTCTTCAGACGCTTGCCGCTTTTCGTGCGGCTGGCGGCATTATCGGGCCGGTAAAAATTACCCTGACAAAAAACATTCCGGTAGGCGCCGGTCTTGGTGGTGGCTCTGCCGATGCCGCAGCGACATTACGGTATCTGGCCTCTCAGACGAATAACCCGCAAATGAGTAGTGAACTTGCGGCGATTGCCCTATCATTGGGTGCTGATGTGCCGGTTTGCCTGCACTCAAATAGCCAGCATATGAGCGGCATTGGCGAGGTTCTGCGGCCGATAGCGCAAAGCACAACCCTAGCGCCAGTCCAAACCATCAGTGGCACCCCCATTTTGCTGGCCAATCCAAACAAGCCACTTGCCACTATTGATGTGTTTACGGCCTTTGCCGCCGCCAACCAGCCATTTAGCGACATCGCCAGCGATAGTGGTTTCACCGCGGCATCAGATTTTGTCGCCCTCGGCAATGATCTGGATCAAGCGGCCATAACCATCATGCCCGAGATTGCGCAATTATTGCAGGACATAAAAACCCAGAATGGGGTACACGCCGCCGCAATGTCTGGAAGCGGAGCCAGTTGCTTTGGTCTGTTTGATAGTGATGCCAATTGCCAAAATGCCGCCAAGATATTAACCGATAGCGGATATTGGGCCGTCGCCAGCGTCATCATTTAATTGAACCAAAGCAGTTTCCTATGATACGACAGGTGCGTGCAGGTGTGAACATGCCTGAATGCAGGTTTGGTTCTGGCAAGTGAGACAAGAATGAATAATTTTCTGGCATCGTTGAAGATGAAGTTTGAGCCGGCCATATCATGGCACAAGGCAGTAACTGACAAAGCCTGGCTTGCCCCGGTAAAAGGCAAAAACCACCTCATTTTTGCAATGATCATGATTGCGCTCGCAGTGTTCGCCTCCGCGCATATGCGCCATTGGCAATTTGACCAGTGGAATAGCGAGAGAGACAGCTATTTCCTTGGTGACACGCCCCTATTCACAACGACTGATGCGTCCTATTTTCTGAACGGCGCCAAATCGATAAAAGAGACAGGCAAAAGCAACTCTTTTTCGGCATTGCGTCAATATCCAGCCAACCGTGACCAGCCAGAAAACACTGATCACAGTCTATTTGCCGAACCCTTGTTATCTGTGATGCTGGCGTATCTTGCGCCGGATGCTAGCCAAGAAAGCTTGCTTAAAACGGGCAATAAGATGTTGCCATGGACCGCGGCATTTACTGCAATTTGTATTGTGCTGGCCTTTGGCGCGGCGGGATTCTGGGCCGTGGGTGCAGTCGCGGCGATTGGTGGCTCGCTATCTATGTCCTATCTGGTCAGGTCATCAGCAGGGCGCATTGATACTGACCAGCTCAATCTGGGTTTCTTTTATTTAGTGACGGCGCTCGTCATTTGGGCGGCAAAGATACGTCCAATCGGACTGGCTATCGGTGTTGTTATCATCGCTGGCTTGACCAACAACCTGTATAGCTGGTGGTGGTCAAAAGATATCCTAAGCTGGGGCTTCCTTGGCGGATTGGTTTGGCTGAGTTTCGCCATTCACGGTGATTGGCGCCGGACCGCGGGTCTGGCCGCGCTATTTATTGTTACATCGGGCACATTCTGGTCTGGTGGCGGCGTCAGTGTTAGCGGCTTTGTCGGCGATGGCGCGAATATTGGTGATTTGATATTGCCGAACACCTATTCAACCATAACCGAGCTGGCAAAAATCCCAATTGGCGAGGTTCTTTATAGCCTAACCGGTGATGTCTGGATCGGTATCATTGCCTTGATCGGGTTGGCCGCATGGGCATTTGTCCATCCGGTGATCGCCATTGTGTTCCTCCCAGCTTTGATGCTGGCCGTGCTGAATACGGTATTTGGTAATCGGGTCATTTTCTTTTCCGCGCCATTATTCTGGTTTGGCGTTGGCTGGGTCATTCTCACCAGTGGCCGATTTTTGGCAGATAAATTCCTAGCTGGGGCAAATAATGCCGATACCCTGTCTGATAAGTCGCAAAAAGTGCAGGTTTTGGCCAGCGCGATTGGCATTATTATCGGCCTGTCGATCGCCTATCTATCGTCAGGAAATCCGATAACCCGGCCCTATGTTCCGCAAACATCGTTTAGCGTGCCAGTGGTAGACGGCTTTAAACGGGTTGGCGATTATGCCGCCGAACAGGCCGCCAGCGGCCAGTCAAAAAAGGATCCGGTGATTGCGACATGGTGGGATTATGGCTATGCGGCAACCCTGTTCAGCAATGCCGCAACCTTGCATGATGGCGGTAGCCAGCGTGGCTTGCCGACACATATGTTTGCCCGCGCGCTATTATCTGGTAGCCAATATGAAACCGCACGAATTATCAAATTCATGGCGAATGAGGAGCCCGAAGCACTAGCGGCAAAAGGTGCTAGTAACGAGCGCATCAATCAGGCCTTTATCGATGGCCCGCGCCAAGATACTGCCGATATTTATCTGGTATTGACCTTGCAGATGGCACGCTGGATGTCGTCAATCTCTAGCCTAGGCATGTGGGATGTCACCACAGGCCAGCCGATTAATGTTGGCGGGGGAAGCAATGTCCTTAGCTATCAGCGTCTAAGATGTAATGGCTCGAGCGCCGCCGTCACATGTAACGGCCAGCTCTATGATTTTTCCAAAGGTACAATCGACGGACAAAAAGCCCTAGCCGGTGCCGTGCAGACAAATAACGGTCGGGTCGGACCACGCGCCAACTATGATGTGAAAAGTGGGTTTTACGTTCAATTGCATTCAATCAACGATCGGCCATTTGAAGACCAGATCATCAAGCCGGTGTTATTTGGGTCAACATTCAACCAGCTTTTCTTCTTAGGCGCCTATGATGCCGAATATTTCACCCCGGTTTTCGACGCCTTTCCGCATTACCGCGTTTATAAAGTGAATTAATGCTTTATCGGGGTTGATTGCGTGACAATTGGCGGTTAAATTGCCGTCACTTTGTGATTGGGGCGTGGCCAAGTGGTAAGGCATCGGTTTTTGGTATCGTGTATCGTAGGTTCGAATCCTACCGCCCCAGCCAAAGTTTTAGATATCAGACATTTTTATAATCTCTTTTATAATCTCTGAACTTTTCCTCCTAAAATTGCCGATAATAACCGCGCTTGTTTCGCCAGCATTGTTCTGGTGTTATGGGCGCGCACCCGTATTAGGATGAGGTGTATTGGGATTGAGTGTATTAGAATGGAAAGTGGCAAATGAGTCCGCATATTTCGGTAATTAAGGGCGATGGCATTGGCATTGATGTGGCTGATGCCACATTGTTTCTCATCGAGCGGGCATTAGGCGCGGTTGCGGCGGCGCCCCTAAATATGCGCTTTATCGAGGCGGGTGCCGGTTATTTTGCCGAAACCGGCAAAGATATAGAGCCCGGCGGCGAAGTGGCGGCGGGCAAGAGTGATGCGATCTTCCTTGGGGCCATCGGCCTGCCATCTATTCGTCATGATGACGGTACCGAGATTTCACCCCATCTGCGCCTTCGTGACATGTACGGGCTTTATGCCGGTGTGCGTCCGGTAAAGGCCTATCCCAATATTCCAGGGCCGCTTGCCGATGCGCGCGGCCAAGACATTGATATGGTGATCATTCGGGAATCCACCGAGGGGCTGTTTTATTCCGCCGCGGTTCATGGGCGCAGTGAGGTAAGCCCGAACGAAGTCCGAGAGACCATGCTGATCACCCGCGATGTAAGCGAGCGGCTCCATGATTTTGCCTTTAGATTGGCGGCGCGGCGCAAGGATCAGGGCGGCAAGGGCCGGGTTACCTGTGTCGACAAGGCCAATGTCTTTACCGCAATGGCATTCTTCCGTGAGATTTTTGATAATATAGCCACAAACCACCCCACCATTACCGCCGATCATTGTTATGTTGATGCGATGGCGTTAACGATGGTACGCAACCCGTGGGATCTGGATGTTCTGGTTACCGAAAATATGTTTGGTGACATTCTGTCGGATCTGGCTGGCGGTCTTGTTGGCGGAATGGGCATGGCCGCATGTGGTGAAATTGGCGATGAAATTGGCCTGTTCCAACCCGCCCATGGTAGCGCCCCCGATATCATCGGTCAGGATAAGGCAAATCCACTTGCCGCCATCCTAAGCGGGGCGATGATGCTTGATTATCTGGCCGAAACAACCGGCGCCAAACATTATGACAAGGCGGCCTCTCTCATCCACCGCGCGGTTGAAACCGGGTTTAGTGACAATCTAATCCGGCCCGTTGAATTTGGCGGTGATATGGGAACAAAATCGGTAGTAGCGGCGCTCGATCAACTGATCACGGCACCGAAGATAGCGAATAGCCAAGGCGGGTCGTGAGCACCACGGGCGCCGATGTTAACCGGCCAATTTTCTGGCGGAGACGATAAATATGCGTCTCAACAGTATGCGTACTCAAACCGTCCTGAAAGCCCCAGACCTCGGTTAGGAGCTGTTCCTTTGACACGCCATTTGGATGCGCACGATAAAGAAATTTTAAAATTGTCGCTTCTTTTTCGGTCAGCACGGCTTTGCGGTTGCTGCGATCATCGAATAGCAATTTGTTGGCTGGTACGAAACTAAGGCCACCAACAGAGAACCTAGCGGTGTCAGATGATTTATGCTGGCGCAATTGCGATCTAATTCGCGCCAATAACTCGCCAAGGCGCATTGGCTTGATGACATAATCATTCGCCCCCGCCTCTAATCCGGCAACGATGTCGTCTTCACTATCCTGGCCGGTGAGCATGACGATGGGATTGGCAAAACCGCGGTCCCGTAATTTCTGGCAAATCGCCACACCATTACCGTCGGGTAGCCTGATATCGAGAATGATCAGATCAGGTTCACCCTCATTCACACAATCGAAAACTTCGGTAAGGGTGGCCGCTTCATCAATTTGTTTAACGCCCTCGATCGACAATTGTTCGCGGAGCGTCGCGCGCAAAAATGCATCATCGTCAACAATCAACAGACGGGCGCCGACCAGAGTATCTTTCGAAGTACTGGAGATCAAACCTTGCATTTTCTCCTGCGACCCCATAAATGAGAGTGCTATTAACAAAAAATCTAATGATCATGATAACCGCATAAACGAATTCACCAAATCTTAATATTCGAAAAAGTGAGTTTGGTTAAAAAGGCGTCAAATGACCCCGCCTATCGCACCAATTGTGGAGACTAATGTGGGCACTTCCTACCTCCAGACTGATCGGGCCGCCGCTGAATTACGGCGTGGCGGAACCGTTTTGCTGCGTCTGGCAAATGGCGAAAGCTGTTTGTTCAAAGCGGCGGAGCTTGGCGGTGATGACGGCGAAGACACATTAAGCGCGGTAACCGGATCCGGCGTTATGCTAGCCCTAACGGATAATCGTATCGCCAGTTTGGGACGGCAGTTACAGGACAAGCACACATGCGCCACGATGCCGGCCTCTGGCATTAATTATTCCAGCCTATTTGATTTGGCCGCCGGTCAACCGCGCGACGATATTTTAGGCAAGGATATTTCACTGATTGGTGAGCGTCCGGATTCCCTTGCAGATATGGCAACTAGGCTTTTGCGGATTGCCAAGCTGGTCCCGGCGGCGTTGATGTCACGGTTTCCATCGCGCGACAAAAACCAGCAAGACCGTCTTGCGCGCTCGTTAAATATACTAACCATCGATGCCAAGGATATCGAGCAATCGGCAAGACAAGCGGCCCAAAGCCTGAAAATTGCGGCGCGGGCGAAAGTACCGCTAGCCGTTGCGCCCGATGCAGAAGTGGTGATGTTCCGGGCCAATCTTGGCGGCGATGAACATTTTGCCGTGGTTGTTGGTGACGGTCTGTCGATGCCGGCACCATTGGTTCGCCTACATTCACAATGTGTAACCGGTGATGTTCTAGGTAGTTTGAAATGCGATTGCGGCAATCAATTACAAGGCGCACTGGCATTGATGGCGGATGCTGGCGGCGGCGTTCTTGTATATCTGGCCCAAGAAGGCCGTGATATCGGCCTGTTGAATAAGATGCGTGCCTATGCGCTTCAGGATGAGGGGCTTGATACGGTTGACGCCAATCACGCCCTCGGCTTTGACACTGACGAGCGGCTGTTTTTGCCAGCTTGTCGAATCTTGCAAGAACTTGGTTTAACGAAACTGCGTCTGATCACCAATAATCCAGACAAAATTGCCCAGCTAGATGAGGTTGGCCTAGAGGTCATCGAACGAGTGCCGCTTAATCTTCCTGAGAACCAGCATAATAAACGCTATCTGGCGACCAAGCGGGAGCGCACCGGACATCTGTCCGATTAGACAACCAACATCTGTCCGCCTAGAGCCCAAGACATTACATTATTTGCCGGGTTCGTTGCGCGCGCCGAATATTGCCGATCCGACGCGGACCGATGTCGCACCAAAGGCAATGGCCTCTTCATAATCGCCGCTCATTCCCATTGATAGCTTTTCAAGATTGTTGCGCCGTGCCATCTCACGCAATAGAGCGAAATGCATGGCTGGCTCTTCATCGACCGGCGGGATACACATCAGTCCGATGATATCGAGCTGGTAATCATCACGGCACATTGCCACAAAACCATCGACATCAGCGGGCAGAATACCTGCTTTTTGTGGCTCGGCGCCGGTATTGACCTGAATGTAACAAGGCAAGCGGCGTCCCTGTTTTTCCATCTCAGCCGCTAGCATTTTCGCCAGCTTAGGCCGGTCGACGACTTCGATCACATCAAATAAAGCAACTGCCTCACCCGCCTTGTTGGTTTGTAGTGGGCCAATCAGATGCAGTATAAGGTCATCATATTGGGCACGGCGATGGCCCCAGCGTTCAGTCGCTTCCTGCACCCTATTCTCACCGAAAACACGCTGACCAGCGGCAAGGCTGGCCTCAATCCGGTCGTCGGGTTGGCGTTTGCTGACCGCAACCAGCGTGGGCGCGGTATTATCATCACCCAAAGCCGCACCACTTGCCGCCTCAATAGACGCATGAACAATCGTCAGATTTTCTTGAATGCTTATCGCCATTGGTCTCGGTCTTTCGATTATGTCTCAAAGAGTGTGTCTTTTTATCAACGGTGTTGGCTCTTTATAGATCAACCTGCAAAAAACAACAATTTACAATAGCTAGTCGCCGCCAGTTCAGGCGAAGTCTAATCCCAATAATCCCGCCAGCCATGCCTTACTGTTGCAAAAATATCACAGATTTCAAAAATCTAATGTTTGGGTGTTAATGCATCATTGTTAAATTAGAAAAACTTAATAGAGTGATGTCACCGTCAATGGTGGCGGATTAGTTCTCTAAGGGAGATTTAACATGCGTAAGGTTCTTCTTGCGACTACAGCACTCGTTGCTATGGGTGGCGTTTCAGCTGCTGCAGCAGACGTTTCACTTTCAGGCGTTGGCCGCTACACATATTCTAGCTGGTCAGACAACGAGACAACTGGTGACGATACAACTGGTACAACCGACGTTCTCTTCACAGTTTCAGGTGCTTCAACAGCTGACTCTGGTATGACAATGGGTGGTTCTATCACACTTCTAAACGGCGACACAGACGCCCAGTCAATCTACGTCTCTGACGATTGGGGCAAGTTGACATTTGGTGGAGCAGACGCTGCTCGTGGTAACCACAACTCAGCATCAGTTGGTGCAATGCCTGGCTCAAATGGTGACCAAACATTCGCTAATGTAGCAACCAACTCACGTGTTGGTAACGGCGCCAATGACAAAACAGTTATCAAGTACACATCACCTGACTTTAACGGTCTGGTAGTGAACGCTTCTGTAACTAACGCTGGTGGTAAAGCCAACGAAGAAGGCGACATTTCATCATGGGCCGTATCATACGGTACAGACTTTGAAGGCGCTTCAGTTGCTCTTGACTATGCATCTGCTTCAACAGCCAATGCAGCTGGCGTAGGCACAACAACAGACGCCGATTCAATTGGCGCCACTGTTACTGTTGACGATCTAACAATCATGGTTGGTTCAGC
Organism: Puniceispirillaceae bacterium (SeqCode); assembly: GCA_965657645.1. Classification (GTDB taxonomy): domain Bacteria; phylum Pseudomonadota; class Alphaproteobacteria; order Puniceispirillales; family Puniceispirillaceae; genus CBFHOS01. The sequence goes on along the minus strand of CBFHOS010000001.1, from coordinate 141,611 downwards.
AAACACAGACAAGTCAGACGGCACATCAAAAATCGCCACTACTGACTACGGTGTTGACTATGCAGTAAACAGCGATCTTACAGTTGAGGCATGGGCCGTTTCTTCAAAGAACACTGGCACAACAGCTGCTTCAAAAGACGACAAGCTGACAATGACACAGGTTGGTGCTACTTACACAGTAACTCCAGGTCTTACAGTGTCTTTGACTTCACGTAGCTTCGACTTCAAAGATGCCGCCAACGTTGGTAACAACAAAGGTGACTCTGTAACAGCACGTGTTACTGTAACATTCTAATTGAATGTTACCTTTATGTGGAAAGGGAGGGGCTTGCCCCTCCCTTTTTTCTTTACAAATCACCCGCTTATTTGCATTCTGGGCGCGTCGCCAATCGAATTGGAATCGCACCATGTTCTTCATGAAAAATAAATTGCCTAATGTCACTCTGTTCGCAGTCGCTACAGCATTGTTTTTGGCCGGATGTTCTGGGATGAACCCACAACCGGTTAAAGAGGACGAGGGACCGGTATCTATTCTCACTGGCAAGACAGGTGGCACCAAGGTAAGTGACCTTATGAGCAGCAACCAAGGCGGCGCCCTGCCCGTTAACGCTCTATTGTGGCGCGCGGCTCTTGATATCACATCATTTGTGCCGTTAGACGACGTTGATACATTCGGCGGTACTATTGTGACCGAATGGTATTCACTTGCTGATCGTCCTGGTGAACGCATTAAATTGACCATCTTCGTTATTGGCCGTGAATTACGTTCAGACGCCATCAACGCGCGCATTTATGTCCAGAAAGCCACCGCGGATGGCTGGGGATCTGTAATGCGGGATGCTGAACTAGAGCGCAAGATCGAAGATTTGATCCTAACGCGTGCCCGCGAAATCAGGGCTTCATCACTCAGCGAAACGGCCGAGTAAGTTTATTCGTTTTGAGGGCTTTGCCCCAGGGTTATTATCATGGCTCACTATGACGCGCCTGCCATAGAACAAAAATGGCAGGCCCGGTGGGATGAGGCCAATTGCTTCACCGCCACAACTGCATCTGACAAGCCAAAATATTATGTGCTGGAAATGTTCCCATATCCGTCAGGGCGGATTCACATGGGGCATGTTCGCAATTATACATTGGGCGACGTCGTTGCCCGCTATCGCCGTGCCGCCGGATACAATGTTTTGCACCCAATGGGGTGGGATGCGTTTGGTTTGCCAGCGGAAAATGCGGCAATGGAGCGCGGCGTTCATCCCGGCAAATGGACAATTGAAAATATCGCGGCAATGCGCACCCAGCTGAAAAGCATGGGCCTGTCTTATGATTGGGACCGCGAGCTTGCCACCTGTACGCCCGATTATTACCAGCATGAACAGCTCATGTTCCTCAAATTCCTTGAAAAAGGCTTGGCCTATCGCAAGGAGAGCTGGGTGAATTGGGATCCTGTTGAAAATACGGTCTTGGCGAATGAACAGGTTGTTGACGGCAAGGGATGGCGTTCCGGTGCACCGGTAGAACGCCGGCTATTATCGCAATGGTTCCTAAAAATCACCGAATTTGCCGATGATTTGTTGCAATCCATCGAGGGCCTTGAGCGTTGGCCTGATCGGGTTCGCCTAATGCAGCATAACTGGATTGGTAAGTCAGTTGGCGCCCGCATTTCTTTTTCCCTAACCGGACCTGCACCGCATGGTGAGGATCATATCGAGGTCTTTACAACACGTCCCGATACCCTTTACGGCGCATCATTTATCGCCATCGCGGCTAATCACCCACTAGCCATTGCGCTTGGTGAAAAAGACCAAAAAGCAGCCGATTTTATTGCTGAATGCGCCGCCCTTGGTACATCCGAAGCAGCCGTCGAGACAGCCGATAAAAAAGGTTATGACACTGGCTTGAAAGTCGATCATCCGATTATTGAGGGTCATACATTACCAGTCCATATTGCGAATTTTGTGCTGATGGAATATGGCACTGGCGCCATTTTTGGTTGTCCTGCGCATGACCAGCGCGACCTTGATTTTGCCAATGCCTATAATCTGCCAGTAACGCCGGTGGTTTTGCCAGAAGGCACTGATCCAGCCGATATGAACATCACGACAGAGGCCTATACCGGCCCCGGTACATTGTTTAATTCGGGATCTTGGGATGGTCTTGATGTTGAAAACGGTATCAAAACCGCTATTGCTGCGCTCGAAGACATAAAGGCTGGTAGCGGTGAAACCACCTATCGCCTGCGCGATTGGGGTGTGTCGCGGCAACGTTATTGGGGTTGCCCTATTCCGATCATTTATTGTGATGATTGCGGCGCGGTTCCAGTTCCAGCCAAAGATTTGCCAGTTGAGTTGCCAGAAGATGTGGATTTTGATAGCCACGGCAATCCATTGGGTAATCATCCGACATGGAAACACACCACCTGCCCGACTTGCGCCAAGCCTGCTATTCGTGAACAGGATACATTTGATACGTTCTTTGAGAGCTCATGGTATTTCCTGCGCTATGCCGATCCAAAACATCCGGGCGGCTTTAGCCCAGAGGCGGCGGCCTATTGGATGCCCGTTGACCAGTATATTGGCGGCGTGGAACATGCGGTTTTGCACCTTCTCTATTCACGATTTTTCACCCGCGCATTAAGTGCGGTTGGTTATCTTGACCTAAAGGAGCCGTTTGACGGTCTCATGACGCAAGGCATGGTTTGCCACCAGACGTTCAAATCGGCAGATGGTAAATGGTTATTCCCAACCGAGGTTACCCGCGACGACGATAAATGGGTCGATCTTGAGTCTGGCGCCGCGGTAGAGGCTGGCCGGATCGAAAAGATGAGCAAGTCAAAGCGCAATGTGGTCGATCCGGAATTGATTATCGACACTTATGGCGCTGATACTGCACGGCTATTCATGCTGTCCGACTCGCCGCCTGAGCGCGATATGGAATGGACCGAATCCGGTGTTGATGGTGCGTCTCGGTTTCTAAAGCGCGTTTATCGGATGGCCGCAACAATTGGTGAAACCCCGCCGAATAACGAGGTTCCAGACAGTGGCGCCGAGCTTGATTTGGTGAGACAGGCGCATAAATCGATCCTTGCATTAACCAAGGATATCGAGGATTTCCGCTTTAACCGCGCTGTTGCCCAATTACATACACTTGCCAATGCTATTGGCGATGTAAAAGCCACAACACCAGCCGGCGATGCGGCGCGGCGCTTTGGTATCGAGACCTTGGTCCAGCTCATTGCACCATTAGCACCGCATATCGCCGAGGAAATGTGGGTTTTGCTAGGCCATGATGAATTGCTTGCGGCAAAAGCATGGCCAGAGGCGGATCCAGCCATGGCAGTTGAAGACACCGTGGAAATCGGTGTTCAGGTCAATGGTAAGCTCCGCACAACACTGGTTTTGGCGAAAGATTGCGATAAAGATGCCGCCGAGGCCGCTGCACTAGCGTCACCGGTGATTATTCGATATCTTGATGGAGCGCAGCCGCGCAAAGTTATTGTGGTACCAAATAGGATCATCAATGTTGTCGTTTAGAAAAACCATCGCCGCCGTCGCCCTGCTATTCCTAGCGGCATGTTCAAATGTGTCGATGACGCCTTTGATTTCTGCGAACATCGAGGATCTTGCCGCGGTCAATGTAGTCGAGGTATCCGGACGTGATGGCCAGCTTTATTCGCGCCAGCTTCGTAACCGGCTTTATGTGAATGGCATGCAGGCACCAAATTACGATCTTGTATCGCGTATCACCGTTGCATCGAGCAGTTCTTTGTCTGTTAAGGGCAAGAGTTCGACCCTCAAGAAGATGACAATGTCGAACAATATTGAATTGTTGGATCGCCAAACCGGCGAAGTTGTCCTTCGTGAAACATTGTCTGCTGGTGCAACATTTGGTGTTGTTACCTCTTATTTTGGACAGGATGAGTCAGAGCGCAATGGCCGGGAAAGATTGGTGAAACTACTCGCCGAACGTACCGCAAGACGGGTCCAGCTCTATTTTTCATCACAAAATAGCTAATGAAGGTCGCACCGCGGCAAACCAATAGTTTCCTGAACGCCATCCCGGCCACTATTCGCGCTGTTCTGCTTCACGGCAGTGATATCGGCCAGATTAGTGAACGCGCCACCCTAATCGCAAAGAAATATTCAACCGATCTGGATGATGTGTTCTCAGTAACGCGTATTGATGGCGAGACTCTGTCCAATGAGCCGTCCGCCATAGCCGATGCCGCGGTTGAAATTGCCCTTTTGGGCGATGTCAGGCTGGTTTTGGTGAAAGGACGCGGGGCGGAATTGCTCGAATCCTGCAAATTGGCCCTAAAATCTGATTTATCAGGATCATTCATTGTTGTTGAGGCTAGAGACACCACATCGCGTCATGCCATCGTAAAGCTGTTTGAGAGCGCGGATAATGCGGCCTCGATCGGCTGTTACGCTGATGGTGACGCCGATATTGGGCAATTGGCCCGCGATATCATGGCGCGTGACAATATCAGCATGGATCAAGATGCCCTTGCCATCATCATCCGCCGGTTGGGCAGTGATCGGGCCGGATCGCGTATGGAAATAGAAAAACTTGCTCTCATGGCCGGGCCAAATGGCAAATTGACCGGCGCCGATGTATCGGTAGCCCTCGGTGATAGCGGGGTTTTGGTGATTAGCGATGTCGCCAGTGCCGCGGCCGACGGGCAAATAGATGCATTGAATGCGGCGTTGAAAAAGGCATGGAGCGAGGATTCGAACGCCGTAATGATTTTGCGCGGATGCCAAACACATTTCCGCCAGCTCATGCTAGCCGGAGCGGGGATCGCCAAAGGCAAATCCAACAGCCAGGCGATCAAAGACCTACGCCCGCCAGTGTTTTTTAAAATGCAGGATGTATTGGCCCGCCAGTTACGCTATTGGCCGGCAAAAATGGCCCTAGATGCAGTCAATCGGCTACAGGATTGCGAATTACAGGTCAAATCGGGCGCGGTTGACGATAAAACCATCACAGCACAATGCATGCTGGGCCTGTGTTTGCGGGCAAAAGCGTTAAAAGGCTAAATGGTGTTAAACCGGCGTTAGACGAGCCCCATTTTTTCAAGCACAGCATTCATTTGCTCAAAATTCTCACAGCGCAGCTTTAATACGCCCTTTTCCGTTTGATAATCCCAATCGATATCTAACTTCAGACCATGCTCGACTGCCGCCTTTTGTTCGATCGCGCGAATATCAGCAGATTTCTCCGGCTTTGCCTTTGGCTTGGCATCACCGCGCTTAACAAGGGCCTCGACCTGACGCGCCGATAACCCCTTTTTTGCCACCTCAAGCGCCAACAATGTCGCATTATCATGACCAATCAATGGACGTACCTGACCCATCGTCAAGGTACCGTTCATAACCAGATCCGATACTTTGGGTGGCAGGCTCAATAGACGCAATAGATTCGCAATATGACTGCGTGATTTACCAATTAATTCAGATAGTTGTGCTTGCGTGTAATTATAGGTCTCGATGAGTTGTTGATAGCCCTCAGCCTCTTCGATCACGGTCAGATCGGCACGCTGGACGTTCTCGATAAGGGCGATTTCATAGGATTCTGAATCAGTGAAGGGTCTTACGATTGCCGGAATAACATGGAGCTGGGCCATTTGTGCCGCCCGCCACCGCCGCTCGCCAGCAATAAGCTCATAGCGTTGCGGTTTTTTTGGATGAGGGCGCACCAAAATCGGCTGTACCACACCCTTTTGGCGCACAGAATTAGCAAGATCAGTCAACGCGTCATTATCAAAACGCCGCCGCGGCTGCCAAGGGCCGGAATTAATCCATTCGACAGGAATTTCGGCCAATCCAGTGATAGCGGCGGCATCACCTGTGGCAGGTGCAGTGTTTTGAACAACGCCGCTAGCCGACTCGCCAGTAATCCCAGCAGCAGCATTCGCTGTTGCCGCGGCCACACCAGCATCACCCAACAGTGATGACAGACCACGCCCAAGACCACGTTGCGGTGCCTTTTTTGCAGGGCTGGCTTTGGCTTTAGACTCTTTTGGAGGAGTTTTGGTCATGCGGCTACTTTCTCTTGGGTAAGCAATTCGGCGGCTAGTGCGGCATAGGCTTGGGCACCAGAGCATTTCAAATCATACATCAATACCGGTTGGCCAAAAGATGGCGCCTCGGAAACCCGAACATTACGCGGAATAACGGTTTTGTATACCAGCGAGCCAAAATGGCCGCGCACATCACTGGCGACCATGTCCGACAAACGATTGCGGCTATCATACATCGTCAAGACAACGCCCTGCATAACCAGGCTTTTATTCAAAGATGCGCGCACGGCATCTATTGTCCGCATCAATTGGGTGAGGCCTTCAAGTGCATAAAATTCACATTGAAGTGGTACCAAAACAGAGGTCGCCGCGGTTAACGCATTCACCGTCAGCATGCCAAGGGATGGTGGGCAATCTATTATAACATATTGATATTTATGTGAAATTTTAGATATGGCTTGCTCGAGACGATATTCCCGTTGCTCCATATCGGTTAATTCTATTTCAGCCGCGGATAGATCAACAATGGCTGGAATAATGTCGAGCTTTGGCACCACAGTCGAGCGCGCCGCATCCTCAGCACTGCATTCACCCAGAACCAAACGATAGCTATTAAAAGCACGTTCATTCGCCTCGATACCAAGACCGGTGCTGGCATTCCCTTGGGGATCAAAATCAACCAGCAGTACAGACCGGCCACAGGCGGCAAGTGCGGTTGCCAGATTGACCGAAGTCGTGGTTTTACCAACGCCACCCTTTTGGTTGGCAACAGCTATGATACGGGTGGAAACGGTCATCGAGGACTCCGCTATGGATTAGACATCGCATTTTAATGCCAAAACGACACCATCTGCACTGGTTAAGCTGGGAAAACACTGTGCCTCTATACTGGAATAACTTTCCAGAATGGTCAATTCCTGATCGACGCGTGCACCCTTCAAAAACAAACATAATGGCGTGGTCTGGAGCTGAATTTTCAGCAAATCCAAAAGCTTTTCAACGGAGGCCAAGGCCCGCGCGGTAATCACATCGGCCCCGATATTTTCCATCTGTTCAATGCGTTTGTTATGAACAACCGCATTCAGGCCTAATTCACGGATAACAGTTGTCAGGAAGATTGATTTGCGTTGATCGGATTCTACAAGATGAACTTCGGAATCACTCATGATCGCCAGAATAATCCCGGGAAAGCCACCACCACTGCCCACATCCAAAATGCGCGCAGTCTTTGGCGGCAGATGCGCCACCAGCTGGGACGAATCCAACACGTGCCGCGTCCATATATCGGGCAATGTACTATTCGCGATCAGATTGATACGGGGTTGCCATTTTTCCACTAGCGCCACATAGGACGATATCTTGTCCATTGTTTCACGTGAAACATTCAAGCGCGCGGCAATAGCCGGATCGATTGCCATTAGGACTGACCAGCAACGGATGCGGGCGAACTCATCCGCTTTGCGTCACCCGCCATGCGCTTGTCCCGCTTGAGATGCCGGAGCACCGCCACAACCGCCGCCGGTGTAAGACCGGGCAAGCGATTAGCTTGGCCAATGGTTTCCGGCATGGCTTTGCGCAAGATATCCTTGGCCTCGGCCGATAGCCCGCCAATATCAGCAAAATCCATAGATGGCGGAATAACCATCGCCTCGTCACGGCGCAGGGCGTCAATGTCACTGGCCTGACGCTCGACATAATTAGCATAACGGCAATCAGCCTCTAGCTGGGCATGCATTTTTTGCGGGATTGCTGATAATTCAGGCCAAAAGGCGATTAGTTGCTCTAGGGTTATGCCTTCCAGCGTCAATAAATCAGCGGCACTACGGCGCGCGCCATCACGCGGCGCTGGCAAATCGCCTGCTTTTAGATCCTTGGTCGTGGCCGATAAAGACGCCAGCATAGAACGGGCGGCGGCAAGCTCATCGCGTTTTGCCTCCCATGCGGATTGCCGAATTGAGCCAACGCAGCCAATGGCAATACCGCGCTCGGTCAGGCGCTGGTCCGCATTATCGGCCCGCAATAACAGCCGGTATTCAGCCCGCGACGTAAACATCCGATAAGGTTCCGGCGCACCCTTGGTGATCAAATCATCAATCATCACACCGATATAGGCCTCGGCCCGATCGAGAACGAAATCGCTAGGCTGTCCGCTCGCCCGCAAGCTCGCATTAATGCCGGCAATCAACCCTTGGGCCGCGGCCTCTTCATAGCCAGTAGTGCCATTAATCTGGCCGGCAAGGAACAGGCCCGGCAGGGCCTTTAACTCTAACACCCGTGATAATGCACGCGGATCAACGAAATCATATTCGATCGCATAGCCATGTTGCAGGATCTTCGCGTTTTCCAGCCCCGGAATTGTGGCAACAAAGGCGTCTTGCACATTGCGCGGCAGGCTGGTGGATATACCGTTAGGATAGATCGTGTGATCATTCAAACCCTCTGGCTCTAGGAAAATCTGGTGAGATTCCTTATCAGCAAAACGATTGATCTTATCCTCGATCGATGGGCAATAGCGTGGTCCCCGCCCAGATATCTGGCCATTATAAACCGCAGATAGATGCATGGATTCAGCGATAATCCGGTGCGTTTCCGCTGTTGTGCGGGTAATGCCACATTCGATTTGTTTTACCGATATCTTGTCGGTGAGCATGGAAAACGGCACTGGCGGATCGTCCGCTGGCTGCATTTCAAGCTGGTTCCAGTTAATTGTCCGGCCATCCAGACGTGCTGGTGTCCCAGTTTTCAACCGGTCGATAGGCAGAGATAGCCCCCGCAACCGTGTTGCCAGCTTGTTTGATGGGGGCTCACCAATACGTCCAGCGGCAATCCGCTCGTCACCCAGAAAGATAACGCCGCCCAGAAACGTACCGGTGGTTAGCACAATGGCGCCCGCATTAAGTGTTTCGCCGGCCTCGGTAACAACGCCAACGCATTCACCGTCCTGCACATTCAGGTCACCAACGGGTGCCTCGATAATCTCGATCAGCGGGTCGTCATTCAAAAACTCTTGTATAGCCGTCTTATATAGAGCGCGGTCCGCTTGCGAACGTGGCCCATGAACAGCAGGCCCACGCGATTTGTTCAGCATCCGGAATTGAATACCAGCACGGTCTATCGCCCGCGCCATAATGCCGTCTAACGCATCAATCTCGCGAACAAGATGGCCTTTACCAAGGCCACCAATCGCCGGATTGCATGACATTTCGCCAATCTGGTCGGCGCGCATCGTCACCAACGCCGTGCGTGCGCCCATCCGCGCCGCCGCACTCGCCGCCTCACAGCCAGCATGGCCGCCGCCTACAATGATTACGTCAAAGGATCTCATAGGCACCTTATGCCTCTTTTTTTCGCTACTTTCCAATACAAAAGGACGAAAAGATTGAGCCTAACAGCTCTTCAACGTCAATTTCGCCGGTAATCCGCCCTAATGCCACTGCGGCTTGGCGGAAATCCTCAGCCGCTAATTCAGGGCTATCATGAAAATCATGCGACAGTGCCTGTCTAAGGCCAGTCGCCGCCACCTCAATCGCCGCACGGTGCCGTGCCCGTGTAATCAATGGTGTCTGCGCCGCTTTATTGGCCGGAGCCATTAAGCTAATCAACCGCTCGATTAGAATATCTACGGCAGTATCATCCCCGGATTTGAGCGATATCCCAATAGACCCGTCGGGCAATACGCCAACAACCCCAAGATCTGCCTTATTCACCAATAGAATAGAATCCCCGCCAATGTGCGCGCTGAGGATTTGCGCCGTGTCCTGCCAGTCTTTGATTGATCCATCCATCACCAAAACCGTGATATGGGCCGTTCCGGCCGCCTCGATAGCGCGGCGGATACCCTCTTCCTCAACACTGCCAACGCCGCTTCGTATACCGGCCGTATCCATGATATTTGCCGGAATACCGCCAATATCCAACCTAACCGAAACGATATCACGCGTGGTTCCCGCCTCATGCGAGACAATCGCTGCGTCACGGCCAGCCAGCCGATTAAGCAATGTCGATTTACCGGCATTCACCGGACCAACCAACGCCACCGATACACCGCCGCGCACAATCTCACCATACCGACCATCATCTAGATGCGCCGACAATGTCTCGATTAGTTGCTCGGTTTCCCCCCGCAGCTGTGCCTCTATGCTAGGCGGCAAGCTCTCATCGGCAAAATCAATCAGTGCCTCCAGCTGGCCAGAAATAGAAATGAGTGCCGTCCGCCACGCCATTACTGGCCGGCGCAATGCCCCATCCATCTGGTTCCATGCTTGTGATAGCTGGATATCAGTCTCTGCATCGATCAGATCGGCCAACCCCTCAGCCCCAGATAGATCCATTTTGTCATGGTGAAAGGCCCGATGGGTAAATTCCCCCGGTTCAGCTGGCCGAAAGCCATCGGCCTTGGCGAGCCTATCCAACAGCGTTAGCGTTACAGCCCGGCTACCATGACAATGGATTTCAGTCACATCCTCGCCGGTACTAGAGCGCGGTCCAGCCATAAACAGAATAACAACCTGGTCAATCATCCGACCTACGTCGTCACAGAGCCGCGCTACAGAAAAGCGCCCCGGCTCCGGACAATTCGCGCCAAACACCGCCGGCGCACCACTAGCCTGTGGGCCGCTAATGCGAATGACCGCAATCGCCGATTTACCCGGCGGCGTTGCTAGAGCAAAAATTGTATCGCCATCAACTGCCATGACTGGCCTTTCACAATAGGCTATGAAGGTTAACGAGTGATAAAGATCTTAGGACCATTCGGCAAGATGGTTCACCATTGTCAAACCAACAAACCACGCCCCACGGGCAGAAACGAACAAATATGAGCGGCATATATCATATTAGTTTTCACACAGAATTGGGTTGGATGCGCCCGATAAGTGATGGCAATGCCCTAATCAGGCTGGATTGGGACCAGACTAAGTGGGATGAAGCCGATAACCCCGATGATGTTTCACGTGAAACAATGCGGCAATTGCAAGAATATCTCGGCAAAACCCGCCGCACCTTTGATTTGCCGCTATCGCCAGAGGGCAAAGGTATGGCCGCACGGCGCTGGTTGGATGTAATGGTGACAATTCCTTATGGCACGGTTTGGACCTATAAAGAGTTTGCCGCCGCCGCCGCTAGGCCGAAAGCCGCCCGGGCCGCTGGCACCGCCTGTTCCAGCAATCCGATACCAATCATCTATCCGTGTCACCGCGTGGTGAAATCGGACGGATCACTAGGTAATTATGGTGGCGGCAGTGACGATAGTCCCCAGCATCCAGCCAATCTTGGACGCAAACAAACGCTAATAGACCTAGAGCGACTGGCCTAGCTATTCATCTGGTCAAAGAAGTCATCATTGCTCTTTGAATTCTTGAGCTTATCGATCAGGAACTCCATCGCATCAACCGGTCCCATCTGCATCAAGATACGGCGCAATACCCACATTTTCGCAAGCGTGCCCTTATCGACAAGCAACTCTTCTTTGCGTGTGCCTGACTTGGTGATATCGATGGCTGGGAACGTCCGCTTGTCTGAAAGCTTGCGATCAAGGATGACCTCGCTGTTACCGGTGCCCTTAAATTCTTCAAAGATCACTTCATCCATGCGCGACCCTGTTTCGATCAGCGCCGTTGCAATGATAGTGAGCGAGCCGCCTTCTTCGACGTTACGGGCCGCACCAAAGAATCGTTTTGGCCGTTGCAATGCATTGGCGTCCACACCACCGGTCAACACCTTGCCAGATGATGGCACCACAGTGTTGTAGGCCCGTGCCAGACGCGTGATCGAATCCAGCAGGATCACCACATCACGCTTGTGTTCCACAAGCCGTTTGGCTTTTTCTATAACCATTTCAGTAACTTGCACGTGTCTTGACGCTGGTTCGTCAAAGGTTGAAGAAATCACCTCACCACGAACTGAGCGTTGCATGTCAGTCACTTCCTCTGGGCGTTCATCGATAAGCAGAACGATCAGATAGACCTCTGGATGGTTTTCCGAAATGGCATGCGCGATGCTCTGCAGCATCATAGTCTTACCGGTACGCGGCGGCGCCACGATCAAACCACGCTGGCCCTTACCCATTGGCGAGACCAGATCGATAACCCGCGGGGTATTATCTTTCTTATCCGGATTGAATGGCAATTCCAGCGTCAGTTTTTCTTCTGGATAAAGCGGCGTTAAATTGTCGAAATTAATCCGGTGACGAACCGCATCCGGCTCTTCAAAGTTAATTGTCGCCACTTTCAACAGCGCAAAATAACGCTCACCGTCTTTTGGTGCGCGAATTTCGCCTTCAACCGTGTCACCTGTGCGCAAGCTAAAGCGCCGCACTTGGCTCGGTGACACATAAATATCATCTGGACCCGGTAGATAATTAGATTCAGGTGCACGCAAAAAGCCGAAACCGTCCGACAGAACTTCCAAAACCCCACTGCCGTAGATTGCCACTTCATTATCGGCAAGCTGCTTTAGGATCGCGAACATCATATCCTGCTTGCGCAAGGTCGACGCGTTTTCGACTTCGACCTCCTCAGCATAGGCTAGGAGCTCGGCGGGGGATTTAAGTTTCAAGTCCTGGAGATGCATAGCTCAACTCAATATTTTTTTTGAAAACAGGGACGCATGGAGCGTCAAACCGCAGAATAGCGGGCCCGCCATTATGATGATACCTATACAAAAAAGTCAATTAGTGAAAATTTTTACAGCGTTCAGTCATACTACTGGGCTGGGCGATCATCAATTTGATGCCCATTTTGCGCCGGTATTCACAAATTGTACCAATTATTACAGAGGCTTAACGATAACCATCACAACAATAATAATCATTAACACTGTCGGGACTTCGTTCCAAATCCGATAGGTTTTATCATTCATTACCGCCTGATCATTTTCAAATAACCGGCGCATCTTGGAAAATTTGCCGTGAACACCGGCCATTGCGAACACACAAACCAGCTTTACCTGCATCCAGCCTTCATAAAACAGGCTCGGATTATCCCACAACATCCAAAAGCCCAAGATAAAGGTCAAGATCATCGCCGGATTCATAATCGCCGTTAACAAACGCCGTTCCATGATTTTGAAGGTTTCAGACTGGACCGAGCCAAGTGGAGATTGTGAATGATACACAAATAACCGCGGCAAATATAACAATCCAACCATCCATGACATCACCGCAATCAAGTGAATTGCCTTTAAAATATCGTAACTCATCTCCAGCTCCTCACATACTCAAGCAATGCCGCCAGATTTTCCACTGGTGTTGGCGGTGTTATACCATGCCCCAGATTAAAAATATGCGGCCGATCATCAAATGCAGTCATAATTCCATCAACAGCCCGCAGCATATCATCGCCGCCACTAACTAGACTGAGCGGATCGAGATTGCCTTGAACAGGCATCGATTTTGGCAAATTCTCCCCAACCCACTGCGGATCAACGCCATGATCAAGACCAACCGCATCAACGCCGCTCTCATGAGCATAGCGAATAAGACCTTCACCGATACCTTTTGGAAATCCAATTACCGGCTGGGTAACGCCATTTTTACGCAATTGTTCGATAATTTTGCGAGCAGGTTCAATAATCATCCATTCACGTTGGGATGCTGGGATGGCACTCGCCCAGCTATCAAATAGCATCAATACATCAGCTCCATTGCGGGCTTGCAGAGTTAAAAACTCAGCCGTTGCATGGATTAACTGCTCTAATAGCTTTTCAACGCCTTTTTTATCGCTCCACACCCATTGCCGCGCTGTTGGAAAATCGCGTGATGTGCCGCCTTCCGCCATATAAGTGATAATTGTCCATGGCGCACCGGCAAATCCTATTAGTGCTTTATCGCCGGCCAATTGCGCCCGACACTTTTTGATGGCGTGGCCGACGGGGGCTAATTTATCGATGAAATTTTCGAGCAACGCGTCATCGACATCACCCGGCGCCGCCAGAGGATCAAGTAATGGCCCCACACCTGTTTTGAAATGCACATTCCGATCTAGTGCCCAAGGGACCATTAAAATATCTGAAAATATGATGGCTGCATCCAGATTAAAGCGATCTATTGGTTGTAAAGTCACCTTCACAGCTTTTTCTGGGTTTAAGCAAAAAGAGATAAAATCAGGTTCAGATGCTCTAACCGCGCGATATTCTGCCAGATACCGTCCTGCTTGTCGCATAATCCATATAGGCGTTTGTGCCTGCTTGGTTCCAGATAAGGTTTGAAGTAACAAACTCGCGGTCATGTCGTTTCCATAAATTTCGTTTTATAACAATAAATAATAGATGGTTAAATATAAGGTAGTAGAAGTAGTAGATCGTTGGGGATAAACCGGTTTTTATGGTTGTCCCCAGTTTATACACAAAACTATCCAGCTTGTGGGCGCGTTTTTACATATTTTTTGAGGTGCTTACGAAATATCCCCAAAATCCATTCTTTTGAGATACACATTTATCAACATGGGGATCATTATTGGGCCAACGTATAAATATCCCTACTTATCAGGCGGCATATAAAATAATCCCCAATCGGCAAATGTTATTACTAACACTATCCCCGGTTTTATCCTCGGTCTGTTGTCCTTTTTACCGCCCGACCCACCCGACAAACACCGTGACAATGGATGTCTGACCCGATAGGTTTTGGGCATGGTACAACAAGAATTACATATCCATCTGGTTTCTGACTCTACCGGTGAAACTGTGCACCAGATCGCCAGAGCGTGTTTGGCGCAATTCCCTGCGGTTACGGCGACCGAACATGTGTGGACATTGGTCCGCAGTGAGCGCCATTTGGACGCTGTCTTTGCTGGGGTCGAGCGTAGCCCGGGCATTTTGTTAATGAGTATTGTCGATTCTAACCTGCGCCAGCAATTTGAAGAGCGCTGTACCAAAGCAAATGTTCCCTATGCATCGGTTCTCGATCCGGTGGTTAGTTTGCTTGGCGAGGTTTTGGGTCTTGCCTCGCAAAACCTGCCCGGTCGCCAGCGCAAATTGGACAAGGCCTATTTCAACCGTATCGCCGCCGTTGATTTCGCGGTTAGCCATGATGACGGCTTGAATATGGGTAATCTGGCAAATGCGGATATCCTGTTGGTTGGTGTTTCGCGAACGTCAAAAACACCAACCTCTATGTATCTGGCTCATCGTGGTTATCGGGTGGCCAATTATGCCCTTGTTCCGGGCGTTGAATTTCCTATCCATTATCTTGATGGTCTGGATATTCTGGTTATTGGCCTGACCAATGATCCAAAACGCCTCAGCCAAGTGCGACGCACTAGGCAAATTGCGATGGCGGATGAACAAAATCTCAATTATTCCGACCAAGATGCCATCGAAGATGAAGTGCGTCAGGCCCGCCGTCTATTCACCAAGCATAAATGGCCGGTTATTGATGTGACGCGGCGCTCGGTTGAGGAAACCGCCGCGGCAATTATTCACCTGCAAACAAGCCGCCAAGAAAGCCAAGACCAAGAGAGCCAAGACCAGGGAAGTTAAGACCAAGGAAGTTAAGACCAGGGAAGTTAAGAATAGCAATGGATCTATTTACCATTCCGGATTATCGGGTGATTTTGGCATCGGCCAGCCAAACAAGGGTCGCCATGTTGGCATCGGCCGGAATTGCCTTTACCGCAGAACCCGCCGCGATTAACGAAGCCGCAATTAAACATGCTGGCCGGGCCGAGAATATCGAACCGCTGGATATCGCTATTTTACTAGCCGAAATGAAGGCCGCCGCCATTGCCCAGCAATATGGACAAGGCCATTTTATCATTGGCAGTGATCAGATCCTTGTTTGTGACGGCGAGATTATCTCAAAGCCAAAAAACGCCAAAGAAGCGGGCGAACAGCTTGCCTTTCTGTCTGGCAAAACGCACCAGCTCATTACCGCTGTCGTGGTGTTTCGCGATGGTGTCCGGATCTGGCATCATGTCGAAACGCCAACATTGCAAATGCGCCGGTTGGCCCCTGATTTCATCGATAGCTATCTAGCGGCGATGGGTGAGGCCGCGTTATTCAGCCCGGGCAGTTATCAAATCGAAGCTTTGGGCGCGCATTTATTCACCAAAATTTCTGGCTGTCATTATGCTGTTCTTGGTATGCCATTGCTCGATTTGCTGGCGTTCCTTCGCGAACATGGCTTGGCGCCTAATGGCGCTATAAAGGCTGGTTGATCATGCTGATTATTGGTCTTACCGGCGGTATCGCCACGGGAAAATCCACCATCGCCCAGATGTTTCGTGATCGCGATATCCCTCTGCATGACGCTGATGCCGCGGTGCATGAATTGCTTGGCCCGAACGGACGTGCTGTGCCGATGGTGATCGCTGAATTTGGTGCTGATATGCAAAAGGTGGATGGGGCAATTGACCGGGCTATGCTTGGCCGTCTGGTTTTCAATGATCCGGAAAAACGCCGCCAGTTGGAATCTATCCTGCACCCTCTGGTGGCTAATCACCGTGATCACTTTTTGGATGCGCAGCGCGACTTGGGCGCACGCTTTGTCATTCTCGATATACCGCTATTATTTGAGGTCGGCGGCGATGATTTATGTGATTATATCATCCTTGCCTATGCGGATTCTGCCATACAATATGAACGGGCAATGGCGCGTCCGGCGATGGATGATCCAAAGTTGCGGGGGATTTTACAGAGCCAGATCCCGATTGCAGAAAAAGTAGGCAAGGCTGATCTTGTGCTTAATACCGAAATTTCGATTGCCAAGACCGATGCCGAATTAGGCGCGTGGATGGCGTCTGAATTAGAAGATATATTGCAAAAACACGAAAAGAGAGACCAGCGCGATGCGTGAGATTGTTCTTGATACTGAGACCACCGGCATTAGCCCGGCCGAGGGGCACCGCGTGATTGAGATTGGTGCGCTCGAAATGATCAATCACACCCCAACCGGTGTCCAGCTCCATCTCTATATCAATCCAGAGCGTGAAATTGAGGAAGGCGCTTTTAGAGTGCATGGCATTAGCACTGAATTTCTCGCTGATAAGCCGCTTTTTGCCGATATCGCCGATGAGTTTCTGGCCTTTGTTGGCGAGGATAAAATGGTCATTCACAATGCCAGCTTTGACGTTGGTTTCCTGAACGCTGAATTAGAGCGTCTCGGCAAGCCGGTATTTCCAATGTCACAGGCGATCGACACGCTGGCTATGGCGCGTAAGAAATTCCCCGGCGCACAAGCCAACCTCAACGCGCTTTGCAAACGGTTTGAAATTGATAATAGCCACCGTGATTTGCATGGTGCATTGGTTGATGCTGATCTATTGGCCGAGGTCTATATCGAACTCATTGGCGGTCGCCAACCCGGCCTGTCGCTGGATCCAGCTAGCCCTAGCAAGAAATCCGCGGATAATGATCCGGCCTCGGTGGATGTAGGTGGATTTAATATCACCAGTGATAAAACACTGGCCGCCCGCCCGCATAGCGCGAGCGATGAAGAAAAAGCGGCGCATGAGCAGTTTTTGCAATCAATCGACAACCCAATCTGGAAGCGCAGTTGATTGTCCCAGCCCATAACGCCAGCTTTGTGATATAGGCCCGAAATTACCAGCCCCAAGTTACCGGATGTAATTACGGGATGTAATTACCGGACCTGTCTAAAGAAGCGTCTAGTGCGTGCGTTCGGCGCCGTTATCTGCTGGTGCTTGGGCCGCGGCTTCTTGCTGTTTGGCCAAATTATGCTGGTAAACCGAGACAAAATCGACTGGCTGGATGTTTAGCGGCATAAAGCCACCATCTCTGGTGACGTCTGAAATAATCGCCCGGGCAAATGGGAATAACAGGCGCGGTGCCTCAATCATGATCAACGGATTCAATTCCTCGTCACTCGCACCCGGTGCAGAAACGATGCCGGCATAGGTCAATTCAACAAGGAACAAAGCAGTTTCACCTGAAACCGCCTTGGCCGACAGGTTCAACAGAACTTCATATTGTTCGTCATTGATTTTACGCGCGCCAACATTAACGCTGATCTCAACATCTGGCTGGCCAGGTGATTCCATCAAGATATCAGGCGCATTCGGGTTTTCGAATGATAAATCCTTAACAAATTGGGCATGAACAACCAATTGGCGGTTGGTGCGGGCGGCGCCTTGCTCTTCGGCACCTGTATTATCGGCGGCCGGCGCGTCTGCTGTGGTTTTCTTCTTGGTCATTCTAAACTCCGTTAAATAGGTGGCTCACCCAGAGCCATAAATATCTGCCCCGCATTAGCATGAACCCTGATTTATGTGCAAGGGCGCAGGTGGTGGTTAATTTTGGCCGGGCGGCAACGGTTTTTTATCGTCAGATCGTTCCTCGAACTCACCTTCAATAATGTCATCCCCCATGTCGTTTGGGTGGCTCCTAGCGTTACTCCGTGTTTGTCCGGGTGCGTGTCCGGGTGCGTGTCCGGGTGCAAATGGTCCGCCGCCCATTGCCGCAAAATTTGTAAAGCGGGCATTGTTGCGAAATAGTTTTAGCAAAACAAAGCCGGCGATGGTCCGAATACCCGGGATGAACAACACCAAACCGATGGCGTCGGTCACATAGCCCGGGATCAGCATTAAAATACCGCCGAATAATAGTGAGATGCTATCGGCGACTGAACGCATGGGCGCTTCGCCGCGGGTGACTTGATCTTTTAAATTTGCCATCACCGCGCGCCCCTGGTTTTTCAACAACAGCAATCCGACAATTGCGGTCACAAAAATTCCCAAGAGCGTTAACAACGCGCCGATCTCTCCGCCAATGTAGATAAAGGCGGAAAATTCCATCCATCCCCATAGAATCAAGCCGATGAAGAATGCCAAACCCATAAAAATTCCCTTTTCCACTATATTTTTTACCGCGGTGGGTGGTTACTGGATAAAGTAATCCACATATGTCAGTTTGTAAGACCAGCTTAGACATATTTTTTGTGGTCAGAAACATATTTAACTTCTTGGGGGATAGTCGTGCCGTTTATCGACATTATCATTTTCGCAGTAATCGCAGTTCTATTGGTGCTGCGTTTGCGTTCAGTACTAGGCCAGCGCACTGGTTACGAAGACCAGCAAACGCCCAAGGATCCAGCGGCAAACAGTAATAACGAGCCAATCCCTCTTCATCCTGACCGGATGCCGGAATCATTATCTGATGGCCATGGCATCGATGCCATTCGCAAGGCAGACCGCAGTTTTTCTGAAAAGCAGTTTTTGACCGGGGCTACCAGTGCCTTTGAGATGATCCTTGTGGCCTATGCCGAGGGTGATCTGGCCCAGCTGAAACGCTTGCTTGCATATGATTTGCTCCAAAGCTTCACCACGTCGGTGCAACAACGCCAGAAAGACAATGAGTCGCTGTCGATTGTTTTGGAAGACATCAAGGAAGCCAGCATCCTGAATGCACAGGTTTTTGATAATATCGCTTCGGTTACGGTGCATTTCCATTCGGTGCAAACCCGCACCCTGACTGATGTGGACGGCAATGTCATTGAAGATGAAGATGCCGGCAAGCGCGATATCATCGATATTTGGACATTTGAGCGTGATTTGACCCTTGATGATCCAAACTGGAAGCTTGCCGATACCGAATCACCCGAAGATGAGGACTAAACACGCTGGTGTGATGGCGATAGGATCTTGATATGCGCAAGCGTAACTCTGATCAGCCAGATGAGGATCTGGTGTTATGGGAACGGGTGACGAGTAACGTCAAACCGATCCAATCGGCGCGTTTTGCCGCCCAAAAACATGACACAGACCCCAAACCCTCGTCATTCAAACAAAAGGCGGTCAAATCAGCCAAGCCGAAATCATCGGGCGCCAAGGGTGTGGCCAATGTTTCGGGTAGCAAAACGCCTATCCGCAATGGTCTTGGTGCGCTGGCACAGCCGGTATCGGGCACGCCGCCCGTTACGCCGCCCGTTACGCCGGTTGATCTGCGCACAGGCGAGCATGCTGGCCTCGATAAATCGACCCGCCGCAAGCTGTTTCGCGGCGATGTTCCGGTGACCCGCCAGCTCGATCTTCACGGCATGACCGCGGCACAGGCTGAAATGCGCTTAACCGGCTTTATTCAGGAATCGGCGCATAACGGCCATCGCTGTGTATTGGTGATTACTGGCAAGGGCGTGCGCGGTGACGGTGTGTTGCGCCGGCATGTGCCGCTCTGGCTCAAAAATCATAATCTCGCCGGATTGGTTCTGGCCTTTGCCGAGGCGCGGCCTGCTGATGGTGGTTCTGGTGCGCTTTATGTGTTGTTGCGGCGGCGGCGCGGCGAGCCTAGCCACGATAGAAAAGGCATTTCATGACCCCGTTTGGCGAAAAGATGCGCGAATTGCGGCGTGTCCGCGCCTTAACCCAGCAACAGCAGGCTGATTATCTGGGCGTATCAAAAGCCTATATATCATCGCTGGAACGTGGTGCCAGAGGCCAGCCATCCGGCCCGTTTGTTGATCAGATTTGTGCATGGCTTGGTCTTATTTGGGACGAGGCCGAAGATCTAAAGGCATTGGCCGCATTATCGCACCCCAAACCAACGATTGATGTACGCGCCGGTTCACCCGAAGCAGTCGGTTTGGCAAATTTGTTGGCGCAGAATATAGACCGGCTAGATCCGGTTGATTGCAGTGAAATTTCACAAGATATTCTCCGCCGGTTAAAGTAACGCTCGCCACTGATCCTGTTTTTTGATGGTAGGAAGTGATTGTTAGGAATATAATCCGACATCACAAGATTTTGGAAAAGCTGAGATGACGCCAGATACAATGAAAGGTCACGTTGCCAAGGTTTCGATCGAAGCGGCGGCACGGCTGACCACTAGCGATTTGCACGAATTATGCGACGCGGCGGAAGAAGCGATTCTGTCGGGGGGTGGCTTTGGCTGGCTATCGCCGCCGCCCAAATCAATTATGGAAGATTACTGGCGCGGGGTGCAGATGATCCCCGAACGCCATCTGATTGTTGCGCGTTTGGACAAGGTAATCGCTGGTAGTTGTCAAATTTTGCGGCCACCCGCAAATAACGAAGCTCAGGGGTTTTTCTGTCAGTTAACAACGTTTTTTGTTGCGCCGTGGGCCCGTGGTCACGGCCTTGCCCAGATGATTGTTGCCGAGGCGGAGGCGCTCGCACGATCGGAAGGGTTTTCGATGATTAACCTTGATGTTCGGGCGACTCAGGACCGCGCGATTGCCTCTTTTGAGGCCCGTGGCTTTACCCGTTTTGCAACAAATGAATATTACGCCAAGGTTGATGGCGAATATGTGTCTGGCCATTATTACCGCAAGGAGCTTTTGTAGATATGTCCTATGACGAGACTAATATTTTTGCGCATATTCTTCGCGGTGATATCCCCTGTACCAAAATTCTTGAAGACGAGCATTGTCTCGCCTTTGCCGACATAAATCCAGCGGCACCGGTGCATGTATTGGTGATCCCAAAGGGTAGCTATATCGATTGGAGCGATTTCGCGCAAAATGCGACCGATCAGGAACAGGCGGCATTTACCCGCATGATCCATAAAGTGGCCGAAACAACCGGCATTTTGGAAACAGGCTATCGGGTCGTTTCTAATATCGGCCAGAATGGTCACCAAGAGGTGCCGCATCTACATGCGCATGTTCTGGGTGGTGCCCCAATCGGCCCAATGGTGTCGTCCAGGTAAAAGCTGGATAATACCAGAGCAACCAATTCAAAAATAAGCATTATCTAACATACTTGCGGGCAATCAGGCCCGTGGTCATAGTGGCTATCTGCACCCAAGGAGCCCCTATGCAATCGAAAATCAAGACCGTCGCCTTTCGCGGTGTCGAAACCATCGATGTCGAGGTGCAGGTTCATATTGCCAACGGCCTTCCCGCCATTGCGATTGTTGGTCTTGCTGACAAGGCGGTGGCCGAATCCAAAGAACGGGTGCGCGCGGCGTTATCCTCGATTGGTTTGGCATTGCCACCCAAAAGGATAGCGATAAACCTTGCCCCTTCGGATGTGGTGAAAGAGGGTGCACATTTTGATTTGCCGATTGCCCTTGGTCTGCTGGTGGCGATGGGCGTTGTTCCCGAAGATGCGGTGCAAAACCATTTGGTTCTTGGTGCGCTATCACTCAGCGGCACAATCGAGCCGGTTTCCGGAATTCTACCGGCCGCAATCGCGGCAGTCGGCAAAGGTTCTGGGTTAATCTGTCCAGAGGGTTGTGGGCCAGAGGCGGCATGGGCCGGTGATATTGATATTCTAGCGCCACCCGATCTTGTCTCGTTGCTCAATCATATCCGCGGTACCCAAGTGTTGAGCCAGCCGACACCAATTTTGGCCCCGCACGAGACTTCAAATGTTGATATGGCCAATTTGAAAGGCCAAGAAACGGCGCGGCGTGTATTGGAAATTACCGCCGCTGGTGGTCATAATTTGTTGCTGGTTGGACCGCCGGGCGCCGGTAAATCGATGCTTGCCGCACGGCTTTCGGGGCTATTGCCACCGCTAACGGCAAGCGAGGCGCTGGAGGTGACAATGTTGCATTCGGTTGCTGGCCAATTGGTCGGGGGCGGGCTTATTCAAACAAGGCCGTATCGTGAACCGCATCATTCTGCCTCTATGCCCGCTCTTGTTGGCGGCGGGGCGCGGGCAAAGCCGGGTGAAATCTCGCTTGCCCATCATGGTGTGTTGTTCCTTGATGAACTTGCGGAATTTGCCCGACCGGTATTGGATGCGCTCCGGCAACCGCTGGAAACGGGCAAGATTGTTGTCGCGCGGGCTAATCACAATGTTAGTTATCCGGCGGAGTTTCAGCTTATCGCGGCGATGAATCCCTGCCGCTGTGGTTATTTAGGTGATCCGTCACGGGCCTGTTCGCGGGCGCCGGGATGTGGACGCACCTATAGCGCCAGAGTATCTGGTCCGATGATGGATCGTTTTGATTTGATTATTGAAGTCCCAGAGGTGCCGGGCAATCTATTGCTCGATGATCAATTGAGCGAACCAACAGCCGCAATTGCCGCGCGGGTGTTGCGGGCACGCGCATTTTCCCAGACCCGAGAGGGTCAAGAAACAGCACAGGTAAATGCACGGCTGACCCCTGATCAGATTGATAAATTTGGCGGGCTGGCGCCTGATGGTGCCCAATTATTACGAACCGCGCTGGACAAACAGAAATTATCGGCCCGTGGTTTTCACAAAGTATTGCGGGTTGCCCGAACGATTGCCGATTTGGATCTGTCGGCCCAGATAGCGCGGCATCATCTTGCCGAGGCGCTGGCCTATCGGGCGATGCCGTTACTGGCGTAATCGCCGCGCCGCCGTTCAATCGCATCAAAGGTCAATGCCGCGATATCCGTGCCAGACAAACGGTCAATTTCCTTGATACCAGTTGGTGAGGTGACATTTATCTCGGTCAAATAATCACCAATCACGTCAATGCCAACAAATAACAGATCGCGCTTGCGTAATTCTGGACCAATGGCCGCGCAAATCTCTAGATCACGTTCGGTAAGGGTGGTTTTGCCCGCGGTGCCGCCAACATGAAAGTTAGAGCGCGCCTCACCCTCATCCGGTATCCGATTAACCGCGCCAACGGCCTCGCCATCAACCAGAATAATCCGCTTGTCACCTTGACGAACGGCGGGGATATAGGCCTGTACCATAACCGGCTCGCGGCTGGCCTTGAAAAACATTTCAAGTAGGGAATTCAAATTCTGATCGCTTGGGCTTAGCCGGAATACACCCGCCCCGCCATTACCGAATAACGGTTTTACGATGATGTCTTTATGCCGTGCGCGAAACGCCTTGATCGCGTCTTCATCACGGCTAATCAATGTTGGCGGCAATAATTCTGGATAGAGCGTTACCAACAGCTTTTCGGGTGCATTGCGGACTTCGGCTGGATTATTCACCACCATCGTGCTCGCCGGCAGCATTTCGAGCAGGTGTGTTGCGGTGATATAAGCCATGTCAAACGGCGGATCTTGGCGCATCAGAATGACATCAAAATCACTAAGATCACGGCATTCCGGCTCACCCACGGTAAAATGCGCGCCAATCTTGTCGATTAACACAAGGCTCTGGCCCACGGCCTCAACCCGACCTTCATTTAGCGAAAGCTTGTCAGGCGTATAATACCACAGATCATAGCCCCGCTTCTGGGCCTCTAAACCAAGAGCAAAACTAGAATCACCCCGGATGTCGATGCTCTCGACAGGGTCCATTTGAATGGCGACAGAAAGTGACATTATCGGCTAGTCACGCGCATCTGTCTGAAGGGTGATGTAATTGACCACTTTCTTGGCAAAGCGCAAATCCTGCGCATGGGCAACTACCTTATTCACTTCCTCTGCATTTGCCGCCACACCGGACAGATAGACAATTCCATTGACCACATCGATACTGAAATTCAGTGAGGACACATCGCTATCCGCAATCAATTTGCCGCGTAGCTGGGCGCTAGCGGCCAAATCTTTGGCGATATCCTTGATTGATGAGTTATCTGTAACCTGCACCTCATTGACCACCTCGCGCACACCGCGAATTTCCCATGCAAGCCGTGTCGCCAAGACTTTTTCTTCTGGCGTTTTCACTTTGCCGGTCATGAGAACCGCGCCGTCATTGACCGTTACGTCAATCACTGTTGATAGGCTGGAGTCATTCTGGATGAATTTGTCATGCAGTTTGGTGAAAATAACACCGTCAGAAACCGATGTTGTCAGGCCTTTTTCGGTGGTTGAAGCCGCCACGGCGGCCGATCCAACACCAACAACTGCGCCAACGCATCCCGACAAAGCCAATGATCCGGCGATAAGCATTACAGCGATTAGTCGCGGATGAGTGAGGGACGAGGTTTGCATGATAATCTTTCCAGTTTTATCTGAGGTAAAAACACACCCCAATTTGCCGCCTTGCGGTAAATGGGTCAAGCGCTTTACCTGTTGTTGTTGAATAT
This sequence comes from Puniceispirillaceae bacterium (SeqCode), assembly GCA_965657645.1. Lineage (GTDB taxonomy): Bacteria > Pseudomonadota > Alphaproteobacteria > Puniceispirillales > Puniceispirillaceae > CBFHOS01. The sequence continues at coordinate 116,710 of CBFHOS010000001.1, read as the reverse complement.
CAACAGGACCATGCGTGCTTTATTTGTCTAATAAAGTTAAAGGCAGGTTTCGGATGGCTCTGTAGCAGGATGAGATCAAAGCGGCTTTGGCTTTCTTGCGGCAAGCGCGACGATTGCAAAAAATGGGATGCGGCTCGGCAAATGCGGCGCTGTTGGTTTATTGTTGGAAAGGCTGTGGCGCTGGCGGTTTTTCTGTATTTCACCTCGATAAATATTAGGCATTTGCGCCGCCTTGCGATGATATCAATCTCGCCATAATGGCATTTCCACCGCCGGTGTAAAATCCGGTGTCCAGTTAAAATCAGCCAGCCTATCGCAGCGATCTCGGCCCATCGGCCATGGCGCTCGGCTCTCTCCTTCGACATCCGTTGCTCCTGATGGATTGCCAAAACGGGTATCAGCGATCCGGTGAATGCTAGCTGTTACTATCGGTATTCGTAATGTCCAACGCTATTTTATAGACACGTTTGCGCGGTAATCCGGTGATATCGGTCACGGTCTGAACGGCATCACGCAGGGTTGCATCGCCCAGTTCCTCGCGCAACATCAATGCCAGCTCGATATCATCAAACGCCTGTGGGACGGTGCTGGCGCCCTCAACAAGAATGACAATCTCACCCTTTATACTGTCCCGCCGTTTGAAGGTTTTAACCAGATCATCTAGCGGTGCCCGCTCGATCTCTTCATGTAGTTTGGTTAATTCCCGCGCGACAACGGCAAGGCGGGGGCCAAAAATGTCTAGCATCAATTCCAATGTGCGAATTAACCGCTTCGGGGTTTCGAACCAGATCGTTGTAACCGGCAATGCGCTGAATTCGCGCAGGCTAGCATTGGCGGCATTGGCGGCGGATGGGACAAAGCCACCAAATAAAAACCGATCACTCGGCAATCCGGCGGCGGCAAGGGCGCTTAGCGGTGCGCTGGCACCGGGCACCGAAAAAACCCGCAGATTGCGATCATGGCATTCGGCTACTAATTTATAGCCGGGATCAGAAATTAACGGCGTTCCGGCATCGCTCACCAACGCCACTTTTTTTCCGTTGGCTATTGCATCCAGTAATTTTGGGCGCATGGTTGCCCCGTTGTGATCATGATAGGGAACCAGATCAGCCTTTGGGTTTTGTCCCAACAGCGCCATCAATTTTCGGGTCATGCGGGTGTCTTCACAGGCGATAATATCCGCCGCCTCCAGCGTTTCCGCCGCGCGCTTGGAAAAATCTCCCAAATTGCCGATAGGTGTTGCCACCACCGCCAAATATCCAGACATTACCGCCTCTTATCATGTTGTAAGTGTGAACCACTAGGAAATCTCATGATAGGCCAAGTGTTATCCAAGCGATAGGCCCCCTATTTCCTAGGATCAAGTATTTCTGGAGATTACGTAGTACCAAAGACCGCTGATTACCAAAGACCGTTGATTAAAATGTGCCTCAGTTTCTGGCAAGTAATGACAGGCGGGTAAAAACAGGTCATTATTGAATCGTTATATTTTTGGCGGTTCAGTGTTAGGCAAAACCATTATTCAAAGCTATCGACAAAGAGAGTATTAGGGTTGAAAAAATCACCACTAAAATTCCTTCCAATGCTGTTAGGCGTCGCTGTTTTGGCCGCTTGTGGGCCGCAAAGCGCATCCCGATCCAAACCAGTGACCAGTAGCAACCCACCAGTTGCAAGCACCCAAGAAAACACCAGCAATCAAACGGCTGGCGCGGCTAGTGATGGCGCCGCTGTTGTTGTAAAGCGAATGCCAAAGAGCGCAGTCGGCGCGGAAACTACAGAGACTGGTGCTGGCATTAATGGCAGTGTTGGCAGTGTTAGCAGTGTTGATCTTGCCAAGACAAGCAACGATAGCGCAATCAATAGTGATAGCAATAATGCGGCAGGTGACGCCCCAAAAGCTAGCGAATCAGGTGAGGCTAGCGGTGAGGCCGAAGCCACAACCCAAGATGTCATTAGCAGTATCATCTGGGAAATTCAGGCAAGCCAGGACCAGCGCAAACCGGTTGAAGAGCCCAAAATCCCCGAAGGGCAAGACCCGTCACTCGCCAAGGATGCGCTAGAGGCAGCGTTTGCTCTATTGGCGGAAAAGAGCCAGCCAGAACTTCCGGATGAAAAATTTGAGCTGCCAGAAAAAGCGGCGGATATCCGGCGCATAGCGTTGTTGGTGCCGCTATCGGGTGAGCATAAGGCGCTTGGTGAAGAATTGCGAAAGGGCGCGGAGCTCGCTCTATTTTCACTGGCTAGTAAGGAAATTGAATTGCTGGTTATTGATACCGTGGCTGGCCCACAAGGCGGACCAGCGGCGCGGCTGGCGGTGGAGGCCAAGGCCGATATTATCATTGGCCCGTTATTCACCGAAGCCGCGATCCCCGCACGCAATGTCGCCAAGAGCAATAATATTCCGATGATTTCGCTATCGAATAATGTTGATATCGGGCGCAGTGGTAGTTGGATTTTGGGTTATGTTCCGGAACAACAGCTGGATGTGGCCTTGGCGCATTCGGTATCGCTCGGTCATAAAAAATTCGCCGTTCTGGCGCAAGACACACCGTTTGGCCAACGCCTCACTGATCATGCGCAAAGCCGGTTACAGCAATTTGGCATCCAGCCAGAAGATGTGCGTGTGTTGGGGACGGATGTGCTTGGTGACGAGGAACGGCTAAAGAATGCGATAAAATCCTTTGCCCGCTATCAACCGCCAAAAGATGATGATCCGCAACCAAGCGAAATAAATCCTCCATTTGAAACTGTTATTTTTGCTGGTGACGCTGCATTTGCTCTGCGCACGGCGCCGGTTCTGGCCTATTACGATGTGGCCTCTGACCGCGTTAGCTATCTTGGCAATTCATTATGGAACCAGCGCCAGATTCTCAATGAGCCATCTTTGCAAGGGGGTGTGTTCGCCACCAGACCGACGATGAATGATGACGGTTTCAACAAGAAATGGAGTGCGATTTGGCAAGACCGCCCTGGTCTATTGGCGCGGTTGAGCTTTGATGCGGTGGCGATGGTCGTGGTGTTGTTGCGCAATGGCAAAACTGATTTGGCGTCCAGCTTGGTTGCCGATTCTGGCTTTGCTGGTTTTAGCGGGGCGTTTCGTTTGCTTCCCGATGGCAACAATGTACGGGCGTTTGAATTGCGCCAGATCGCCAATGGCATCACCACTGTGATAACGCCGGCGCCATCTAAACTCTAGTAAGGGCGCGCTCTGGCAAGTGCCTGCTCTAGTAAGCGCACGCTCTAATAACGGGCATTTGGTCCCTAGAGCAGAATATCCGCCAATAGCTGGTTTAGAAATAATCGGCCGTTATCCGTGGCCCGTATAAACTGGCCCTCATTGCTAGGCTCGATAGTGATCAGGTCATTATCCAACGCGCGGGCCAGATTATCCTGATTGAGCCATTGTGCGTGGTCACCAAAGCGCGCTTCACATGCATTTAGGTCAACACCCTCATTAAGGCGCAGGCCCATCATCATAATTTCGGCGATCTGATCGTCTGGACCATCTTGCAATTGGGTATCGATGCCGTGTCCTTGTTGTCCAACCGCATCCAGCCAGCCTTGCGGACTACGCCGTGTTGCCATGCCAATGCGCTTGTCACCAACAAGAATGCGGCCATGCGCTCCGGGTCCAATACCAATCCAATCCTGCGCCCGCCAATATATTAGATTATGGCGGCATTCTGATCCGGGTGTGGCAAAGTTAGATATTTCATAGGGTGGCAAGCCGTGAGCGCGGGCAATTCTGTGCGTCATATCAAACATATCGGCGGCGCGTTCATCATTGGCGGTCATCGTTTCGCCGCGGCGCTGGCGCGTGTAAAACACCGTACCTTGCTCGATGGTCAGCTGATAGAGCGACAAATGATCGAGGCCGAGGGCGAACAAAGTTGATAAATCCGTTTCCCACGCCGCCATCGTCTGGTTGGGCAGGCCGTAAATTAGATCAATTGAGACACGATCAAAGAGGCTGCGGGCAACATCCAGCGCCGCCATCGCCTCGTCCCCCGAATGTTCACGCCCCAGAAATGCGAGGTTTTCGGCCGCCAGCGATTGCACCCCCATCGAAACACGGTTAACCCCCGCCGCCTTAAAGCCGGCAAGGCTGTTGGCCTCGACCGAGGTTGGATTGGCCTCGCTGGTGATTTCAATTGTCTCGGTAAAGCTAAAGAGCGCGCGGGCCGTGGAAATCACCCGCTCGACAGTTTCTGGCGGCATGAGGCTGGGCGTGCCACCACCAAAAAATATGCTGTGCAGGGGGCGCGCTCCATCAAGGCGGCTGGCCATATGCGTCATCTCACGGCAAAGCGCATCACCATAAGCATCATAATTAACGTCATTCGCCACATGCGAATTAAAATCACAATAGGGGCATTTTGACCGGCAAAAGGGCCAATGTACATAGAGCCCCAATGGGCGGCTTAATGATGAGTTTGCCGCATCACTCATCTTAACCAGCGGGATCATGATCGCCAAAACAGGCGGCCATCAACTGTGAGAACGCATCGGCGCGGTGTCCAATACTGTGTTTTAATGCCGGTTCCATCTCGCCAAAGGTAATATCATATCCGGTGGCAATGAAAATCGGGTCATAACCAAAACCACGATCTCCCCGCGGTGGAAATACCAATTGTCCATCAACACGGCCGACAAAGGTTTCGTCATGGCCATCTGGCCACACCAGCGATAATGCACAAATGAAATGGGCATCCCTGTCGGGTGACCCGCTGGCGATAAGCTCTTGCTCCACACGGCCCATGGCCATTGCAAAATCCTTGCTATTACCGGCCCATCTTGCCGAATAAATGCCGGGCGCCCCACCCAATGCAGGCACAACAAGGCCGCTATCATCAGACAAGGCAGGCCGGTTTGTCGCCATCGCCGCCGCCCTGGCTTTTAGAATGGCATTGCCGGTAAAGCTATCTTCGGTTTCTTCCGGCTCTTCTAGATCATGCTCACCAGCCGAGGTAACAGCGATATTACGGTCAGATAATAGCGCCCGTATTTCCCGGAGCTTGCCCTGATTATGGGTCGCGATGATTAATTCATTATCGGTGAATTGCCGGTGGTTTTTGATTGCCTCTGCCATGCATATGTCCTCAATATCCGGATCTAGCCTTAGGGTGCTGCGCTGGCAACGGCCGCCATCTGCAAGGCGAAAAGGTCTTTACAGCCGGCCTCTGCTAAATCGAGCATCTGGTTCATTTCAGCGCGCGAAAAGGCCCGCTCCTCACCGGTTGCCTGAATTTCAACAAGGGCGCCATCGCCGCCAAGGATGAAATTAGCGTCGACCTCGGCATTGCTATCCTCGTCATAATCAAGATCGAGAACTGGCTCATTTTGATAGACACCACAGGAGATCGCGGCAACCTGATCGACTAGAGGCTGGCGGGTGATGGCCCCGGCGAGCAATAGACGGTCACAGGCAATACGAAGCGCCACCCATGCGCCGGTGATTGACGCTGTTCTGGTGCCACCATCGGCCTGAATTACATCACAATCGACTTTGATCTGGCGCTCACCAAGCGCGGTCAAATCAGTCACCGCCCGAAGCGAGCGACCAATGAGGCGCTGGATTTCCAACGTTCTGCCGCCCTGCTTGCCACGGGCCGCCTCACGGTCAGATCTGGTGTGGGTAGAGCGCGGCAACATGCCATATTCAGCGGTCACCCAGCCCTTGCCCGAATTGCGTAGAAAAGACGGCACCCGATCATCAACCGACGCTGTGCAAAGCACATGCGTATTGCCGAATTTGACCATACAGGATCCCTCGGCATGGAGCGAAACAGATGGCTCTAGGGTTACGGCGCGGAGTTGGTTAGGTGTGCGGGCTGATGGGCGTTGCATAGCGGCCTCTTTAATTACGACTTGTTTGATTAGAGTTCTGGGTTTCATTAGCTTTGGGGAAAAGATGGTGCAAAGTGACACATCCTGCGCTTCTGGCATTGACCAGACCACGCTCGCTATCCTAAATTTTTATGATGAATGAAGCCAGCATAAAGGACCTGAAACCGCGTACGCTGGAAATATTCCAGAAACTGGTGACAGCCTATATCGAAGACGGCCAGCCGGTTGGCTCGAAAACGCTTGCCCGTCTATCGGGGATTGATCTGTCCCCCGCGTCAATCCGCAGTAACATGAGTGATCTGGAAGAAGCCGGCCTGTTATTTGCGCCGCACACCTCGGCTGGACGTATTCCGACCGAGAGTGGATTGCGGATGTTTGTTGATGGGTTGATGGAATTCAACACCGACATTGCCGAGGAGGAACGCTCTTCGATTGACGGGGAATGTGCCGCCCGCGGTATTAGTGTTGCCGAATTGCTGGAAAAAACCAGCAAAACATTATCCGGTCTATCGAGCTGTGCGTCGCTGGTGTTATCGCCGGTCAGCAATGCCAAGCTCCAGCATTTTGAATTTGTGCCGGTTGGCGACAAACGCGCGCTGGCGGTGCTTGTCAGGGCTGATGGTCAGGTTGAAAACAGATTGATTGATTTGCCAAGTGGTGTGCCGCAGAGCGCCTTGGTAAGGGCTAGCAATTATATGAATGCGAAAATCTCTGGCCGGGATATGCGTGATGCCGCCACCCTTATCAGGTCTGAAATTGTAGCCCATAAAGCCGAGCTGGATGAATTGAGTTCATCGCTGGTAGAGGCCGGATTAGGGTTATGGTCGGATGGCAAGGGTGATGATGGCGCGGCGCTTATTATGCGCGGTCATTCCAATCTTCTCGATGATGTGCAGGCAGGCCAACAGCTCGATCTGGTGCGTGGTCTCTTTGATGCGCTTGAGGCCCGCGAGAATGCACTAAGGCTTTTGGATGCAACGAGCGGCGGCGATGGAGTACAGATTTTCATCGGGGCGGAAAACAAGCTATTTGCCAATACTGGCTGTTCGCTGGTGATCGCCCCTTATCGTAATGCGAACCGGTCGATCATTGGGGCTATCGGCGTTGTTGGGCCGCGGCATATGAATTACGCCAAAATCATCCCGATGGTTGATTATACCAGCCGTGCCATTGCCAAGGTTCTCGGCCGCTAGCCAGTTTTAAAACTATTGCTGATATTGGTGATCATAATATCTATTAATCGTCCCAGATTATTGGCCAGATTAATGGCCATATCACTGAAAAAATGCTGAAGGCCGTTTAATTCTGCGGTGACCAAACCGTTTCTATCCAGAATAATGATCATGGCGCCAATACACCCACCAATGATGATCGCGGCGATCATTCCACTACTGCCGATATTTGGGGTGAGGCGCGGGGCAAACACATTACCCCGACAGGCTGGACATTCCATCTCCGGATGTTCGTTGCGCGGAATATTCGCAAAATCAGGGACCAGCAGGGCCACCCGACATGATGAACAATGGGTTTTGCTATGGTGATCACGCACCGATAGCTTTTCGTTATTCTTTATATGTGGCGGCACATAGAACACCCCATTGCAGGCGTGACAGGCAATCGGCATCCCGTTAAATTTTTGGAAAATAGACGGGATTTCGGCAATGTCCGCACAATGTGGGCAGGTTAACAACATAGGAACCCTCCTTCAGGGGACAAAATTAGGCTACGCATCCTAAATTTATTGTCAAAGGGTACTATCGGTTTGGCTAATAAATGGTTAGCGATAAATAACTAGCTGGTTATTCCCCGTAACGCTACAGGGATAAAGCAGGGATTAAGAAGAGATTAAGAGAGGATTAAGCAGGGATTATACAAGACCAGCAATGAAGTGCCATTGCGATAATCCACTCTCGGCTATGTCTTTGGCGTAGATTTCGTCCCTGTTTTCGCGGCTGTTTTTGCGGCTGTCTTCTTCGCGGTCTTTTTGGTGGCAGTCTTTTTGGCGGCGGCCTTTTTGCGCACCGGGCTGGTCTTTTTTGTCACGACCAAAGTTTCCAACGCATCTTTTACGGCGCTATGGACCATTGATGGCAATTCGGCATTTAGCACCGTGCGGACGGTATCCCCGACAAAGGCGGCGAGCTGGTCATTGATAAAGGGCGATTTTTCTTCTGGCTGGCTCTCTGGCTTATCGGCATCAGCTAGATCCGCGATTGGCTCAGATACAGCCTCTGGGGTTTCATCCTTTGTTTCGGTGACCGGCGGCACAACACCGACGGCGGCGGCGATATCGGCCATTACAACGGAGATGTCTTCGGGAACCGTTGCGTCAATATCGGCCTTGGCATCCTCTACCAATTGATCCAGATCATCGGCATCAAAATCATCTGCGCTGGCGCCCTTTGTTGGTGCAGGCGGCTCGGCTGGAACAGGCTTTATGTCTATTTCGCTGTCTTCGGGCTTTGCGTCTGCGACACGGCCAAATCTACGAGGCGGTTTGGCTTTTGCTTCGCTATCATCGGATTTTTTGGGGGTCTTAAAGGCTGCGTCTTGGGGGCTTGCGGCAATTAATTTAAGGCCGGTATCTGGCTGATCGGCCTGATCATCTTGATCATCGCTGGTCGGGGGAAATGATTTTATAATCGCCAGCATCGGCGCGCCATCATGAACCACAGCTTCGGCTTCTTGGAATAGCGCCTCAATAGATTGTCGCACCGCAGTTGGACTCATCACAAATCTTTCGCCCCTTTAATTATGCCTACTGGTATCTGGTTTCGCGCTAAATCTCTAAAGTTAAGAGAAAATGCACGATTCTTCGCATTGCCTGTGGATAACTTTCTCACATCTATACTGATACAGTCACACTATATCTGGTGTCAAACCATTCCACAGACAATATAGATAGTGGCTGTCTCGATTCTCTGTGGTTCTAGGCCGATTTAATTAAAAAAAGCTAGTTTCTTTCCCCTTGGATAATGCTATTCGCACACTAAATAGAGGGCATGCCAAATGAACGACGCCGCCTTGTGACTATCAAGATGGGTCGGAAAGAGAGATGAATATGGCGACGGAAAAGAATAACGACACCAATTCCCAAGACGATATCAAGCCTAACACGCCCAATCCAAACGCTACTGATGATCACGCGCCACAAGATAGTTGGCAGGACGCAATTAAGGGTGGCGAAGATGGATCCAGAGATGCTGGTGATATCGATTTAGACGCAGCGATCGACGCCGATACTATGGATAACGGTAATGATCAAAGCGCCGAAGCCGCCCCTCTTGACCCGTTAGAGGCAATGACAGCAGAGCGTGACCAGCTCAAGGATCAGCTATTGCGGTCATTGGCTGATATGGAAAACATGCGGCGCCGGACCGAGCGTGAGACTGCCTCCGCTCGTAAATATGGCCATACAAACTTTTCGCGTGATCTGGTCGGTGCTATCGACAATCTAGCCCGCGCCATGCAAGCCACAACAGAGGCCAAGGCCGATACAAGCAAAGGCCCGATGGATGAGGCAATGGTCGCGCTATTGACCGGGATCGAGCTGAGCTGGACCGAAATTTTGTCAGTGATTGAAAAGCACGGCATCAAGCAAGTTAGTCCCAAAGATGAGAAATTCGACTATAATCTGCATCAGGCAATGTTTGAGGTGCCAACAGATGAAGTCGCACCGGGTACTGTCGTAGAAGTTGTCCAGCACGGATATGTGTTGCACGACCGTTTGTTACGCCCAGCTATGGTTGGCGTGTCAAAAGCCGTACAAAGCGAGAAAAGCTAGGCTAGACAGATAATTACCCTCCCCCTTGTATAGAAACGTAACAATCTTATATGGAAGTCAGAGAGCGATAACCATTTCCGCTCACGCAGTTTGAATTTCAGTGTTGAATTTCAGTGTTGAATTTCACTCTTAAATTTTAGTTCAAAATTACTGTGTTGGAATTGGATAGATAGCTCCATTTGTCAAAATAGTGGTCACCGATGATCGCCATGACAATGAAAGAAAGGAAGTAGAAAAATGGCAAAAGTGATAGGCATTGACCTTGGAACCACAAATTCTTGCGTAGCCGTGATGGATGGCAGCGAGCCCCGCGTTATCGAGAACGCTGAAGGAGCGCGCACAACCCCGTCAATGATTGCGTTTGCAGATGATGATGAGCGCCTTGTGGGCCAGCCGGCGAAACGCCAGGCAGTAACAAATCCGGAAAACACTCTTTATGCGATCAAGCGTCTTATTGGCCGCCGCAAAGATGATAAAGTAGCAAAGCAATTTGCCAAGCTGATGCCGTTTGAAGTAACCGGCGCCGCGAATGGTGATGCATGGGTAAAGGTTGAAGGCGAAGATTACTCACCTAGCCAGATTTCCAGCTTCATTCTGCGCAAGCTTAAGGAAGACGCCGAAGCCTATCTTGGTGAGAGCGTAACCCAAGCGGTTATCACCGTTCCGGCCTATTTCAATGATGCACAGCGTCAGGCAACTAAAGACGCTGGCAAGATTGCCGGTCTGGAAGTATTGCGCATTATCAACGAGCCAACCGCCGCGGCGCTGGCCTATGGTCTTGATCGTAAAGAATCTGGTCTGATCGTTGTTTATGACCTTGGTGGCGGCACATTTGATGTCTCTATTTTGGAAGTTGGCGATGGTGTATTTGAAGTTAAATCAACCAATGGTGACACGTTCCTTGGTGGTGAAGATTTCGACCATATGATCATCGAGCATCTTGCGGATGAGTTTAAGAAAAGCGACGGCATTGATCTGCGCGAAGATAAATTGGCGCTCCAGCGTTTGAAAGAAGCCGCTGAAAAGGCCAAAATCGAACTGTCTTCAGCCGTGCAGACCGATGTTAATCTGCCGTTTATCACTGCTGATGCGTCAGGTCCAAAGCATTTGAACGTCAAGATGACCCGCGCCACATTGGAAAATCTGGTGGCTGATCTTGTAAAGCGCACAATCAAGCCATGTCAGGCCGCGCTTAAGGATGCGGGCGTGAAAGCGTCAGACATTGACGAAGTGATTATGGTTGGCGGTATGACCCGCATGCCAAAGATCATCGAAACAGTGAAGGAATTCTTTGGTACTGATCCACATCGCGGGGTTAACCCGGACGAGGTTGTTGCCTCTGGTGCGGCTATTCAGGCTGGTGTTCTTACCGGTGATGTCAAGGACGTGTTGTTGCTCGACGTGACACCATTGTCACTTGGTATTGAAACATTGGGCGGTGTGTTCACACGGTTGATTGACCGCAACACAACAATCCCAACCAAAAAGAGCCAGGTTTTCTCAACCGCTGATGACAATCAGGCCGCTGTGACCATCTCGGTCTATCAGGGCGAGCGTGAGATGGCGACTGATAACAAGCATCTTGGCCAGTTCAACCTTGAGGGCATTTCACCGGCGCCGCGCGGTGTGCCACAGATCGAAGTGACCTTTGACATTGATGCAAACGGTATCGTCAAGGTGAGCGCGAAAGACAAGGCAACCGGCAAAGAACAGGAAATTCGGATTCAGGCATCTGGTGGTCTCGATGATTCAGAGATCGAGCGCATGGTGACCGAAGCCGAAGCCAATGCTGAGGAAGATAAAAAGCGCCGTGAAGAAGTGGAAACACGCAATCAGGGCGAGGCTCTGGTTCATGGCGCGCAAAAGGCAATCGATGATCTTGGCGAAAAAGCTGAGCCAGATGCCAAAGCCGAAGTCGAGGCCGGCATTGCCGCTTTGAAAGAGGCTCTGGAAGGCGATGATATCGAAGCCATTTCCGCAAAGTCTGCTGAATTGTCTCAATCAATGATGAAGATGGGTGAGGCTGCCTATGCGGCCGAACAGGAAGCAGGCGAAGGCAGCGATGAAGCTGGTGGCGCTGGCGACGGAGACGAAACGGTGGTGGACGCCGAATTCGAAGAAGTCGATGGCGATGAAGCCGCAGACAAGAAATAACTAGGTAATGATAATCAGGGCACTAGTTGCCCTGATTTATTTTATGCGAGATGGCAACGAATAATGAGCAAGCGTGATTTTTACGACGTCTTGGGTGTGTCTAACGATGCCGACGAAAAGACCTTAAAAGCAGCTTACCGCAAATTGGCGATGAAAAATCATCCGGACCGTAATCCAGATGATGAGGCTGCTGCTGATCGGTTTCGCGAGGCTACTGAGGCCTATGACGTATTGAAAGATCCCCAAAAGCGGGCGGCTTATGACCGGATGGGGCACGCCGCCTTTGAGGGACATGCGGGCGGCGGTGGCGGCGGTGCTGGTTTTGGCGGCGGCGGATTTTCCGACATTTTCGACCAGATGTTCTCTGAATTTTCTGGTGGTGCGCGTGGTGGCCAGCCTGATCGTTCGGGTAATGATTTGCGCTATGATCTGGGCATTTCGCTGGAACACGCATTTACCGGCATTCAACAGGATATCACCATTACGGTTCCGGTTGGTTGTGGCAAATGTGACGGATCAGGTTCAACCGAAGGCAGTAAGCCAAGCACTTGTGGCACTTGTGGTGGTGCTGGTCGGGTGCGGGCACAGCAAGGTTTCTTTGCCGTAGAGCGCACCTGTCATGCCTGTAGCGGTATGGGCCAGATTATTTCTGATCCCTGTAAATCATGCGGCGGTGATGGCCGTGTGCAACAGAGCAAAACCCTATCGGTTTCGGTTCCAGCTGGCGTTGATACCGGCACGCGTATCCGGCTTTCGGGCAAGGGCGAAGCCGGCGTTAGAGGTGGTCCCGCTGGTGATCTCTATATTTTCGTCTCGGTGGAACAGCATCCGATTTTCATTCGCGATGGGGCTAATATCCTAACCAAGATTCCATTGCCAATGACGGTAGCGGCGCTTGGCGGTTCTATTGAGGTGCCAACGGTTGAGGGCAAAATGGCCCGCTTGACGATTGAGGCTGGTACCCAGTCGGGTCGCCGCTTCCGGATGCGCGGTAAAGGCATGCCAGTGCTTCGTCGCAGCCAACAAGGCGACCAGATTGTCGAAGTGCAGGTTGAAACCCCAACCAATCTGACGAGCAAACAAAAGGAATTGCTGAAATCGTTTCAGGACGCTGGCAATACCAGCCCCGAGGCACAAAGCTTCCTCGATCGGGTCAAACGTATCTGGGCGGAAAAATAGCCAGCCTTATGGCATTCTGCCCGCCGGCATGTGCGACAAATGGCTTGCGTATACAAGCCGCCTGTTTATATGGTGGCACCGGGATAGAATTTGTTGATAGGCAGAGGCATGACGCAAACACAAATTAAAGTTGGCCTACCAGGTGGTGGCGGCCGTATGGGCGGAATGCTGGTGCGTGAGATCGCGGCAAGTTCCGATCTTGTGCTTGTGGCGGCAACTGATCAGCCAGACAGCCCTGCTATCGGCCGCGATGCTGGCGAGCTTGCAAATATCGGTGCGAATGGCGTTATCATCGGCAGTGATCCGGCAATTTTGTTTGAACAGGCGGATGTGGTGATTGATTTCACTAGCCCAAAGGCGAGCGTTGCCCATGCACAAATGGCGGCGCAAAGTGGAACCGCGCTGGTAATCGGCACGACTGGTCTTGAGGCGGCGGATGAAGAGGCCCTCGCGCAATCGGCCAAGAACACCGCGATCCTGTATTGTGCGAATACCTCTGTTGGTGTCACCCTGCTTAGCAAGCTTGTTGAGCAAGTGGCGGCAACGCTGGTTGAGGGTTGGGATATCGAAATTCTTGAGGCCCATCATCATCACAAGGTTGACGCCCCATCGGGAACCGCGCTGGCCCTTGGCCGGGCGGCGGCAAAGGGGCGCGGTGTGGTGCTTGATGATGTTGCCGATATGGTGCGGCGCGGTCAAACCGGCGCGCGCCGTGAAGGTGATATCGGCTTTGCGGTAATGCGCGGCGGCGATGTGACGGGTGAACATTCGGTGATTTTCTTTGGCGATCAAGAACGTGTCGAGATTTCACATCGGGCAACCGACCGGGCTATTTTTGCCCGCGGTGCATTACGCGCGGCGCGGTTTGCGGCGGGCGCGGATAATGGCTTTTATGATATGGATGATGTGCTAAGCGTCTAAGTAGCTAGCCGTTAACAGCCAATTTCCAATGGTGGCGGCATAGCGAGATATATTTGTCATTGCCGCCAATTTCGACCTGTTCACCGTCCAAGATCACCCGTCCATTTTCATCCTGACGGACGACCATCGTGGCCTTACTGCCACAGTGACAGATCGTTCTAATTTCACGGATATTATCGGCGATCGCCAATAGGCGGGCGCTACCGGGGAACATATTTCCCTGAAAATCGGTGCGCAGGCCATAACACATCACCGGAATGTTCAATTCATCGACGATGTCGGCTAGTTCCCACACCTGTTTGTCGGTAAGAAATTGCGCTTCATCAATCAAAATACAGCTTAGTTTTTTCTCTTTATGAATTGGCGCTACCAATGCTTTCATATCGGTGTCATCGGCAAATACATAGGCATCCGCGCTAAGCCCGATGCGGGAACCGATCTGTCCTTCACCCACACGCTGGTCGAGCTTTGCGGTTAACAGCATCGTGTCCATTCCGCGCTCACGGTAATTGTGCGATGCCTGTAATAATATTGTGGATTTGCCAGCATTCATCGCCGAATAGGAAAAATAGAGCTTCGCCATATGATGCCGCCTTACAATTAACAAGCATATCTGTAACAACAAGATATGTATTTTGGCCTGATTGGTTGTTTTTGGAAATGGCAAACCAACCAAAATGCGTTAGATTTATTTATATTTTGACGGGGGTAGTCGCATGATTACAGAAAAAAGATCGCTTCAGGTGCTCGATCATCCGCTGGTTGTTCATAAATTATCCATCCTTCGCGATAAGGAAACCCCGTCTTACCGATTCCGTCAGGTATTGCATGAATTGTCGTGGCTATTGGCATATCCGACATTTAGCGCATTGAAATTGACGCCGGTTGATATCGAAACGCCGCTGGAGCCAATGACCACGGCGCATTTGCCCGACCCAATGCCCTGTCTGGTGTCGATATTGCGGGCGGGTAATGGATTGATTGACGGCTTTAGCCAGATTTGCCCAGAGGCAAGTGTTGGTCATCTTGGCCTATATCGTGATCCCAAGACGCATGAGCCGGTATCCTATTATTCCAGCTTGCCACGTGACATTGCCGACCGGCAGGTCATTGTTGGCGATCCGATGTTGGCAACGGGCGGTAGCGCTGTGATGGCTGTTGAAAAGCTCCGGTCAATGGGTGTCACCGATATGGTTTTCGCCTGTCTCGTGGCATCACCTGAAGGCGTTGCGGCGTTTCATGATAAATGCCCTGATGTGCCAATCATTACCGCCGCGCTGGACCGGGAACTCGATGATAATTGCTATATTTTGCCCGGATTGGGCGATGCTGGTGACCGCATTTACGGCACGAACTAATCGTTGGGGCCGATCATCTTTAGGAAAGATTATCCGGGCCGAAACTCTCCGGCAGTAACGCCGCGAGGGTAAATTCGCGTTGCAGACCCTTGTCGTCACAGATCAGAATCGGCGTATCTGGCGCGGCAAATTCGCGGATGCGTTGGCGACAGCCACCACAAGGTGTGCATAATAAATTCCCATCACCGCCCGCCACGGCAATTTTTATGATTTTTTTGGCACCTGCGCGGATCATTGCGGCAATCGCCGCGGTCTCGGCGCAAATGCCGTTTGGATAGGCCGCATTCTCGATATTTTGGCCAGTATGGATCGCCCCGTTTTCATCCAATATCGCCGCCCCGACATCAAACTTTGAATAGGGCGCATAGGCCAATGACCGGGCATCGATCGCCGCTTTGATTAGATCACTATCGCTCATCTATCGCTCTTTCACATAGGGTTCGCCAATGGCGCGTGGCGGCATTGCCTTGCCAACAAATCCGGCTAGCAAAATCACCGTTAACAGATAAGGAAGTGCCAGAATGAGATCGACCGGCGCCTCGCCAATGATCGGTAGCTGGATACCTTGCAAGCGCGAGGCAACAGCCTCTAAAAAGCCAAATAACAAACAGGCCAACAGCGCCCCACGCGGTTGCCATTTGCCAAAAATCATCGCCGCTAGCGCTATATATCCTTTGCCAGCCGTCATCTCACGCACAAAGCCACTACCATGCGCAGTCGAGAGATACGCTCCGGCAATGCCCGATAGAATGCCAGCGATAATGAGTGCCTGATAGCGGGTTTTCATCACCGATACACCAGCACTATCCAACGCCTCGGGTTTTTCACCAACGGCGCGTAACCGCAGGCCGAAACGGGTGCGGGTGATAATAAGAGACGTCACCACCACCGCGGCCAAAGCCAGCCAGACAAGAATGTTGTGGCCCGAAATAACCTCTCGATAAACCGTACCAAGGATTGGAATGGCATCGATCTGATCGACAAATGGCAATTCGATTGGGCGGAACCGGTCATCACGGGCCAAAGTCGGGGTCTGGCCGCCTTGGCGAAATAGCGCAATGCCGATGGTAACGGTAAGGCCCGATGCCAGAATATTGATCGCCAAGCCGCTGATCACCTGATTACCGCGCAGGGTAATCGACGCAACACCGTGGAGCATGCTCAGCATAACCGCCGTGACCATCGCCGCGCCAAGACCGGCCCATGCCGAATGGGCCACACTGGCAACCGCCGCCGCAACAAAAGCCGAGGCCAGCATCTTGCCTTCAAGAGAAATGTCGATCACTCCGGATTTTTCCGAAAATATTCCAGCCATTGCACAAAGGATTAACGGCGTGGCAACACGGAATGTGGCATCGATAGTGAACAGGAATTGGAGCCAGATATCAGCCATGTTACCCCCGCACCTTTGGTGTTGATGCACCAACAAATTTGCTAATTAACAGGCTTAGTGGCCGGTTGAACATATAGGCAAGACCGCCGGAAAACAGGATAATCAAACCTTGGATCAACAGCACCATTTCACGGGTGATGGTCGAGAATTCAAAATCAAGTTCCGCTCCACCTTGATAGAGCGCACCAAATAACAGGCTGGCGAGGATAATCCCCACCGGATGATTACGGCCCATTAACGCAACGGCGATACCGGTAAATCCATAGCCCGAGGTAAAATTCAAAATCGTTCTATGTTGTACCCCAAGGATCTCGTTAATTGCCATCAATCCGGCCAGACCGCCAGAGATTGCCATGGTGATAATGATAATCCGCGCAACCGGAATGCCCGCATATTCCGCCGCGCCAGCGCTATGACCGGTGGCCCGAATGGCATAGCCAAGCCGCGAGCGCCAGATTAAAACCCACACCCCAAAACAGGCCAATAGCGCGATCACGAATGACAGGTTCAACGGCGAGCGGGCCATCTCAAAGCCAAGACTATTTGCCATTTCATGGATAAATGGCAGGGCCGCATTATCGCCAAACGAGCGTGTCTCTGGTGACATCTGGCCCGGCGCCTTTAGCGAACCCGCCAATAGCCACACCATGATCGAGGCCGCCAGAAAATTGAACATAATCGTGGTGATCACGATATGGCTACCGCGCTTGGCCTGTAAATAACCCGGAATGGCACCCCAGACAGCGCCAAATGCCGCCGATGCCATAATCGCTAGTGGAATGAGGATGAGGGCCGGCATAAAACTATCGAGCGCCAGACAGACAAGCCCCGCGCCCAGTCCACCAAGATAGGCCTGTCCCTCACCGCCAATATTAAACAGCATCGCGTGAAAGGCCACGGCCACGGCTAACCCAGTGAAAATGAAATTGGTTGCGTAATACAGCGTGTAGCCGAGCGAGCCTTTGTAAACAAAGGCGCCCTTGATCATTACTACCATGGCGTCGATCGGGTTTTCGCCAATGAATGCGACCACAATGCCGGACACAACGAGCGCCGCCATTACATTGATTAGCGGGATCAGACCAACATCGGCCCAGCGCGGTAATTCAACAGGTGCGCTCATCCGGCATCTCCTTCACCGGCAATGCCAGCCATCATCAAGCCAAGTTTCTTTTCATTCGCATCCTTGCGGGCAACCTCGCCAACAATCCCGCCATTATTCATCACCAGAATGCGGTCGGACAGGCTCATGATTTCGTCAAGTTCAACCGATACCAGTAAAATCGCACAGCCGGCATCGCGGAGCTGGATCAGTTGTTTGTGAATAAATTCGATCGCACCAATATCAACACCGCGTGTTGGTTGGCCGATTAGCAACAATGTCGGCTTTGCGGAAATTTCCCGCGCCAGCACGATCTTTTGCTGATTACCGCCAGAAAAATTTGCGCTGGCTAATGTTGGATCTGGCGGGCGTACGTCAAAATCCTGCATCATCTTGGCGCATTTATCCTGAAGGGCGCGCGGTGCCATCCACCAGTTAAACTGGGTAAACCGGGCAAAAAAGCCACCCGAATTGGACTTGTTATTATCTTGGATATTGTCTTGCCGGGTATCTTGCCGGTCGCTATAGCCCAGAATAATTGTCTCGGCGGCGCTAAAGGGTAGCACCATCGCGCGTTTATGCCGGTCTTCTGGCACATGGGCCACCCCATCATCGCGCAATGCCGCCGGATCACTTGGTGCGTTCTTGCTGATTTCGGTCTGGCCAGATTTGTGGGTGACGGTGAAACGCCCCGATGATGGCGGGGTAATGCCGGATAGCACATCGAGCAATTCAGATTGGCCATTGCCGGAAACCCCAGCGATGCCAACAATCTCACCAGCCTTCAAATCAAATGAGATGTTCTTTAGAACGGCGCTACCATTACCGGCAATCAGGCCGATATCAGCGACATTCAGAATATCCGCACCCGGCTTTGCTGGCGTGTGATTAACCTCCATCAGCACTTTGCGGCCAACCATCAATTCGGCTAGCTCGGCTGGTGAGGTGTCTTTGGTTTTGCGATGGGCAACCATCTCACCGCCGCGCATGACCGACACATCGTCTGAAATGGCCATGATCTCGCGCAATTTATGGGTGATCAGCAACACCGTGACGCCCTTGGCCCGAAGCGATTTCAAAATGTCAAAAAGCTGTTCGGTTTCCTGCGGCGTTAGCACACCGGTGGGCTCGTCCAGAATGAGAATTTCCGCACCGCGAAATAGCGCCTTTAGGATTTCTACGCGCTGTTGCAAACCAACGGGCAAATCCTCGACGATCATATCGGGATCAACCGCTAGCCCGAACTGGTCCGAGAGGTTTTGTAGCGCGGCGCGGGCGTTTTGGGCGCTTTTGGCTATGCTGGCCCCGCCCTCATGTCCAAGCATGACATTTTCCAAAACGGTAAAATTGGGAACAAGCATGAAGTGCTGGTGCACCATGCCAATACCGCGGGCGATGGCATCGGATGAATTATGGATCGGGGCGGCATCACCTCGGATTTTTATCGAACCGGAATCGGCCGAATAAAAACCGTAAAGGATGCTAACCAAGGTCGATTTACCGGCCCCGTTTTCACCGATAATACCGTGAACATGGCCAGAGGTAACAGATAGGTTAATGTCCTTATTGGCATGCACTTTGCCAAAGGATTTATTGATATCAAATAATTCAATAGCCAACGGCGACGTTGCGTCGCCGTTGGTGTTTGGTTTTAAAACAGCCATAATATCCCGCTGGGTTATAGGCTTAGTAAGGGCAGCTTTCATCGCTGGTGTAATCGTGCACTACGACCTTACCAGAAATGATGTCGGCC
Organism: Puniceispirillaceae bacterium (SeqCode); assembly: GCA_965657645.1. Taxonomy (GTDB): domain Bacteria; phylum Pseudomonadota; class Alphaproteobacteria; order Puniceispirillales; family Puniceispirillaceae; genus CBFHOS01. The sequence goes on along the minus strand of CBFHOS010000001.1, from coordinate 97,219 downwards.
TTAGCAGCTTCAACAGCGGCTTTCATATCCGCATTTACGAGGCTTGCATTATTGTCATCAAGCGCCCAATCAACACCGCCTTCAGCAAGGCCAAGAACCTTTACGCCAGAGGTGAAGTTGCCGTTCTTTGCATCCATGAATGTGTTATAGGCAGCAACATCAACGCGCTTTAGCATTGAGGTCAGAACGCTACCAGGTGCAATGCCGTTCTGGTTTGAGTCAACGCCGATAGCAAGCTTGCCAGCATCAGCTGCGGCCTGAATGACACCGCCGCCAGTTCCACCAGCAGCGTGATACACAACATCCGCACCACGGTCGATTTGTGACTGGGTTAGCTCCGCGCCTTTGGCCGGATCATTCCATGCAGATGGTGTTGTGCCAGTCATGTTCTGGTAAACCGACGCACCGCCATTAACGGCCTTTACGCCGCCAACATAACCACAGGCAAATTTGCGGATAAGCGGAATATCCATACCGCCAACAAAGCCAACTTTACCGGTCTTTGACGCTTTTGCTGCGGCCACACCTACGATGTAGCTACCTTCATGCTCTTTAAACACATATTGGCGCAGGTTTGGCGCATCGAGCCAGCCCACATCAATGATAGAGAATTGTGTGCCCGGAAATTCGGCGGCAACCTTTGAGATAGCATCAGCCTGCGCAAAGCCCACACCAAGGACGATTGTGGCACCGCGCTCGGCCATGCGGCGCATTGCCTGCTCACGCTGGGTTTCGTTGGTTACTTCAAATTCCATAACCTCGACACCGGTTTCGGCGGTGAATTTCTGTACACCATCCCAAACGCCTTGGTTAAACGATTTATCGAATTTACCACCCATGTCATAGATGACGGCTGGCTTGATGTCTGCTGCACTGGCAACCGAACTAACGGCAATCGCGGCGGCAGCTGCTATTAATGTTTTAATATGCATCATAGAACTCCTTGGTATGATGTTGTTATATTATCGGCCTTATTTAAGTCCGATCTCCCTTAATCTTTGTTGCAGATAATTATCCGCAGTTATGCCCGGTTTCAGATCAACATCTGAGCGCGGATGCAAAAACATCGGCATAGAATAGCGCGACTCATTCTGCTTAGCATCTGGATTCATCACCCGATGGGTGGTTGATGGATAGAAATTATCACTGGCCATCGCCAACATGTCGCCATTGTTGATCGTGATCATACCGGCATCACAGGCAATATCATGCCAGTTACCGGCGGCGTCTTTGGCTTGGAGGCCAGGCTTTGAACCAGACAGTAATAGAGTGATCAGGTTGATATCTTCATGCGCGGCGGCGCGAATTGCACCCGGCTCGGCATCACCAACGGGCGGGTAATGTAAAATCCGCAACAAGCTTTGCTGGCTCTCGCGCATCATTTCATCGAGCGGCATGGTGAAAGTGGATTTCACCTCATCCGGCGTTTGGTCCTGTATCCATGATAATAGCGTCACCCCCAGATCCGACAGATCGTCATAGATCGCTTTGGTAATAGCCGTCAGGTTTTCGGGAACCGGGCTATTGGGATAGACGTGGAAAAACTCTTTTAGATCCTTGATCGGCGAATCTTTGGCATTTTCTGAACGGAACGGAAAAAACCCGTCATGGCGCGGTGGCTGGACGGTATAATCGTGCTTTTCCGCGCTATTGAAAAACGCGCCCCATTGGTCATAGATGTCATTTATCCGGTTCGGCGCAATCGGGTGGTTGGCCAGAACGGCAAAACCGGTATCACGCAATGATCGTTGTAACGCTATACGGGCGTCTGGATCTTTAAAATCAACTGTCTCTACATTCATGTGATCAGCCTATCATCCGTTTATTAGCCATGCTATCGGCGATTGAGACCAAAGCAATAAATTTTTCGCGGGCTGCGACACTATTAACGCCCATAGCCACATGCACATTGCGCCTGCCGGTTCCGTTAAACCGCTTGGTCCGTCCGATCTCATCGCCTGTGCAGACCACCTCTAGCGGCATATCCTCAATTTCGAACATAGCGGGGTCGGTGATGGCTAGCACGGCGGACGGGTCATGCATGAAACAGGATCTAACGCCGGTTTTTTGTTCGTGGAAATCAAAATAGAACGCCGCCGCATCACGCAGGAACCCGCCAATCTTTGGCGCTTTCGCCGCAAGAATATCAAAATCCGCTGGTGTGCATTGGGTTTTCTCGGTGACATCAAGGCCAACCATCGTCACCTGCCAATCGGCGGCAAACACCGCATCGGCCGCATCCGGATCATTCCAGATATTGGCCTCGGCGCATGGCGTGACATTACCGTGATAGGCGGCGGACCCGCCCATGATCACCACTGATTTTGCATTTTTGGCAATCATTGGATCATGCGCCAAGGCCACCGCCAGATTGGTCAAAGGCCCGACGGCACAAATAATGATTTCACCCGGATGGGCCGCGCATTGGGCGCATAGATATTCGGCGGCTGAACTGGCGATTGCACTGCCGATGGCTGGGGCCGCGGGCACATCACCAAACCCCTCGCCGCCATGGACGAAATCGGCCGGTGGTTGCGGCGCGCGGGCCAATGGCACTGGTTCCCCCGCCGCCACATCGGTCGGGTAATACGCCATTTCACCAAGCCTAAGCGCGTTCCTCGTGGCGATGGCGGTGGTTACATTGCCAAAAATCGTGGTCAGGCCAATCACATCCAGCCGGTCATCCGCAAAGGCCATATGGATCGCCATTGCATCGTCAATGCCGGGATCTGTATCGATAATAATTTTCTGTGTCATTCGCCTGTTAAATCCCTGTTATATCCCTGTTAAATCCCAAGTTATTTCCCAAGTTAGGTTAGCTGTGCGGCCATAAATTCGATCATGTCTTGGCGCGATGGGATCGCCTCGGCGGCGCCGTTTCGGGTCACTTGCAAGGCGGCGGCGGCGCTGGCTTGGCGCATTGCGGTTTCGGCTGTCTCACCGGCCATAATTGCCGCTAGAAAGAACCCATAGAAACAATCACCCGCACCAGTGGTATCGACAACATCGACGCTAAACGGTTGTTGCTGGATGGTTTGATTATGCTGGCCAATATATTCGGCACCATCGCCGCCCTTGGTAATAACCAAATGCGCCAAGCCGAATTGTTCTACGATCTGTGCGCCATTATTTTCCTGATTGTCGATGGGTTTAAGTGCGTTTCCTACGGCGTTAACAAGGGCGGCGGCCTCGCCTTCATTAACGATCAGCAAATCGCAATCGGGCAATAGGCCGAGCGCTATATCTGCATCAAATGGGGCCGCGCTATAGGCGATCTTGAGCCCGCGTTCCTTGGCGGCGGCCACAAATGCGCTGGCGCCATTGGTTTCGTTCTGGAGTAGCACCCAATCACCATCTTCATTATCATCCAGAACAGCAATTGCGGCGGCCATATCGATGGCTTGATTGGCCCCTGGAAATAGCAAAATCTGGTTTTCGCCACTATCTGCGACGCTCACGATGGCATGACCCGTTGGCGTTTTGCTTGGTTGGATGGCGGTGACATCCACCCCGGCATTTTTTATGTCATCGATTATCCATTGATCGGCTGGATTGGCTGCACCGATGTGGCGGACTGTGCTACCGGCCCTTGCTAGTGCGATCGATTGATTGGCCCCCTTGCCGCCAAGCGTCCGCATGTAACCATTAGTCGCGAGGGTTTCGCCGGGCGCGGGGAAATGAGGCACCTGATACACATGGTCGATATTAACAGAGCCAAGGTTAAAGACAGTCATTGGCGGCGCCTCACGCTGGTATCTCCAGCAAACTAATTATATGATACTGATCTGACACGATAGGCGCAGGATTTTATCTGTTCAAGGAATTTGCCCCAAAATCTTTGCCTCAAAATTTTGCGCGGTTCGGGACAATCAAACGTTGGAGACGAATATGGCAACACCACCAAAGCCATCACGGCGGCCAGCCAAAATGCGGTTGGATAATATGGCTGAATGTTTCGCCCGCCTTTCAACGCGCGAGCCAAACCCCCAGACCGAGCTTGATTTCACCGATGCGTTTACCCTGTTGGTCGCTGTGGTCCTCTCGGCCCAAGCCACCGATGTTGGGGTTAATAAGGCAACCAAAGGCCTGTTCGCCGCCGCCCCGACACCCGCCGCCATGGTGGCGTTAGGGGTTGGTGGTATTAGCGATCACATTAAAACGATTGGGCTGTTTAATACCAAGGCGAAAAATGTTTTCAAATTATCGCAGATCCTCATTGCCGAGCATAATTCAACCGTGCCAGAGGACCGCGCCGCGCTAGAGGCTTTGCCCGGGGTTGGCCGTAAAACCGCGAATGTCGTTTTGAACGAGGCCTTTGGTCATCCAACGATTGCGGTTGATACGCATATCTTTCGGCTTGGCAATCGCACCCGCATGGCGCCTGGAAAAACGGTTGATGATGTCGAGCGCGAATTGTTGCGGCGGGTTCCCGATGAGTGGAAAAAGGGCGCGCATCACTGGATGATTTTGCATGGCCGCTATGTCTGCAAAGCGCGCAAGCCTGAATGCCATAATTGTGTGATTAGCGATTTATGCCTGTTTCCGGGCAAAACGGTCTAGCGCGTTACTTCTTTTCGGGCCAATGCGACACGGCACGCATAGATATCAAATTCCGCACCCACAATTGGCGAGCGCCAGTCCCAATGGGTGATGATGTAATCACCATCTTGCGGGTATAGATAAAAATCCAGCACACAGATTTCGGTTTGATATTGCCAGATTTTTGCGGGCCCCTCGACTCGTTGGAAATCAGCCTCACCTAGCGCCGCCGCTAATTCTTGTAAACTCATGCCAAGCTTCATCGCCGGATATAGCTGGGCGGGACCGGCGGGCGGTTTAATCGGAATTTGGGGTTCTACAATTTCTGGCGCGCCCGCTATGTCTGTATTTTGGGTGCCAGCATTTTGGGTGCCAGCATTTTGTGTCGGGACCACAGGATCCAGCGATACCACGCTGGCATTGTCACTTATTTCGGCATCGGCCTTATCCGCGGCGGATTTCTCTGCATTGACCTCAAATTGGGTGGTTGTGATCGTTGGTTTCTTTGGCGCGGTGACAGAAGGCCGTGTTGAATTTTTCGATCCCGGCTTGGTTGGCTGGCAGGCGGAAAGCGCGATACCAAGAACGGCAAGCCATAAAAAATACCGGGTTAAATACATGTCTTTGGTCCGGGCGCGTTGCCAAGGGCGATAGATGCCCGTAACTGTTGAAAAATCAGATGCCGCCTAATTGGGCGCGACGAGCCGCGATCATAGAGGAGGTTTAGGCAACTGTCCAAGCCTCCGTGGAAAACTTGTTCTTGTTCTTTGCTAATGGTTTGGTTACGTTCCGTGCGCTTTGGCACTAGACCGTGTTGTTGTTGGTTCAGGCGCCTCAATAATGGCATTCATAGATATTTATAATTAGGTAACGAGAATTCACATGACCAAATCCATTGATGTTCTGACGGTTGGTAATGCGATTGTCGATATTTTTGCCACTTGTGATGATGCCTTTATTGACCAGCGCGATATTGGCAAAGGCATGATGAATTTGATTGATGCGGATCGCTCTGCATCGCTTTATGCCGATCTGACTGATTTTACCGAGATTTCTGGTGGTTCTGCGGCTAATACCGCGGTTGGCATTGCGGCGCTACAGGGCAAGGCGGCATTTGCCGGGCGGGTGCATGATGATGTGCTTGGTCGCTCTTTCCAGCAGGATATCGCCGCCGCTTCGGTGCGGTTTGATAACCCACCTCATACAACTGGGTCACCGACGGCATCGTCAATCATTCTTGTGACGCCGGATGCGGCGCGTTCGATGAACACCTATCTTGGTGCGTGTATTGAATTCCAGCCAGACGATATTCGTGAAGATAATGTCGCGGCGGCAAAAATCATTTACCTCGAAGGCTATCTGTTTGATGCCCCTGCTGGCCCGGATATTTTTGCCCGGGCGGCGGATTTGGCGGCGCGCTCTGATACTAAAATTTCGCTATCCTTGTCGGACCCGTGGTGCGCCGAACGTCATCGCGCCGCGCTGTCACTCTTTATTCGTGATCACGTTGATATTCTGTTCGCGAATGAGGATGAGGTAGCCAGCCTTGGTGATTGCGCGCTTGATGATGCTATCGACATGGTGCGTGGCTGGGTTAGTGAATTGGTTGTTACGCGGGGCCCGAAAGGCGCCCTTGTTGCCGCGGACGGTGAGAGTCATGAAGTTGAGGCAATGCCGCAAGGCCCTGTTATTGATACCACGGGCGCAGGTGATCTGTTTGCTTCTGGTTATCTGTATGGCCGCACAAATGGATATGGCCTACGCGAGTCTGGCGTGATTGCCAGCCTTGCCGCTGGTGAGGTCATTTCGCATATCGGTGCCCGCCCACAAGCCGATCTTGTCGCGCTGGTGGCATCACAAATATAGCCAGAATTTAGCGCAGCGCCTCATAGGCTGCGAGAGCCGCCGCCTGTACGATATCAGCGACAGACGCACCCATCTGGACAACTTGGAATGGCTTTTCACCGCCCAGCATCATCGGCCCGATAATCGAGCTTTCAGATAGGTTCTGCATCAATTTGAATGAGATATTGGCTGAATGCAGGCCTGGCATGATCAGAATATTGGCTGGTCCAGACAGGCGGCAGAACGGATAACGCTCACGCATGAGTTTTTCATCAAGCGCCACATCAGCCGCCATTTCACCATCATATTCAAACGATACTTTGCGCTCATCAAGAATGCGCACGGCGGCTCTGGCCTCTGCTGTGATTTCAGAGACCGGATTACCAAAATTGGTAAAGGACAGGATCGCAACCCGCGGGGTGTGACCCATCTGGCGCGCCTTGGCGGCGATTGATTCGGCAATATCTGCAAGCTGTTCGCCGTTTGGCCGCTCGTTCACCGCCACGTCACCGATAAAGACCGTGCGCCCGCGCGACACAATCATCGAAGTGGCGACAAATGGGCTTTCTGATTTTGGTTCAATAACACGTGTTACATGCTCAAAGCTTGGCTGGAACGAACGGGTGAGACCGGTAACAAGTGCATCGGCATGACCTTTGACGACCATACAGGCGGCAAACACATTACGGTCCAGATTAACCATTCGCTGGCAATCACGCCGCAACGATCCTTTGCGCTGGAGCCGGTTATAAAGAAAGTCGATATAATCCTCATTATGTGAAGAGATTTTGGCGTTCGTGACTGGAATTTCTTCCGCCCCTTCAAGCCCCAGATTTTCGATGGTCTCTTTAATCCGGTGCTCACGTCCAACCAGAATAGGCTCACCATAGCCTGCATTACGGAATGACAGGGCGGCTCTGATCACGCGCTCCTCCTCGCCCTCGGCAAATACCACGCGGCGTTTATTGGCGCTGATCCGATCGTAAATCACCTGCAATGTAGAGGCAGTCGGATCAAGCCGTGCCGACAAATCACGGCGATAGGCGTCTAGATCTTTAATCGGTTTGCGCGCAACACCACTATCCATCGCGGCCTTGGCAACGGCGGATGACACCGCCGAAATCAGCCGCGGATCGAACGGGGCCGGAATGATGTATTCTTCACCATATTGCAGGGCCTGCCCGCCATAGGCCTCGGCAACGGCTTCGGGCACATCTTCACGCGCCAAAAGCGCAATCGCCTCGGCTGCGGCAACCTTCATTTCCTCGTTAATTTTACTGGCCCGAACATCTAGCGCGCCGCGGAAAATATAGGGGAAACCAAGAACATTATTCACCTGATTGGGGAAATCTGATCGGCCTGTGGCGATAATCGCATCGGGGCGCACGGCCTTGGCCTCATCTGGCATGATTTCAGGGATAGGATTGGCCATGGCGAAAATAATCGGGCGGTCGGCCATCTTCTTGACCATGTCTTGGGTCATCGCACCGGCGGCGGAAAGACCCAAAAACACATCGGCGCCTTCCAATGCTTCTTCGAGCGAGCGTGCTGGCGTGCGCACGGCATGGGCTGATTTCCACTGGTTCATAGAGGTTTCACGACCCTGATAAACCGGTCCGGCGCGATCGCAAATGATCACATTTTCATGCGGCACACCCATATGTTTGAGCAATTCAACACAGGCAATGGACGCAGCACCAGCGCCGTTGCTAACGACTTTGATGGTTTTCATGTCGCGTCCGGTTAGGTGCAATGCGTTGATCAGGCCAGCCGCAGCGATAATGGCGGTGCCATGTTGGTCATCATGAAATACCGGAATATCGAGTTTCTCACGCAGCTGTTGCTCGATGATAAAACATTCAGGTGCGGCGATATCTTCAAGATTAATGCCGCCAAAAGTTGGCCCAAGCAGGGATACCGCATCGACAAATCTGTCGGTATCATCGGTGTCGATTTCCAGATCAATACCATCGATATCGGCGAACTTCTTGAACAGAACGGCCTTGCCTTCCATCACCGGCTTTGACGCCAATGCGCCAATATTGCCAAGACCCAGAACTGCTGTTCCATTGGAAATAACAGCAATCAAATTGCCCTTGGCGGTATAATCATAGGCGGTATCGGGATTGGCCTCGATCGCCAGACACGGCGCGGCGACACCCGGTGAATAGGCTAATGACAAATCATGTTGGCTGGTTAGCGGCTTGGTCGCGCTAATTTCCAACTTGCCGGGGCGGCCTTCGGCGTGAAATGCGAGCGCCGCTGCATCCAGACTGTCGGTTTTCTTTGTCATTGTTTACCCTTTATATCTTTTCATCAATTCGGTAGATATTTGTTCTGTTTAACTATTTACCATTCTAGATATGCTGTCCACACCTAGAGGCACAGACTTTCAAACTCTTGATGCTGGGCCAGCATTACTTTCAGAATAGATTTATTCTCTGTCAAAGACATTGTACTGTTTTACCCAACCACCGTTGCACCCAGTCGATTTTCATATATTCGGAGACGCCAAAGGAACTCTATGACTGTCACCACTTCAACACCAAAGGACACTAAAGTAAAGGCTCACACGCCGATGATCGCCCAGTATCTGAGCGTCAAAGAAAGCCAGCCTGATGCGCTGCTTTTTTATCGGATGGGTGATTTTTATGAAATGTTCTTTGAGGATGCCGAGATTGGCGCGCGGGTGTTGGGCATTACCCTTACCAAGCGCGGCAAGGCCGATGGTGACGATATTCCGATGTGCGGTGTGCCGGTCCATTCTGTTGATGGCTATCTTGCCCGCCTGATCAAGGCCGGACATAGGGTTGCGATTTGTGAACAGAGCGAGAGCCCCGAAGCGCAGAAAAAACGCGGCGGCAAGGGGCCGTTAAAGCGGGCGGTGGTTCGTGTTTTGACCCCCGGCACATTGACCGAGGATGAGCTATTATCGCCGCGTTCCCATAATTTTCTAGTCGCCCTTGCCAGAGCTGGTGATAGCCATGCGGTGGCGTGGGCGGATATGTCCACGGGCGATTTTCTGGTTCAGGACATGACTGGCCAGGATCCGGAAAATCTGATTGCCAGACTGGATCCGGCGGAATTGGTCATGGCCAATAACATCGATTTTCCGGCGTGGGTTGAGGAAGGCCAGTTTTGCGTTTCGCCGCAAGCACCATCCTTGTTTGATTCGTCATTGGCGGCGGTGTCATTACAGAATTTCTATGGCGTTTCCAGCCTTGATGGATTTGGTAATTTCACCCGGGCGATGCTGGCCGCGGCTGGTGGTTTGCTTGGCTATATAGAGGCTACCCAGCTTGGCAATATGCCAAGGTTACGCCCGCTCCAGCCGATTATAAAAAGCGGCTATATGGAAATTGATCCAGCCACGCGGCGTTCGCTAGAACTTACCCGCACCCTATCTGGTGACACTAAGGGCAGCTTGTTTCATGCCATTGACCGCACACAAACGGCGGCTGGTGCCCGTCTGTTGGGTAGCCGGATTGCGGCGCCGCTTGGTGATGTCGCGGCGATTAACCAGCGTCTGGATATGGTTAGCTGGTTTCATGGCCAGCACGCGATGTGTGACGATATGCATCAGCGCCTTGGCCGGTTGCCTGATCTTGATCGGGCGCTCACCCGTTTGGCGATGGGGCATGGTGGGCCGCGTGATCTGGCTAGCCTTGCCAACGGCTTGGCTTTGGCGGCGGAAATTGTCGATATTGTCACGGCGGCCAAGGGGATTGATGAACCGGCATATCTTGGCACTTTATACGATACGATTTTGGCGCCGTCGCCGCTTGCGGGTGATCTGTTACCGGCGCTTGGCGATGATTTGCCGCTATTGGCGCGTGATGGGGGATTTGTGCGGCGCGGATATGATCTGCCGTTGGATGAAATCCGTGATTTGCGTGACGAGAGCCGTCGCCTGATTGCTGGTCTACAACAACGCTATTGTGATGAAACCGGCATTGCCGCGCTAAAGATCAAACATAATAATGTACTTGGCTATCATATCGATGTGCGCGCTGCGCATGGCGATAAATTGATGCAGATGCCGCTATTTATCCACCGCCAGACAACCGCCCAGACAGTGCGCTTTACCACGATCGAGCTTGGTGAGATGGAGCGTGATATGGCGAGTGCCGCTGACCGCGCATTGGCCAAGGAGCTGGCTATTTTTGAAAATCTGCGCCAGAGCGTGTTGGCGCATGGTGAGGCCATTTCGGCGGCGGCGCGGGCATTGGCGGAATTGGATGTGGCCGCGGCCTCGGCGGTGCTGGCCCGCAACGCCAATTATTGCCGACCGGAATTGCGTGACACGATTGAATTTTCCATCGAAAAGGGCCGTCATCCGGTTATTGAAACTGTGCTGGACCGCGCGACACCATTTATTGCAAATGATTGTGAACTGCCGCCAGAGAGCAATCTTTGGCTTTTGACCGGTCCGAATATGGCCGGTAAATCGACGTTTTTGCGGCAAAATGCCCATATCGCGATTATGGCGCAGGCCGGATTATTTGTACCGGCTGACCGGGCTATCATTGGTGTTATTGACCGTATCTTTAGCCGTGTTGGCGCGGCCGATGATCTGGCGCGAGGTCGCTCAACCTTTATGGTGGAGATGGTTGAAACGGCGGCGATCCTCAATGGCGCGACCGAGCGTTCTTTTGTTATTCTTGACGAGATTGGCCGCGGTACGGCGACCTATGATGGTCTGGCGATCGCGTGGGCGACGCTTGAACATCTGCATGAAATATGTGGCTGTCGGACGTTATTTGCCACGCATTATCATGAATTGACCAATCTTGAACAAAGCCTTGCGCGTCTTAGTAGTCACGCGATGCAGGTTCGTGAATGGCAAGGGTCCATCATTTTTCTGCATCAGGTTGTTGCGGGTGCGGCCGACCGATCTTACGGCGTCCATGTGGCGCGGCTTGCTGGCTTGCCGGCGAATGTTTTGGAACGTGCGGGCCAAATTCTATCAGAATTAGAGGCCGGTGATCACGGCGCGATGGATGCCAATGCAATGGCGGCGTCATTGCCATTATTTGATCATAGTTTTAACGCAGAACCGGTCATGGATGTAAAAGCAGACCCAAGCCCTGTTCTGGCGGAACTTGATAATATTCATCCAGATGAGTTAAGCCCGCGTGAGGCACTGGAATTGATTTATAAATTGAAAAACCTAAAAGCTGAGACCGGACGCTAGATGGCACCTGCCCCAAAAAAAGCAAAGCCCGCCCCCCAAAGCACCCTTTTAAGCGAAGCGTGGCAAAGTTGGTTGCAACCATTGCAAGCGGCCAAAGCCAGTCAAAGCCCTTTGCCAGAAATTCTGAACCTTGGTGATGAATTGCAGGCAGGATTAGACGCGCGGCTGGATGCGGATGGTGCCAAAAAGATGACCGACGCGAAATTTGCCGCGCATCTTCTGGCCATTAGCAAAACATGCCTAGCCGATGCGCGGGCGGCATTACATACCGCGTTTATGCAGAATAATGATGGTGTTTTCTATGTCGGCAATCATGCGTGGATTATCGACCAGCTATTGGTGTTTCTATTCACCAAGAACGCCGAGCGATGCGGCAGTGCGGCGTTGAAAGAAAAGATGTCTGTGGGCGCGGTTGGTGGTTACGGCCGCGGTGAATTGGCGCCATTTTCGGATCTCGATATTCTGTTCCTAGTGCCAAACCAGCCCGATAAAAAAATCATCAAAACGATCGAGGCCACATTATATATATTGTGGGATCTGGGGTTGAAGGTTGGCCATGCTACCCGCAGCATCGCCCAGTCGCTTGAAATGGCGCGGGCCGATCAAACGGTGATGACCGGATTGCTGGAAATGCGTCATATCGCAGGTGATAAGGGGCTATGGACCCGCTTTGCAAAGGTGGTCGATACCGAGATTGGCAAGTCAAAATCGAGTGAATTTGTCCAGACCAAGCTGGCTGAACGCGACGAACGGCACAATCGTCTTGGCGCGACACGCTATGTGGTAGAGCCAAATATCAAAGAGGGTAAAGGTGGTCTGCGCGACCTTCATAGCCTGTTCTGGATCGCCAAATTTGCCAATCGCATCGATAGTGTTACCGATGTAGTCGAACAGGGCATTTTGCGAACATCCGAGGCCCGCCGGTTTGCCGCGGCCCAGCGTTTCCTATGGACGGTTCGTTGTCATTTGCATTTTCATGCTGGCCGCCCCGAAGAGCGTCTTGATTTTGACGCGCAGATGAATATTGCGCCAATGATGGGCTTTGCCGATCGGGGTGGTCTTCGCGCCGTTGAACGCTTTATGAAGCGGTATTATCTGGCGGCACGGGATGTTGGTAATTTAACGCGGATTATTTGTGCGGCGATGGAAACCGACACGCGGCGGCTGTTCAAATTCTTTGGCGCTGGATTGCTATCTGGCCAGCGTTTTGACCCGTTCACCATCCGCAATGGCCGGATTGACCTTGATGAGACCATGTTGTTCCGTGATGACCCATTGCGGATGCTTAAGATTTTCGAGCTGGCGTTAGAACATGATGCCGATATTCATCCGCACTCGCTCCAACGTATCACCCGTGCCCTTCCATTTCTGGGTGAGGAAACACGGCAAAATAGCGAGGCGAACGCGCTTTTCCTCTCGATTCTGACGTCCAAAAAGAATCCGGAGCGGATCTTGCGGTTGATGAATGAGAGCGGCGTCATTGGCAAGTTTTTGCCTGACTTCGGGCGTATTGTCGCGATGATGCAATTCGATATGTATCATAGCTATACAGTCGATGAGCACACCATTCAGGCGATGGGCATTTTGCATGCGATTGAAACCGGCGCGCTGGTGGAACTGGCCCCTGTTGCGACCGAGGCGATGCCAGAAATTGTCTCGCGGCGGGCGTTGTATGTGGCGATGTTGTTGCATGATATCGCCAAGGGACGCGGCGGCGATCATTCTATTCTTGGGGCGGAGGTGGCGCATAATGTCTGTCCGCGCCTTGGCCTCACAAACGAAGAAACCGAAACGATTAGCTGGCTAATCCGGCACCATCTATTGATGAGCAAAACCGCCTTTCGGTATGATCTAAGTGACCCCAAAACAATTGAAGATTTTGCCGCGATTGTGCAATCGCCGGAACGTCTTAAACTATTACTGGTTCTAACCGTTGCCGATATTCGGGCGGTTGGGCCAAATATCTGGAACGGCTGGAAGGCGGCGTTGATGCGCGACCTTTATCACCGGACTGATGCGGTGCTACGCGGCGCCGATCCGGCGGTTATGCTGGCGGGCAATGTCGAACATGCCCGCGCCGAAACGCGCGCTGGTCTGGATGGTTGGAGCGACGCTGAATTTGCTAGCCATGTTGATAATTTGCCAGATAATTATTGGACGTCTTATGACACCGCCTCGCAAATCCGACATGCAGAGCTTAGCAAAAAGTTTCGCACGCTAGAGGTGCCGATGCTGGCTGATTTCAAGGCTGATCCGGCGCGTAAGGCAACCGAATTGACTGTATTAACGGTTGATGATCCGGGGCTGTTTTCACGGATTGCAGGCGCTGTTGCTAGCTCGGGTGTGACCATCGCCGGTGCCCGCATCACCACCTGTTCCGATGGAACGGTTCTAGATGAATTTGTGTTGCAGAGCGAAGATAACCAGATGATTGATGACCCTGCATTGCTACAGCGCTTGCAGGAAAATGTGGAAAATGGACTGACCGGTAAATTGCGGCCAAAGGCGGCATTGGCGGCCAGATGGCAACAAACACCAAAACGAGTGCGGCGGATACCGGTTCCCTCCCGCGTCATCCTATCAAACAGGATCAGCTCCACCCACACGGTGATAGAGGTCAACGGCCGTGATTTTCCCGGATTATTGCACCGCATCACGATGACGCTGGCTGATTTCGGATTGCAAATTCAATCATCGACAGTGTCGACATATGGCGAGCGTGTTGTTGATGTGTTTTATGTAAAGGATCTGTTTGGTCTGCAAATTCACAATGAAGCGCGGCTAGCCAAAATCCGTGATGCATTGCTCACAGTGTTTGATGATGCCACCGAAACCAATATGAGTGAGACAAATACAGGTGAGAGCCTTCCAAAAGAGATAAGTATATGAGCGCCGCGCCGGACACTGATAAGTCTGCTGCCAGTAAATCTGCTGCCAGTAAATCTGCTGCCAGTAAATCTGCCGCCAGTAAACCGGCGGGCCATAAATCTTTAGGTGTGGCGGCTCGTCAAATTGGTGGATTGACCGCGATCAGCCGTGTTCTTGGCTTTGTTCGGGACATAGCCTTTGCGATCTTTCTGGGCGCTGGACCAATTGCCGATGCGTTTTTGGTGGCGTTGAAATTGCCCAATATGTTCCGCCGGTTGAGTGCCGAGGGTGCCTTTACCAATGCTTTTCTGCCGCAATTCTCCCAGGAAAAAAACGCCAACGGCCTTAAATCTGCGTTATTTCTGGCGGCGGAAATCCAGATCATTCTGACCTTTGTTCTTGTTGTTCTTGTGGTGGCGGCAGAGATTTTCATGCCGGCTCTCATCGGGTTATTGGCCCCTGGTTTTGCCGATACGCCGGACCGGATGGCGGCGGCGATTGCCTTGGCGCGAGTGACTATGCCGTATCTGCCGCTGATCTCGTTGGTGGCTCTTTATATTGCGATTGCGAATGCGCATGACCGTTTTGGCGTTGGCGCGGCGATGCCGATCATCTTGAATATCAGCCTGATTGCTGGTGCTTGTCTAATACCCTTCATGTCGGGTGACATGCTGGGTGGGACGTATAACGCGCCATTGGCGATGCCGCTGGCAATTGCCGTGCTGGTGGCCGGTATTCTCCAGCTGGCAATCATGTATCATTTGTTGCGCAAATCGGATCTTGCCCCGCCCTTTATCTGGCCGCGCTTTTCGGCGGCGGGTCGGCGTATGTGGCGCAAATTTTTGCCAGCCGCCTTTGGTGCCGCCGGTATGCAATTAAACACGCTGGTTGATTTGATCTTGGCGTCTTTATTGCCAGTCGGCACGATTTCTTGGCTGTATTTCGCCGATCGCGTGGCCCAATTGCCGCTGGGCATTATTGGTATTGCACTGGGCACGGCATTATTGCCGCGCTTGTCTCGGGCCGAGGCCGAGGCTGATCACGCGGCGATTCCCAAAGCCCTGTCAGAAGCGATAAGCCTTGGTGGATTTTTCATTATTCCAGCCGTTGCGGCGATGATCATGCTGGCGGATCATATTACCCTTGGTCTGTTTGGCTATGGTGCCTTTAGCGAGGGTGATGCGGCGGCCACGGCGGCGGCATTGGCGGTCTATGCACTTGGTCTGCCGGGCTTTGTGCTGATCAAAATATTGCAAACGGCGTTTTATGCCAGCGGCCGCCCCGGACATGTTTTAACGATCTCGTTGATTATGGTCGCGGTCAATATAATCGGATCATTGTTATTGATGGGACCGCTTGGTCATGTTGGATTGGCGCTGGCAACATCGCTCGCGGCTAGTGTCGCGGCGGGATTAATGATTGTATTGCTGGCACGTGAGGGAAAATTGCATTGGCGGGTGCTATCCCCGTTGATCAAGCCGGTGATTGCCGCGCTCGTTATGCTGGCTGGATTAAAGCTGGGATTAATCGGAATCGGCGGGATGACAGGGTCGTTTTTGGCGACATTACCGGCCGCTCTGGTGCTGGCTGGCTTGGTTGCTATCGGCGGCGGGTTCTATTTTGGCTCGGCGGTGCTCCTTGGGGCCTTGCCAAAAGGGGTCTTTCGCCGCTAAAAACCCGCGGGGACTTGACCCGTCCGTCCGCAATGCGGATAACCGCGTGACTATCCATATTTGGGATAACCGCATTAATAGAAGCAACGGATATTGAAGATGGACCAACAATCAACGGCTGCCAACACTAACGGCGCCCGCATCTTTTCGGGCATTCAACCAACAGGTAATTTGCATCTGGGTAATTATCTGGGGGCAATCCGCAATTGGGTGACGTTGCAGAACGATTTTGAATCGATATATTGCGTGGTCGATTTGCATGCCATTACGGTGGCGCAAGATCCGGCTGAATTGCGTAAAAGCACACGCGAAGTCACAGCGAGCCTATTGGCGGCGGGTATCTCGCCAGAGCAATCGATCCTGTTTAACCAATCACGTGTTCCCCAGCACGCCCAGCTTGCGTGGATTTTCAATTGTGTTGCCAAACTCGGTTGGTTGAACCGGATGACGCAATTCAAGGAAAAGGCTGGTAAGAACCGCGAAAACGCCTCGGTTGGGCTTTATTCATACCCGACCTTGATGGCGGCGGACATTCTGACCTATCGCGCCACGCATGTTCCCGTTGGTGAAGACCAGAAACAGCATCTGGAGCTAACCAGAGATATCGCTCAGGCCTTTAACTCTGCCTATGAAACGGATTTCTTCCCATTGCCAGAACCACAGATTTTTGGCTCGGCAACACGGGTTATGAGCCTGCGTAATGGCGCGTCAAAGATGAGTAAATCAGATCCGTCTGAATATTCGCGTATTAACATGACCGATGATGCGGATATGATTGCCCAAAAGATCCGCAAAGCCAAAACTGATCCCGATGCATTGCCGTCAGAGGCGGCCGGATTGGCGGATCGACCAGAGGCGGCGAATTTGGTTGGTATTTACGCCGCCCTTACTGGCACTAGCATTGATGATGTGCTGGGTGAATTTGGGGGCCGTGGTTTTGGCGATTTCAAACCGGCCTTGGCTGAGGTAGCTGTGACAAATTTATCACCGATTGGCGATAAAATGCGCGACCTACTCCAAAACCCAGACCATATTGACCATATATTGGAAGACGGTGCGGCGCGGGCTGAGGCAATTGCGGCGCCAATTCTTAAAGATGTTAACGAGATTATCGGCTTTCTCGGGTAAAAGTGACCAACAAGCTGGGTAGTTAATGATGTAAAGGCGGCTCGGGATTAAAATAGTCGATTATTCGCCTTAAAAATGTCATTGTTGGCCGCTAGAGATGCCAAAGTCGCCGGTAGGAATGCCAGAGGCAAAGACCTGAAGAGGACTAAGGATGTTTATTCAAACACAGGATACACCAAATCCAGCCACGTTAAAGTTTATCCCCGGGGTTCCGGTCATGGAAACGGGGACAGCCGATTATCCTGCCGCGGATAGCGCCAAAGGATCGCCACTTGCGCGCCGCCTGTTTCAGGTTGATGGCGTTTCAGGGGTGTTTTTGGGATCTGACTTTGTTGCTGTTACCAAGGCTGATAGCCTCGACTGGTTTGCGCTAAAGCCATCTATTCTAGCCGGCATCATGGAGCATTTCGCATCGGGCTTGCCGGTTGTTGATGCGCCGTCGGCTGATGCTGGCGCCGAGGGTGATGATAGCGAAGATAGCGATACGGTTCAGCAGATTAAACATTTGCTGGATACGCGGGTGCGTCCTGCCGTTGCGATGGATGGCGGTGATATTGTCTTTCAGGAGTTTGATGAAGGCATTGTAACCTTGCAAATGCGTGGCGCATGCCAAGGTTGCCCTAGCTCTACCGCTACCTTGAAGATGGGTATCGAAAACATGCTCAAGCATTATATCCCGGAAGTTCGCGAAGTAAGAGCGGCAGATTTTTAAGTTTACCTTACGAAGTGAATAGTATCTTTGGACCAGCAGCTAAAAGAATTTCTGGATAAACACGTCACGGATAAAAACCTAGTTCGAGCATCGCTTTCGTTGGTCGCGCTGGTTATTCTTATTCCGGGTGTGTTCCAGCTTGGACCGCCAAAATGGTTTGGTGAGCATCCGGCCCATACCCAGACTAGTTCCCAGACTATTTCCCCGGCTAACCCCCCGGTTAACCCTCAAGTAAATGTCGCCGTCACGGCACCGTCTGATCCAGTTGTTAAACCTGTCATCGAGCCACTACCAGACACGGAGCCCGGCGCGGAACAAGGCGCGGCGCAAGACCTTGGTTCTAAGACTGACGATGTATACGCGCCGCAAGACTCAACTGAGATCGCCGCGTTGCAAACGCTGGATGACGGCTATCATTCCAGTGATGATGGTGCGGCAAGTAATGGTAGTGGCATTAATGATGCGCCCGCAGAAACTGGGGAAACCAGCACAAGTGCCCCAGAGCCGGCGCAGGAAGAACCAGCCGTTCGCGGTGATAATCCCGCCGCCGCCAAAACCGCCACTGACGCGAAAGGTGAAATTGCGCCAGAAACCCAGAGCGGTACCAAGGCCGAAGACCAAGCTAATGTCGATACGGAAACAAGCGCGGACACAACAACAGCTAGCCCCGCAAAGGCGCAACCCATCACGGCCTTTGATGATGTGATCGATACCACCAACACCCCGATTTTGGTGGCTAGAACCTTTGCCAAGACAGTGCCGCGGAGCCAAGCGGATATGGCCGTTGCCGAACAAAAGCGTTTGTTCATTAGCACCGTGTTGCCGTTGATACTGGCAAGCAATGAAGAGATTCGCCAGCGCCGGATGGCGATTGAACGGGCAACGAAAAACAATGATCGCGGCGCGCTTGAAAAATGGGCGACATTATACCGTCTCAAGAGTGGTGATTTGTCGAATGAGGCGCTGAGTGAAAAGATTTTGCACCGCGCAGATGAAATTCCGGTGCCGCTAGCACTGGCCCAGGCCGCGGTTGAATCTGGGTGGGGAACGTCACGCTTTGCCCGCCAAGGCAACGCGCTTTTTGGCCAATGGGCGTGGAATAAATCACAAGGGTTAAAGCCGTTAGAGGCAAGCAACGACCGCGCTGTGGTTCGCAGCTTCCCTAATCTGTTCGGATCTGTACGGGCTTATATGCATAATCTGAACACGCATGCACGTTATACAGATTTTCGTGAAACCAGAGCGCGGCTAGCCAATGATAGCGGCACCGCAAAGACGTTGCGATTGACCGAGCATTTGGATGGCTATGCCGAAACTGGCTATGATTATGTGGTCAAGCTTCGCGACATCATGCGCTCAAATCACTTCCACAAATATGCCGACGCCTATCTACGCTAGCTAGATCTATTTGGTTAGGAACTGTCGGCCAAACCACCGCCAGCGACCGTCTGGTCCCGGCATCGTACAATTGACCCGTGCCCGTGGACCGGCCATTGGCCCGGGCAATCTGATCTCGGCCCGTGAACCAAGCACGGTGACTTCCAATTTGCCATATTTGCTATTGAAACACCGTAGCTGGGATGTGGGTTTCATGTCCGGTGCCAGCGTAAAGCCATAGATCGGCGGATTTTCGGTTAGCAAAACATCTTCCGGTGTGATGTCAGAGGCCTTTAGCGGCAATCCATTGATCGCTAGCTTTAGCCGCTCATCATTGCCATAGCGCTCGTTCATCGCAAAGCGCGGCAATTCATAAAAGCCATCATAGCCATGTGCGATACCAGAATTTTGGCCAAAGGCGGCGATAAATCCGGCTTCTTTTACGATCTCGATAACCTCCAGATTATATTCGCCGTAAGGGTAGGCAAAGATATCTGGCCGCATGCCCAATTCGGCAATAAAACGCTCGCCAGATGAGACCAATTCGGCCCGTGCGTCGTCTGCTGAAATACGGTGCATATGCGGATGACTGCGGGTTTGGCTGCCGATTTCAATGCCGCCAGCCTGCATTTCGCGCAATTGATCCCAGCTCATATAACCGCGCAAGCCAAGATCAATTGGCCGTGTCGCCACAAAAATAGTTGCGGGAAATCCGTATTCCTGTAGCCGTGGCCACGCCTCTGTATAGACCGACAAATAGGCATCATCGATGGTGATGGCGACCGTGCGGTCCGGCAATTCCTTGCCAGTCTGGAGATAGGAAACAATATCGGATAGCGGCCACACATTGTAACCGCCATTCGCCAAGGTCTCTAAATGCTGATCAAATTGGCTCAGGCGAATGCTGGTGGTTGGGTATTTATCCTCACCAAAGCGATGATACATCAACACCGAGGCATGATCGGCGGCAAAGGCCCCGCCAATAAGAGGCATTGGTCCACAAATGAAAAGGACCGCCATGATCAGTAACCGGCTCAAAAAACCGTTTCCCCGCTTTGACATATGATAAACCTGCAAGATAGTGATAATTATTCAAATAATGATGTCTGCGGCCACCATACAATGCCGTCATCATTTTAGCCAGATGATCTGGCATATAATTCCGGCTTATTATTCCGGCTTATTATTAAGGCACATGCAATATTATGATATGGTGACGAACACGCCGTTTGATGCCGCAAGATGTTACGGAGTGCTCTAGGGTAATGATGAAATTTCGGGAATTTTAATGATGCATGGCGAGATAGATACTGGCGGCTCTGGCGGCTCTGGTAGTTCTGGTGATGGTGGTCCATGTATTCTGGCAATCGATGCCAGCGGTGATCAGGCCTCGGTGGCGCTATGGCGGGACCATCATCTTTGTGCTACCATTCACCATCCAGCACGGCACGGTCATGCGGCAACCCTCATTCCATTGGCACAAGAAATGATGCAGGACCAAAATCTTGGTTTCGATGCGCTGACGCATGTCGCTGGGGGGCGGGGTCCGGGCTCTTTTACAGGTATAAGGGTTGCGCTGTCGGCGGCAAAGGGGCTCTGCCTTGCAACCGACGCTGTGCCGATCGGCATTTCAATTTTGGCCGCCAATGCGGCGATGGCGGCGGCCAATGATGTTAATCAAGGGCGGCATATGGTGATCCTTGCCGATACCCGCCGCGGCCCGCTCTATGCCCAATTGTTTGATCCCACTGGTCGGCCGATGGACGAGATTTTTGAGGCTGAGCCGGATCAGATCATTACCCAGATAAAGGATGACATTGGTCCGCTGGCGATTGCTGGGCCGAATGTGAACACGCTAAATATTGCCAATCGGAATGGTGATGTGATGATGGATAACTTACCGGCCCCTGATGCGGGCCAGATTGCGGCATTGGCGGCGTCACAAATCGCGGCGGGTGCGACAGCATCGATTGAACCTTTAACACCGCTTTATCTAGCCCCCGCTTTTCTTGGGCCAAAGCGATCATGAGCCCAAAAATTACCCCCGCATTACCTGAACATCTTGGTTCAATAGCCGCGCTTGAGGCGCAGTTGTTTGAGCGGGGCCTGCGTCATGATTCCCTGCAATCTTTGGCCAAGGGCACGGCGTTTCGCGGCTTTGTCATTGTCGAAGATGATGCCGACACCCCCGACAACCATCCGATCGCCTATATTCTGGCGCATGTCACCGATGATGGGGGTGATACAGGGGGCAATACAGAGGGTGAAATCCTATCGCTGGGCACCGATCCTGCGTATTATCGCCGCGGCTTTGCCAGTGCGCTGTGCCGCCATTTAATCGACCAATTAGGGCCCAAAGCAGGGCTGTTTCTAGAGGTGGCAGAGGATAATCATGCCGCAAAGCAGCTATATGAGGGTCTGGGCTTTCGCCCCATTGCCGTGCGCCGTGATTATTATAAGCGCGCCAATGGCGTTATTGATGCTATAGTAATGCGGCGTGATAATGCGGAACTGGATCTATGACCATTAGGCATTTTTGCTTGGACGGTTTTACCGGGCATTTTCTGGCGGTAACCTATGGGTAGAACGGCTTTTTCTTGACCATGCTTTGGGCAAACGGTTAGAACCAAAGGCAACAACCCCTTCTTTGTGGCGATGAAATTTTGACCAAAAAACTCTTTATCAAGACCTATGGCTGTCAGATGAATGTTTATGATTCTGACCGCATGACCGATGTTCTTGCCCCGCTTGGCTATCAACCGACCGACATGCCAGACGGCGCCGATATGGTTATCTTGAATACCTGTCACATTCGTGAAAAGGCCTCGGAGAAAGTATTTTCCGAACTCGGCCGTCTGCGGATGATGAAGGAAAAGGCCCGCGATCAACAAGGGCGCACAGTGACCATTGCCGTTGCTGGCTGTGTGGCACAGGCCGAGGGTGAAGAAATCACCCGCCGCGCCCCATGGGTGGATATCGTTGTTGGGCCCCAGACCTATCACCGCTTGCCGGAATTGGTGGCAAAGGTGGATCCGGGCGTTCGCAACCGTATTATCGACACAGAATTCCCTGAAGAAGTGAAATTTGATCTATTGCCGGGCGAACACGCACCACGCGGCCCAGCCGCCTTTTTAAGCGTGCAGGAAGGCTGTGATAAATTCTGCGCCTTTTGTGTGGTTCCTTATACGCGCGGCGCCGAATTTTCGCGTTCAGTGTCAAATGTAATGACCGAAGCGCGGCGCCTTGTAGCTCTTGGCACCAGCGAATTGACGCTGTTGGGGCAAAATGTAAATGCCTATCATGGCACTGCCGATGATGGCAGCACATGGTCATTGGCGCGCCTTATTCGTGAAATGGCTGACATCGATGGGCTGGAGCGTCTTCGTTACACCACCTCGCACCCGCTGGATATGGAAGATGATCTGATTAATGCGCACCGTGATGTGCCGCAATTGATGCCGTATCTGCACCTGCCCGTCCAGTCAGGGTCAAACAATGTGCTAGAGACAATGAACCGGCGCCATACCAAAGATGTTTATCTGGACATCATTGACCGGTTGCGCGATGCCCGTCCTGATCTTGCATTATCCGGTGATTTTATTGTTGGTTTCCCCGGCGAAAGTGACCGCGATTTTGCTGATACATTGGCGCTGGTTGATAAGGTCGGCTATGCCTCGGCCTATTCGTTCAAATATAGCCCACGTCCGGGAACACCTGCCTCTACCGAGGATGTTCAGGTGCCTGAAGATGTAAAGGCTGACCGACTAGAGGCATTGCAACAACTACTTAATGCACAGCAATTTGCTTTTAACAAAAAAACTGAAGGCCAAGTGATGGATGTATTGGTCGAGCGCAAAGGTGGTCGTGATGGCCAGATGGCAGGTCGCTCGCCGTATATGCAAGCGGTCAATTTTCAGGGAAGTGAAGACATGATCGGCAAAATCCTGCCATGTAAAATCACCGATGCGATGCAGAAAAGTGTCTCAGGTGAAATACAAACATTGAAAAAGGGGGCAGCGTGAGCGCAGAGAAAGCCAAACTGACATTACGGATGGATTTTGAGGATAACAGCATTCTGGCCTTGCTGTTTGGAGAACATAATCAAAATTTGACACAGATCGAAAAGGCCCTAGATGTATCTTTAGACGGATTTGGCAACAGCATTAAAATTTCTGGTGACGCTGCCGCTGTTAAAACCGCCCGCAAGGCGATCGAAGATATCTACAAAAAGATTTTGGAAACCGGCATCCAGCAGGTTGATAAATCGATGATTAATGATTTCATGCGCTGGGCTCAGAATAAAGAAACTAAACCGGCCGCGAATAGCGCTGTTGAAGCGCTCGACACATGGAAGAAAAAGATTGTCGCGAAAACCCGCGGACAAGCCGATTATCTGAAATTACTGCGTGCCAATGAAGTGGTCTTTGGTCTTGGGCCAGCCGGAACAGGTAAAACCTATGTCGCGGTAGCGAAGGCAGTTGAAGCCTTAAAAAAGCGGGAAGTTGAACGTATTATTCTTTCGCGTCCTGCGGTCGAGGCGGGTGAGAGGCTCGGTTTTCTGCCCGGTGATATGAAGGAAAAGGTAGATCCTTATCTGCGCCCGCTTTATGACGCGCTCTATGACATGATGCCAGCCGATAAGGTTGATCGCATGCTGGCCAGTGGCGAGATTGAAATTGCGCCGCTCGCCTTTATGCGGGGGCGGACCCTGACCAGTTCGTTCGTGATTATTGATGAGGCGCAGAACACAACGCCGGTTCAGATGAAAATGGTGCTAACCCGCCTTGGCGAGGATTCGCGCATGGTGATAACTGGTGATCTCAGCCAGATTGACCTGCCGGCGAACCAACCGTCGGGCCTGTCTGATGCGGTTGGCCTGCTCGATAATGTCAAAGGCATCGGTATCATGCATTTGTCTGGTGATGATGTTGTACGCCACCCAGTGGTTGCGCGTATTCTCAAAGCCTACGAGGCTGGACAACCACCACGAAATGGGTCCAAATAGGAACGTTAAGAATATGCCTCCAAAGGGGGGGTGGAATAGCCCATAACTGGGTTTTAAAAAGAAAGTGAGACCAGCCATAGCCATGGCGCATGAAAACGACCAAAGCGACGCCCTTCCGGAGCCTGACAGTAGCGCAGATGCTCTAACCAAGGCCCGCGAGATTGACACCGCAGACGGCAATATCATCGAATTGGTGAGTGCCACATCGGTTTGGCAGGACGAAGTTGTAAATGACTTTGTCAATTTTGCATCGCCTGCCCTTGACCATATTCAAGATTTCTTTGATCTGCCCGCGCTCTGTGTGAGTGTGTTGCTCGATGATGACGCGCGGATAAGACAGCTTAACCGCGATTTCAGAGATCAAGACAAGCCAACGAATGTCCTGTCATTTCCAGCTATCGATGATGAATTCGGCGGTGGTGAGGATCAGGATGATGACGATGTTCTGGAACTTGGCGACATTGCCATTGCCTATGAAACGCTGGCGGGTGAAGCCAGTGCGGCGGGCATCGGTTTTAATGATCACCTCAGCCATTTGTTTGTGCATGGGGTAATGCATTTGCTCGGTTACGACCATGAGGACCCAAGCGAAGCGACGGAAATGGAAGCTTTGGAAGTAGCCATTCTGGCGCATTTTTCCATTGCTGATCCCTATGCAGGTAGTGACCCGATAACGGGCGAAGATGGGGCTGGATGATGCGTACTGCACTGCAACGTTACATTCCATTTGCCAATTTAATCCCGTTTTTGAATCGGTCGACGTCAAAGCGTGAAGAGCTGACCGAGCTATTGGCTGAGTCGGTTGATGACAAGACTAGCTTTGACAGCCATGAAGGCGCTTTGCTGAAGAATATTCTGGGGTTGCGTGATTTGAACGCCTCTGATGTGATGATCCCGCGCGCCGATATTGTATCGGTTAGCATGGCCGAGAGTTTCAGTGAAATCATCAGGCAGATGAGCGAGGCCAATCACAGCCGCCTGCCGGTGCGCCGTGATACATTAGACGACATCGCCGGATTTATTCATATCAAGGATATGTTCGCGCATATGCGGGCTGGTGAAACGCCGCCTGTCGAGAGCTTGTTGCGTCCGGCCTTGTTTGTGGCGCCGACCATCCGCTTGCTCGATCTGTTGCATGAAATGCGCTTGCGCCGCCGCCATCTTGCTTTTGTTGTTGATGAATTTGGCGGGGTTGATGGCCTCATTACAATCGAGGATCTGGTCGAGGAAATAGTCGGCGAGATCGAGGATGAGCATGACGAAACCGTATTGCCGCGCTTTGACGTCAATGATGATGGAACTGCGGTGGCCGAGGCCCGCCTCGAGATAGAGGCGCTGGAACTTTTAGCTGGCACCTTGCTCGAGGATGATGACCGTGACGAGATCGATACGCTGGGTGGGCTTGTGTGTGCGCTTGCTGGTCGTGTGCCCGGTCAAAGCGAAGTTGTCCGTCATCCATCAGGCCTCCAGTTTGAAATTCTCGATGGTGATCCCCGGCGGGTAAAGCTTGTTAAAATTCGCGGACTGACGCGGCTTTCTACAACGCCTAGCGAATAGGTGCGGGCATGCGCGCCCTTAGCGGATATTTCCTAGCCGGTGCACTGGCGTCTTTGGCCTTGCCGCCGATCGGGTTCGTGCCCGCTTTATTCTTTCTGGCATGGCCAGCCTATCATCTGGCATCCGCCCCAAACCAACGGGCGGCGTTGTTCATTGGCACGGCGATGGGGCTTGGCTGGTTTGTCGCATCAACCCATTGGACGGCCCATTCATTATTGGTTGGCGACGCAAAATACTGGTATTTGTTGCCGGTTGCGGCGATTGGTGTGCCCGCCATTCTCACCTGTTTCTGGTCTGTTGCTGGCGCCTTGGCATGGCAAGTGGCCCGCACAAGACAGGGCCGGTTGCTATGGTTGCTGGCGGCATTAAGTCTCGCCGAATTTGGCCGTGGTTTTATCGCCACAGGCTTTCCGTGGAACGCGCCGGGCTATGCCTTTTCGGTATCACTCGCCTC
This sequence comes from Puniceispirillaceae bacterium (SeqCode), assembly GCA_965657645.1. Classification (GTDB taxonomy): domain Bacteria; phylum Pseudomonadota; class Alphaproteobacteria; order Puniceispirillales; family Puniceispirillaceae; genus CBFHOS01. Next base: position 70,867 of record CBFHOS010000001.1, on the reverse strand, counting down.
ATTACAATCGGCTAGCTGGTTTGGTCTATATGGATTGAATCTATTTGCGCTTGGCATGGCATTGGCACCGGCATTCTGGAAATTGGATAACCGCAATTTGGCCATCATCGCGGTTATAGCGCCGTTAATGTTGACGGGCGCAGGTCTCTATCGCCTCGCCTCGGCAAATGATGCGGCGAGTGGAAATAATGTGGCCCGTGGAAATAATGCGGCCAAGACAATCCGCATGGTCCAGCCAAATATCGCACAAAAAGACAAATGGGACCGCGCCCAGCGGGCTGATAATCTCGCTGGATTGGTGTCGCTATCGATTGGTGAAAAGCCAGTGCCGCAATTGGTGATCTGGCCCGAAACGGCCTTCACCGGTTTTCTAGATACCAATGCTGGCCTGCTTCGTGAAACAGCGCTTGCGGCAACGCCGTTTGATGGTCATTTGATCACTGGTATTTTGCGGGTGGCTGGCAAAAACAGGCTCCATAATTCTGCGATCCTGATAGATGGTTCTGGTGACGTGCAGGCGATTTACGACAAGCATCATCTGGTTCCCTTTGGCGAATTTGCGCCGTTTAGAGACTGGCTCCCCTTTGTTGATGTGATTGCCGGGCCGGTTGATTTCTCGCCCGGTGGTGCGCACCAGCTATTTGATATACCGGGCTATGGTTTGGTGCAGATGTCGATCTGTTATGAGAGTATTTTCCCCGGCGCGGTAATCATTGGTGATACGCGTCCGGATATGATTATCAATATCACCAATGATGGCTGGTTTGGCCGCACTCTGGGCCCGTGGCAACATCTTGCCCAAGCGCAAATGCGTGCGGTCGAAGAAGGCATGGCGATGGTCAGGGTTGCCAATACGGGCATATCGGCAATGTTCGGTCCCTATGGCCATATGCTTGGCGAGATCAAACATGGTGAACGCGGCGCCATCGATGTCGCTGTGCCGCCGCCAATTGCCCCGCCATTATTCGTGCCGTTCCGTCATGTGCTGTTTTTGTTAACGCTATCTATATGCGCAATTCTGGCGTGGCGTCTTGACGTGAAAGCCACGTTAAGGCAGTAACAGTTCCATCATTTTATACGGAGCGCAGCATGTCTTATTTGTTTACATCTGAATCAGTGTCAGAAGGGCACCCAGATAAACTATGTGACCGCGTGTCAGATACAGTCCTTGATCTTTTTCTTGCGGCTGAACCAGAAGCGCGCGTGGCCTGTGAAACATTTGCCACGACCAACCGGGTGATCCTCGGTGGTGAGGTTCGCGCATCAGACGAAAAGATGCCGGCAATTCAGGCAAATATTGAAAAAGCTGTTCGCGCCGCGATTGCTGACATTGGGTATGAGCAGGAAAAATTTCACCATGCGCATCTGGAATTCCAGAATTACCTGCATGAGCAATCAGCCGATATCGCGATGGGCGTGGATCAAGGTGACAATAAGGATGAAGGCGCTGGTGATCAGGGTCTAATGTTCGGTTATGCCTGTAGCGAAACTGATGTGCTTATGCCAGCACCGATCCATTATTCGCACAAGATTCTGCAGCGTTTGGCGGCGATCCGCAAAGCTGATGCCGACTCAATTCTTGGCCCTGACTCAAAAAGCCAGATCACGCTGGTCTATGATGATAATGGCAATCCGACAGGCGCGCATAAAATTGTCCTATCAACCCAGCATGACGCGCATGCATCAATTGATGATATTCGCGCCCTTGTAACGCCGGTGATTGCCGATGTGATGCCTGATGGCTGGATGGTTGGTGCGGATGATCTGCTGGTCAACCCAACCGGTAATTTTGTTATTGGCGGACCTGATGGTGACGCTGGCCTGACTGGTCGCAAGATTATTGTCGACACTTATGGTGGTGCGGCCCCGCATGGCGGCGGCGCGTTTTCTGGCAAGGACCCGACAAAGGTTGACCGCTCTGCTGCTTATGCGGCGCGCTATCTGGCAAAAAATGTCGTGGCGAGTGGCCTTGCTTCAAAATGTACAATTCAGCTGGCCTATGCGATCGGTGTTGCCGAGCCGGTTTCGGTTTATGCAAATACACATGGCACCGGAACAATTGCGGATAGCGCCTTACAATCGGCACTGACTGATTGCATGAAGCTAACACCAAAGGGCATTCGTGAGCATCTCGGTCTGAACAAGCCGATTTATGCGGCCTCAGCCGCCTATGGTCATTTTGGCCGTGTGGCTGGTGAAGCAGGCGAAGGCAGCTTTAGCTGGGAAGCAACCGATCTCGTTGACGCGCTAAAGGCGGCAGTTTAAGCCGGTTTCATTTGAGGCAATTGGTGTGACCAATAGCGAACAAAACAAGCGGCATGAGGATGTGGAAGGGCCAAAATTCTATGGCCGCCGCAAAGGTCGTCCACTGCGTAAAACGATGCAATCTCTGCTCGATAACGAGCTGGAGATTTTGCGGCTAAAGCCGGGTGTTGCGCTGGTCGATCAATTTGATCATGCGCCCACGGATATCTTTCTTGAAATTGGCTTTGGCGGCGGTGAGCATATTGCTGGCCTTGCCAAAAACCGTCCTGATGCTGGCTTTATCGGGGCTGAACCTTTTATCAATGGCGTGGCTAGCCTGCTGCGCCATATCGAGACGGATAACATTCCAAATATCCGGCTTTTTGATGATGATGTGCGCCTTATTCTACCAGATATGGGTGATGCGAGCTTGGCTGGGGCATTTGTGATGTTTCCCGATCCATGGCCAAAACGCCGCCATGCCGCGCGTCGGATTTTACAACCGGCCTTGCTCGATGAATTGGCCCGCCTGATCCGTGTTGGTGGCCGCTTGGTTCTGGCCAGCGATGATCCCACCGCCAAAAGTTGGCTATTACAGGCGGCGACATCGCATGCAGGTTTCAGGTGGCAAGCAAAGACACCAGATGATTGGCGCATCCGTCCAGATGATTTGCCGGAAACCCGATATATGCAAAAAGCATTGCGTGAGGATCGCCGTCCAGCATGGTTCATTTTTGATCGCATCGCCTAGGCTTGGCGGTAAAGGCTTGTGTTTGCCAAGGGATACAGCTATAAGTCCTACATTACATACTGTCGCGTAAAGACGGTGGGCCGCTGGCCCACTTTTTTATTGCGTTAATTTTGGTGGGTTAAAAGCTCTAATAAGGATCAGGGTTTTGGTTGAATCGAAGATAAACCAAATTATTGAAGCAGCGGTTGAGGATCTGGGTTTTACGCTTGTTCGGGTTCTGTATTCGGGCGGTCAAAAGGGCCGTAACCAGTTGCAGATCATGGCTGAGCCAAAAGAAGACCGGGAAATGACGGTTGAGGATTGTGAACTTCTTAGCCGCCACATCGCCACATTGCTTGATGTTGATGACCCTATTTCTAGCGCTTATATCCTCGAGGTTAGCTCGCCGGGGATTGATCGGCCGCTAACCCGAATTGAAGATTTTGAGAATTTTGAAGGCGAATTGGCGAAGATTACCCTGCGGATGATGCTCGATGGTCGGCGCCGCTTTAATGGCCGCCTTGCTGGGGTCAATAAGGATGGCAAGATTGGCCTAGAGACAAGTTTTGGCAGGTTTGATTTCAGCTTTGACGAAATTGAGGCCGCGCGGATTGACCCATCAGAGATTTTGGCCCGTCCGCAACGCTAACTACCCTCCGTGTAAACGGATAATGATAAATAACAGTGAATAACCTAACCCCTAGAATAACCTAATAAGGTGATACATTATGGATACATCATCAATTCCAGGCCTCGAGCTCATTCAGGTTGCCGATGTGGTGGCGCGGGAAAAATCGATTGACCGCGAAGAAGTCATGCTGGCGATGGAAGAAGCCATTCAAAAGGCTGGCCGCGCAAAATACGGTCTCGACCGTGATATCCGCGCGATGATCGACCGTAAATCAGGTTCAATTAAGCTAGAGCGCTGGATTGAGGTTGTTGAAGAAGTTGAAGATGATGCGACCCAGATGAGCAGTGCAGAAGGTGGCAAGCAAACCCCGCCTCTCGCCGTTGGTGAATTCTGGCGCCAGCCGTTGCCGCCAATCGAATTTGGCCGGATCGCCGCCCAGACCGCAAAGCAGGTAATCTCGCAAAAAGTGCGTGACGCCGAACGCGCCCGCCAGTTTGAAGAATACCGTCACCGTGTTGGTGAAATTGTTGTTGGTACAGTGAAACGCGCTGAGAGCTATTCGATCACTGTTGATCTTGGCCGCGCCGAGGCTGTTATCCGCCGTGAAGAGATGATCCCACGCGAAAATCTGCGCCAAGGCGACCGTGTTCGTGCCTATGTGCTTGATGTTCGGGAAGAGCCACGCGGCCCACAGATTTTCCTCTCACGCGCCTGTAACGAATTCATGGCAAAGCTGTTCACCCAGGAAGTGCCAGAGATTTATGACGGTATTATCGAGATCAAAGGCGTTGCCCGCGAAGCCGGTAGCCGTGCGAAAATTTCGGTTATGTCAAACGATCCGGGCATTGATCCGGTCGGTGCCTGTGTTGGTATGCGCGGTAGCCGTGTGCAAGCTGTTGTTGGCGAGCTACAGGGCGAAAAAGTGGAAATCATCCCTTACACAGAAGACCCAGCGTCATTTGTGGTCAATGCATTGGCCCCAGCAGAAGTCGCCAAAGTGGTGATGGATGAAGTGGCAACACGAATGGAAGTTGTTGTTCCTGATGACCAGCTTAGCCTTGCTATTGGTCGCCGTGGTCAGAATGTCCGTCTGGCATCACAATTGTCTGGCTGGTACATCGATATCCTCACCGAGGCCGAAGAATCTGAGCGTCGTCAGGAAGAATTCCGGACCCGTTCTACCCGCTTTATCGAAGCGCTTAACATTGACGATGTGATTGCGCATTTGTTGGTGGCTGAGGGCTTTGTTCTGCCTGAGGAAATCGCCGAGACACCGCTTGATGATCTGGCCGCAATTCAAGGCTTTGACGAGGCAATTGCTGGCGAGTTGCAAAACCGTGCGATTGATTATGTCGAGCAGGAAGCAAACCGCATTAACACAGCCCTCGATGAGTTGAAGGTTGCTGATGATCTGCGCAAGTTTGAGTATATCAGCTTGGCCATGCTGTTGACGCTGGCTGAGAATAAGATCGTCACGCTTGATGATCTTGCCGATTTGGATAACGAAGAATTGGTCGCCTTGCTTACCCCGCATGGGCTTAGCGATGATACCGAGGCTGGTGATATTATTATGGCCGCCCGGGCTCATTGGTTTGCCGATGAGGAAGCTGGCGATGAGACCAATGCTGACGCGCCTTCTGAAGCACCCGCTTCAGACGCCGCCGATAGCTAGGTCATGAGACGGATTGCAAGATGGCAGAACGCACCTGCATTTCAACGGGAGACACCCTGCCCCGCGACAAGCTAATACGCTTTGTCGCTGGGCCATCGGGCTATGCTGTCGTTGATCTTGCAGAAAAACTGCCAGGACGTGGGGCGTGGATCACCAGTGATGCTGCGCTTTTGCGTCAGGCCGATAAAAAAGGCCATTTCAAGCGGTCTTTGGGCGTTGGCCTAGAATCCATAGAAGATGATATTACCTTAATCGCCAAATTAATGCGGGATCGTTGTTTGGCGCTTGCTGGCATGGCGCGCCGGGCGGGAATGTTGCTTGGTGGCTCTGGCAAGCTGTTGGCGGAAGGGCCGTTTGACGGCTTGCTCGCGGCAAAGGATGCCTCCGAGCGTGAATGCAAACGGCTACAATCCAAACTGGATGTTGAGTGGGTAAGTAAATTGTTTACCGCTGAGGAACTGGGACAGGTTTGTGGGCGTGATGCCATAGCCTTTGTTGGCGTTCGTGCCACCCGTGGCCATGGCAGTGAGAATATTTTAGCAAATTTGTACGATGAGATTGAGCGTTTGGACGGGTTTTACACGTCTGCGGGTTGTAATGACCTGCCTGACGGGTGTATCACCTAGCCAAGACGATGAACGCCGATGCGGCAGTTGGGTAAGCCAAATCTGCTGAGGGTGTCATGAAAGGGTCTAAAATGAGTGAAGATAGCGGCAAGTCAAAAAAGCTGAGCCTGTCGGGCGGAAAACTTACGTTGGGGAATATTGATGCAACGCAATTGCGTGCGTCCCCAAGCCCTGCTGGGCGCCGGACAGTTCAGGTCGAAGTGCGCCGGAAAAGAGCGCCTGCCGCTCCGGGCCGCGGTGTTGCCGCAAAGCCTGAATTAGAGACACCAGTCGCCGAGGCACCAGCCCCGATTGCCGCGCCAGAAACCGCCGCACCAGATGACAAGCTCACCGCGCAGGAACGCGCCGCCCGTGTGCGGGCATTGCAAGGTCTGAACAAGGCCGAGGCTACACCTGCCGCCCCAAGCAATGCTGATGACGATGCCACCTTGGCTAGCCCTGACGCTGGTGCAAGTTCTGATGCGGCCCCGGAGACTGCCGGAGACGCTGCCACAGAAACGGCTAGTGAAGCGGCTAGTGAAACAACTGCTGAAACCGAAGCCGCTAGCGAGCCTGTTGCTGAAAAAGCACCGCTATCTGCGATCGATGCACGCCGTGCGGCTGAACTTGCTGAATTGCGCGAGATTGAGGCTGAGGAAGCCGCTCGCCGCGATGCAGAAGCCGCCAAACATGCTGAGGCTACGTCGCGCCGTAAATCGGCTGAAGACGTATCGCACCCATCTGACGTACCAATGCAAAATGTTGGTCCTGAGGGCGCTGTTGATGGTCCGGCCCGCCGCCGTAAAGCCGCCGAGGAAATGGCCCCGCGCCGTCCCGCCGCGCCGCGCCGTGATGGACCGGGTCGCCGTCAATCTGGCAAGATGACAATTAACCAAGCGCTGTCTGGTGATGATAACCGCCGCCAGCGTTCGCTGGCTTCGGTCCGGCGCCAGCGTGAAAAGGCGCGGATGCGTGAAGACCAGCCGCAGGTTAAACAGGTTCGTGACGTTATCGTGCCTGATACAATCTCTGTTGCAGAGCTTGCCAACCGTATGGCCGAGCGTACAGCGGATGTTGTGAAGGAATTGATGAAGCTGGGAATCATGGCAACCGCCACCCAGTCAATTGACGGCGAGACTGCCGAATTGATCACCGCGGAATTTGGCCATAAGGTCCAGCGGGTTTCAGAGTCCGATATTGAAATCGGTCTGTCTGTGGAAGATGAAGAAGAGAGCGCATTATTGCCGCGGCCACCGGTCGTTACGGTAATGGGTCACGTTGACCACGGTAAAACCAGCTTGCTTGATGCCATTCGCCGGACTGATGTTGCGGCAGGCGAATCGGGCGGTATTACCCAGCATATCGGCGCGTATCAGATCAAAACCACGAATGATAATGTCATTACCTTTATCGATACACCGGGCCACGAGGCCTTTACCGAAATGCGGTCGCGTGGTGCAAATATCACCGATATCGTCGTTCTGGTTGTGGCCGCTGATGATTCGGTAATGATGCAAACCATCGAGGCGATCAACCACGCAAAGGCGTCTGGTTGTCCGGTTATTGTCGCGGTGAATAAATGTGACAAGCCAGCGGCAGATCCACAGCGGGTGCGTAATGACTTGCTCCAGCATGAGATCGTGACCGAAGATTTCGGCGGCGATGTGTTGTGTGTCGATGTATCGGCGCATACTGGCCAAGGTCTGGACCGTCTTGAAGAAGCGATCATGCTACAGGCTGAATTGCTAGAGCTAAAAGCCAATCCAAACCGTCATGCCGAGGGTGTTGTTATTGAATCAAAGGTCGAGCGTGGCCGTGGTTCGGTTGCGACCTTGTTGGTGCAACGTGGCACGTTAAAGCAGGGCGATATCTTTGTTATTGGCGCGGAAAGCGGCCGTGTTCGGGCATTGCTTGATGATCGCGGTCAAAAGCTAAAGTCAGCGGCACCGGGTCAGCCAGTTGAAATTCTCGGTCTAAACGGCACGCCAATGGCTGGCGATTCCTGTGTCGTCGTCGAGAGCGAAGCCCGTGCCCGTGAGATTGCCGAATATCGTACACGCCGGAACAAAGATCGTGATGCCGCCCGCGGCGCACGTGGTTCGGTTGAGCAGATGCTATCGGCAATTGCCGCTGGTGAGGCGGAAGAACTGCCGGTGATTATCAAGACAGACGTTCATGGCTCGCTTGAGGCGATCCGTGTGGCGCTTGAAAAGCTGGGAACAGAACAGGTTAAAGTGCGCATCCTATCTGGCGGTGTTGGCGCGCTTAGCGAGTCTGATATCTCGCTTGCCTCGGCCTCTAATGCGATTGTCATTGGCTTTAACGTGCGGGCGATCCCACAGGCACGTGACCTTGCCAAGCGTGACGGCGTGGAAATCCGCTATCATTCGATCATCTATGAACTGATTGACGAAGTGAAGGCCGCTATGGGTGGTCTACTAAGCCCAGATACACAAGAGGACTTTATCGGTTACGCCGAAATCCGTCAGGTGTTTGGTGTGTCAAAGATTGGCAAGATTGCTGGTTGTATGGTCACCGAGGGTGTCATCAAGCGGGGCTGTAAAGTCCGGTTGCTGCGCGATAACGTGGTTATTCATGAGGGCTCACTAAAAACCCTCAAGCGCTTTAAGGATGAAGTCAAAGAAGTGCGTGAAGGCTTTGAGTGCGGCATGGGCTTTGAGAATTATTCCGACATCCAGGAAAAGGATGTGATCGAATGTTTCGAGCTTCGTGAAGTAGCGCGGACCCTTGATTAATCGGTCAGGCGATTAGGCTAGATCGATTATCTTAGATAGAGTGTGTTATTCGCATAAGCGCCCAGCGCGCGAGATGTGATGGAAGGTGGTTATGGCTTCAAAATCTCGTCGCAATATTGCCGCCAATATGCCTAGCCAGCGCCAGTTGCGCGTTGGTGAATCGCTCCGTCACGCCTTGTCTGAAATTCTGATGCGCGAGGAATTTTTCGATCCAGATCTGGAGAATGTCTCGATCACTATTTCAGAGATATCAATTAGCCCGGATCTTGGTAACGCGCGGGTTTATACGATGCCGCTGGGCGGGGTGAATGTTGATGTGGTGCTACCCGCATTGAACCGCCTCGCGCCGTTGATCCAAAAATTGGTGGCAGCCAAAGTTCATCTTCGCCGCGTTCCACGGTTGAAATTTTACGTTGATAATAGTTTTGAAACCGCGGCCCGTATGAACGAAGTTTTCAATCGGGTTAGGCAGGATGAACAGGACGAAGACTAACTGGTAAAGGGCAGCTATCGCGATGGCGAAACGGCGCGGCCAGCCAGTTCACGGCTGGATTAATCTCGATAAACCGCTTGGCATAAGCTCGGCGCGGGCGGTTGGCATTGTCCGGCGCGTGTTTAACGCGGCAAAGGCGGGGCATGGCGGCACACTTGATCCGTTGGCTAGCGGTATTTTGCCGATTGCCCTTGGCGAGGCTACGAAAACTGTTTCCTATGCGATGGACGGCCGTAAATCCTATCAATTCACCTTGAAATGGGGCGCCGAGACGACCACGGATGATGCCGAGGGTGACATTGTCACGACGTCCGATACCCGTCCAAACGTGGATGAAATCACCGCTATCCTGCCGCAATTCACGGGCCTCATTGATCAGGTCCCGCCGATTTTTTCAGCCATCAAGATTGATGGTGCGCGGGCCTATGATCTTGCGCGCAAGGCCGATGGTGGGGCTGGTGGCCCTGTACCTGAACTCGCCGCCCGTCCGATTATGATCGAATCACTGTCATTGGTGACGGCGGATGCGCAATCGGCCTGTTTTAAGGTGGAATGCGGCAAGGGTGCCTATATTCGGGCATTGGCGCGTGATATTGGCCGTGCATTGGGCAGTGCGGCCCATGTTATTGACCTTCGGCGCCTTTCTGTGGGGCCATTTCACATTGATAATGCGATTTCACTGGATTTTCTTGAAAGCCTGACGCATAGTTCCGCCGCTTTCGAGCATTTGCACCCTGTTGTGAGTGCGCTGGACGACATCCCGGCGTTACCCATCTCAGAGGATGAGGCAAGCAGGTTCCGCCATGGACAGACGCTTCCCGCTATTAGCGCTTCGGCGCAGACGCGGTTTGCGGCTTTACTGTCCGGGGATGTGGCCATCGCCCTTCGGGATAATGTCCCAGTGGCGTTGGTGTCTATCCAGCGCGGCGAAGTTCGCCCCGTCCGTGTTTTTAACATTTAGACTGGTTGGTGGCTTGCCATCATATCGGTAAAACCGTTAGGAGGTTTTGATGTCGATAACAAACGAACGTAAAGCTGAACTCATTGTTGAATTTGGCAAGAACGACAAAGATTCTGGATCATCTGCTGTACAGGTTGCAATCCTGTCAGAGCGCATTCGTAATCTTACAGAGCATCTAAAAACCCATAAGAAAGACTTTGGCTCACGCCGTGGTCTGCTCTCTATGGTTGGCCAGCGCCGTAGTCTTCTTGACTATATCAAAGCCGGTGATGCTGCTGCGTATAAAGAGCTAATCGAAAAGCTCGGCCTGCGCCGCTAATCTACCCACTATCAAAATAGCCGCCGCCTATCTGCCGCATTCATAAAAGGCCCCCTAATCCTTGTATTAGAGTGTCTGAATATGCGCCAGTTGCGGCGGCTATTTGCCATTTATGTTTGCATTTATCTCTGTTGCGTGCCAGAAATGGGCCGAGATAAAAAGGGATTAAAATTAATCGGGCCCAAATTGCATGAGGGTGCCCCACTTTGCCAGACGGACTGAGACTGGCACCATGAAAACACCCCCTACCCCTTGATCTTATTCACCAGTTAATAATGGCTGGAGAATTGTTATGCCCGGAACTGAATGTACGAGAGAGATAAAATAAATGTTCAAAATTTTCCGCAAAGAATTGGATTGGGGCGGTACGCCTCTAATTCTTGAATCTGGTAAAGTTGCCCGTCAGGCTGACGGCGCTGTTATGGTCACCCTTGGTGAAACCATCGTGCTTTGTACAGCTGTTGCTGCGCAAAAGGCAAAGCCGGGTCAGGACTTCTTCCCATTGACCGTGAATTATCAGGAAAAGGCGTTTGCCGCTGGTAAGATCCCGGGTGGCTTCTTCAAGCGTGAAGGACGCCCATCTGAAAACGAAACACTGGTTTGTCGTTTGATTGACCGGCCGATCCGTCCGCTATTCCCAAGCTCATTCAAATGTGAGACTCAGGTTATCTGTACGGTTCTTGCGCATGACATGGAAAACAATCCTGACATCGCCGCAATGATTGGCGCCTCAGCCGCATTGACCTTGTCTGGCGTGCCGTTCTTTGGCCCGATTGCCGCGGCCCGCATTGGCTGGATCAATGATGCCTATGTGTTGAACCCGACCGTCGACCAGATGGAAGAAACAGCATTGGATATGGTTATGGCCGGCACGCATGAAGGTGTGTTGATGGTTGAATCAGAAGCTCAAGAGCTGTCTGAAGAAATCATGCTTGGCGCTGTTAACTTTGGCCATGACGCAATCAAGCCGGTTATCGATGCGATCATCGAATTGGCTGAATCATGTGCAAAAGAGCCGCGCCCATTGCCGGAAGAGCCAGCCGAAACAGGCGAAATCAACGCTGTTCTTGAAGAGTTCAAATCTGGCTTTGAGGCCGCTTACAAGCTGGCTGACAAATCTGAGCGTCAGGCCGCTCTGGCAGTTGTTCGCACCGATGCAAAAGCAAAGCTTGGTGACGAATATGACGCCGTTCTTGTTGGTGGTTTGATCAAGGGCATGGAAGCCGACATCGTTCGTGGTGCCATTTTGAAAACTGGCGTGCGTATCGATGGACGTGACACGAAAACAGTGCGTCAGATTGTTGCCGAAGCTGGCTTTTTGCCACGCGCTCACGGTTCATCTCTGTTTACCCGCGGCGAGACACAGGCGATGGTTGTTGCCACGCTTGGTACTGGTCAGGACGAGCAGATCATTGATGCGTTGGTTGGCGAGAGCCGGTCGAACTTCATGCTTCACTACAACTTCCCACCATATTCAGTCGGTGAGGCGGGCCGCGTTGGTTCTCCGGGTCGTCGTGAAATTGGTCATGGCAAGCTGGCATGGCGGGCAATTCGTCCGATGTTGCCAACCAAAGAGGCATTCCCTTACACCATCCGCCTTGTATCAGAAATCACTGAATCAAACGGCTCATCATCGATGGCAACCGTTTGTGGTGGTTCATTGGCATTGATGGATGCTGGCGTGCCGATGGCGCGTCCGGTTGCTGGTATTGCAATGGGTCTGATCAAGGAAGGCGATGATTACGCTGTTCTGTCTGACATTCTAGGTGACGAAGATCATCTTGGTGACATGGACTTTAAGGTGGCTGGCTCTGAGGCTGGTATTACCTCATTGCAGATGGACATCAAGATCACCTCGATCAATTCGGCAATCATGGAAGTTGCTCTGGACCAGGCCCGTGGCGGCCGGATCCACATCCTCGGTGAAATGGCCAAGGCATTGACCTCTGCACGTGACGGCTTGGCCGATAGTGCGCCGAAGATCACAACCTTGCAGATCCCTGTTGATAAGATCCGCGACATCATTGGCCCAGGTGGCAAGATCATTCGCGAAATCTGTGAAACAACAGGTGCCAAGATCGATATCGAAGATGACGGTACAGTCAAAGTTGCGGCGGTAACCGGTACGTCTGGTGAAGCTGCGGTTGCCCGTATTCGTGACATTGTTGCCGAGCCTGAGCTGGGTGTGATCTATGACGGTAAAGTCGTGAAGACTGTTGATTTTGGCGCATTCGTCAATTTCCTCGGCGCGAAAGACGGTCTGGTTCATATCTCTGAGCTACAGGATGGCCGCACCGAAAAGACCACCGACATCTGTAAAGAAGGCGACATGGTTAAAGTCAAAGTCATCGGCTTTGATGATCGCGGTAAAGTAAAGCTGTCGATGAAGCGTGTTGATCAGGAAACTGGTGCCGATCTTGAGGCCGCTGCGGCTGAAGAATCAGCTGAATAACATCAGCGCTGTTAAATTATAAAAGGCGGGCTTGTCCCGCCTTTTTCTTTGCGTAAACTGTATTTGATAAACACTAACTAGCGTGTTTCTTGCGCTGGAATATGGGGCCGATAATGAAAGTTCTAGTAACCGGCGGTGCTGGATATATTGGTAGCAACATGGTTTTGGCCCTGCTTGATGCGGGTCACGAGCCTGTCATCATTGATGATTTTTCAACTGGTCATGAACGGCTAGTGCCGGCCGGCGTTCCGGTGTTTCGCGGGAATATCGCCGATAATGCGGTAACTGATGCCGTATTTGGGGCGCATAAAATTGACGTGGTGGCCCATTTTGCGGCGTCAATTGTGGTTCCAGAATCAGTTGAAAACCCGATTAAATATTATTTGAACAACACCATTAGCTCGGCCCGTCTGATCGCGGCCTGTATCGAGCATGGCATTAAAAAATTCATCTTTTCATCGACCGCCGCGGTTTATGGCAATCAGGATCATAGCCCGATCGATGAGAGCGCCACGCCCGCGCCAGAAAATCCCTATGGCACGTCAAAGCTGATGACCGAGAATATTTTGCGTGACGTTGCGGCGGCTAATGATTTCTCGTATGTGGCTTTGCGGTATTTCAATGTGGCTGGGGCAGATCCCAAAGGGCGTTCGGGGCAATTATCAAAGCCGGCGACACATCTGATCAAGGTCGCGGTCGAGCTAGCCACTGGCCAGCGCGACAGCATGTCAGTTTTCGGCACAGATTATCCAACCGAGGATGGCACCTGTATCCGTGATTATATCCATATTACCGATTTGATCGGCGCCCATATTGCGGCGCTTAATTACCTGCATAAAGGCGGTGCGCCGCTGGTGGCAAATTGCGGTTATGGACGCGGCAGTTCTGTGCGTGATGTGTTGGAGTCAGTGGCCCGGGTGTCGGGCAAGAATTTGAACGTGATCGATGCGCCGCGCCGTGCCGGTGATGCGGCCGATCTGGTCGCCGATGCGGGCCTATTGCGTGAGCGCCTTAATTGGCAACCACAGCATGACCAGTTGGATCAGATTGTCGGTGATGCACTCGCATGGGAAAGCGCCAACCTTGGCGACTAGGCCCTCCAGTGTCTCTTAGTATTAGAGTGTCTCTGGCGGAACGGCGACAGCGTTAAAGCCACCATCAACAAAATGCGTCTCGCCTGTAACACCTGATGACAAATCAGAGATTAGATACAGGCCGGATTTTCCGACTTCGTAAATGTCAGGATTACGGCCAAGCGGCGCATTTTCTTCTGAATGACGGTAGATATGCCGCGCGCCGGTAATGGCGGCGCCGGCTAGGGTTTTCATTGGTCCGGCGGATAGTCCATTTACCCGAATATTCTCGCCGCCAAGATCAACCGCAAGATAGCGAACGGATGCTTCGAGTGCCGCCTTGGCAACACCCATTGCATTATAATTAGGGGTAATACGCTGGGCCCCGATATAGCTAAGGGTCAATAATGACCCGCCATTCGGCATCATTTTGCGGGCTGCCTGCGCCGTTTCAGTAAAGGAAAATGCCGACACCATCATCGTATTGATGAAATTATCACGGCTGGTGTCCATATAGGCACCCTTGAGCTCGTTCTTGTCGGAAAAGGCGAGGGCATGAACGACAAAATCAATCGTTGGCCATGTCTTGGCCAGCGTATCAAAGCAACCCGCCACCGCGCCCTCATGGGCAACATCACATTCGATCAATAGATCAGAGCCGATGGACTCGGCGAGTGGGCGGAGCCGTTTGCCAAAGCCTTCCATTTGATAGGAAAAAGCCAGTTCCGCGCCTTGCTTGGCGGCGGCCTCGGCAATGCCCCATGCAATAGAGCGCTCATTTGCGACGCCCATGATAAGGCCGCGCTTTCCTGCCATTAATCCTGCCATGGATTTATACCTTTTTTAACGCCAGCGTGGCGTTGGTGCCACCAAAGCCAAATGAGTTAGACAATGCCAGATTGATTTCAGCATCATCAATGCGGGTCGATGGTACAGGGATATCACCGATTGCCGGATCAGGGTTATCAATATTGGCCGAGGCGGCAATGAACCCTTCCTGCATCATGATCATCGTATAGATTGCCTCTTGCACGCCGGTCGCCCCTAGGGAATGTCCGGTCAATGACTTTGTTGATGTCACCACTGGCAAATAACCGCGCGGGCCAAATACACTCTGCACCGCCTCTAGTTCCTTGACGTCACCAACTGGTGTCGAAGTGCCATGCGCGTTGATGTAATCAACCTTGTCGGTCAATGGCTGTCCATCGAAACCGGCGAGCGCTAGCTCCATGCACCGCACCGCGCCTTCGCCCGATGGTGCCACCATGTCATGGCCATCTGAATTGGCGCCATAGCCAACCAGTTCAGCATAGATTTTGGCGCCGCGGGCAACCGCACGGTCCATATCCTCGAGGACCACCATGCCGCCACCGCCAGCAATAACAAAACCGTCACGGTCAGTATCATAAGCGCGCGAGGCTTTGTCTGGTGTGTCGTTATATTTTGATGACATCGCACCCATGGCGTCAAACAACACCGACAATGTCCAATGCAATTCCTCGCCGCCACCAGCAAACACAATATCCTGGCTTCCGGCGCGAATGGCGTCCGCACCAGAGGTGATGCAATGCGCCGACGTCGAACAGGCCGAAGTGATCGAATAATTCAGGCCTTTGATTTTGAAGAATGTCGCAATACAGGCAGACACAGTTGACGACATACAGCGCGGCACCATGTACGGGCCAACACGCTTTGGACCTTTTTCCCGCGTTGTATCAAACGCCGTCAGCATATTAGCCGTAGACGGGCCGCCAGAACCGGCAATCAGGCCGGTGCGTGGGTTTGACACTTCATCTTCGCTGAGGCCGGCATCGGCAATTGCCTGTTCCATAGCCAACACGGCATAGGCCGCGCCCTCGCCCATAAAGCGCATCTGTTTGCGGTCAATATGTTCGGCAACATTCATTTTTACGGTGCCATGCACCTGACTACGAAAGCCCAGTTCGGTATATTCCGGTGCGGCGACAATGCCTGATTTTCCGTCACGCAAAGATTGGGTTACCTCGGCGACATCATTGCCGATTGAAGAGACAATCCCTATGCCAGTAATAGCAACACGGCGCATGTCTATTCTCCTTCAGGCTTGAACAGGCCAACGCGAATATCGTTGGCTTCAAAGACAACCTCACCGTCACACAGAACCTTGCCATCAGCAATGCCCATAACCAACCGGCGCATGATCACCCGTTTAAGGTCGAGACGGAATGTCACCTTTTTGTTTGTCGGCAGAATCTGGCCAGTGAATTTTACCTCACCAACAGATAGCGCACGGCCTCGGCCCTCGCCGCCGGACCAGCCAAGGAAAAACCCGACCAATTGCCACAAAGCATCCATGCCCAGACAACCTGGCATCACCGGATCACCCTCAAAATGACAGGGGAAAAACCACAAATCAGGGTGAATATCAAACTCGGCGTCGATCTGGCCTTTGCCAAATTCCCCGCCCTCACTGTCAATATTGGTAATGCGGTCGCACATCAGCATCGGTGGCATCGGCAATTGCGGATTGCCGGGGCCGAACATTTCGCCCTTCGCGCATGAAATTAGCTCGTCATAAGTGAAAGAATTTTGATTGCTTGGCGACATAAAAGTTTCCTTAATCTTGAATAGTCCGCGTTGTCTTTTACGGAGCATCCGATCTTAACAAAATAATCGGGTCTAAACCAACCGGATTAAGCATTATTGAAATAGCGTCAGTGCCGTGTGACCTGAACCAATGGATAGGTGCCAATCGATAGGTGTCATATACCAGCCTAAAAAAGCACGAAACAGGTAGCCAAGCCAAGGGATTATTGACAATTAAAACCGCCTCCGCCATTGTTCACCCATGTTGTTTAAGGATGTTGTGTGCTGTGAAATCTAAACGGACTTCCGTCCCTCTTTCAGAGGGTCAGGCTGCATTAGCAGATAAAATGCGTGATGCTGGGTTGCGGCCAACGCGCCAGCGTTTGCTTATTGCCGAACTATTGCTTGATGGACGGCATCGGCATGTAACGGCTGATAGCCTGCAGAGTGAAATAACCAAGGCCGGAATAGTCGTTGCCGAAGGTACGGTTTACAACACGCTGAACCAGTTTACCGACGCCGGGTTATTACGCCGGGTTAATCTCAATAACGATTATAATGTGTTCGACACCAACATTCATCACCACCATCATTTTTATGATCAGGCAGCAGACCAGCTCTATGATATTCCGTCTGACCAGATGAGGGTAGCTGATTTGCCTAATCCGCCGGATGGCCACGATATCACTTCAGTTGACGTGATTATCCAGATTGCGCCAAAGGCCTAAATGGCCGGCTTGCACCACAGGCCTAAAGGCCTGCTTACACCAAAGGTCCTAAAGCCTTTGTAAAAAAGCACTTTAGAACCATTCTAATCTACTTGACCAACTTATCAGATATGTGATTTTCTGTTCTCAGAAATTCATTCCCAACGTGACTTTATTCGAAATGGAGATATTTATGGACGGCGAAAGCAAATGCCCAATCATGCATGGGGGACAAACCAGTGTTGCCGCAAGTGGCACATCCAATGCGGATTGGTGGCCAAACCAACTTAATTTGAGCATCCTTCATCAGCATTCACCGGCATCAAACCCGATGGATGAGGATTTCAATTATGCCGAGGCGTTTAACGCGCTTGATTATGATGCGCTAAAGGCCGATCTGCATGCATTGATGACGGATTCCCAAGATTGGTGGCCTGCTGACTATGGTCATTACGGCCCATTCTTTATCCGGATGACATGGCACGCCGCTGGTACCTATAGAAATGGTGACGGACGTGGCGGCGGCGGCACAGGCGCCCAGCGTTTTGCCCCGTTGAATAGCTGGCCAGATAACGGCAATCTCGATAAGGCGCGCCGTCTATTATGGCCGATCAAACAGAAATATGGCCAGAATATCAGCTGGGCTGATTTGATGATCCTTGCCGGTAATGTTGCCATTGAATCAATGGGCGGCAGAACGTTTGGCTTTAGTGGTGGTCGCGCCGATATCTGGGCACCAGAGGAAGATATCTATTGGGGTATCGAAACTGGCTGGCTCACCAGCAAGCGTTATTCAGGTGACCGCGAGCTAGCTAGCCCGTTGGCGGCTGTTGAAATGGGTTTGATCTATGTCAATCCAGAAGGTCCGGACGGTAATCCAGATCCACTCGCTAGTGCCCGTGATGTGCGTGAAACCTTTGCCCGCATGGCGATGAATGACGAAGAAACAGTGGCACTAGTTGCTGGTGGTCATACCTTTGGTAAGGCGCATGGTGCTGGTGATCCAGCGCTGGTTGGTGCTGAGCCTGAAGGTGCGGCGATCGAAGCAATGGGTCTTGGCTGGTCTAACGGTCATGGCTCTGGCGTTGGTCGCGACACCACCACATCGGGTATTGAGGGCGCATGGACGGCCAACCCGACACAGTGGGATAACGGCTATTTTGACATGTTGCTAGGCTATGAGTGGGAGCTGACAAAAAGTCCGGCTGGCGCGCATATCTGGCATGCCGTTGATGCGAGCGAAGATCATTTGGCACCAGATGCCGAGGATGCATCAATCCGCGTACCTACAATGATGACAACAGCCGATATGGCAATGCGTGAGGATCCTGCTTACCGCAAGATTTCTGAGCGTTTTCATGCCAACCCGGAAGAATTTGCCGAGGCATTTGCCCGCGCATGGTTCAAGTTGCTCCATCGTGATATGGGACCGCGGGTGCGCTATATGGGTCCAGAGGCGCCAGAGGAGGAATTGATCTGGCAAGATCCAGTGCCTGCTGGCAATACCGGCTATGATGTTGATGCAGTGAAAGCCAAGATTGCGGCTAGCGGTCTTAGCATTCAGGAAATGGTTGAAACCGCTTGGGCCAGTGCCTCGACTTATCGTGGTTCGGACATGCGCGGCGGTGCCAATGGTGCCCGTATTCGCCTTGCCCCGCAAAAAGACTGGGATGCAAACAAGCCTGATCAATTGGCGCGTGTGCTTGATGTCTTGTCGCCTATTGCGGCCGAAAGCGGTGCATCAATTGCGGATGTGATTGTGCTGGCTGGTAATGTCGGTGTTGAACAGGCAACAGGAATTGCGCCTGAATTTACCCCGGGACGCGGTGATGCGTCACAGGAACAAACCGATGTCGAGTCTTTCGCCGTACTAGAGCCGGCGGCCGATGGCTTCCGGAACTATCAGCAAGGCCCGAATGAGGTTAGCTCTGAGGAAATGCTGCTCGATAAAGCCCATCTATTGGGTCTGACGGCACCTGAAATGACAGTGCTTGTCGGCGGCATGCGTGACATTGGTATCAGTGCCAATAATCACGGCGTGTTCACCAAAACACCGGGCAAGCTAAGCGGTGATTTCTTCCGCACCTTGCTATCGATGGATGTGCAGTGGAAGGCAACGGGCTATAATTCTTATGAAGCCACCAGCCGCGCCACAGGTGAAGTGCTCCGCACAGCATCACGGGTTGACCTAGTATTTGGCTCAAACTCCCAGCTTCGCGCTCTTGCCGAAGTCTATGGCTCTAATGATGCGGGTGATAAATTCGCCGCTGACTTTGTGGCCGCGTGGACGAAAGTCATGAATGCAGACCGTTTTGACGTCGCCTAAAACGGCGCGTCATTACTGAAAAAGCAACGGCGCTTTGGGATATCCAAAGCGCCGTTTGCGTTAGCGTGAAATGGCTCAGAATAAATATAGGGCCTAGTTAAGAACCTCGCCATCGCGCATGCCCCACAGGGCGTCACGGCTGACCCATCCACGCAAATCACCAACGGCGATCCGGCACCATTCAGCCGGACAGGATTGCAGCTCCAGCAAGGCCCCGCGTTCGGCAACAGCAACAATTTTTGCCGTGACTAGCGGTTTTTTGTGGATTTTTGCGGTACCGTTAACCACCAGAACCATCCGGCGCAGTGACAATAGCGATCCATGCATCCAACCGGTGGTGCCCTCATGATCGACGACTTTGCGCCACACACCAAATTCGGCCTCTACCAGCATGGGAAAGCCGGTGCGGTTATATTGCCATAGCACCTTATATTCATTGCCCGGTCCTTCCCGCATATTAGCTTTGTCAAATTTAAGCGTTACAAAGCGAGGCACAGCCTCGCCACTGCCGCGCACGGTAAGTTTTGCCTCTTGGGCAAAAAGCGGCACCGGTTGGTGCATTGTGACCAAAATAGCGGTGGCACATGCAACCAACAGAGTTTTAGCCATATCGAATTGTTTTTTCATGGTGGCGTTGTTCTGGTAGTCTTTTGGTTAGAATTGGTGCAAATTGATAATCATTATATGGCCATGTAAATGACCCCAATCAACAATAGGACGCTTTGGCCTTAAGAATAGTATGTTTTTGGCGGCAAAGCCAGAGACCTTAGTTTTCATATTGAATTGAGAGATCGATAATGAGTCAAAATAAACCAACCGTGGTTTTGACGCGCAAACTTCCAGACTCAATTGAAACGCGGATGCGCGAATTGTTTGATGCAAAGCTGAATGAGAGCGATGCAAGCCTTACCCCTGATCAATTAATCGAAGCCATGCAGACCGCCGATGTTCTGGTGCCAACGGTGACTGACAAAATTGACGCGGCGGTGATTAACGCGGCGGGCGACCGGCTAAAGCTGATTGCCTCTTTTGGCACTGGCGTTGACCATATTGATCTTGCCGCCGCCAAGGCCCGCGGCATTACCGTAACCAATACACCCGGCGTGTTAACCGAGGACACTGCGGATGTTGCTTTGGCTCTGATGCTGGCGGTGCCGCGCCGCATTGCCGAGGGTGACAAGCTCGCACGTTCTGGCAATTGGCAGGGATGGTCGCCAACCGGCATGCTGGGCCACCGGATCAACGGCAAGCGCCTTGGCATTATCGGCATGGGCCGTATTGGCGAGGCAATCGCCCGCCGCGCCCGTGGTTTTGGTCTTAGTATCCATTATCACAACCGCAAGGCTGTACATCCCGAAATTGAGACCGAGTTGGAGGCGACCTATTGGGAATCGCTGGACCAGATGCTGGCCAGAGTTGATATTGTCTCGGTGAATTGCCCGCATACGCCAGCTACACATATGCTGTTATCGCGTGAGCGTTTGTCATTAATCCAGCCATCGGCCTATCTGGTTAACACATCGCGTGGTGAGGTTATTGACGAAGAGGCGCTGGCTGATTTGCTAGCATCGCGTAATATCGCCGGTGCTGGTCTCGATGTTTATGCCGAGGAGCCGCACATTCCCGAGGCCCTGCGTGATTTGCCAAATGTTGTTCTATTGCCGCATATCGGCTCGGCCACGATCGAGGGTCGCTTGGAAATGGGTGACAAGGTCATCATCAATATCCAGACATTCTGGGATGGTCATGCCCCGCGTGATCGGGTGATCGAGGCGATGCTCTAGGATCTAGCCGCCGGGCCCCTTGGTCCCACAGCACAGACAATCATCACGCCGGTTTGTGGCGATTTCCATAAAGCTCATATCACGGCCATCAACAAGCATTAGACGACCGGTCAGGCTAGTGCCTATGCCGGTGATGAGCTTGATCGTTTCCATCGCCTGCATCGAGCCAATGATACCGGTCATCGGCCCTAGAATCCCCGCCTGCGAACAGCCCGGTGCCTGTTTTATGCCGGGCGAAGACGGGAACACACAGCGGTAACAGGCACTGCCTCTATGATTGTCGATATTGCTCTGGAAGACTGACACCTGACCTTCGCTTTGGACCGCGCTTCCAAAGACCAGCGGCACCCGCGCCTGATGCGATAAATCGCCAAGCAAATAACGGGTTTCGACATTGTCGGAGCAATCAACAATAACGTGATGCGCCATGATTAGCTTGCTGGCATTGCCCGGGGTGGCCCGCACCGGCAGGCCCGACACATGAATATCAGGATTAATCGCATTTGCCGTAAGGGCTATCTGCTTGACCTTTTCCTCGCCAATTGTGCTGGTGGTGTAGGCGATCTGGCGGTTTAAATCGGATAGTGACACGTCATCATCATCAATAACCGTGATCGAGCCAACACCAGCCGCCGCAAGATACATGATGACGGGCGAGCCAAGACCGCCAGCACCAATAACCAGAACCTTGGCGTCTCGCAGCTTTTGCTGACCGTCTTCACCAACATCCGGTATGATCACTTGGCGCGCATAGCGTTCCAAATCATTATCATTGAGCATGGCCTGTCCTCGTTACGCTAGACCCCTGTTGACCCAAACCCACCTGATCCGCGTTCGGTTTGCTCTAGCGTTTCCACCAGCGTGAACTGGCATTGTGTTACCGGTGCAATCACCATCTGGGCGATTCGCATGCCGTGGTTAATGGTAAAACTATCGTCACCAAGGTTAACAAGAATAACACAAATTTCGCCGCGATAATCGGCGTCAACTGTCCCCGGCGCATTGGCAACAGTAATACCATGTTTCAAAGCAAGACCAGAGCGCGGTCTAATCTGCGCTTCAAAGCCTTGTGGTAGGCTAATCGCAAAACCGGTTGGAATGATAGTGCGTTTGCCAGCGCCTAAGTCTATCGGCGCCGATAGGGCCGCGGCAAGGTCCATTCCGGCGGCACCGGCGGTCTCATAGGACGGTAATGGCAATTCCTTTGCACCATCTGGCTGGCTGTTGGCAAGTCGGATAATGTCTACGTTAATGCGATCCATTGGTGAGGGCCTCTGTTAATTTACCAACGAGTTTTTCGGCAAGGGCGGATTTAGCCATCTCTGGCCAGCTCTCGATATGCGAAGCGGTAATGAAATGGGCGGCGTTATTATCACTGCCAAAGACGTTGGGTGCACCATCACTGGCTATATGATTGGCAATAATCCAGTCACAGCCTTTGCGGCGCAGCTTGTCATTCGCATTGTCGATAAGATCATTGGTCTCGGCGGCAAAGCCAACGACTATTGCGGGGCGGTTCTCATGCGTCGAGATTTGCGCCAGAATATCGGGGTTCTCGACCAGATCGAGGGCTGGCGCGGCGCTGGCATCTTTGGGCTTTTTGATCTTTTCGTTCTGTGGATCGCGCACCCGCCAATCGGCAACCGCGGCGGCAAAGACCGCTATATCAGCGGGCAGGCTGGCATTACAGGCGGCGAGCATTTGCGCCGCTGTTTCCACCCTTACCACTTTAACGCCGGCCGGATCATCTAGGGCGACCGGCCCGCTGATCAAGGTTACGCTGGCACCGGCGGCGGCTAGCGCCTCGGCAATCGCGTGACCCTGTTTGCCAGATGACCGATTGGCGATAAAGCGAACCGCGTCAATCGGCTCATAGGTTGGGCCCGAAGTGACGATCGCGTGTTTGCCCTTTAAGGGGGTGGATTCCGTCTTGGCCATCTGGTCCAGTACCGCCGCAACGATATCCATCGGGTCGCTCATCCGCCCAGAGCCAAATTCACCACAGGCGGTATCACCGGCGGCAGGGCCGATGAATTGGATTCCGCGCGATGCAAGAATATCGCGATTATGCTGGGTCGCTGGATTACCCCACATTACCGGATTCATTGCGGGGGCCATCATGATCGGCGCTTCGGTTGCCAGCATTACCGTCGATGCCAAATCATCCGCCATCCCATGTGCCACCCGCGCCATTAGATTGGCCGTTGCCGGTACCACTAGCACCAGATCGGCCATGCGGGCCAATTGGATATGACCCATTTCGGCCTCATCGGTGAGGGAGAATAAATCGGTATAGGTTTTTTCTTCGGTGAGGGCGGCAAGGCTAAGCGGCGTGATGAATTGCTGGGCGCCCTTGGTCATCATGCCGATAACCCTGATATCGTGATCTTGCAAACGGCGCGCGACCTCTAGCGCTTTATAGGCGGCGATACCCCCGCCAACGATTAATAACACGGTTTTTTGAACAGTCGCCGCGATGCCGTTATCGCCGGTCAGTATCGCTAGGCTATCGGGATCAACCTGATAACCGCGCGCCTGTAATGCCGCTAGCAATGGTCCGGTGGCGCGGTGCGGAAAGGCCCCACGCGTATGGTAATTGCTGATCGCGCTCGGCCCAACATCAAGCAATGCTTGAACCGCTTCACGGCCACCAAGCGCGGTGATGATGGCACTAACATTATGACGAATGGTTTTCACAAAAACTCACATATCTTTATTATTAAGGATATTTTGTGAATTTATATGAAAATTGTTGAAACTGCAATGCCAAGCGCAATCAATGACACTATTCCGGGCCATATTGGTGTTGGTTTGTGAATTTTTTCACTTTCGCCCGCTTCAATATCCCGCAGGATCTTTGGCAAACGCGAGGCGACCAGTAATGCGTCTTCTAAAAACGCCTCGGCGCGTTTGGCAAGGCCAGCCTGATTGGCCATCCAATTCGCGGCCAATGGCTGTGACAGGCTCCACATATCGGCCCCCGGATTAAGCTGGCGGGCAACGCCCTCGGCCATCATCATGGTCTTTTGCAAGAGGTTGAATTGCGGTTGGACCTCTATCTCAAAACGGGTAGAAAGCTGGAAAATCTGGCCAAGAACGGTGCCTAGTGACACCTCGCCAAGCGCCTTTCCCATCACCGGATCAGCAACCGCGCGCACCGATTGCGAGAATAGATGGACCGACGCATCCGGCCCCAACATGCCCGCATCCTTATGCAATTTGGCGACCTGATCATAATCGCGTTCCAGCATCGCGGTAAGCAGGCGGGCAAGGAACAGGCGGTCAGAAAAATCCAGATGCCCCATAATGCCAAAATCAATCGGCACCAGCCGCCCATCAGCCCGCACGAAAATATTGCCCGGATGCATGTCGGCATGGAAAAACCCATCGCGGAACACCTGATTGAAAAAGCTCCGTGCCGCAAATTCGGTCAATTTGCCAATGTCATGTCCGGCCGCGGTTAGCGCGGGCACATCGTCGATTCGGATCCCGTCCACCCATTCAATGATCAGCATTGATGAGGTTGTGCGTTCTAGATCGACCCATGGCACATGGATTTCATCATCCTCGCGCAGATTATCAGATAGCCGCCCTGCCGCCGCCGCTTCAAGCCGCAAATCCAGTTCGATCTCGGATAGCTGGACGAATTGATCAACCGCCGCAACGAGCTTTAGCCGGCGCAATCCTGGGGCGATTCGCTCCATTATCTGGGCAAGGGCAAAAAATAACGCAGTATCAGAACGCATCCGGCGGTCGATACCGGGCCGCAATAGCTTTACCGCCACCGCCCTACCATCGGTTAATTCCGCATAATGAACCTGGGCGATGGATGCCGCCGCAATTGGCTCATCATCGAATCGGCGGAATGTGTCTTCCAACGCCGCACCGGTTGCCGCTTCAATTTGCTGGCGCGAGAGATGCGCGGCAAATGGCGGCAAGCGGTCCTGTAACAGGCTAAGTGATAGCGCCATTTGTGGGCCAATAAGATCGGATCGTGTGGATAGGGCCTGACCGAATTTGATGAAACCGGGGCCAAGGCGTTGCAGCGCATCAGCAAGCGCACCGCCTGCATCCTTGGTCGCCCCTCTGGAGCGCACAATAATATCAATACCACCGCACACCCGCCGGAGCCAATTTGGCAAAAGGGTAATCTGGGCGATATGACCCAGCACCCCAGCCCGGCCAAGATGCCAGCTAATCGCGGGAAGCCGCAACAAGGCAACAAACATCATCCAAGAGGTCGTGCGCATCAGTCCAGTTTCCAGCCTGAATGAATACAGGCGATGCCGCCTGATAGGGAACGCACCCGCACTTGGGCAAAGCCGGCCGTTGCAAACATGTCGGCCAAGATTTCTGGTGCGGGGAATTTGCGAATGGATTCGACCAGATAACGATAGCTATCGGCGTCCCCAGCAACCATCTGGCCAATCTGTGGCAGGACGTTGAAGGACCAGGCATCATATAGCTTGGCCAAGGCTTGGTTATTAACGGTCGAAAATTCCAAACAAAGGAACCGCCCGCCCGGCTTTAGGATACGGTGCGCCTCGTTAATTGCCGCCTGTCTATCGGTCACGTTGCGCAGGCCAAAGGCGATAGTGACAAAATCGGCAATGCCGCTATCAAATGGCAGGCTTTCCGCATTGCCAACACACCAACTCGTCTGGCCGCGGTATTTTGCCAAATCGCGGCGCTTTCGTCCGGCCATCAGCATCGCATGGTTAATATCGGTAATGGCCGCGCTACCGCCGCCGCGGCGCAAAAACCGCAGGCTGATATCGCCGGTGCCCCCTGCTAGATCGACCAGATGCTGGCCGGGTTGCGGTGCCATCCAATCGATTAACGCGCTTTTCCATAGCCGATGAACGCCGCCGCTCATCAAATCATTCATCACGTCATAGCGTTCGGCAACACTATCAAACACGCCGCGCACAAGGCCGACCTTTTCCGCGCGGTCCACCATTTTAAAGCCAAAATCGACAATACCGTCATTTGTATCGTCATTCTGGTCTGGTCGCGTCGGTGCGGTCATGTCTATCGGTCCTGATTAATATATTGTCTGTGTGGGGCGTCTGCTCATATCACTATATAGCAATGCCAGCCTATTTATTGAATAATATTGCGGTTCTTATTACCACTCTGGGTACAACGCTGGATGGCGGCGTAGTATCGCAGCCTCATTAATGCCCCGAATTTAGCCCTAACAATAACGGTGAACGCCTAATGCCTGAACTCCCTGAAGTCGAAACCGTCCGCCGCGCACTCGCACCTGTCTTGGAACAGCGCACTATCGAGGCGGCCTTTGTTGGCCGACCTGATCTACGTTGGCCCTTGCCCGAAAATCTCGCTGAGCGATTACAAGGCCGCCGGTTCGGACCATTACAGCGGCGCGGTAAATTTGTCCTGATGCCGCTGGATGGTGACGAGACAATGCTGTTGCATCTTGGCATGTCTGGTTCGGTGCGTATTCATCACCGCAAGCCGGAAATCGGCAAGCATGACCATATGGTCCTGACCATGGCACCAGCCAATAATGCTGGTGATGGAGGTAATGACGATGATCGGGCTTATGTCGTGCTGAACGATCCACGGCGGTTTGGCTGGGTCGATTTATTTGGCGGCGATACCCATCCGATGCTGGCGGATATGGGACCGGAACCGCTTGGTAATTCATTCTCTGCGGCGCATTTATCAAGCGCTCTGGCGGGGCGGACCGGCCCGATTAAAAACGCTTTGCTTAACCAGCAAATCGTCGCCGGTATTGGCAATATCTATGCGTGTGAGGCGTTGTTCTATGCTGGTATTTCCCCGCGCCGCAAAGCAGGCACCATTGCAGGGCGGCGGGCGGACCGGCTTGTCACGTCGATTAGAGATGTGCTGGGGCGGGCCATTGCCGAGGGCGGCACTAGCCTTCGCGACCATGTTCAGCCCGGCGGTGAAATCGGCTATTTCGTTCAACAGCTAGCGGTTTATGGCCGCGACGGTGAGGCCTGTTTGAGCTGTGCGGCGCCCATCCAAACCATTGTCCAATCGGGGCGGAGCAGTTTCTTCTGTGCGAAATGCCAGCGGTAAGTTATCCTGCTAAGTATGATTTCTGGTGTACCTCTTGTAACGCACCCTACACCGCAACCTTTGGCCACATAGAGGCGATATGACTATCACTCCCTTCCTTGCCCCTGCATCACTTCGTCTTGTTGCTTTGCCCCTAAACAGGGTTGGCCGTGTTTTGGCGCTGGTTTCATTGCTGGTGATGGGCGCGGTATGGACGCCGCTTGGTGCCTCTGCCGCCCAACAGGATCGCTGGGTTGGTGACGTGCCGATTATGGATGGTCTGGTAATCGAGCCGGAACTTGGTTTTGCCTTCGATTCGCCGAGTGGCCGGATCGTTATGATTTTTGCCTCAAACGCCAATTCATCGGCCGATATAATCGCATTTTACGATTCGGCGCTTCCGGGGCTTGGCTGGGTAGGCGGCAACGGAAATTGGGAGCGTGGGCCTGAGAAATTAAGCGTTACGAAGGTCAAAACAGCGGCCGGCGCCCTGTGGAAAATCATGCTACGCCCGAATTGATGCCCATATCGTTGCCCGAATTGATGTTTGGTGGGGGCAACAAGGCCTAAATCGCTTGACGGAACAGGCAAAAACGTCATATACACCGCGACACATTGGAATTTAACAGGGATTTTTGAGCCCCATGGCAAATCATAAGTCTGCAAAGAAACGTATTCGTCGTAACGCAAATCGCGCCATCATCAATGGTGCGCGCATGAGCCGTATCCGGACGTTCCTCAAAAAAGTTGAGGTAGCAATTTCTGCTGGTGACGCCGAGCAAGCTCGTGAAGCGCTACGCAACGCACAGCCTGAGCTGATGCGCGGTGTATCGCGTGGTGTTATCCACAAGAATACGGCATCTCGCAAAATGTCGCGTCTATCTAGCCGCGTTAAGGCACTCGCCGCTTAAATAGTAAGCGCGCTATGGCTGGATGATAAATCGGCCTGATAGCCTAAATAATATTTACACTAGGTCCAGAAACCCACTGGGCCTTTTGTCATTTGTGCGTCTTTTTCTGGTTTTGCCATTTGGTGGGATAACCTTAGTCGCTAGATTACCTCGATCCGATTCGGCCATTGAAACATTTAGCTTTATGGGTCAATTAGCCGTTTTCCTGCCAAAATTATGTCAACAGAAATAACTGCATTTTTAGTATGTTTATTTTGTGATTCTGGCGCTCTGGCATCTTGCTTAAATGTGTGATCGCTAGGTAATGTCTACCAACACCGCGCGACGTCGCCGGGGTGTTGTTCAACGTTAAACCATTAAAAATTTGGGGGCTACATGTCAGGTAATATTGAAGACAATCCTGCCGATAATAGCCCTTGGTTAGACGATCTGAAGCCCGACAGCCTGCCGCTTGGAGATAGCGCGGGTCTGGTTGGCCAGCCTTCCCAGACCACCTCAGCCGACACGCATACACAAGCCGCATCCCATGACGCGCCGGTGGCCGAGGCGTGGGCACGGATATCTGTGCGGATGCGCCGTGACATTGGCGAGGCGGCATGGCGCAATTGGATAAAGCCACTAGGTGTAGCTACTCTCAAAAATGGTGTTTTGACGCTGGATGCGCCTAGTTCACTGGCGCGGGATCGGGTCAATAGCCAATTCGCTGACCGGCTCCGGGTTATTTCATCTGTTGAGTTCAGCGCTGAATTAGGGGCCAAGGCCGGCACTATCAAAACCGTTGATGTGCGTGTTGCTCCATCTCAAAATACTATCCAAAATAACACGCATAATAATATGGGCCGCGGATCATCTGGCGCCCCGCGAATCACCAATAATGCCCAATCTGGCTTAAATACTGGCCTAAATTCTGGCCTAAATTCTGGAGGCGACGCATTGCCGTCTGGTCAGGCCCGCTCGGATGATTTGCTGGCTGGTCTTGACCCGCGTTACACATTTGCCAATTTCGTAGTTGGTAAGGCGAATGAATTGGCCTTTGCCGTGGCAAGACGCACCGCCGAGAGCGATACAGTCGCGTTTAACCCGCTATTCCTTTATGGCGGCGTTGGCCTTGGCAAAACCCATCTGATGCATGCGATTGCATGGCACATCCGTGAACAGGCACCGCACCGCAAAGTGATGTATCTGTCCGCAGAAAAATTCATGTACCGATTTGTGCGGGCATTGCGTTTTCGCGACACGATGTCATTCAAAGAACAATTCCGCTCGGTTGATGTGTTGATGATCGATGATGTGCAATTCATCAGCGGCAAGGACTCAACCCAAGAAGAGTTTTTCCACACTTTTAATTCGCTGGTTGAAGATGGGCGGCAGGTAATTCTGTCTGCTGATAAGTCGCCAACCGATCTTGAAGGTATGGAAGAGCGCCTGCGTTCGCGTCTGGGCTGGGGTATGGTGGCGGATATTCATCCGGCCGATTACGAATTGCGGCTCGGCATCCTACAGGCTAAGGCCGAGCAATCGCCGGTTATGATCCCGGACAAGGTGCTGGAATTTCTGGCGCACCGGATTGCCAGTAACGTGCGTGAACTCGAAGGCGCGCTAAACCGGATCATGGCGCATGCCACTTTGGTTGGCCGCGAAATCACCATCGAGAGCACGGCTGATCTTCTTGCTGATCTATTGCGGGCCAGTTCACGGCGCGTCAGTGTTGATGCGATCCAAAAGCGGGTTGCCGCCCATTATGGTATCCGTGTCTCGGAGATGTTCTCGACACGTCGGGCGCGTAATATCGCACGGCCACGGCAGGTTGCGATGTATCTGGCGAAAATGTTGACCTCGCTGTCCTATCCAGAGATCGGCCGGCAATTTGGTGGCCGCGATCACACCACAGTGATGCATGCGGTGCGGGCGATTGAACAGCATATGGATACCAATCCTGAAATTGCTGAAGACGTCCAGTTGCTAAAGTCGCTATTGGCTAATTAAATCCCTCAAAAACCGTGCTTTTTCGTGGTGGGTCCTCGCCGATTCGCACGCTCTGCGTCGCCCCGATTCGCAGGGCCCAAAAACTCAATATTTTGATGCTTGTTGGTTAATCTCATGCTATATTTAGTAGTGAGTTAAATAATGCTGTTAAATTCAGGTAATTAACCCGATTGGGGCTAGCGGCATGAGCAAATATCCACGGGCTTTTGTCTGATGCGTTACCAACGTATGGCAACGGCCATGTCGCAGACCAGATGAAGAGAAAACGAATGAAGCTAACTATAGATAGAATGAGCCTGTTACGGCCATTGGGTCATGTGCAATCTGTTGTCGAGCGCCGCAACACAATTCCCATCCTCGCCAATGTTGTGCTGCGCGCTGAGGATGGCCAGCTATCAATGACGGCTACCGACATGGATATGGATATTGCAACCGAGGTAGGGTGTTCTGTCGCCACGGCCGGTACAACCACGGTGTCGGCGCATATGCTGTACGACATTGCGCGTAAACTGCCTGATGGTGCCGAGGTTGAGGTGTCTGTTGCTGATGGTCACGCGATGATTAGCGCGGGTCGGTCAAACTTCCGTTTGCCAACATTGCCGGTCGAAGATTTCCCGGCGATCAACTCAAGCGACATGCCGGTTAATTTCACGCTGACCGCGGCCGATATCCGGGATCTGATTGACGCCACTAAATTTGCCATTTCGACCGAGGAAACCCGGTATTACCTGAACGGTATTTATCTGCATAAATCGGAATCGGGCGAGCTTTGTGCGGTGGCGACTGATGGTCACCGGCTGGCAATGACGCGTCAGGCCCTGCCATCTGGTGCGGCGCAGATGCCATCGATCATCCTGCCCCGCAAGGCGGTTACCGAATTGCGCAAGCTGTTGGATGATTTTGACGGCGATGTGTCGGTATCATTGTCGGATACGCGGGCCGAGTTTGGCTTTGGCGTTGTTCGCCTAAAGAGCAAGCTTATCGATGGCACTTTCCCTGATTACACGCGCGTTATTCCACAGGGGAATGACCGCATCATGCAGGTTGATGTGGGTGCCTTTTCGGCCGCTGTTGACCGTGTGTCGACTATTTCTTCTGAAAAGTCCCGCTCTATCAAGATGCGCCTGTCTCCTGGCACGCTTAATCTATCGGCAAGCAGTACCGACGCCTCTAGCGCGGTTGAAGAGCTTGAGGTTAGCTATGACGGGCCGGAAATGGAAATTGGCTTTAACGCCCGTTATCTGCTCGATATTGCCGGACAGGTTAATAACGAAACCGTTGAATTTGCGCTTGCCGATCAGGGCTCGCCAAGTCTGGTGCGTGCACCAGGTGATGAGGCCAGCCTGTTTGTCCTGATGCCAATGCGGGTGTGAGTTACATTTGGTGGGGGTGTCTCAGAAAATTGACTTTGCCGCCGATGCAACATCGCACCGCGCCTCGGCTGTTACTGGCCTAGGT
The DNA here is from genome assembly GCA_965657645.1 of Puniceispirillaceae bacterium (SeqCode). Taxonomy (GTDB): domain Bacteria; phylum Pseudomonadota; class Alphaproteobacteria; order Puniceispirillales; family Puniceispirillaceae; genus CBFHOS01. The sequence goes on along the minus strand of CBFHOS010000001.1, from coordinate 39,146 downwards.
GAGGCAGGCCCGGACGGGTCCAGTAAAGAGGCGCCATCATGTTGGTTATCGTCTCTCTCGCTAGATAATTTTCGAAACTATAAGAGCGCGAAGCTAGTTCTGGATCAACAGCCGGTGGTGTTGTTCGGTCACAATGGTGCGGGCAAAACCAATATGCTCGAGGCGGTGTCATTATTGGCACCGGGGCGCGGCATGCGGCGGGCAAAATCGGAACATCTGCCCATGGCGGGCACGAATATGGCCAATTGGGCGGTTGCCGCTGAACTCGAAACCAGCGAGGCACGGATCCGTATTGGTAGCGGCGTTCCGGTTGATTCAGATACCGGCCGCAGAATTATGCGCTGTAATGGTGAAACTGTTTCGCAAGCCGAAATTGGCGGCCATTTTTCGGTTTCATGGCTAACGCCGCAGATGGATGGAATTTTTGTTGATACGCCGGGTGCGCGCCGCCGGTTTCTTGACCGATTGGTGATCGCTTTTGATCCTGCCCATATCGGCCGGATTAACCGTTATGACAAGATCCTGCGAGAGCGCAGTCTGTTACTATCAGAAGGCCGCGGCGACGAGACATGGTTTGTTGCCTTGGAGGCAGGATTAGCCGAAACCGCCGTTGCGATTACCGCGGCGCGTCAGGCGTTGATCAAGGATTTGAACGCCGAGGCCCATGATGGCTGGTTTGGTTTCCCCGGTATCCGGCTTGAATTGGTCGGTGATGTTGAAACATGGCTAGCAGAAATGCCGGCGCTGGCGGTTGAAGACCGGCTGATTAAAGAAGCGGCGGCCCAGCGTGGTGCAGGCGAAAGCCGGTTGGCTGGTCCGCATGCTAGTGACCTTGGCGCGTTTGATACTGTGCTGGACAAACCCGCGGTGCTGGCATCTACCGGCCAGCAAAAGGCCTTGTTGATTGCTGTGGTTCTGGCTCATGCCCGTCTCCAGCATCGGCGGCTAGGCCAGCCGCCATTGATGTTGCTCGACGATGTCGCGGCGCATCTTGATGACGATCGCCGCCTGTCATTGTTCGAGGCCTTGGCGGTTTTGGGCGGACAGACCTGGTTCACTGGAACCAGCGATAAACAATTCAAGGGCCTTGGTAACGGGGCCAAATTTATCCGTATTTTCGGCGGTGATGCGCCAGATAAAACACCACAATTCGAGGTGATATGATGAGTGATGAAACCCAAAATAGCGAGCCAAATTCAGAAGATTACGGCGCTGATTCGATTAAGGTGCTAAAGGGTCTGGACGCGGTGCGAAAACGCCCGGGCATGTATATCGGTGACACCGATGATGGTTCTGGCCTGCATCACATGGTTTATGAGGTTGTCGATAACGCCATCGATGAGGCGCTTGCCGGACATTGCGATATTGTCGAGGTGGTGTTGAACAAGGATGGATCGGTAACGGTGACCGATAATGGCCGCGGTATTCCGGTAGATATTCACCATGAAGAAGGCGTATCAGCCGCCGAGGTCATCATGACCCAGCTCCATGCTGGTGGTAAATTTGACAATAATTCCTACAAGGTTTCCGGTGGTCTGCACGGTGTGGGTGTGTCGGTTGTTAACGCGCTATCACAATGGCTAAAGCTCACCATTTTCCGCAATGACCGCCAGCATGAATTGACCTTCAATCACGGCGACGCGCAGGGTTCGTTGCAAGATGTCGGACCTGCAAATGGCAAGAGCGGAACGCATATTAGCTTTATGCCGTCTGTCGAAACCTTTTCGAATATCAATTTTGAATTTGCCACGCTTGAACACAGATTGCGTGAGCTTGCCTTTTTGAATTCTGGTGTGCGTATTCACCTGCGCGACGAGCGCGACGCCGAGCCGACTATTTCTGAGTTCTTTTTTGAAGGTGGCTTGCAGGCATTTGTGGAATGGCTAAACCGGTCAAAATCGACGTTGCATGACATTATCGCTGTTGAAACAACACGCGATGATATCACCGTCGAGCTATCTATGGCATGGACCGATTCTTTCCATGAAAACACCCTTTGTTTCACCAATAACATTCCCCAACGCGATGGCGGGGCGCACCTTGCTGGTTTTCGCGGGGCGATGACACGCGTGGTTAACGCCTATGCGCAATCATCGGGAATCGCCAAGCGTGAAAAGGTCCAGCTAACCGGTGAGGATTCGCGTGAAGGCCTCACCGCGATTGTGTCGGTAAAAGTGCCCGATCCAAAATTCTCGTCCCAGACCAAAGACAAGCTGGTTTCATCTGAAGTGCGTCCAGTGGTTGAACAGGCCGTTGCCGATTGTCTTAACCAGTGGTTTGAAGAGCATCCTGCCGATGCGAAAAAGATTGTTTCAAAGGCCTATGAAGCCGCCGCCGCCCGTGAGGCCGCCCGCAAGGCGCGTGACCTAACACGGCGCAAGGGCGTGATGGATATTGCCAGCCTGCCCGGAAAACTCGCTGATTGTCAGGAACGTGACCCGGCCAAATCAGAAATATATCTGGTGGAGGGTGATTCCGCGGGTGGTTCGGCCAAACAAGGCCGTGATCGTTCCAATCAGGCGATCCTGCCCTTGCGCGGTAAGATCCTGAATGTGGAACGTGCGCGTCTTGATAAAATGCTGTCCTCGGCGGAAATTGGCACATTGATCACCGCCCTTGGTGCCGGTGTTGGCAATGCCGAAATGGAAGTGGAAAAAATCCGCTATCATAAAGTTGTGATCATGACTGACGCCGACGTTGACGGTAGCCATATTCGCACATTGCTACTCACCTTTTTCTTCCGTCACATGCGGCCTTTGATCGAACAGGGCTATCTCTATATTGCCCAGCCACCGCTGTTTAGGGCAAAGCGCGGTCAATCAGAGGTCTATCTTAAAGACCAGCGCGAACTCGATTCCTATTTGATGGATGCCGGTTTGAAGGATGCTGTAATCACCCTTCATGGCGGTGCCCAGATTGCCGGTGAGGAACTGCGTGATTTTGCCAATAAGGCGATGGTTGCGAGCCGTCTGGTTGAACAGGCTGGCCGCCAGCTTGGTAGCCGTGACGTTATCGAACAGGCGGCGATTGCCGGTCTTCTATCTGCTGGCAATCTCACCAATGCTGACGCGGCAACAACATTGGCAGAGCGGCTCGAGAGCCATGCAAGCACGCTTGAGCGCGGATGGACGGGCGCTATTGAGGATACCGAACATGGCTCGGCGATTGTCGTTCAACGGCGCTTGCGCGGTATTCAAGAACGCTATGTGATTGATCATCGGATTATCGCACTGCCCGAGTCGAAACAGCTTGATGAAATGGCTGCGCACCTTACTGCGATTTACCAAAATTCAGCCGAATTACGGCTGGGCGCGGTGCAGTCCGGGGTGAATGGTCCATCGCAATTGTCACAGTTGATTTTCCAGACTGGTCGTAAGGGTGCCCAGATTTCCCGCTATAAGGGTCTTGGGGAGATGAACCCAGAGCAATTGTGGGAAACCACGCTTGATCCTGATCAGCGGATCTTCCTGCAAGTGACAATTGAACAGGAAGAAGAAGCGGATAACGCCTTCTCGACATTGATGGGTGAAGCGGTTGAAGAGCGCCGTAACTTCATTCAGGAAAATGCATTGCGGGTAGCAAATCTCGATGTCTAGCAGGCGCGCCTGTTACTAGACACTGATATCGGGAATGGAAAACCATGGCAGAAGCTAAAATTTTTGACCGGACTATCCAGTCTGTCCATAGCCCGATTGATACGACGCTCATCTTGAAAATGCGCTGGCTGGCCATTTGTGGCCAGCTCGCCGCCCTTCTCTACACCGCTTTTGGCCTTGGCTTTGACGTTCCTGTTGGACCGGTTTTGATGATCATCAGCCTGTCTGTGGTGGTGAATATCTGGCAAACGCGGCGCAATCTGATCACGCATGTGAAATCAGACCAGAATTTTTTGGCGCTGGTTTTTGACATTATGCAATTATCCGCCGCGCTATTTTTCACGGGCGGCTTGTTGAACCCGTTTGCGTCATTATTCCTTGCGCCAGTGGTTGTCTCGGCGGCAATTTTGCGGCCCAAGGAAATCTTTGCCCTCATCGCGTTGGTCGCGGCAAATATTAGCTTTCTTGCCCTGTATCATTACCCCTTGCCATGGGGTGAGGACGCTCTGATCCTACCTGATCTTTATCAAAGCGGGCTATGGATGGCGCTAGTTCTGGCGGTGTTTTTCAACGGTGGTTATGTGTGGTCGGTTGCATCACGATCGCGCCGCCTTGCCGAGGCCCTATCCGAAGCCCAAATGATCATGGCCGACGAACAACAGAGTGTGGCTTTGGGCACATTGGCAACCGCCGCGGCGCATGAACTTGGATCGCCGCTCAACACGATAACCCTTATCAGCCATGAATTAGCCAAGGAAATTACTGTCGATGATCCGATCTATGATGACGTTCAATTGCTGCGTAGCGAAGTTGAAAGATGCCGTGTGATATTGGCCAGTCTAGATGAGTTACGGATGGTGGGGCATTTGGAATTGGAAACACCGGTTCCGCTAAATGAAGTGATAAACACCATAATCAGTGACCGGATTGATGCCAGCATGGTCGAATTTCGCGTAAAGGTGGCCGATGGTCGGTCAAGCCCGCGCGCCAAACAACGCCCCGAACTCATTCAGGCCCTGCAAAGCATCCTTTCAAACGCCAATACCTTTGCCGTTTCCTATGTGGATGTCACGATTCGTACAATTGCTGATGACGTTACAATCTATGTGACTGATGACGGTCCGGGCTTCTCTTCTGGGGTACTTTCGCGGGCTGGCCAGCCATGGAATAGCTCACGTTTTGGCCAGCTTGGACACCGCGGATTAGGAATTTATATCGCGCGGACCTTGATTGAGGGCCTCGGCGGCTCAATATTATTTAAGAACAGTAAGTCTGGTAGTGGTGTAGTGACCATCACCCTACCGCTATCGGCCCTTACTGGAGAGGGGCTTGTTAGTTAGAACGAGCCACAAATTACAGAGGATTTAATTGTTGTGAGTGATAACACCCTTCTAATACTCGACGATGACGCACCATTGCGCACACGTTTGCGCCGCGCGATGGAAGCGCGTGACTTTACTGTAGTTGATGCGAGCACAGTGGCCGAGGGTGTTGAAAAAACCCGCGAACATTCACCTGCCTATGCCATTCTGGATATGAAGCTTGAGGATGGAAGCGGCTTGAGCCTTGTATCCGAACTTCGCAAGAAACGACAGGATTGCCGGATCGTTATGTTGACCAGCTTTGGCAATATTGCGACAGCGGTTGCCTCGGTAAAGGCCGGGGCGCTGGATTATTTGCCAAAACCGGCAGATCCAGACCAGATTGCTGCCGCATTGCACCAGCGTGAAGAGGCAATGCCGGCACCACCACAAGATCCAATGAGTGCGGATCGGGTGCGCTGGGAGCATATCCAGCGCGTTTACGAACAATGTGGCCGCAACGTTTCGGAAACCGCCCGCCGGTTAAAGATGCACCGGCGCACATTGCAACGTATTCTTGGCAAGCACGCACCGCGGGGGTAGGATAGCTTTCTCCTCTCTTGGAAAGCTTAACCATGCGGAAAAAATACAGATTCCTCTCAGGAAATGACGATGCTGCCTTTTGCCAAAAGGTTAGTGATGCGCTAGACGATGGCTATGTGCTATACGGATCGCCGACACTCACAGCAGAGGGTGGCAGGGTAATAGTTGGTCAGGCCGTTATCCTTCCCTCTGTTGTGCAAAAGAATGACCTTTCTGACGGCAAAGAGAAATAGCGCAATGTCACAGGATAAACGAAGTCAGGCGACCAATCTGGTTCGCGGTGGACTAAACCGCTCGGCAAACCGCGAGACTGCCGAGGCGCTCTATATGTCGTCGGGCTTTGTCTATGATTCGGCCGAACAAGCGGCCGCGTCTTTTCGTGATGAAACCGATAATTTTGTCTATGCCCGATATGGCAACCCCACTGTGGCGATGTTTGAGGAACGTCTGGCGTTGCTCGAGGGCGCTGAGGCCTGCCGTGCGACTGGTAGTGGTATGGCGGCGGTGTTTGCGGCTCTTGCCTGCAATCTGGCCGCTGGTGACAGGGTCGTGGCGAGCCGCGCCCTGTTTGGTGCCTGTCACGCTATCTTGACCAAGATCCTGCCAAAATGGGGCGTTGAAACGGTAATGGTTGACGGGCGTGATCTTGATGCATGGGCAAACGCATTGGCCACGCCGGCAAAGATTGTATTTTTGGAAAGCCCATCGAATCCGGTGCTTGATATGGTTGATATAACCGCTGTGTCAAAGCTGGCCCATGATGCCGGTGCGATGGTTATGGTTGATAATGTGTTTGCCACGCCGGTTTATCAAAGGCCGCTTGAACTTGGCGCTGATGTGGTGATTTATTCCGCGACCAAACATATTGACGGACAGGGTCGTTTGCTTGGTGGTGCTGTGCTCGGCAAGACCGATTTCATCAATGATGTGTTTCTGCCTTTCTATCGCCAAACCGGTGCGGCGATGAGTGCATTTAACGCGTGGGTTATGGTAAAGGGTCTTGAAACCCTGCCGCTACGCGCCGCCGCCCAGAGTGAAACCGCCGCACGGCTTGTTGATTGGCTGGTGACCCATCCCAAGGTCACGGCTGTTCGCTATCCCGGCCATCCTAGCCACCCGCAATTTGAATTGGCAAAACGCCAAATGACTGGCTTTGGTAATATGGTGGCTTTCACCATTAAGGGCGGCAAGGACGCAGCGTTTGCCTTTTTGGACGAGCTGGAATTGATCGATATCTCGAACAATCTGGGTGATAGCAAGACGCTGGCCTGTAATCCCTATAGCACCACCCATTCAGCTTTGAGCGACGAGGAAAAAGCTGAATTGTCGATTGACCAGGGCGGTATTCGCATGTCGATCGGTCTTGAGGGATATGAAGACCTGCACGCTGATATGGCTCAGGCTTTGGACAAGGTACAAGCCAGCTAGTGGATTATTCCGCCATCATGGCACTTGGTGCCGCGGCGAGTTGGACTATGGCTGCGGTGTTTGGTCATCGTCCGGCGAGTGAGCTTGGCTCCCTCCATTTTAACCGATTGCGGATGCTGGCGGCGATTGTTGTTCTAGGCGGGCTGTTGCTGATACTCGGTCGCCCGTTCACCGTAAAGGTGGATCATCTTTATTTGCTAACGCTATCGTCACTCATTGGTGTCGTGCTTGGTGATTTCTTTCTATTTGCCGCGATGCGGCGTCTTGGTCCGCGCCGGACCAATGTTTTGTTTGCCTCCAATGCGCCAATCGCGGCGATATTGGGCTGGTTGATCCTTGGTGAAATTGTCACTGGCTGGACGATGGTGGCGGTGCTGGTGGGTTTTGTTGGTGTTGTGCTGGCGATCGTGTTTGGCAAACGCCGCGACCTTGCCCATGTATGGGAAGCCGTAGAACCGCCCTTGTGGATTGGTGTCGCCTTTGGTGTCCTAGCGGCGACTGGCCAAGCCGCGGGCGTGTTGCTGGTACGGCCGGTGATGGCCGATGGCGCTGATCCGGTTATGGCGGGGTTGATCCGGGTGATGATCGCCGCGGTAATGTTCTGGGCGACCTATCCATTTGACCGGACCCAACGCGCCAAGCCTTTATTGCCATCGGCAAAGACGATGATGTTTGTCGGCATTAACGGCTTGTTTGGCCTTGGCGTTGGGGCGGCGATGTTGCTAGAGGCGCTGGAATTTGGCACTGTCGCAAAGGTGACAATTCTGTCGGCCACCACGCCGGTGCTAATTTTACCGATTGTATGGTTTCGGACAAAGATGATGCCGAGCTGGGGCGCATGGGCCGGCGCCGTGTTGGTGGTTCTATGCTCAGCCCTTCTTGTTCTGGATCTATAGTGGAATAGTGGGGTAGCGGTGATGTTAAGGTCTCAGGACACAATCAACATAGCGGCGCTTATTCTGCTGGCACTATTGTGGTCATCGTCTTTTCCCGCGATAAAAATTGCTGTTGATACAACGGGGCCTATGACGCTTGTTGCCCTGCGCGGTCTTGTTGGTTTGCTGGTGGTGGCGATCATTGTGGCGTTGCAATCACAATTTGCATGGCGCGATTACCTGTCATACTTGCCCCGTATTTTCGTGATGAGCATTTTTGGTATGAGCTTGCCATTCTATCTGATCTCGCGCGCCGAGATCGTGCTTGAGGCATCTTTGACTGGCTTGCTGATGTCGGTTGGGCCGTTACTGACGATTACTGGCGCCCATTTTTTCTTAAAGAATGAAAAGCTATCGATGGGTAGCTTTGTTGGTGTGATGACCGGATTTATGGGAGTCGTCATCATTTTTGGCAATGGTATTTCCAGTGCGAGCATGGCCACGTTGGAGGCGCAATTAATGGTGGTGCTGGCGACGGTTTGCTATGTGATTAGCAATCTGATGGCGCGGCATATGCCAGAGGTTCCAACCTTTTTCATGACGGTCGCGATGTTGTTTTTCTTGGTATTGCTGATGTTGCCATTGGCGCTGATATTTGAGGCACCATCACCCCAGACATGGAGCCCGACGATTTGGGCGGCGGGTATTTGGCTAGGGCTGTTTCCAACTGGTTTGGCTTTTACCGTGCGCTTTTACCTGATTAAACGCGCTGGCGCTGGCTTTACCGCCTATGTCGGCTATCTGATCCCAATGTTCTCTGTGTTGCTTGGTGCACTGATCTTGCAAGAGGCACTCTCGGCCGAGAAAATGCTCGCGGTGGTGTTGATCGTTGCCGGATTGGCAATTTCCCGAAAGTGGAAAAATACTTAACGGGCGAAACTATAACTTTTTCTATTGGAAAATGTTAACCGGCCTATGATGGGACCATCTGACCATAGATAGGTAGAATAATGCGTTTTACCAGTATCCCCATACTCTTCGTGTTGGCTTTTGTTTCCGGCTGTTCGCAAGACAGATCCGTAAAGCCAGCTATCTTGGAGAACGCCCCTCTGGATATTTCAGGGGATGCTGTGCCGTCTGCAAATGTTGCATCGGATCAGGCCGACGAGGCACAGGACACCCCTGTAGCGGCAACAGATGATCCCAACGCGCCGATGGTGTTTGAGTGGCAGACTGGTTATTCAGGGTTTATCTCGGCGCCCATTGACGTGCGTAGCGCGGCGCATAATGCGTGCCAAGAACGTGGTTTGGCTGTCGCGGTAATGGCCAATCTTGCGCTTGATGGCGATAGTGCCAGAGCCACATTCACCTGCCGTGGTGATATCGAATAGCAATTTCCCAATAGTCCCGCAAAATTCCGTAACAATTTTTGACTTAACCGCTCGTTAGTGGCTAGCCAGAATGGCTGGTGCTTCCTAGACTAATGCTGGCTAATTAATCTTGTAATGATGTTTGGAAAGCGAAGACATGAAACAACGTAGACTCGGTGCTGGCGGCCCTCTTATTTCACCGATTGGCATTGGCGCAATGTCATTTTCCAATTTCTATGGACCAACGGATGAGGCCGCCTCGCATGCCATTTTGCAGACCGCATTGGATGAGGGCGTGTCCCATATTGATACGGCCAATGTTTATGGTCCTGAAACGTCTGAATTGGTGATCGGTTCGTTTCTGGCAAAACAGGGCAAGGCCAAGCAGGATCTGTTTTCCATCGCGACCAAATGCGGCATCGTGCGGGATTCGCTAACTGGTGAGCGTTATATTGATAATAGCCACGCCTATATGGAAGCCGAGTTGGATAAGAGCCTAAAGCGCATGGGGGTCGACTCGATTGATCTTTTCTATGTCCACCGCCGCGATCAGGCGACACCCATTGAAGAGGTTACAGAATCGCTAGCCGCTTTGGTGAAGACTGGCAAGATCAAGAGTTTTGGATTTTCTGAGATTGCACCAACCTCACTGCGCCGTGCCCAGAAAATTCACCCCGTTGCGGCTGTTCAATCCGAATATTCGCTATCGGTGCGTAGCCCTGAGCTGGGGCTAACCCAGACCACTGCCGCGCTTGGTACGGCGCTGGTGGCGTTCTCGCCGGTTGGCCGTTCGCTATTAACCGACCGCCCGCATTCGGCCGAGACTGCGGCTGGGTTCGCGTGGTTAAAGCAAAACCCGCGCTTTATTGAACCCAACCTGTCTCTCAATGTCGAGGCGACAGCTCCCTTCCGCCAACTAGCGGCGGATATGGGTGTTAGCGCGGCGTCGCTGGCGATTGCGTGGTTGTTGCATAAGGGCGACAATATCATCCCAATCCCCGGTACCAGGTCGCCCGATCATCTGCGTGAACATTGCGCCGGCGCCAGACTGGCCCTTAGCGATAGTGACATAGAGGCCATCGAGACGGTTCTGCCTATTGGCTGGGCGCATGGCGATCGTTATTCAACCGGCCAGTGGGACGGTCCGGAACGCTATTGCTGATATAGAGTCTGATCGGTCTTAGCCGGTTTCGGCACTAAGCCCAGCGGCGGCGATACCAGCCACCGCGGCGGCCTCGTCATTATCCGATGTATCACCAGAGATACCAACCGCACCCAATAGCGTGCCATCATTATCACGGATCAAAACACCGCCCGGCACCGGCACCATGTCACCATCTAACAGGCCATTTACCGACTGGATAAAATAGGCCTGTTGTTCGGCCCGGTTCATCAAGGCGCGAGACCCCATGCCCAGCGCAATCGCGGCATTCGCCTTACCATGAGCAATTTTACCGCGCATCTGGCTAACGCCATCTTCAGACAGCATCGCCACGGTTGCGGCGCGCGGGTCAAGAACGACCACAGAAAGAGGCTTAAGGCCAAGTTCGCGGCCCTTTGCAAGGCTGGCTTCGGTGACTTGACGGGCTTGATCTAGGGTAATGCTCATAAAATTTTCCTGATTTGATTAAATTTATTGCTGATTAACGCCGTGATGATATCGGGTTACGCCGCGCGGTGTCTATCATTCTATTCGTGGTCATTAACGAGGCTTTTCTAATTGCCAATTGAGGTTGGCTTTAATCGTAGGCCATTCGCTTGCCAGAATGGAATAGACCGCAGTGTCGCGGATGGTGCCATTTGCCATGATCATATGCGCCCGCAAAATGCCATCAAATTTGGCCCCAAGACGTTCAATTGCGCGGCGGCTTTGTAAATTCATGCAATGCGTTCTAAATTCAACGGCAATGCAATCCAGATGTTCAAAGGCATGCCGCAATAGCAATAGTTTGCATTCGGTATTCACCGCGCTCCTTTGTACTGATTTGCAAAAGAATGTAGAACCGATTTCCAACCGCCGATTAGCCGCATCTATATTCATATAGGTGGTCATGCCGACGGCCTTGTTGGTTGTCTTGGAAATGATCGTCATTGGCAGCATATTGCCGCTTGCCCGCAAAGCCAGACGGCGCTCTATCTCTGCGCCAATTTCACTAGGTGGTGGGATCATCGTGTACCACAGCTTATCAAGCGCACCGGCCTCGATTACCGCGGCAAGATCCGCCGCGTGGCCAGCATTGCTCGGCACTATAGAGATGCTGTCACCATCAAGCTGGAATTCAGGTGGCCATAATGTCATTTGCTAACCCTCTCACAAGATACGCTCTGTGACGATATCAGCAAAAACACCGATGGCTAGCTTAATTAGGCGGGCAGTTCTTGAAGAATTCAAACGTATCGATGCTGGTTTTCTTTACCAGACGCCGATCCGGATCGCTCTGCATGCCGCCATATTCGATCAGGTAACCTTGCACCCTCCAGAAATTGGTGTAGTCGTTCCATTTGCCAGAGGTTAGCGTATGCAGGTAATCCTCATCGATCCATGACCAGTCATTCGGCTCGTTATCGGCCCATTTTGTGAAAGGCGCATCGAGCACATAGGTCTGGCCATCCACTGTGGTAGAGCCAATGCTGCGTTCGGTGAATTGGTCGGTGCCACTATTATCGTCATAGCCAAAATAGGTCGCATGGCCACGGCCATTTGATTGCGGTGATGACGGTGATGGTGATTCATGATCGGAATAGCCGCTGGTATTGGCGTTGAATTCACCCTCTGGTCCGGTTACCCAATACCATTTGCCTTCACCCGCTGGATCGCGTGATACCAAGGGGCCAGAATAGGCACCGCAACTATTGTTGCGCTCGCATTGCCGGTCGGACGCGCCAAGCCATCCAATGGCGCCATTGATTTTGTCGACCGAGCATGTATGTTCCGCCGCCGTTGTTACCGTTGCCAAATATCCGTTGAGGCCAAATAGCCGGTTTTGCGGCAAGGATGCATGACTGCGGGCATTTTCCCAATCGGCGGCACAATCCGCCGCGTCAGCGTCATAATGGCCGCCGTTATAGGTGCTCTCGGTCCCGTTGCCGCCGTAATAATCGTTCCAACAGCTAAAGTCGCTACCGAGCTGGTCAAAGCGGATGAAGTTGAACCAGTGGTAACAGGTTTCAATATTGCCATCGCCATCATTATCGCCGGCGTTCCGGCAAGCGATGTAATTATTGACCTGACAAGGGATGTTCGGCCCGAGCGAGAATAGGAAATCCTTTCGGTCCTTATAGGATGCCGCATTGTTTTTATAGGACACCTCGCGCATCACCCGTTCCCAATCCTCAATCGGTTTGGTGGCCATCGTATCGACGGCGCTATTCACCGCCGAGCTGGCGCGGGTATAGACTTTGATATAGCCCAATTGGGGGTAATATTTTGCCGTGATTAGGGGCCAAATGTCGCTATTCGAGCGGGCGCTATATTCATCCTTAATGTTGGTATAGCGATAATAGCTGGTTGATTGACCGCCGATGGTCTCGGTTAACAAGGCCGATTTTGTGGCGTCGAGGAAATAGAGTTCATCATCCTCACTTTCCAATGTTGCCTCATCGATCGTGATCACCATCTGGCCGATATTTTCGCCGCCGGTATTAAAGCCAACGATGTTCGGGGCAAGGCGGCACATCTCGCGGTCACGCGTTTGGCTGCCCGCGACAATGATATTGTCACCGGTGACCGAAATAGGCGCGTTGCCCGCGGTTGTGGTGACATCGGCATTGATGATGATGGTGTTATTGTCCGCATCATTATATTGGAAAATATTATCGGTTGTTGGCGCTGTCCATTTCCATAAATTATCGGCCTTGGCCTCGCGCCACCCCGCTTTGGCAACGTCGCCAGATGCCATAGACAGGCTTGGGTCTTCGCAATCTATCTCACGCTGTGACTGGCTCTCGGTAGTGAATAATTTATAGAAATCGGAATTGCTATCCTTGGCAAAGACAAGGGCGCTGGCGACATAAAAATCATCGACGAAACTTGGATATTCCGCGCTGGTATAACTCGATTGGGAAAAGAAATTGTTCGATGTGTTCATGTCATGACTGCCGCCATTGCGGGATAGATTGTCAGTCATCCAGAAATCGGCCTTACGGTCTTCGTCAATGACGCTGGTGGCGCTGGCCATTTCAATGCGGACTTCGTTTGATGTGAGGGCGTCTTCCCATATGCGGAAATGCGCCATCGCGCCTTTATAATTGGCCGATGTGCCAAATTCGTTAGAGAATGATCCACCAATGCGGATATCACGCGGGTTGCCAGTATCCACAACGAGGCTGGCATTACCGCCAGACACCGCGGCATTGTCTTTATTGCCGTTGATATAGATTGAGGTCGTGTCCGTGGTTAACACCGTGCCCGAGCTATTATCAAACACCACCGCAACGTGGGTCCATTCCTTTTCGGGCAATTGCATGCCGGTCTCGACATAGGCACCGCGTGTCTCAACGCCGACTTTGAAACTATTGCCGGTCTTGTTCAGATAAACCTCAAAGCGTTTGCCGGCATTGGCTGAGGTGTCATCATTGCCATAGCCAACCATGGTCGTGATCGCTGGGCTTGTTGATAAAGACACTGGCCTGATCCAGAACATAAAGGTTCGAGACGCCGCCGCTTGGGGGCCGCGATAGCCGGTTATCATGATGTTTTTAGACGAGCCAGTGCCGATGAATTTCAACCCGCGCCGATCCTGATGCGTCAGATTTTTCATGATCGCGCAATGGGTGTCACTAGCGGGCAAGCGCACCAGCTCAACCAGATCCGCATCGCGTATTTGCTCTCGAATGGTGTTATAGGAAAGTGCCGTATTGGCCTGCAATTCGGCTGTCTGGGAAATTTCAATCTTGGTCTCGGTAAAGTAAGTGAAGGCGGAATACATGCCGCCCGCGATAACCGCCATGATTGAAAAATAGGCAAGCAATTCGATTAGTGAAAAGCCTTCCGCCTTATGCAATACTCTCATGCTCAAACCCTGTTCCAACGTGCCGGCGCTATGATACACAACCAGTCCGACAATCCAAGCCCACAATCTACAGCCAAAGCGGGTCCTACCGCTGATGGCTTTGCCCTTATCGGGGCGCTTTTGATGGTAACGCTGATATCGATATCGATCCCCCAGCTATTGAAATTGGTGAGTGATGTCGAGCGTATTTCCGGATCGGGACAGGCGCGCATTGATGCCCAATCGATGTCAAAATCTTTGTTTTCCGCAACCCATGCACAGTTGATTGCGAATACTGGTCTACCGCAAAACTGGCACCGTGGTGACACCATTACGCCGGCGCAAGAGACCCGCGCCTATGCCTGTTTCCGGTTGATGGCGGATGAGGATACGGCCCGTAATGAACTAATGCCAACATGGCTATCAAAGCGTGGGCGGTTTTCAGAAATTCTGCATAATGATGCGGATATTGGCGGCATAGCCAATGACAACGGGACCTATAGTTTTTCCGCGGTATATTTTGATAATGCCACCGACACCGCGCTCAAGGCCTATGACACCTTCCAGATTTTGGGGTGCCATGTGCGCGGCCAGCCATTTACCACGGCGGCGATAAGCTTTGGAACCTATACTTATGCCGGTGGCCGGTTGCGGCTAATCGCTCTTAATAACAATAGTCTATAGGACTAATAATCGTCTTTTAAGGCGCCGCCTCGACGATTTGCAACACCCGGCTCCAGCTCATATTATCGGCCGCTAGATGGAATGTTAATTCGATCGAACCGTTATCACTTCTGATAGATAAATTATCCAGCGCTTGTTGCAATGCGGCCCTGTTTGCGAGTGACGGGAGTGTCAGACTGGAACTGCCGGTCGCGCCACTCGTTTGATAAATGGTTTTGTCGGTGGTGACGTAAAGATGCATATCACTGGCGAAATGGGGATCGAAAACACGGTTGAATCCGGCTACACCGGTTCCGGTTAAATCCTGCAATCGGGTTGGCGTTGCCGCGTCAATGTCGGCGCTTGTGACCATCTGTGTTACTGATGGATCATCCTGACGCCATTCTTCGACAAAGCCAAAGCTGATTGAGGTGCCTATCCGGTCTTCGTTGAATTGATCGAAAAAGGTGAGGGCCAGCAAGTTTTCATAATTTGCCGCGCGGGCCACGATGCGGGGGAATAATAATGCCGAGCCGATTGGGATGGCGGTGTTGCTGGTGGTCAACAGGCATTCCGGATTGCGCACGGTGAGGGTGACTTCGCTCGCCGACACATTATCCACATCAGCAATGACACAGCCTTGCTGGCTATGGGTCGGCAAGACGGTTGGCATTTTCTGGTGGACCAGATATTGCTTGAAATCATCCATGTCGCCAGCCGCGCTAGTGACACAATTCACCCCAAAGGTAACTGTGCTGGCGCTGATATTATCCACTGGACAGCCAATGCCCGTGGCGCCATCAACATATTTTTGATTGCCAAGAATCTCGGTCACTAGAACGCGGCCGTCTTGCGTGACATCGTCATTGCGAATTTGGGGCCAGACCAAATGCGTGCCATCGAAAAATGCATCATCAAATTCCAGCATGATGGTGTCAGAGGCTTGGTGGGCGGCACGCACGCGTTTATCTCTATTTTGGGATTCAATGGAGTCACGCTGGACCGATAAAAACAGCGAAAAACCAGCCGTAAGCGCAATGCTCATAATGGTCATTGCAACCAAAAGTTCAACGAGGCCAATACCGTGGGCCGTGGTCAAACCGGTAAATCTAGGGCTGGCCCTCATAAAAATCCTCACACGCCTTCAAAAACCAATATTCCTGACGCTGGCATCACATTACTGTCTGGCCCCTATTCAAAACAACCGTAAAAATATTTTTCGCCAAAAGGATTAAATCATGCGGCGAATAGGCGCCCCCACGCCCCTATTGATTAACGGCTTTGACGCGCATAGGGTTTTACATTGCTAATATTACTGGGGGCGTATCATGCAGTATCATCTCAATGGTTTTCGGCCGGGTGACCCCCGTCATTTGGGCAATCGCCAAGATCCGCAAAATGATCAAGACCATTGTGATGTGCTGATTGTTGGCGGTGGACCGGCGGGGTCGATTCTGGCCGCGCAATTGAGTGTTTTTCCTGGCATTTCCACTTGTCTGTTTGAACAGAAATCCGGGCCATTAGAGGTCGGTCAGGCGGATGGTATCGCCTGTCGTTCAATGGAGATGTTTGAATCATTTGGCTTTGTTCACAATGTTCTGAACGAGGCATATTGGGTGAATGAAACCTGTTTTTGGCGACCTAATCCGGACAGCGGAGAATTGTATCGAGCGGATCGGATACAGGATGTTGAAGATGACCTATCGCAACACCCGCATGTCATTTTAAGTCAGGCCCGTGTGCAAGATTTCCTGTTGGAAAAAATGCGGATTGGCGAAAGTCCGGTCATCCCTGTTTATGACCAGACGCTCAGCCATATCGAAATGAGCGATGATGCCGAATATCCGATAATCGCGCATTTCAAGAGCGGCGCTGATGGTGAGGATGAAAACGCATCGCGCATCATGAGGGCTAAATATCTGGTTGGCTGTGATGGCGCGCGCAGTATGGTGCGCCAGTCGATTGGTCAAACGCTCGACGGCGAGGCGGCGCGCCAGCTATGGGGCGTGATGGATGTTCTGGCGGTTAGTGATTTTCCTGACATGCGGCTTAAATGCGCGATCCAGTCCAAGGATAAGGGTAGCGTTTTGATCATCCCGCGAGAAGGCGGCTATATGGTCCGGCTATATATCGAGCTGGATCAGTTGGGTGAGGGCGAGCGCGCTGGCGACCGCAATGTGACGCCCGATATCTTGATTGCCAAGGCAAAGGAAGTGTTCGCCCCCTATTCATTCGAGTGCAAACAGGTGGAGCGTTGTTCCGCCTATGAGATTGGCCAGCGGCTTTGTGACAAATTCGACAATGGCGATATCGCGGCGGGCCCGGCCGGATTGCCCAATATCTTTATTGCCGGTGATGCCTGTCACACGCATTCACCAAAGGCCGGTCAGGGAATGAATGTCAGCATGGCTGATAGTTTTAATCTGGGCTGGAAGCTGGCGAATGTGATCCGCGGATTGAACCCGCCGGAAATTCTGCATAGCTATTCAGCAGAGCGCCAATCCATCGCAAAAGAGCTAATCGATTTCGACCGTGATATGGCCCGCCTGTTTAGCGAAAAGCCGAAAACCAAAGCGGAGTCCGACAAGTTTCAACGCTACTTCCAGAAATTTGGCCGCTATACCGCCGGTGTTGATACGCACTATAGCCCATCACTCTTTATTGATGATGCCGAACATCAATCTCTCGCGGCGGGCCTCACCATTGGAAAACGGTTTCATTCTGCCTTGGTGACGCGGGTTAGTGACGCCTATTCACAACAGCTTGGCGAGGTGTTTGAGGCCGATGGACGCTGGCGTATTTTTGCCTTTGCCGGACGCGGTGATGATGGATCTTTGGCCGGACCTATTGGCCAGCTTTGTGCGTTTTTGGCAAATGATGCGGCTAGTCCAATTGTGCGATACACCCCCGCCGCGCATGACATTGACCATGTGATAGATGTCAGAGCGGTTTTCCAGCAGTCGCATAAGGAACTCGATATCGGGAAAATGCACCCGCTATTAATTCCTGAAAAGGGCGTTTTCCAACTCAAGGATTATGAAAAGATATTCGCCAAGGGTCCGGATCATGCGCCGGATATATACACCATGCGCGGGATCGACAAAGAGAAGGGTGCGGTGTTGATTGTGCGTCCAGATCATTATGTGTCGGCAATTGCACCGGTTGATGATTATCAGCGCATCACCAGTTTCTTTGACCGTTTTATGATCGCCAGTGACAACCAGTCGGCTGGACTGATATCGCGCGCTGGCTAGTTAGGTTGGATGGATTTGCCGTCAATATAGCGGGCAATGGCGGCGCTCTCTTTTGGTCCTAGCCGCAAACCGAGTTTCGATCGGCGCCATAGAAAATCATCCGCTGTGGTAACCCATTCATTGGCGATTGCCCAATCCAACTCGCATTGATAAATGCCATGGCCAAAATCTATGCCGAGATCTTCCACGCGGGTGCAATCGGCAAAAATCCCTGCGGCTTCATTGCCATATTGTCTAATCAAACGGCGGATTGTGCGGGCGTCCAGAAATGGCAGGGCGGCGGATAATTCATCCTCTAGCTGGGAGACGCCATCGACTGGAAAATCGCCGCCGGGCATGGCCGCCTTTGCTGTCCATTTTGAGGTCTTTTGCGCAAATTCCGTATCGATCAGTTCCAAGGCGGATTCGGCAAGGCGGCGATAGGTCGTTATCTTGCCGCCAAACACATTCAATACCGGTCCGCCCGCCGAATGGTTTACCTTTAGAACATAATCCCTTGTCGCCGCGGTGGCTGATTGCGCCCCATCATCATAGAGCGGACGCACGCCTGAATAGGTCCAGACAACATCCTCATCGCTAATGTCTTTTTCAAAATACTTATTGGCAAAATCGACCAGATAGCGGGTTTCCTCCGGCGTACATACGGGGGTCTCACCGGGGCCGCTATGGTCCGCATCGGTGGTGCCGATCAAGGTGAAATCATCCTCATAAGGGATGGCAAAAATGATGCGTCCATCCTCGCCCTGAAAGAAATAGCATTTGTCATGGTCATACAGCTTTTTGGTGACGATATGACTGCCACGCACCAACCGGACACCCTCTGTCGAATTTAGCCTGATGGTGCTGCGGATAATATCTTCCACCCACGGGCCACCAGCATTCACGATCATTTTGGCGGTAATTGTCTGTTCATCACCCGCGCCATTGCGGGTTACGACATGCCATAATCCATTGTCAAAACGTGCCGAAACCACCTTGGTCCGCACATGAATATCGGCGCCCCTTGCATGGGCGTCACGGGCATTGAGAACGACAAGGCGCGAATCCTCGACCCAGCAATCAGAATATTCAAAGGCCTTTTCAAACTTTGCCACCAGCGGTGCACCCTCAAGGCCCGTGCGTAAATCCAATGACTTTGTACCGGGCAAAATGTCTCTGCCGCCTAGATTGTCATATAGAAAAAGGCCAAGGCGGATCAGCCATGCAGGCCGGCGCCCTTTCATCCACGGCATTAAAAACGCCAATAGCCGCGAGGTCGGGGTGTTGGTTTCAAAGCGCATATCGGCATGTATCGGCAACACAAATCGCATCGGCCAGCTAATATGCGGCATCGCCCGCAGCAATATCTCGCGCTCAATCAAAGCCTCACGAACAAGACGGAATTCAAAGAATTCCAGATATCGCAGGCCGCCATGAAACAGCTTTGTTGAGGCAGAGGATGTCGCCGAGCCAAGATCATTCATCTCCGCTAGCGCCACAGAATAGCCGCGCCCGATGGCATCGCGGGCAATACCACAACCATTAATGCCGCCGCCGATAACAAAAATATCTTTGCTATCAATTGGTCCGTCCTCGGATTTTTTAGCCATGATCGTTGCCTGTAATAATAAGATTAGTGCTGCTCTGTTCGATGGATTCAACAAAGCTAGGCGGTGGCGGGGCGTTCAAAATGATATAGTCCAGATCCGTGGCATCACAGATTTTGAACGGGGCGGACACCTCGAATTTAGAGACATCCGCAACAAGGATGCGCTGCCGTGCATTCTCCAGAACGGCTCTGGCAACGGATACTTCGCGCTGGTCGAAATCTAGAATCGCGCCGTGCGGGTCGATTGATGATGTGCCGATTATGGCAAAATCCACTTTGAAATTTGACAGGGCCTTAATCGCATCACCGCCAATAACCGCCCCATCCGACAAACGGACTTCGCCGCCAATGAGAACCAAGGATTTAAGCCGGGATGCCCGCAGGATATGGACGATATTAATATTGTTCGACACTACGGTAAGATCGGTATGCAGGCGCAGGGCCTCGGCGACCATCTCGGTAGTGGTGCCGATATTGAGCGATAATGACGCGCCGTTTGGAACCAGCTGGGCGGCGGCGCTGGCGATCGCGCTTTTGGCTATGGTGTGTTTTAACCGGCGGTCTTCATAGGCCACAACATTGTGCGCGGCCATTCGTTTGGCCCCACCATGTTTGCGCATGGCCAAGCCAGCATCGCATAATTCGCCAAGATCGCGGCGCACCGTTTGCGTGGTGACGCCCCACTCACGTGACAGCGCGTCAACTTCGACCTCGCCAGTTTCGCGTAGGGCTCTCAGGATCGATTCTTGCCGATCATTAAAGGGCATCGCATATACTCATATGAACATTAAAATTGTTGTTATGAGCACAATATAGGGAATTTTGTCATTTGAGCAATCAAAATGACTGGTTTTGGATGCTGCTAATGACGCTAGAAAAGCCAACCCGGCGCGCTGGAGATGGAATGATGCCCTTGGAATTGCAACACCCCTTCATAGCCGAGATTACGGCCGATACCGCTATCCTTAAAGCCACCAAACGGCCCGCGGGAATCCTGTGCGGCGGGTCCATGATCATTTAGATAGGTGTAACCCGCCTCCAATTGCCGCGCCAACGCGACCGCGCGGTCCTTATCCTCGGTCCAGACGGATGAGCACAGTCCAAAATTCGATGAATTGGCAAATTGAACTGCCTGTGCCTCACTATCAAACGGGATGATCGGCAAGGCAGGGCCGAATTGTTCTTCGCAGACAATATCCAATGCCGGATCCGGATTATAAACCAGCGTTGGCCGCTGGAAATACCCGCCGCGATAAAGCTCTTCATCGGGCACTTGGCCACATTCATTGACATCAGCCCCAGCAGATCGCGCTTGGCTAATCATGTCGCGGACCACTTTTTGTTGTTTGGCATTATTTAGCGGGCCCATTCTGGTTTCGGGCAATAACCCATCACCAACAACAATCTTGTTACAGATTGCGGTTAGCCCATCGACCACCTCATCATAGCGCGAGCGGTGCACATATAGCCGCTTTAGCGCCATACAAATCTGTCCGGTGGACATGAACGCGCCCAAATACATCCGCATAAACGCCGCTTCATCTAGCTTGGCATCGGCGCAAATGATCGCCGCATCATTGCCGCCTAGCTCTAGTGTGACGGGCGTTAAATTCTGTGAGGCTACCTGCATCACATGGCGGCCAATGCCAACCGAACCGGTGAAATTCACATAGCGTACCAACGGGTGCGAAACCAGCCGATCGCCAATATCACTGGCACTACCGGTGACAATATTGACCACGCCCGGCGGTAATAGCGCGGCAATTTTATGCAATGTGAGGCTAGGTGCCAGAGCCGATGATTGCGATGGTTTTACCACCACGGTATTACCGGCCATCAATGCTTGGGGTAGTTTTGCGCCGAGGATAGAGAGTGGCCAGTTCCACGGCACGATCAATGTCGCGACCCCGCGTGGCTGGCGGCTGATGATTAAATCAAAGGGCGGCCCACGCAATAACTCGTCTGTGGCCAACCGCTCGGCATAGGCCGCTGTGGTGCGAAATCGATCGCCTAGCCGCGACATTTCTAACTTGGTTTCCTTGATGATCTTACCATGCTCGCGGCAGAACAAGCGCGAGCGGTACTCGACATCGGCACTGTCCGCCACAAGGTGATCGGCAATCTCATTTAGCTTTGCGGCCCTCTCGGCATAGCTAAGCCGTGACCACGCTGGAAAAGCGGCATGGGCGGCCGTGACGGCATCATCAACATCATTTAGCGATGCCAACGCGGCCTG
The DNA here is from genome assembly GCA_965657645.1 of Puniceispirillaceae bacterium (SeqCode). Classification (GTDB taxonomy): domain Bacteria; phylum Pseudomonadota; class Alphaproteobacteria; order Puniceispirillales; family Puniceispirillaceae; genus CBFHOS01. The sequence goes on along the minus strand of CBFHOS010000001.1, from coordinate 17,241 downwards.
TCCGACCAATTCATCTGGTCGCGCCGGATTAAACTGGTCATAAGTCCGCCCGCCTTCGGCCGGTTTGACCACGCCATCGATATAGATGCCTGTGGTGATTGGCCTGTCGGCGCTATGTGTCGCTATCATCTGTCACCCTCCAAACGGACGTTACCCACCTTTATAGCCAGCCTATCATTTAGGATTTTTGGGCGGGGTTGAGCTGTCTTTCGTCCCCATTAATCCGCCAATCCCATCATCAAGACTAACCCCTAAATCCTCACCGATTTTACGCAAGGCAGGCAGTTGAACCGCCATATCCATGATCGAATCCACGGCCTGATTAATCGGGGCTTTATTGTTGCTGGAATCACCGCTCTCACCGCCGCTACGATCTAGCGCACCGCCAGTGATGTGATGGATTTTGATCGAGTCGATCTTCTCGGCTGGTTTGACCATCTGTTCGACAATCTTTGGCATGGCGTCCAAACGGGCCTTGTCGCGATTGAGCTCGATCATATCTGGAGTCATTGCATTTTCCGCTTCGACCATAGACTTTTTGCCAGCCGCGTTGACTTTATGCTCTTCGGCCAGAGCCGCTAGGCGGATCTTTTCAGAATCGCTATCGGCCTTGGCCGCTTCTAGCCGTGCTTTGGCTAGCTGGACCAATGTGACCGCTTCGGTCTCGGCAGAGGCGCGTTTGCGCATGCCATGAACTTTGCTTTCCTTTTCGGCGGCGATGATATCGAGGGTGCGGCCCCGCTCGGCCACTTCAACTGCTTTGACTGTCGCCATCTCTTCGGCCGCACGAATCGCCTCAGAGCGTGCATTATTTGCCGCGGCTTCGGCCTTGGCTTCCTCCATGCTCTGATTATAGATTTTGATCTTGCTGTCCTGTGTCGCTGTTTCTAGAGCCAGCTTCTGGGCAATCTCCGCCTTGGTAATTTCTTCCTGACGGCGAATATCATTTGTGCGGATAGATTTTTCCATTTCGATTTTGGCTGCATTTGCCGCGATTTCAGAATCGGCCTTCCGCGCCGCGATCTCGGCTAATTGTGCCGCACGCAATGATTCAAGATGCTGAACCTGCTGAATTTGCGCCTCTTGCTCTTCAAGATCGATTTGCAGCGTCCGCTTCGCCGCTTCCATCTCAGACCGCTTTACCGAAACTTCGGCATCGGCATCGATATTGGCACGTTCCTTTTTCGAATTCGCAATGACCTCGGCTAGCTTGCGCATACCGACAGCGTTAAAGGCGTTATTTTCGTCGAGCGATTTGAACGGTGTTTGATCGAGTGCCGTCAATGAAACCGACTCAAGCTCTAGACCATTGCGGCTGATTTCTTCAGAAAGCGCGTTCTTCACGTCTTTCACAAATGCACCACGGCCCTCATGCAACTCGTCCATAGTCAATTGCGCCGCAACCGAGCGCAACGTATCGACCAATTTACCTTCGATCAGCTCGCGCAGTTTATCGACATCAAAAACACGGGTACCGAGCGTTTGTGACGCACGGGCAATGGAATCTTGCGTTGGTTCGATAGAGACATAGAACTCGACCCCAACATCAACCCGCAAGCGATCCTTGGTAATCAAGGCACCTTCACCGTGGCGTTTCACCTCGAGGCGCATGGTCTGCATATTGACCCGGCTGACCTTGTGGAAATATGGCAGAACAATTACCCCACCATCCAGCACAACTTTTAGGCCACCAAGTCCGGTGCGGACTAGTGACACCTCCCGCGAGGCACGTTCATAAAGCCACGCTGCAATCACCACCAAAACGGCAATAACAACGATGACCAGAAGAATAATCGATGTAGCGGACATCATAATCTCTCCCTATCTTTCCTAGAATTGAAACTTGTTTTGAAGGATATGTCCGGACATACCTCCATCAAGCATCAGGTTAGTTCCTCTGAACCAATGGGTCATATCTGACAGCATAAAACAAACCACTGGCGCGATATCCTCGGGGCGACCGGCACGATCATTAATCGTCGTATCTTCGGTTGCGCGCTCGCCCAAGGTTTCCATAAAATCTTTGAGAATTGGCGTTTCAACAGGGCCGGGGCTAACCGCATTCATCCGAATGCCACGATCGCGCCATGTCCATCTGTTCTTCATCGTCCAGACCAGCAAAGCTTCCTTGCTAAAGAAATAGCTGCGGCCGTTTTCATTGGAGATTTTGTGCTCATGCAGAAACCGATCCACATCCTCAAATTCCAACCTGTCTGATGCGTTGATTGCGGCCAAAGAATTAGCCCAACCCAATCCGGCCAATGACGCCAGATTAACAATCGACGCATTGTCATTGAGTTTTGGAATCATCAGATTGGTGAAATATTTAAGGCCCACCAGATTGACCTTTAGCACCGCATCGGCGGGTGCCGTTGGTGGGACGCCGGCGATATTTGCGATGCCGTCGATTTGTCCCGGCAATGCCTGCACCAACGCCTGAATAGTGCGCCGGTCAGACAGATCAGCCAGATATAGCTCATCGACATAATCTTCGGTCTTGGTGCGGTCCACACCAATCACATCGCCGCCCATATGTTTGATCAGTTTAGCGGTGTCATATCCAATGCCAGACGCACAGCCGGTTACAATAATCCTTTTGTTTCGGAGTATCTTGCCATAGGTCCAATCTTTGGATGCCCAGTCGGTTCCTTGCATATTTTTTCCTCCCAAGCCTATTAGAACATCGGCGGGTATTTGCGATGCCCGCGTTCCAGAGTTACCCAGCGTGTTTCGGTAAATGTTTCGGTTGACCAGCGGCCGCCATGACGCCCCACGCCAGATGATTTCGCGCCGCCAAAGGGAACATGCGGCTCGTCATTTACCGAACTACAATTGATATGACACATGCCCGTTTGCAGGGCCTCGGCTATCGCTAGCCCGCGGGCTTCATCCTGGGTGATTACCCCTGATGACAATCCGTATTCGCTGTCATTGGCAATGGCCACGGCCTCATCATCATTGCGGAACGGAATAACGGGCACAACTGGGCCAAAGGTTTCCTCGGCATAGACTTTCATATTGGGGGTGACGCCGGTCAGGATTGTTGGCTCTACAAAGCGGCCATTTACACCGCCGCCCAGAACCGCCGTCGCGCCTTTTGCCAGCGCATCATCGATCTGTTCTTTGACCTTACCAGCTTGCTTGTCATTGATCAGAGGGCCAATCACATGGCCTTTATCAGCTAGCGGATCACCCACTTTTAATTTACCTGCCCGTTCAACAAATCGGCGCAGGAATTGGTCATAAATCCGCTCTTGCACCAGTATTTTTTCAACCGACATACAAATCTGGCCCTGATGCATAAAGCTACCAAAATTCGCTGCGGCTGTGGCCCGATCCATATCGGCATCTTCCAGCACGATCAGCGCATCTTTACCGCCCAATTCCACACAGCATTTCTTTAAATGTGCACCAGCCTTTGCCGCGATTACCCGGCCAACCGGTGTTGAGCCGGTAAAGCTAATGCCCTTGACCAGCGGGTGTTCGATCAACACATCGCCAACTGGCTGGACATTGTCGCGCGAACAGGTGACCACGTTTAGCACCCCTGCCGGAACGCCTACGGCGTCGAATATCTCGGCAAAGATCATGCCGCCAGTATAGGGCGTTTCCTCAGATGGTTTTAACACCACGCAATTGCCCGCCGCGATTGGAAATGCCAGTCCGCGCGCGGTTAACAAGGTTGGAAAATTCCATGGCGAAATTACGCTAACCACCCCTATCGGGCGGCGCACTGCCATCGATACTTTATGGTGATCCGATGGCATCACCTCGCCAATGGCATTGTAATTCATTGCCGCGGCGGCGCGGAACACATCTGGAATATAGCCAGATTCAAACATGCCTTTGCCGAACCATCCGCCGCCTTCGCCCTGTAGGGCTTTGACCAGATCATCTTGGCGCCGCTCGAACTCATCGGCTATTTTCAACATATAATGGGCGCGCTCGACATAGGTTAGACCCGCCCAGCCTTTAAACGCGCCTTGTGCCGTTTCAATGGCACGGGTTGCCATGCCGGCGTCACCATCGGCAACGGTCGCCCAGACAGATCCATCGGATGGATTCAAATCGGCAAAGGACCCGTTTGTGGGAACCCATGACCCACCGATATACAGCTTGTCGATTACATGGGGCATATTATCCCTCCCTCGATTTCACCAGCGCGCCGCTGGTATCGCGTTTGTAAATCTCAATCCGGGCTTTTCTGAAAACCGGAATGGCCGGTAGGGGGGCGCCAATGTGATCTTCGGGCGCCCCATCATAACCAGTTCGCTTATTGTCGATCCCGATGGGCGCCGAACCTGGCTTTCCATCGCGTGCCTGTTTTGCCGCTGTTTCAAAATCCGCCAGCAATGAGGTGATAGCTGGATCACTAGCCTGATTATTAACCGTTTCTGGCGCTGTGGATGGCGAGATTTCAACAATCTTAGGCCGTTTATGCGTTGTGGCTGGCGCTGGGTCTGATGGCGTCACAGGTGCCGGGGCCATGGTTTCTGTCTTCACGCTGGCGTTAATATCGGTGATGGTCGGGCGCTTTGTTGCCACATCTGACGCCCGCGATAATAGGCTATCTATCGACTCGCCCAAGACATTCTCAACATTTACACCGCTAGTTGGCTGGGCTGATGGCTGTATAAAAATCTGTGATTCTGCTGATTGTACTGCTGGTTCAACTGGTGTTTTATCTGCGGCGCTGGTCATATTGGCCCCGGGTTTACGAGAGGCAGAGCGGGTTATGATGCTTTGTTTGCCGCCGCCTAGATAGGCCGCCTGTACGGCGGGATCAGCCGCCAATGCCGCGGCGTCATTCGCCCCGACAATACGGCCGTTTTCGATTAGATAGCCACGGTTCGCAATCGCCAGCGACAATTTCGCATTTTGCTCCACCACCAATACGCCAAGACCAGATTCCCGAATTTTACCAAGGGCCAAAAACAGTTCCTTGCTCAATAACGGCGATAGGCCTAACGATGGCTCATCCAGCATCAAAATAGTTGGATCGGACATCAGCGCCCGGCCGATGGCTACCATCTGCTGTTCGCCGCCCGACATTGTGCGGGCAATTTGCTTGCGCCGTTCACGCAATTTTGGAAACAGCTCTAGCACCCTATCAAGGTTGGCCATCTGGTTGGCTTGTGCGCGTTCGTTATAGGCACCGAGCCGCAAGTTTTCCTCAACGCTTAGATCGCCGAAAATCGCCCGTCCTTCGGGCACCAGCGCAATTCCATTGGTGACGATTTCATCTGGCGTTTGGCCGACAAGCGCATCGCCATTAAAATTGACGTCGCCTTGTAAATGACCTTTGCAAAGGCCTGCCACGGCCCGCAGTAATGATGATTTGCCAGCGCCATTTGCGCCCAGAATCACCACCACTTCGCGCTCGGCCACAGTTAGTGACACATCGCTCAACGCCTGATGTTGGCCGTAGGAAATCGAAAGGTTTTTTACCTCCAGCATCAGATATCCTCCCCAAGATAGACTTTGATGACTTCCGGCTCCGCCAACACATCTTCGGGCACGCCTTCGGCAATCTTTGTTCCCGACGCCATCACGATACAGCGATCACATAGAGACCGGATCGCATCCATCACATGTTCAACCAGAATAATGGTGAGCCCGTCATCACGTAACGAGTGAATGAGATCAATGCCGTCTTGCAATTCGGTCGGGTTCAATCCCGCCAGCCATTCATCGAGCAGAAGCACCTCTGGTTTTGAGGCTAGGGCGCGTGCCAATTCCAACCGCTTTTGATCGATATAAGTCAGCGAGCCAACCGGCGCATTGGCATTGGCATCAAGACCAACACGCTCCAATAGCTTTACCGCCTCATGACGGGCACGGTCGCCCCATAGGCGTTGGTGTCCGAACACCATCCCGGCCATGCAATTTTCAATCAGGCTGAGGCTTGGCAAAATGCGGACCAATTGGAACGTCCGTGCGACACCGCGCTGGTTAATCCGGAAGGATGGAATGGTCGAAATATAGCGGCCATTCAGGCTGATGCTGCCCTCATTAATGCCCAATGCACCCGAAATGAGATTGATCATGGTGGTTTTGCCAGACCCATTCGGCCCAATAATGCCCATCACCTCATTGCGCTTTACATCAAAGGATAGATTGTTCACTGCCACCAAGCCGCCAAAACGGCGGGTGACATTTTGGACAGTCAGGACGCGCGCCGTATCTACCATGATGACTGCCTCCGTTTTGCCCAGAGCTGTTCAAGTCGGCCAACCACGCCTTGTGGTAGGAAATAAACGATCAGCAAAAACGCCACGCCCATGACCAGCGTTGAATAACTCGAATAGTTTGCATTGATAAATTCTTGCAATAGCGCAAACGGGATAACCCCGACAATCGGTCCCCATAGGCGTCCAGTACCGCCCAGCAACGCCATGATCACCACAATGAACGATAATTCAGGTGAGAACACGCCATTCGGTTCGATATAAGTATAGCGCGGTGCAATCAGCGCCCCGACCAGAGCGGCGACAAAACCCGACACGGTGAACAGGATCACTTTTGAAAAAGCGGTATTAATACCGACATGGCGGGCCACGCTTTCGTCATTGCCGATAATCCGCATGGCAAAACCAAGGCGCGAGCGGTTCAGCCACCACCCAAACAAATAAACCGCCGCCGCCACCACTAGCAAACACCAATAGATATCAGGCTCGGTAAGATCGGTTAGGACATATAACCCACGCGATCCGGTGAAATTATTCTGCACCCATGACACTAATGTGCGCACCATCTCGGCCAGACCTAGGGTGAAAATCACGAAATAAACGCCGGATAGCCGCAGGGTCGCCAAGCCAATTAAAAAAGCAAGCACGGCACCAAAAATCGGCGCGATCGCAACCATCGTCCAGTAATCGATATTATAGTCGGACATGCCCGTGCCAACGAGATAGCCACCAACGCCGAAAAAGGCCGCGGTGGCCAGCGATATGTAATGTGTAGGGCCGGAAAACAGCGCCCAGCTGGTTGCCAATACGGTGAACATCGCGATGGTTAGTGCGATCGACATCCAATAGCCATCAGCAACTAACGGGACGAATGCCATTAGCCCCAATAAAACCGCGCCCCAGAAAAGCGACTTTGTATCGGACCTGTTCATGTTGGCTTCCTTCCAAACAGCCCTTCGGGGCGAACCAACAAGGCGATAACAAACATCGCATAGGCCGCCGCAAGGGTTAGGCCCGGATCAATCAGCCGCGCCACAGTTGTTTCAACCAACCCCAGCAAAAGCGCCGCTACAAGCGCCCCGCGAATATCGCCAACGCCGCCCATAATGATGATGATCAATGCCTTCATCGTGAACACCACACCAACCGATGCGTCCAGCACAATAAAGGTAGAAATCAAAGTACCGCCCATAGTCGTGACGGCGCCGCCAATGGCAAAGGCAAGAGCCGATAGGCGCGGCACATCAATGCCAACAAGGCCGCTGGCCTCGGTGTTAACAACGACAGCGCGGATCGCCATGCCTTGGCGGGTAAAATACAGCCACGCGAATAAAATCGCGCCGAGCAACACGGCAAAACAAAACGCAACGATACGGTTTAGCGCATAGGTGTCACCCAATATCTGGAACGGTTCGGCCAGATAAGAATAAGTGAAATATTCACCATGGATTGAGACCATGATACCGACAATGGCAAAGCTCATTCCAAAGGTGGCCAAGATCGAGTCGACTTCTAGCTGGCCCTGATTTTTCGCTCGGCGCACCAACGGCCGGAGCAAAAAGCGATAGATCAGCCAATTGCCGATAAACGATAATGGTGCAACAATTAGCATGGTAAGCAACGGGCTAATGGCGTCAGCCACGAAAATCCAGAACGCCGCGAGAGCGCCCAGAACAAGCATCTCTCCATTCGCCAGGTTCATGATACGCGCAACGCCATATTGGAGGTTTAATCCAAGGGCGATCAGCGCATAGGTACTGCCGAGCAGTAATCCGGTAATAATGATATCCATGATATGTTAACCGAGAACCATAAAGAAAAGCTGGGGGCCGACTGCACCGCACTCCGCCCCCAGACAGTTAAATGTTATTTCCAACCGTCTTTTGAAACGATCTTGGCAGCACCATCCATATTCGATGATTTCACACCGCGGAACTTGCCGCCCTGCCACTGGCCAACGGTCCAGAACTTGTTAGAGATCTGGTTTTCAAAGTTGATCGGCCCCATGATCGTGTCAAAGCTGTTGTTCTTGATGTAGTCAACAACGGCCGCACGATCTTTTGTACCGGCACCTGAAATAGCCTGCTCGAGGACCTGCAGAGACACATATGTGTTGGCCGAAGCCCATCCGTCTGCATCCTTGCCGGTGATCTCTTTATGCTGTTTGAAATATTCCTGAATGGCAGGTGAGTCCTGGTTCACACCACCGGCGCCAAACACGCCTTCGATCTTTGATCCAAACTTGCCGCCAAAGGCCGGGAAGCAGGTCGCAACCGCAGTGTAATACATCTTTACATTGAGATCCTGAATGATCGCCTGTTCGGTTAGACCGAATGTGTCAGGCGGATATGACCATGCGATGAACGCGTCAGGCTTGCTCTCTTTGGCACCTTTGATAATTGGCGATAGGTCCGGTGTGCCAAGCGGGTAAGACTTGTCATAGACAATCTCAAAACCAGCCTCTTTCAAACGCGGACGTGCGGCCTCAGCCAATTCAATACCGAAGGCATCGGCAACATTGACCATGGCAACACGGCTACCAATTTCGCCGGCGGCCCGCATGTCTTTCAGGATATCAACAACTGACCCTGAGAAAGATGATGTGTTACCAAGCGTAAAGAACAGGTTCGGATAGCGCTTGGTTAGCTCTGGCAATTTGTCTGAAATAGCGGATACGGCAATTTGTGGGTAACCGTACTTGGCGTAGATTGGTGCCGCAGCAAGGTTAAAGCCAGTGCCATATGGGGCGACAATGAAATCGACCTTATCAACTTCGGCAAGACGCTGGGCCGCTTTGATGTGCTCACCCGGATTGGTCTTGTCATCATATTCGACAATCTCGACCATCATCTTGGTGCCGCCAACATCAATACCGCCGCGTGCATTAATTTGCTTTGACCATAGTTCGACATTAGGCCATTGCGTCACCAAAGCACCGCCGCCCAAAGGACCAGACTTTGGCGCGATCGCACCGATCTTAATAATGTCAGCCGCCTGAGCAGACACCGCCATCAACGATGCCGCCAGCACAGATGTCGTAACACCCATAGCAGCCGTCTTCATAATTTTTGCGAAATTCATAAACCTACCTCCCAGTTCAGTCCAGTTCAGTTCCAATTTGTTTCAGTCCAACCCAAGCGCGTGCTTGGCCCAAATCGAATTCAAATTGCGATGCCCACCAAGTCGTGAAGCGTAGGTGCCACTGATGGCGGGTCATTTTGTTAATTTAATTTAAGAGGTAAAAATTCAAAGTCGTAAAGGCAATAATGAATTTTTCATTAAATGAGTGCATTTTTTTTATTTTGAATACAAAATTAGATATTTGTGTGATAAATTCTCATCATATGCCGTTAACGAATACGTTGTTGTAATTTACGGGTTCATATTTTATCATAGCCTGACGCTGCCTCATACAATCAAGACCGCTGGATACGATTCTAATGGCTGATCATAACGTAAATATTGGTGCCGATCACGCTGATCTGATCAAGCTAACTGATGAAACGATTACAGAAAAAATCCGGCAAATGCTGGTTAACGGGGCGTTTGACGCTGAAGCCACAATCACCGAAACCAACCTCAGCCGGAAATTAGGCGTGTCACGAACACCGGTGCGAACGGCGCTGAAAGTTTTAGCGGCTGAGGGGTTTTTAACTGCCCGTGATGGACGCGGTTATATTGCCCGTGCTTTTTCGAAAAAAGACATTTTGCACGCGGTCAAAGTGCGCGGCGTTCTAGAGGCGCTTGCCGCCCAGCAAGTTGCCGAGGTCGGTTTGAGCGCGGTCGATATTGACAGGCTTGATCGCTCGTTGGAAATGACCAACGCCATCGTTACCCGCGGCATCATCGATAAAGATGCGATCGAGGCATTCCAAGTGGCCAACGCGATCTTTCACAAAACGATCGCACGCGCGGCGGATAATAGTTTCATTGAAGATAGTTTGGGCCGGTTGCAAATTTTGCCGCAAACCGGCGTTGGTGATGTATTCTTTTCGCTGGAAAACGAGCCGCCTATGATGCGCTTGACGGTAAGCCACAGCCAGCACGTGATCATTAAACAGGCGATCGATTTGCGAGATGGTGGCCGGGCTTTTGCGATGATGCGTGAGCATGCCAGCTCGGCGTTGGAATATTATGATCTGTTTAGTGATGAATGACCATCTAGCCAACAAAACCATGCTCGAGGATAACCGGAACAACGAGCTCTTCCTCATCGCTTAAATGCCGCAAAAGCTGGCTTTGAAAATTCAGTTGATGTTTCCGTAGCACCTCAACCGCACCCCGCGCATCGACCCCATTCTGGATCGCGGTCAAGGCGTCATTGGTTACCGGAACGGTTCCCTCAATCAGATGATGCAGGGCGTCATGATCACTATCCAACATCGCAAACCCTTTTTCAGCGCGGCTATCTAGAACGCTGATCTGCGGAAAATAATGCTGGTCTTCAATCTGATGATGCCCCTCTAATTGCTGCAAGAGAAAGCTGGTATAGCGCACTGTCTTTTGCGCAAAACTATCGGATGGGGCGCTAAGATAGGCCTCACTGAGCTTGTTCAATTCGGTGAATACTTGGCGAAAGCTCTCATGCCGATCCAGCCAGAACCGCGTCAGTTCGGAAAAATTGTGATGCCCCTGCCAGCTATCACGCGGGTGCAATTGCAACAATTGGGCAAAGTCTTTGGGCAAGCCTGTCGCCGCGCTCGTTCTGTCAAAAAGGGCGAGTTCGCCCCCACCATCTAATGTCATGCCGGATCCCATCCATTGCTAATAGCCGCGATCGCATTGAACGGCTATATTAGAGTGTAGCGCCATACTATCACGCCGACCAACGATACCGAAATAGTGCCGGATGCAAGGGTGTCATTTGGCCGCGACTAGGCGGGCACGCTTACCTCTAGATCATCCAGCGCATTGCCAGCCAATACCGCCCCCGCCGACACGCCCTCGCCGACACGCCCCCGCCGATACGCCCCCGCCGATACGCCCTCGCCGATACGCCCATGGGGCCCACATTTGTAGTTTTTAGTTTACGCGGCAAATAAAGCTATTCTAGGGTTTTGAAAGACAAGTTGCCTTTTGCGGGCAGGGTCTTATTTGCAAGAGTTTCACTGGTTTTCCATTTACGGGCAAAGGTGATGACAATGCTTAAACAACTATTCTCCAACCTATACCAGGTGTTTGACGAACAGCCGGTGACCGAGGGGCGGCTCGCGATCCAAGATATTGCCTGCGCCGAACTTGCCATCGCCATCGCCGCGGATAAATGGCCCGATCTGGATCCGGCATCCCCGCCGCGCCCAAAGCCCTCTCTCCCCCAGCCATATCTACCCCGGCCATATCTAGATGTCCTAGAGGCCAATAAGACGCGCGCCATTTGCCGGGATATTATGGAGATGCCGTTCGCATGGGCGCCGCCCGAAACATCGAAAGACCCGCTTTATCTGGCGCATAGCCGTCAAAAAGCCCATGTTGAGATTTTGGGCCCAGAGGGGTTGGTCCATTGCAAAAATGTGCGGATGGGGCTGTATGGTATTTTACCGCATGTGGAATACGGCATTAGAACCCATCCGGCAGAAGAGATATTTATCATGCTGGCTGGCGAGGCCGACTGGATACGCGGCGACGGCGGTTATAAAACGCGCAAGGCCGGCGAATATTCCTACCACCCATCAGGCATGCGCCACGCAACCCGCACAAACGAACTGGCCTTCATGTCCGTCTACGTCTGGACCGGCGACATCTCCACCGACGAATACGACTACCAAGGCTATCCGCAAGAGCCAGAGAACCAATCTCTTTAGTGATGGCTGGCGATCAACTCTTTTGTGGAGAGATTGTGATCTGGACTATTTCGTTCTTGGTGCCTAGGCGCATTCTTGGGCCCCATGTGCCGCATCCAGATGAGACATATAATCGGGAGTTGAGCCGTTTATAGAGGCCGTAAACCGTCTTGAATTGCAGGCGTACCAGAAAGCCGAACGGAAATATCTGGCCATTATGAGTGTGCCCCGAGAGCATCAAATCGGTGTCATCCGGTGCCGTCTCAAAGATCGATGGTTGGTGTACCATCAGCAAATTAAACCTGTCCGGCCTGACTTGTTGTTTGGCAATTTCGCTCTGGCGCTTTGGCGATTGCTGATCGCTAATCCCGACAATGTGTAGCTCGCCAGATTGCACCGACTGGTTGTCCAAAACCGTAATATTGTAGGCGGCAAGATCCGCGACTTTGTGCTGGTGATCTTTGACATAATATTCGTGGTTTCCGGTGACGAACAGGATGGGTTTTTCGATCGCCTTTAGCGGGTCTAGATCGCTGGCGGTGAACGCGCTGGAATCAAATAGATCGCCGCCAATCAATAGAGCATCAAAATCCAGCCCCGCTATTTTGTCACAAACTTTGGCCAGATGTTGCGTTGGGTTAGACCCCAGATGCACGTCGCTGATGAATAGTAAATCGTGGCGGCGTTTGATTTTTGCCGAGGGGATATCGATCTTTGTAATGTGGATTTGGCGCCCATTCACGATGGCTTTTAGGCTCAAGACCACAGTTAGAAAGAGGCAAATTTGCCCGATATGGACGCTGAATTCTGGCAGGGCCCGTGCGGCGAGCAATCCCGTTATTGTCACCCAGAGCCCGATGAACCCGATACCCATCCCGTAATAAATAAGCCCGCTTAATAGCGGCGATGTGATGTGCGTTCGAAAATATACCGAAACAGCCGCCGCGATGATGGCCGCTGGAATGAGCGAGGCTGGCGCAAAAATCTCGCGTCCAATTAACAAATGCGCAATGACGTTTACCGGATAGACGTAAACCAAAAAGCTAATTGCAAAGAGGACCGTGCCAAAAATAACAAGTCTCATAGAATCCACACTCACCTTTTTTAGGAATTAACCAAGCAGAGACAGTCGCACATCGACCCTGAAAAGCCGACTATATTCTTTGTCCCGCGGCGTTGGCTAATTTTGTGGAACCGGCTCTTTCATCCTTCATCATGTTTCGGCGGCATATAGGCTTGTTTTGCCTTCTGCTCCGGCGGCGAGGGTTTGGGATTGGCCGGCTAGGATGCGGTCATACAGAGCAAGATCGCTAGGGTGGAATAGGCCGCGAGGACCGGCAATGCAGTCCCAGCCGCCAGACGGGGTTTCGCCTCTTACCGGCATGGCCCAATCGCGCCCCGGCGCATGGTCACGCACGGCGGGGGTGACATATCTGATCGCAAGGCCAATGCGGCGATCCGAAGATTGATTCATACCAGAGGCGTGAAAGCAGCGCCCATGATGAAGTGACATTTCACCGGGGCGAAGGGGGCCGTGCACTGAATCCGCTTCCTGAACATCGGCAATTTCCTGACCTCTCGATAAAAGATTGTCTGCGGAAAATGTATCGTTGTGCGTGACTAGACCAGATTTATGGCTGCCCGGAATAAAGCGCATACACCCAGCTTTGACACTTACATCGGATAGGGCTATCCACGCCGTGACTTCATCATCGGTTTCGCCCATGCCCCAATAGGTGATGTCCTGATGCCACGATACGGTTTTCGTGCTTTTGGGTTCTTTGATGAAAAGCTCGACCGACCACGCCAACAAATCGGGCCCCAATAAGGCCTCAACAACATCCAGAATTTCAGGATTGCGCGCCATCTCGGCAAGCTTGGGGATGACGACATGCCCATTAACGCGGAAAAACTGGTTCAGCGAATGCCCGCCAGCGCCGCCAGCATGATCCATTTCAAGTTGCTCTATATAGGCGCGTGTGGTGCTGACCTGATCCGCGGATAAGGCAGGCACTCCTGACACAAATCCATTTTCGCGATATCTCGACACAATCTTGTTCAAATCATCAGTCATAGCGCGTCTCCCTCGCGTTTATATGACTTTAATTTGGTTTTTGTTGCTAGCCGAAATTATAACTATTGATCATGCGCACGCGCAAAAATCACCGACCGGAAACTATGTTTTTAAGGCCGCAGTCGCCACAATCAGATAATCACAGATTGCTCGAATGAGCGTTCACCAAGGCCATTTTCAAAGATACCGCGCTCGTCGATCCATTTTTGTGATTCTTCAAAAACCTCTTTCGAATATGCCTCAAAGACAAGCCGTTCCCCCGGGCCAAAAAACCGAGGGTCAATCTGGTCTTTGAATCTCTCGGGGAATTCCTCGCGGTAGTAATGAGTGTAGAGTTCCGGCCGCAGGTCGATATCTGACTGTGCCCGTTTCAGCGCGGCGAAATATTTTTCGACATTTTCTAGCGAGGATTCTTCGCCCACCATGGCCGCCATCATGAACGTCGTATCGACAATCTTTCTAAAGCCAAGCTGTTGCATGAAATAATAGGCACCGCTGAACAGGCTGACAGCAGGAATGTTGCCGTCAATCATGTGTTCCATCCGCCGGAACAGCAGACCATCAGAAAAGGACAGATTGATTTCCTCTGACTTTAAGAACGGCTCTAGGGCTTGGATTGTCGAATAGTGACTGCCTGATTGATAGCCAACCGAAATAGGCACATTTGCCAGATCCTCCGGCGTTTTTATATCCGAATCAGCGGGCACAAAGATGCCGCATGGCGATACCGAATAGAGCTTTCCATAGAGCTTTCCGTGGCCAGACGCCGCCGCCGCATTTACCGTCCAATGACAGGCGCAACTAACATCGCTGGTGCGGCCTTTTTCAAATGTCTGATAGGCGCCAACCTTGTCGCCAAGATCGTGAACGTGGTTGGTCGCGGATTTTAGCTGGTCCTCGAGCGTATAGACCAACCCCTCATCGTCAAAATAACCTTTTTCAACGGCCACCCATTCATGAAGCCGCATATGCGGCGCGATTACAAATTCTTCTGCCATTCTAGTCTCCCTGCTTGACACCATGTGGGGGCGCATATCCCAGTGGTTATTGCTTTTGGCACAAGGCCATTATCAAAACGCTAGATGAGGCATTCCATTATGACAATTCATATGATTTTATATTATAAATTAAAAAAATTAATATGAAGATTGTCGGGCATCGATCGCCACCGAAAGGAAGACCAGATGAAGAGCGGAAAAACTTGATCTAACCCAGCCAGCGGTCAGCCACATTCTTGAATGGCGCGTGAAGCCAATCAGTCCAGGGATCAAATCAGTGATCAAGTCCATGGGTCCAGAATGATTTTTGGCACCGCAACCCGGCCGGCAAGAAGGTCGGCAAATGCCGTGGCACCTTGCTCAAGAGGGCGGGTTTCAATCCAGTCAAGAGAGCCAAGACGCCCGTCAAAAAGGGCTGCGGCAGTGTTGCGAAAATCCTCGGCAGAATAAGTATAGACGCCAATAAAGGTGATTTCCTGTAACGTCGCCCGTCGAACGTCAAAGCCCGGTTTCTCGTCACCCAGACCAACATGCACAATGACGCCGCCCGGTTGGACGAAATCGGCCGAGGCGCTGGCCCGCGTGACACCAAAGCCAACGGCATCGATCACGATAGGGTAGGTGACGTCCGTCGTTTCAACGGCATTTTGTCCACAATGATCACGCAGGAACGCTCGTCTGGCCACATTTGGTTCAATAATGGTGACGCTGGTCGCGCCCATAACCGGCAATGCCAACGCCGCGGCAAGGCCGATGGCCCCGCCACCAATCACCAGCGCATGACGGTCCATACTATTGTGCAGAGCCTCAAAAGCCAGACGTGCGGCGTGCCAACTAACAGCAAGAGGTTCGGCCAAGGCGGCTTTGGCCAGCGGCACATTGCGTGGCACCTCAACCAAATTGGTCATGGGCATTTTTACATATTGCGCAAAGGCACCTTCACGCGGGGCCATGGAAATGATCTGGCGGTCAGGGCAGAGGTTTTCACGTTTCGCGTTACAGGCCGAACAAGTCCCGCACGTGACCAAGGGATTTACGGTAACGCGCATGCCGTCCTTGGGGCCACCTATAATGGTTCCTGCCGCCTCATGCCCAAGGATCAATGGCGCAATTCGGCGTGCGTCATGGCCCAAATAAGCATGCATGTCAGACCCACAAATGCCCACAGCCTCAACTTTTATCAGCTGCTCTCCATCTTGCAAAATGACGTCAGGTACATCCAAGAACGCAAGCGTTTTAACGCCTTGATATACCAATGCCTTCATTTTGCGGTGAATCCCCCATCGACCATCAAGACTTGTCCGGTCACAAATGCCGATGCCTTGGAACACAGAAACAAAACCGGACCATCAATATCTTCAAGGCGGCCATTGCGACCCACACAGGTTTGCGCGGCATTACGCGCGGCGCGACTTTCATCGTCAAACACGGTGGCTGTTAGTTCGGTGGGGAAAAACCCCGGGCCAATCGCATTTGAGGTGATGCCATAACGGGACCAAGCCTCTGCCATCGCGCGTGTTAATTGGGTGATTGCACCTTTGCTAGTGCCATAGGCGATACCGCCGGGAAAGGCCCGTGTGCTTTGTAGTGATGCGAACGTGACTATCCGTCCCCAGCCTTTCGCCTTCATGCTGGGAACAAAGGCCTGTGACAGAAAAAACGGCGCCGTGACATTCAAATGCAATGTCTGATCCCACGCATCAGTGGTGACGTCATCAGCAACCTGACGGGGATTGATTCCAGCCGCGTGAAGCAGAATGTCGGGAGGCCCAAACGGGGCGGAAACATCTTTGACAAGCTGCTCAAGCCCGCCGCGATCGGTAACATCGGCAATAACGCGCGAGGCCAATGGGCCGATTTCATCACAAAGACTATCAAGTTCGGCCTCTCTGCGGGCCACGCCAACAATTTTGGCACCGGCCGCGGCAAGCGTCATAGCCGCACGCCGACCAATGCCGGAACTAGCACCGGTTATGCATGCAACCCTGCCGCTCACATCGAAAAGATCCATTGTCTGCGTCACGCTATTTACTCCTATACAGAGAGACCACCATTCTCACCTGAGAATGCTCACGGGAAAATGCTCACCTGAGAATGCTCACGGGAAAATGCTCACCTGAGAATGCTCACGGGAAAATGTCACCTGAAAATCTAACTGGATGCAAAAAGAATATCACAAATACATCTAGCGAGTTTAAGAG